>JAYVLQ010000135.1:0-24506 GCA_043759355.1 Kofleriaceae bacterium
CACGCGCTCCGCCCGACGACCCTGTCTCCGAGCTCGAGTTCGGCGCCTGAATTTCTCCCTCAGATTTTTCCCTCGACACCGTTGCCACGGTGCCCACCGTGAGCCTGCCCTCAGCTGCTCGAGGCTCAGCGGATCGCGGGCGACCTGGCGATCACGCCGGATGACGCCGACAAGTTCGAGCGAAGCGGCAAGGACAAGGTCATCGGTACGTACAAGCTGTGCCTCGACCGGACGGGCGCGGTCTCATTGGTGACGATGTTGAAGACCACCGGCTTCAGCGGCTACGACGCCAAGATCCTGCAGGCGATGCGCACGAGCTGGCGCTACTCGCCGTACCTGGTCAACGGCTCGCCGGCGAACGTCTGCACCGCCTTCACGTTCATCTACTCGCAGACTGCGGCACCACCGCTGCCTCCACGACCCTAGGGCCTTCGCGCACTCATCCTGCTTGCCACAACGACTCGGGCAGCCAGTGCAACGATCTCGACGAGCGCCATCCCGGTTCGCATCATAGGGCCAGCGTGCAACGCCGGTCGCCTCGCTAGTCCCGACAGCCGCCGATCACGAAGCACTCCACGAGCAGGTACACGATGCCGGCGCCGGCGACGCTCGCGGACGTGATGCCGGCGATCTCGGTGGCGCGGTTCACGCGGGGCGAGCTGTCGCAGCGGGTGCCATCGCAGATGCCGTACGCCACGAAGCCGCTCACCACGAGCATCGCGCCCGCGAAGCCGAACGCCTTGCCGTCGACGCGGCGATGCACGCTGTCCTCGAGGAGGATCGGGTCATCGCCGAGCTGCGTCAGCAGGCAGTCCGGGCTCGTGGCGCCCTGGTCGCAGCCGGCGAGCAGCGACGCGAGCGGTCGGCGCACGCCTCGCACCGTGACGTCGCGGTCGGCGCGCACGCGGTAGTAGCCATACGTGCCGCCGACGTCCTGGACCTGCACTCGCGCGGAGCCGACCGACCGCAGCTCGGTGATGTGATGCGAGAGGTCCTCGCCGCTCGCGGTCACGTGATGCCGGGTCGTCACGCAGGCGCCGAGCGTAGACATCATCACCAGCCCCGCGAGCCTCGCCATCCGGCGATGGTCCCACGACCGATGCGCGAGCGGGCGTGCTCGTTGCCGCCGCCTCACGGTGTCGCGGCGCGCCCGTACTTCCAGTACGAATCGCGATCAGGCTCGATATGGAGATGACGGGACTCGAGCCCGCCAGGGAGCGGCTCATCGAGATGGCGACGATCCTGACCGATGGCAACCTGATCGAGATCGCGGTCGGCCCGGGCCTCGTGATCCATCAGTCCGACGAGATCCTCGCCGCGATGACTGGAATACCAAGCACCACGGTGGCTCGGGACTCGTCGATCGCGTCAAGGTCTCGACCGTGACCGAGACCGAGGCCGAGGCGCAAGCGGGTAGCAGCCCGAGCGGGTAGGTGAGGTTTCGCACAGAGCACAACGTGCCAACATCGGGGCGAAACGGGTCTGTTCCGACAAAAGAAAACGCCGGCGGTTAGGCCGGCGTTTCAATCAACGAGTTGGTTGTTCGTTAGAGAACGCGAACGTTCTCGGCGCGCGGGCCCTTCGGACCACGGCCTTCGTTGTACGAGACCTTCTGGCCTTCGCGAAGCTCCTCGAAGCGAGCGCCCTCGACGGCAGACATGTGGAAGAACATGTCGGTGCCCGAGCCATTCTCGATGAAACCGAAACCCTTATCAGTCAGACGCTTGATCGTACCTTCAGACATTCGCGACTCCTAGTGGCAGCAGTGGTCTCACCGACGGGCAAGTCACCCAAAAGATCAGTGAAACCGAATGCCTTGTTTGCGCCCTGATGCCCCTCTTGTCGAGAGGAATCGGCCAATAACCGGCGGATCGTCTGTACAGAGGTTGGGCATGGGCTTGCTAGGGTGCCGATCATGGCTTTTTAGCGCAATTTGCGCGGTCGTCCGCTCGAACCGGGCTCACCCTAACCGCGCGCGTTAGAGCCAGGAGTCTTGGAGCCGAGGCTCTAGTCACGCTCGGCGGCAGGGTCGGCACCTTTGCAGTCTCTCCCACGCGTGGCCAAGCATTGGATCGCGACGTCGTCCGGATCACCCTCGCGCTCGCGCTCGCTGACAACGGGCACGGGTTGCAGCTGGTGCTGCTGGAGGGCGCCATCGAGCGCGCGAATGTCGCTCGCGAACAGCGCGTCGTAGCCTTTGCTCGCATCACCGAGCTCTCGCTTCAACACCGCGATACGTTCGAGTTGATACGTGGCTGGTCGACCCTCCCACCCTGCGAGCGCGCCATAGATCTCGTCGAGGTGTTCGCGGATGCGCTGCTCGCCCGTGATTGCGCCACCTTCGGTGGTCGCCACGATCAACTTCTTGATCTCGGCGAGCTTTGTGAGCGCTGACTCGAGCTTGCCATGCAACGAATCCGAGCTCGTGACCGCGTGCGCGCGTGTTTCGAGTGCCTCGCGCGTCGCTTCGATCCGATCGACGAGCCTGCTCATGTCCTCGAACACGCCGGACGCCTTCTGCATTGCCTCGAACTCGGCTTTGCGATCGGCGACCGTGTACGGCGCGCGGCGATCGATCCCCACGGTGACCTTCGACTTGATCGCTTCGGCGCCCCGAGTCAGCACGAGCGTGTACGTCCCCGGCACGACTCGCGGACCCTGTGAGGAACCGTATGCGACCTGTGCCGCGCGCGGGACGCGTGGGGCCTTCATGCGCATGTTCCACAGCACGCGATTGATCCCGCGGTGCTTGCTCGGAGTCACCGTGTCGACGAGCGCCCCGGCGGCGTCGAGCACCTCCAGCTTGAGTGGGCCATAGGTATGGCGGGTCCGCAGGTAGTACGTGATCACCATGCCGTCTGGCGGGTTGTCGCCAACGAACGTGGCGTCACCCTCGACCCAGCCGCCGTTCGCGGGCATCCGTTGCTGGACGTTCCGGGTCGGCAAGAACGCCGTGGCTCGCTGCACCAATGCATCGCTGAGAGCGCGCAGCGGAGTGAGGTCGTCGATGATCCAGATGCCACGCCCGTGCGTCGCGATCACTAGATCGCCCTCGCGCGGCTGGACCTGGACCTCGCGCACCGCCACCGCCGGGAAGTTACTGCCTTCGAACCGAGCGAACGTGGCGCCGCGATCGACCGAGATCCACAGCCCGAGCTCGGTGCCGAGGAACAAGATGTTCGGCTTGACCGCATCTTCCTTGATCGTGTGGGCGTAGCCGCGAATGCCAGCTGCGATCCGCTTCCAGGTCTTGCCGAAATCAGTCGTCACGAACACCCACGGCGCCATATCGCCGAACGTGTGGCGATCGAAGGTGACGTACGCGGTGCCGGCGTCGAACCGACTCGCCTCGACCCAGCTCACCCACGAGCTCTTCGGCAGCTCAGGGATGTTCGCGACCAGGTTCGTCCAGGTCGCGCCGCCATTTCGCGTGAGCTGGAGATTGCCATCGTCCGTACCGACCCAGATCACGCTCGGGTTCTTCGCGGATTCGCTGATCGCGTAGATCGTGGTGTGCATCTCGGCCGACGAATTGTCGATCGTGACGCCGCCCGATTTTTCCTGATTCTGCTTGTGTGGATCATTGGTCGTCAGATCGGGTGAGATCCGCTGCCACGTATCACCGCGGTCGCGCGATCGAAACAGGAACTGCGAGCCGAGATAGAGCGTCGCCTGCTGCGTCGGGCTGAGCGCGATCGGCGTGTTCCAGTTGAATCGAAGCTTCTCGTGATAATTCGCCTTCGGCTGGATGTCGCGCGAGGCCAGGGTCTTGCGATCGACGCGGCTGATCCCTCCACCTTGGCCTTCGCAATAGACCTTGTCGTGATCCGTCGGATCGACCCAGGCCCAGAAGCCGTCGGAGTTGCACAGGTTCGTCCAGCGCGATGTCGTCACGCCACCTGGATACGCGCTATCGCCGACCCACGAGCTGTTGTCCTGGAGACCGCCGTAGACCTGATAAGGATCCTGGTCGTCGACACTCACGTGATAAAATTGCGACACCGGCAAGTTGTTCTCCTTGAACCATTTCGAGCCGCCGTCGTACGACAGCCACAAGCCACCGTCGTCACCGCCGATCACGTGCTTGGGATTCTGCGGATCGACCCAGAGGTCGTGCCAGTCTCCGTGTGAACCGCCGCCACTGTCGGCGAAGCTCTTGCCGCCATCCTCGCTGACGATCAACCCGAGGTCGGGCTTGAACAACCGCTCCGGGTTCGTAGGATCCACGACGAGCCGCGCGAAGTAAAACGGTCGCCAGACCATCTTCGAGCTCTGATCGCGCATCTCCCACGTCGCACCGCCATCGTTCGATCGGTACAGCGCACTGTGCTTGGACTCGACGAGCGCGTAGACGATCTTGCCATTCGACGGCGCGTGCGTGATCTCGACGCGACCCCATGGCGCGGGAGGCAAGCCCTTCGCGCTCGCGATCGAGCTCCAGGTTCGTCCGCCGTCGACCGAGCGAAACATGCCACTGCCACTCGGCGCATCCGGACCCTCGCCGCCCGATCGGAACGTCCATCCTTGGCGTCGAAAGTCCCACAGGCCTGCGAGGACGACGTCGGGGTTCGAGGGATCGATCGACACGCCCGAGCAGCCGGTCGACAAGTTCGCTCCGGCCAGGACGAGCGCCCAGCTCTTGCCGCCATCGCTGGTGCGATACAGGCCGCGATCCTTGCTGTCACTCCAGAGTTTTCCGGGCACGCACGCGAACACCGTGTTCGAGTCGCGCGGGCTGACCAGGATCTTCACGATCCTTTCGGAGTCCTTGAGCCCGAGGTTGGTCCACGTCTCGCCGTTGTCCACCGAGCGATAGATCCCATCACCGAACGACACGGAGTTGCGCGTCCAGGCCTCGCCGGTGCCGACCCAGATCGTCTTGGGATCTCGTGGATCGATCGTGATCGCGCCGATCGACTGCACGGCCTGCTTGTCGAACACCGGCGTGAACGTCGTACCGCTATCGAGCGAGCGCCACACACCTCCGGACGCTGCACCGACGAACAGATGGGTCTGCCCTCCCACGTTGACCGCGGCGACCGCCGCGATCCGACCACTCATCGCCGCCGAACCGATGTTTCGCGCGCCGAGTCCAGCGATCGTCCCCGCATCGATGGTCGCCGGCACGGTCGGCAACGGCGGAGGCACCGCGACCACGCTCGTCTTGTCGACTGCCCCGGCGATCACGACCCGCGTCGCGGCTGCGGTCGGCACCTGGAACCACTTGACCTCGGTGGCCACGTTGACCTCGACGTGCTCGATCTTGACGCGGTACGAGCGCGGTTGGCCGGGCGCCCCGGATTCGAGCGAGAACGGCAACCAAACGCCCGCGACCTGCGCGTACTCGCCGAGATCGGTCTCGGTGATGTCTTCGCTGCCGCGCACCTTGCGCACGGTCGTGATCCGGATCTCGAGGGCCGAGGATGGATCGAGGAACACGTACATGACGTCGCCATCCTTGCGAGTCACGCGCAGCTTGATCGCCGCCGTTCCGTCGACGTTTTCGGTGCCGAGCCACTCGAGCCGGTGACCCTTGGCGCGCCAATCGACGAGCGGTCCCTCGAGCTCGGCGCCTTGGTCGATCTGGCGCGTGTCATCGCCCGAAGCGAGCGCGGCGTCGCGCCGCCCGCCAAAAGGCGACACGGTCCATGCTGCGCCGCCATTGCTCGCGCTGATCTGCGTGAGCCCCTGCAGCGTGATCTCCGTGCGGACCCGGTTCGGTCGTTCGATCACCTGACCAAACTCGGCCGTGATCGAGGAGCTCCCACCGCCGAGCACCGCCTGCCCCGTCGCGCGCAGCGACTTGATCGAGCGCAACTTCTCGGCGCCGCCGCGTGCGACGAGATTACGCGCGAGGATGTCGTCGAGGGGTTCGGCGTGGACGAGCGCAGTGCTCGCCACGAGGATCATGATCGCGATCGCTGTCCGCATCGCGCGGATTATTACTCAGAACACACTACCGATCACGACCGCGCCGACAGGTCCTTACGACGAGCTCCGTGGTCGTGACGCCGGTGAGCCCCACGACGGCGGTCACCGCGGTCATCGGTACGTAAACGTTACGGTCGGGCCGCTCGTGATATCCTCGAAGTCACCACGACCGGCAGGGCTGCAGAGAGCGTCGCCATCACCGCGTCAAGGGAGCGCGCGCCGTCACGCACGCGGTCGCCGGGATCGTGAGGGTGTACGCGCCGCCATCACCGGTGGCGTAATCGACCCGGATCCCGGCCGCGAAACCGCCGGCAGTGGGAGAAGCGAACGCGACGAAGAGCGTCGTCGTCCCCGCCGGCTTCACGCAGGGCGCTAACAAACGCGGCGTGAAGTTTTCTAACGGGTTGTGGTACGGGTCCGGCGGAATGCACGGATCGGGTGGCACGAACGCGGGATCGAACGGGTCCGGCGGGTACATCGTGACCTGACGAATGGTGACCTCGCTCCTGCCGCCGTTATCGAGCTCGAGCCCGAGCAAAGAGGAGCTGCCGATGCCGACCTGGCCGAACGCAGCGTTCCGCGGAGCGGTCAGCGGACCCAGCGACCGAACGCTCGTGTCGCTCGTGTCGCTCGTGTCGCTCGTGTCGCTCGTGTCGCTCGTGTCGTTCGTGGAGTCGTCGAGATCGGTGCAACCAAGTAGCCCGAACAGGCTGGCCGCGCCGACCGCAAGAAGGAGGGAAGAGTTACGCATTGGGTTCATCGCTCTGGTAGAGCCGGTCGCGCGCCGAACGTGACCAACAATCTATCGAGCGAAGATCACGGGAATGGAGGGGTTCGACACATCTTGGTCGCGCTCGCGTTCAGCTCGCTCGCCGTGAGCGTCAACAGCGCCGCCCGATCCGTGGCTTCGAGGATGACCGGCGGCGCGACGCTAGCGTCGAATGCCTCACGAAACCGCGCCGCACAGAGGCACCACGCGTCGCCATCGCGCAACCCCGGGAACTCGCCTCGGGGCGTGATCAGGTCGTTGCCGTGGCTCGCGCTGAACCGCAGGAACGCGTCGGTCACGGTCGCGCAGACGACGTGAACGCCCGCGTCTTCTGCGCCGGTCGAACAGAAGCCGTCGCGATAGAACCCGGTCGTGGATCGCGATGGACAGGCGCGGAGCGCGGTGCCGAGCACGTTGCGCATCCCAGGCTTCGCGGCCTCGCCACCGAGGCCGACGCACGCGCCTGCAGGCTCGGCGGCACTCGTCGCTCTGCTCGGTTCCGAACGATCGCGCGACCCTGAGCGGCATGCACATGCGAGCGCCGCGCCAGTCAACACAATCGCGAAGCCTGGAGACATGGTCTCCCGTAGGATGCTCGCGACCGCGAGACGTTACGCCTCCCGCAGCACGCCGGCTGTTCTACGATCAGCGCAGCCTCACCGTGATCGGTCCGCGCGCGTGGTCGGGGTCGACGACAGTGCCACGCTCGACGATGTCGATGGTGCCCGCGTGCGCGAGCCGGCGCGCGGCCGCGCGCGCAACTTCCATGCGCGCCGCATCCTGGTATTCCTCCTGAGAAAGCACGTCCGCAAGACCGATCGACGCACCGCGAGGGCTGTACGCCAGGCACGCGAGGATCCGGGCCTCGATCGCGATGGAGTGAGAGCGCTTGCGGTTCGAGCGGCAGCGGTCGCTGCAGTGGACGACCTCGGCCCAGTGCCGTGCCCACTTCTTGCGCCACGCGAAGCTTCGCCCGCAGGTCGGGCAGACCTTCGCGGGAAAACTGGAAGACGACACGCTCGCTTCGATGCCGCCGCGACCTGCTGGTTGCGCGGAATCGGCGTGCCCCGCGCAACGTCGACCGTGGACTCACCATCCAACCCGCGTGAAAGCGGTTCCTACCAATCACGGCGACCACGGCGATCACGGCGGTCACGCCGATGAGGGTGAGCGCGCGCTGCGTGCTGCCCTTCCAGCGGCGGTCGCACAGCGCGTTCGTTGCGTGGTCTCGCGGCCGCCGCCGCGCGATGCGCGCATCGTCCTGTACTGGATGCGGATGGCGGTTCGCGATCACGAGAACCCCGCGCTCGATGCGGCGGTCGCCGCGGCGAACACGCTCGGCCTCTCTGTGCTCGTCTACCACGCCGTCTCCGAGCGTTACCCCTTCGCGTCGGACCGTCACCACACGTTCATTCTCGAGGGCGCGCGAGACGTCGCCGCCGGACTCGAGGCTCGCGGCGTCCGCTACGCGCTCCACGTCGAGCGCCCGGGTGTGCGCGGACCGATGCTCGTCGAGCTCGCGAAGCAGGCGGCGCTCGTCGTGACCGAGGATGTCCCCGTGCCGCCGCTCGATGCCTGGACGGTCCGTCTCGGCGAGCACCTCGCGAAGGCGGGCGTACCACTATGGACGGTCGATGCGTCCTGCGTCGTTGCGATGCCGCTCGTCACGAAGCGCTACGAACGTGCCTTTGCGTTCCGGGCCGCGACGCAGCGGCTGGCGACGGCTGCGCTGGCCGAACCGTGGCTGGATGTCGCGCCGCACCAGCCGCCTCTGGACCACGCACTTCCGTTCACGCCGATCGACGCACGCGCGCTCGACGACCGCGCACTCGCGAACCTCGTAGCAGCGTGCGAGATCGATCATGGCGTCGCGCCCGTTCGCGAGACCCGTGGCGGATCACGCGCCGGGTACGCGCGCTGGGACGCGTTCCGGACCGGCAAGCTCGGCGGGTACGCGCGTCACCGCAATGGTCCGCTCCTCGACGGCACGAGCCGGCTCTCGGCTTACCTCCACTACGGCCATGTCTCCGCGCTCCGGATCGCTCGCGAAGCCGCGCGGGTCACCGGCGTGGGCGCCGACAAATTTCTCGACGAGCTCCTCGTATGGCGTGAGGTCGCATGGCACTTCGCTGCGAACACGCCGCGAGGCGAGCTCCACACGCTCGCGCCGCTGCCAGCGTGGGCCCGCGCGACGCTCGACGAGCACGCCGCGGATCCGCGGGTCGCACTGACGATGGAGCGCCTCGAGCGCGGCCGGACCGGCGATGAACTGTGGGATGCGTGCCAGCGCTCGCTGCTCGCGCATGGCGAGCTGCACAACAACCTTCGCATGACATGGGGAAAAGCCGTGCCGGCTTGGACCACCGATGCCGAAGCCGCGCGCCGTGCGCTCGTCGAGCTCAATCATCGTTACGCGCTCGATGGTCGCGACCCCGCGTCGTACGGAGGTCTGTACTGGTGCCTCGGGCTCTTCGATCGTCCGTTCACGCCGCCCACGCCGATCCTCGGTACGGTACGGCCGCGGCCCACCGCAGCTCACGCCGCGAGGATCGACGTCGCGGCCTACGCGCGCCACGTCGCGCGGCCCGCCCGGCCCGAGCTGCGACGCGTGGCCGTGATCGGTGCGGGGCTCGCAGGCCTCGCGTGCGCGCGCACCCTCGCCGATCACAACGTCGACGTGGTGGTGTTCGACAAGGGCCGCTCGCCGGGCGGGCGGCTCGCCACGCGCCGAGTTCCACCGCACACCTTCGACCTCGGCGCGCAGTACTTCACCGCCCGTGATCCGAGGTTTCAGCGGTTCGTCCAGGCGTGGCTCGCCGATGGCGTGTGCGCGCCGTGGACGGGCCGCATCGTCGCCCTCGACGGTGCAGGCGGACCGGCGCGTCCGACCCCGCCGCTCGAGCGGTTCGTCGGCACGCCCGACATGAACGCGCTCGCGCGTCACCTCGCGAGCGATCTGCAAGTCAAGACCGGCCATCGGATCGATCGCCTCGAGCGAGTGGCAGGAACGATCACGCTACGCGGCACGACGGCGCCGGCCGGTGTCACCCTCGGTCCTCTTCCTACAGAGCTCGGGACCGAGGAGCTCGGCGCCTTCGACTGTGTCGTCCTGTGTCTTCCGGCCGATCAAGCCGCGGTCCTGCTCGAGCCGGTCAGTGCGCGGCTCGCGAGCGAGGCGCGCGCGGTGCCCCTCGATCCGTGCTTCGTCGTCGGTCTCGCCGCCGGACGCAACGACGATGCGCTCCGCGCGCTCGTGCACGACGGCGCCTTCATCGGTCGGCACGGCGAGCCGGACATATCGCCGCTCGCGTGGGTCGCGCGCGACTCGAGCAAGCCAGGCCGACCGTCGGGCGAGCGCTGGGTGCTCCACGCCTCGGCGACCTGGTCGCGCGCCGCGAGCGAGATGCCGCGCGAGGAGGTGCAGGCGGTGATGATCGGCGAGCTCTCACGCCTCTTCGAACTCGGGCCGCTCGATCCCGAGCTCGCGTTTGTCCATCGCTGGGGCTACGCGCGTGCTCCTCGGCCGCTCGAATCTGGCGCGATCTTCGACGAGGATCTGCGCATCGGGCTCGGAGGCGATTGGACGTGCGGTGGCCGCGTCGAGGGCGCCTTCCTCTCGGGCATCGCGCTCGCGGGGCGAGTGCTCGCCGGCTAGCGAGTCATCTCGCCGAGCCACGCCGCGATGCAGCTCGCATGCTCCTTCCTCACGGAGGCCAACGGTACTTCGCGCAAACCCTGCACGGGAAGCGACCACTCGCGCCAGGTTTGCGCCTCGCGACCGTTCACGCAGGTCCCAGCGCAAGGGCCAGCTGGCGCGTCCACTGCAACGTCCGTCGAGCATGACCGCCGCTTCTGTCACCGATATTCATGCCATTCTCGGCGAGACCGATCGCCGGACCGTCGATCGCATCCTTGCGGCCGCGCCGAGCCGCGAGGAGCTCGAGGAAGCGGCGTGCGCCGACCCGGGCGAGCTCTCGTTCGGAGAAGGGCCCCACCCGTTCACATCCATACGAGTCGAACAGGTCCGAGAAATCCTCGCGGAGCTCGCCGATACCGAGACCGAACGCATGGCCCTGTCGGGCTCGAAGGCAACGCTCTAGCGAGTCAGTTAAGCGGCCAGTCGTCCGGCCGCGTCAGGATCTGGTGGTTGACGTACGAGAACCGAAACGGTCGCCGATGAGGTTTGTGCTCGCCGGTCGTCTCGAGCACGTGGAGCAGGGCCACCGTCGCATACGTCTTGTCTCGCACGACCATCACGGGACACTTGGCTTCGCGGACGACACGTTCCGAGACCGAGCCGAGCAGGATCCGCTCGAGGCCCGTCGCACCGTGCGAGCCGATGAAGATCATGTCTGCACCGACCTCGTGGGCGAGCGCCAAGATCTCGTCAGCGGGCTTGCCGAAGCGTGCGTGGACGTAGAACTCGACCGAAGCCGCGGCGTCACGACCGTTCAGTTTGGTCCGAACGTGATCGGAAATGAGCTGTTGGATCCGATCGGCGTACGCAAAATCCGCGACCTTGGTCTCGACCAAGGGCAGGCCATGACGCGAGTCGAGGGCTGCGACGATGTGCAGGACGTGTTGCGGCGCGCGGCACGCGACGTCGAGCGCCCGCTGCAATGCTTGCTCGGAGCTTGGCGAGAAATCGAACGCCACGACAACTTGGATATGAGCCATGACCGAGGTCCGTGCACCCGTGGTGCCAAGGACCCACGCTGCGCTTCGGACACGCCCTGTACGCAGGGCGCCAACGAGTTCCTGGTTCCGAAGGTCGCGCGTACCCGATTCGTACGAGTGCACCTCTAGCAACTGCGAAGGCGCCAGCACGGCCTCTAGCGTTCGGCTGTTCCTACTCTTCTTCGACGAACGTTCCGTCGCCCTTGAACGTCACCTCGGTCTTGCCGAACGCGATCTCGTAGGTCGTGGTCTTGTCGGCCTTGACCTGCTTCTCGGCACGTTCGGCCTTCGCCTTTGGATACTTCGCGGCGAACGCCTTGGTCACCGCGGCCGGCAGCGTCGTCAGCGCGACGACGGTCTCTTCCTCGAGGAACGTGCCGTCGGCGGTGAACGTGGCTTCGAGCTTGTCGCCTTTGAGCTCGTATGCGACGACCTTGTCCTTCCCGACTTCCTTTTCGGCCTTGATCGCCGTGACCTTCGGGTAGCGCGCCGCGAAGGCCTTGGTGACGGGCGTCGGCACGGCGGAGAGCTCGATCTTGTCGGCCAGGGCGACCGTGCCGGAGGCGAGCACGAGACCCACGACGAGTGCTTTGAAGTTGTTCATGCCCCGACGCTGCCATGCCGTGCATGAAGGGACGGTGAACCTGTTAGATTCCGGAGCGCATGGAGAAGCCAGCTCGGGTCGGCAGGGTCCTCGCGGTCGGCGGCGGCAAGGGTGGCGTCGGGAAATCGCTGGTCTCGACCAACCTGGCAGTTTCGCTCGCGAAAGCCGGCGCTCGCGTCGTGATGCTCGATGCCGACCTCGGCGCGCCGAACCTTCACACCATGTTCGGCATCATGCGGCCGGACCGTACGGTGGAAGATTTCCTCTCCGGCCGGAACGCCACGCTCGATGAAGTCGCCCTCCCGACGCCGGTCGCTAATCTTCGTATCATCGCGGGCGCAGAAGGCGCGCTCGGCTCCGCGCACCCGACCTTCCAGAGCAAGCAGAAGCTGCTTGCCGAGCTCGGCAGGCTCGCAGTCGACGTGCTGTTGATCGATGTCGGCGCTGGCGTCGATCTCGACACGATCGATTTCTTCAACGCCGCTGATACCCGACTCGTCGTGATGGTGCCGGAGATCACGTCGCTGCAGAACGGTTACGCGTTCCTCAAGATCGCGCTGTTCAGGCGCCTGCAACGCGCCTCCGTCGGCCTGCGCGCCTCGGAGAAGCTGGCCGCGGCGTTCGGCAAGGACGCGTTCGAGCTCGGAAGTACGATGGACAAGGTGTCCACGTTCTTCACGATGCTCGAGGATGAAGTGCCCGAGCTCGTCGCGAGCTTTCGGTTACTGCTCTCGGAGTTCAACGCGTCGATCGTCGGCAACATGTTGCACAAGCCCGCCGATCGCAATGCGCTGTTCGCGATCCAGCGGATGATCACGGAGCGGCTCGGCATCAATGTCGAAGTCGCAGCCGCGTTGCGCCAGAACGCGCAAGTCCGCAACTCGGTAAACGATGGCAAGCCCTTCGTGATGAGCGCGCCGCACACCGATCCGGATGTCAAAGAGTTGAGCCAGCTCGCGCAGCGCTTGCTCCAGCAGGACCTCTCGCCGATCCGGAAGCTGCGCGAGCAGTTCGCGAGGGCGATGAAGACGCGCCCGATGGAGCCGGGCCTCCACAGCAAGTTCGAGTTCGGGCTCGAAGGCATCGAGACCGTGCGCTCCAATGCGCCGGTCAAGGAACCGAAGGCGACCGAGCAGGCCCAGCCACAGTTCTCGTCGGAGTTTCGCCAGCTCCAGCGGATCTCCGAACGCATCAAGCTCTACCTCCCGATCGAGCTCGACTTCGATGGCCGCAGCTATCTCGGGCAGCTCGTCGAGATCAACGAAGGCGGCGCCGACATCTCGGGCATCCGTGCACCCTCTGATTGGCAACCCGGCACGCGCGGTACGCTTCGCGTGATCGGCGACAAGGTCCACGGCCTGATCGCGATCACGATCCATTCGGTAAATCCGACCGGCAACCTGATCATCAAGTTCGCCGATCTCGAGATCGCCGCGAAGCTCGTCGCCGAGCTCCGCAAGCGAAGCGGAGCGTAGCGCCTGTCGGCGTCCGACGACGAGCTTGCCAAGACGGCGACCGCAGTCAAGAGCAGCTCGCCTACGAAGGTCGGCCGTTACGTGATCGAGCGCGAGCTCGGAGCGGGCGGCATGGGGGTGGTCTACGCCGCGTTCGATCCAGAGTGTCCGCGATGAACCGCTAGAGGATCACGCCGAACAACTCGCGAATCGCAGGTACCGGCGCGATCGCCACACCGGCACCGATCAAACCGATGCGCAGCGTGACCTTGTCACCGCCGCCCCACGGCCACCACAGGCCGAACAAGGTCGGCGCGGTGAGCTCGTCGCCCGCGAGCAGGCGCTGGTTCGGCCTCATGCCGGTCGTCTCGGCGAAGGCACGAAACGTCTCGGGCGCGGTCGCGAGCGACTTCACGGTCCAGCCGCGCGGAAATGCGAACCGCGCGCTCTCGCGAACCTTCGGCTCGAGCTCGATCGTGAACGACGAGCTGACCGCAGCAAACCGGCCATCCCAGTCCCATGGCGAGCCCGGCCACGTCTGTTTCAGGCGCGTCAGGCTCTCGAGCAACGGATCCACGAGGTCACGATACACGGGTGTCATCCCCCTGCGCGATGCTCCGGCCATGGAAGAAGCCGTCGAAGAAGCTGTCGAGCACACCTCCGATCCGCGCCTGTGGAAAAAATCTGGCTGGACAGCACGCGTGATCAGAAATGACCACGATGAAGGCTGGGCAGTCGAGATGACACGCGACGGTGATTCCGAGCCCGTCCTCGTCAGCCCGTGGACGATGGGCCGCAACAAGGTCGACCCGAAGCCGATGGGCCACTCGGACTTCGCGAGTTTGTTAAAGGGAGCTAACGATGTGCTCAAGCGTCATCAAGCGTCGCTTCACGCGAAGCTGCATCGCTCGATCACCTGTCAGAGCGAGAGCGGTCAGCGGCTCAAGGCCGACCTCGACATCCAGCTCGAGGAAGACGATCCGCACGCGATCCTCAAGATCACGGATGAGACGACCGACGAGATCGTGCGCAGCGGCCGCGCGAGCGCGGCATTCAAGCTGAGCGAAGCGACGGTGCAGAAGTTTCTGCGTACCGGCGATGCTTAGTAGTCGGTGTGCTCCATCGCTCACGCGAATGAACGAGAAATCGAGGCCCGCGGCCTTCGCGCGCGCTTGATCGATGGTCGCGGTTGCGTTCTGATCGGCACGGGCGCCCCCGAGTGTGCCGATCAGAACGAACCAACTAACTCGGTTCCCCACGGTCGGGTACGTTAGCTCCGCCGACCCAGATTTGAGAAGGTCCTGATCGTGTGGCTTCGTCGCAACGATATCGTTGATCTTCGCCGATCTGTCTACATCGCCTCGCCGTCGGCGATCACGACTCTCACGCCGTTTTCATTCGGCGAGATCGCGCTTCCTCGTCGGCGCGCAAACTCGCCGGTCACCGAGGCGCCGAGGAAGAACACCTGCGCCGAGTACTGGACCCACAGCAGGAGCAACACCAGGGATCCGCCCGGGCCGTACAGGACATCGAGCGTCTTGTGGCCGAGGTACAGGCTGATCACGGTCGTGCCGACCGAGAACAAGATCGATGTGACCAGCGCCCCGCGCCACGCATCGCGCCATGCGAGCTTCGCATCGGGCAGCGTCTTGAACAGCGCCGCGAACATCAAGGTGGTCGTGCCGAGCGACACGATCATCTCGCCCGCCCGCCACAGCGCACGGTCCTCGGCCTCGGGCAAGAGGTGCAGCGACACCGCGAGCATGGTCTTGACCGCGACGACCGCGATGATCAGCACGCCGACGAACACCACGAGCAAGAGCGCGAGCCCGCGCTTGCGCGCCTGCTTGATGACCTTCGCCCTGAAGTCCTTGCCCGATTTCGCATGGACGTCCCACATATGATTGAGCGCGCGCTTCATCTGGCTGAACAATCGGGTCGACGCGTACACGAGCACGACCGCGCCGACCACGCTCGCCGCCGCGCTCCGCCCGGTCACCCGCGCGTGATCGAGGAGGCTCAGGATCGTCTGTGCGCTTTCGGTGCCGATCCAGCGCGCGAGATCGTGCCGCACGCTCGCCCGCCCGAGGTCGTCACCCACCACGATGCTCGCGATGCCGAGCGCGATGAACAGGAGCGGTGCGATCGACAACAGCGCCGAAAACGCGACCGCGCTCGCGAGCATTCGACCGCTATGGCGCGAGTACGAGCTGAACGCGCCCTTGACGAGCTCGCGCCCCTCCTCGAACCGACGACGGGTCATTGCAACCGATCATATGTCGGTTACTTCCAGGCTGCATGGGTCCGGGCAGTCGAGCCCCACCACGATTAACAGCGCTTTCATGCTGGGAGCCTAATCCGACCATGTCGAACTGCTAGTGTCGTTGGCCCCCATGACCACGACCCCTCCGCCTCGTCACCTTGCTCGCGCCGAGCGTGAAGCCTACGGCCGCAGCCTGCGCGACGTCGTGCGCCGCATCGATCACGACGTGTGGACCACCGGCGAGCGCGACGTGCTTGCCCGTCTCAAGGCGTCCGAAGAAGGCCGGCTGCCCGACGTGCTGCCGTTCCGCCACGGGCGCATGGCGATGTCGCCGTTCGCGTACCTGCGCGGCAATGCTTCGATCATGGCGCCGGACCTCATGGCGTTGCCGCACACCGGCTACGTCGTCCAGATCTGCGGCGACGCGCACCTTCGCAACCTCGGTGCCTATTCCGCGCCGGACGGCAAGGTCGTGTTCGATCTCAACGATTTCGACGAGACCTGTCGCGCGCCGTGGGAATGGGATCTCAAGCGCCTCGCGATCAGCATCGTGTTGGTCGCGCGCGAAGGCCACGCGAGCGAGGCCGTCGCGAAGGAGGCCGTGATCGCGATGGTGCGCTCGTGGCGCGAGACCATGCACGAGCTCGCGGAGCTGCCGGCGGTCGAGCTCGCGCGCTACGCCGTCCATCGCTTCGGGATCGAGGGCCCGGTCGGTCGCGTGCTCTCGAAGGCCGAGCACATCAAGCCCTTACAGGCGCGCGAGGCGCTCTGCGCGCCGGCCCTGCCGGATGGTCGCCATCGCTTCGTCGCTGCGGATCCGAAGCTGCGCAGGATCCCCGATCAGGAAGCCGAGCTCGTGCTCGGAGCTTTGAACGAGTATCGCAACACCGTCGGTCCGAGCCGACAGCAGGTGCTCGATAGCTATGCGCCGTACGATGTCGCATTCAAGGTCGCCGGTACGGGCAGCATTGGAGTTCACAACTACGCCGTGATCTGCGCGGGCAACGGTCCCGAGGATTCACTGATCCTGCAGGTCAAAGAAGCGTTGCCGAGCACGTACGCGGATCACGGCTGGGTTGTTCCCGCGCAACACGATGGCCGCCGCGTTGCAGAGGGCGCGCACCGCATGCAGACCTCGGTCGATCCGTTTATCGGCTGGACCACGATCAACAACCGCCCGTTCTACGTACGCCAGCTCGCCGATCACAAGGCGGCGATCGATCCCGCGGATCTCAAGCGCTCGTCGCTCGTCGAGTACTCGCGCGTTTCGGGCGAGACGTTCGCGAAGGGCCACGCACGGACCGCGGATCCCGCGGTGCTCTACGGCTACGCGGGCGACGCCGAGAAGCTCGATCGAGCGATCGCGAAGATGGCGACGATCGCCGCGGATCAAGTCACCGCCGATCACGCGCTACTGGTTGCCGCGATCGGCCGGGGTGAGATCGTTTCGGCCGAGATCGATTAGTGCCGAGCGCTATCTGCTCGGACGCACGACGCTGTGCGCACGGATGCGAGCCGATTACGCGCGAGGGCGCCGGGCTCACGGATCGCGATCAGTGTCTTTCTAGGCGAGGCGCGACGCCAGGAACTCGTGTTGATCGCGATTCGACATCTTCCCGATCTCGATCGGGAACGAGTTGAAGCCGTGGACCGCTTCGGGCCACACGCGCAGCGTCGTCGAGTTACCGGCTGCGCGCCAGCGCGCCTCCATGAACAGCGTGTCGTCGATCAACGGATCGAGCAGGCCGACCGTGAACAGCGCCGGTGGCAGGTTCGCGAGATCCGCGAACAGCGGCGAGTACGCGGGCGAGCGCCGCTCCTCCATCGGCATCTTCGGCAGCGCGCACTCGCCAAAGAACGTGACGATCGGTCCCGAGAGCACCAGGTTGCGATCGCCCCACAGCCGCTGACTCGGCGTTTGCGACATGTCATACGCGCCGTACACGAAATTCGCCGCGTAGAACGCGTTGCGCGGAAGGCGCAACAGCGTGAGCGCCGCGAGATGCGCGCCGGCCGATTCACCGCCGATCGCGAAGCGCGCCGGCGCCTCGAGCACTTCGGCACCTTCGAGGACGAGCCAGCGTGCAGCGTCTTCGGAATCGTCGATGCCCGCAGGGAACGGATACTCGGGCCCGAGCCGGTAGTTCACGCTCGCAACGACGAGGCCGGTCTCGCGCGCGGTCTCGAGGAGCTGGACATCTTGCATGTCGTGTCCGCCGAGCGTCCAGCCACCGCCGTGGATGTGCAGATACACGCCCTTCGGTTCGCCGGCCGGTCGCACGATCCGGAGTTTGATCGTGCCGCCGCGTGTCTTGATCTCGAGATTCTTTGCTTCGGGCAAGAACTGCGGTGCCGGGAAGATGCCTTTACCTTCGCGACGCGCGACTCGCACCTGCGCGGGATCGAGCGTGTGGACCGATGGAATCGTCGCGAGGATCTTCTCGAGCTTCTCGTTGAACGCCCGCGCTTCGACGAGCGCGGCCTCGGGTACTGCTTCGATCCAGCTCGCCATACAGTCACTGTAGCGTCACTTGGCTCCTGGGTCGCAGCGCAACGGAGGATCCCACGCAGTACCTGCGCCGCGAGCGCTCGGTAGGTCGCGACCGTTCCTCACGTCGGTTGTTCTTTTGGGTAGAGCGAGCCCGAGGGATGGGCTCAAGAGACTCAGGTAGTGCGCCACGAACGGCCGCATCCATGTCGAGCCGGCGTAGCCAACCGAGCTCCTTCGTCACCCGCAGGATGATGTGCTGCGGCTGACGCTTGTTGATGGCCGCTCTCGCTTTTACGACTCCACCATCCTGTAGTGCGCCCGCCGGGCCGAGTTGCTCGCGCCGGTCGTCGGCGTGGCGACTCGGAGCAACCACTCGGCGCTGAACGTTTGCCACGTCGCGACGAGTGCCGATAGTGCCAACTAGTGTGCGACGCGCTCGGTCGGAGTGAGAGCCGCGAGTGCCGGCTGGAAGTAGAGCCGACCATCGCGCTGGACGGTATCGCGCAGCGTGATCGAGAGCGCGTGGAGCAACGTCTCGACAGGCGTGACCTTGATTCGCTCGCGCACCTCGGCCGGCAGATCCTCGAGGTCGGCTTCATTGTCAGCTGGAATCACGAAGTTCGTGATGCCCGCGCGCACCGCTCCGAGGATCTTCTCCTTGAGACCACCGATCGGCAACACGCGACCCGACAGCGTGATCTCGCCGGTCATCGCCACGTCGTGACGAGCGGCGCGACCCGAGAGTGCCGACACCATGGCCGTGGCCATCGCGATACCCGCCGAAGGTCCATCTTTCGGAATCGCGCCAGCCGGGACGTGCACGTGCACGTCCCGCTCGAACACGCGATCGTCGATCGAGAGCCAGTCCGCATGCGAGCGAGCGAACGTCCACGCGGCTTGCGCGGACTCCTTCATCACGTCACCGAGCTGCCCGGTGAGGACTAGGTTGCCCTTGCCCTTCATCGGTGCGGCTTCGATGAACATGATGTCGCCACCCATCGGCGTGTAGTACATGCCGGTCGAGATGCCGACCTGGTCCTCGCGGTTCGCCTTCTCGGGATGAACGCGCGGTCGGCCGAGCAAAGGACGGACGTCGGCGCGGTCGAGCGCAGCACGCTCGATCTCCTTGCCCGCGATCTTCCGCGTGACCTTACGCGCGAGCCTTCCGATCTCGCGCTCGAGGTTGCGCACCCCGGCTTCGCGAGTGTACGAGGTGATGACCTCGCGCACGGCGTCGTCGGTGAGCGTCAGTTGATCTGGCGTGAGGCCGTTCGCTTCGAGCTGTCGCTTGACCAGATAGCTCTTCGCGATCTCGAGCTTCTCCTTCTCGGTGTAGCCGGAGAAATCGACGACCTCCATGCGATCCAGCAGCGGGCCCGGGATGTTCTGGATGAAGTTCGCCGTCGCGATAAATACGACCTCCGACAGATCGAACGGCACACCGAGGTAGTGATCGGTGAACGTATCGTTCTGCGCGGGATCGAGCACCTCGAGCAGCGCGGACGCCGGATCGCCCTGGTGCGATTGGCCGAGCTTGTCGACTTCGTCGAGCAGGAACACCGGATTCTTGCTGCCCGCTTGCTTCATGCCGGCAATCAAGCGACCCGGCAGCGCGCCGATGTACGTGCGGCGATGGCCCCGAATATCGGCCTCGTCACGCGCGCCACCGAGCGAGATGCGGACGTACTTGCGCCCCATCGCACGCGCGATCGATTTCGCGATCGAGGTCTTGCCCACGCCTGGCGGGCCGGTGAACAGCAGGATCCGACCCTTCTGATCGCTCTTCTTCGTGAGCTGATAGACCGAGAGGAACTCGAGCACGCGATCCTTCACGTCCCCGAGCCCGTAGTGATCTTCGTCGAGGACCTTCGCAGCCGAGATGACATCGAGGTGCTCGTCGGTGCGCACGCCCCACGGCAGCTCGGCCACCGTCTCGAGGTACGTGCGGATCACCTGCGATTCCATCGATTCTTTGCCGACGCGGGTCAGCCGCGACCATTCGCGAGTGACCTCCTTGCGCGCTTCATCGGGAAGCGGCAGCCCGTCGAGCTTGGCCTTGAGCTCCTTGAGCGCTTCGTCTTGCGCTTCATCGCCCTCGCCGAGCTCGCTCTGGATCGTTTTCAACTGCTGGCGCAGGTAGTGCTCGCGCTGGCGATCACCGATCTCTTCTTTGACCTTGGAGTGGATGTCTTCCTGCGCGGAGACCACTTCGATCTGGCGCTGGACGTGGATCAGCACGCGGCGCAGACGATCCTCGATCGCGAGCACTTCGAGCAGGGCCTGACGCTCGGCGACCGGCACGTCGAGATAACCGGCGACAAGATCGACGAGGCGACCCGGCTCGGTGATGTGAGTCATCATCTGATCGACGGTCTCGTCGGGCACGCCACGCTTCTTCGCGAGCTCGGCGGCACGGTCACGGACCTCGCGATAGAGCCCGACGAACGTCGGATCCTTCGCGTCGAGCGGCTGGAGCTCTTGCTGCTCGGAGACCTGCGCCGTGAGGTAGCCTCCCGCCTCGGATGCAACCGCCGTCACCCGTAGGGCGATGCCGCGCTCCTGGCCTGCCAGGACCACGCGCAGGCCGCCCATTCCCCGCTGCACGGAGCCCAGGGTCGCGATCACGCCGAACGTGTAAAGCCCTTCGGCGGTCACTTCATCGACATCATCGCGCTGGGCGACGACGAACACCTTGTGCTCCGGATCTCGGAGCGCTGCCTCGATGGCTCGCAACGTCGCGGGACGGGCAGCCGTGATGGGCAGGCTCACCCCAGGGAACAGCACGCCGCTGCGCATCGGGACGATCGGGAGCGTTTTAGACATAAGTGACGATCTGCGCATCCTTTCAAGCCGTCGCAACCTGGCCGAAAGACTCGCCGCCTCGGTCGGCACCCCGTGGGGCCAAGGCTTGAAAAAGACCGTGCTCGCGGTGGCAACGGATATCCGTCTTGACGGACGGTCATCCGTTGTACTAGAGATCGGGACATGACCTACCGTCCCGAAACCATCGCGCTGCACGGCGGGCAAACGCCGGATCCCACGACCGGATCGCGCGCGGTGCCGATCCACCAGACCACGTCGTATCAGTTCAAGAGCAGCGAGCACGCGGCGAACCTCTTCGCACTGAAGGAGTTCGGCAACATCTACACGCGGCTCATGAACCCGACGACCGACGTGTTCGAGCAGCGCTTGACACAGCTCGATGGTGGGGTGGGCGCGCTCGCGACGGCGAGCGGTTCGGCGGCGATCGCGCTCTCGATCCTCAACATCACGCAAGCGGGCGACGAGATCGTGGCGGCCGATAACCTGTACGGCGGCACGTACAACCTGTTCAAGCACACGCTGCCGCGGTTCGGCATCAAGGTCCACTTCGTGCCGTCGAACGATCTTGCCGCGATCGAGAAAGCGATCACGAGCAAGACCAAGGCGGTGTTTGCCGAGTCGATCGGCAACCCGAAGCTCGACGTCACCGACCTCGATTTACTATCGAGCATCGCCCACGGTAAGGGCGTCCCGCTCATCCTCGACAACACGGTCTCGCCGTTCCTGCTCCGTCCGTTCGATCACGGGGTCGACATCGCCGTGTACTCGGCGACGAAGTTCATCGGCGGTCACGGCACCTCGATCGGTGGCGCCATCGTAGATAGCGGCAAGTTCGATTGGACGACTGGCGGAAAGTTCCCGCTGATCACCGCGCCCGATCCGAGCTACCACGGCCTCGAATTCGTCTCGGCCCTCGCGCCGCTCGGCAACATCGCCTACATCATCAAGGCGCGCGTGATACTCATGCGCGACTTGGGCCCGGCTCTCTCGCCGCACAGCTCGTTCTTGTTCCTCCAAGGGCTCGAGACGCTGCACATCCGCATGGAGCGCCACTCTCAGAACGCGCTCGCGGTCGCGAAGCACCTCCAGAGCCACAAGCACGTCGCGTGGGTGAACTACCCCGGCCTCGAAACGAGCGAGCAGTTCGCGAAGACCAAGAAGTATCTGCCGCGCGGCGCCGGCGCGATCCTCGGGTTCGGCGTCAAGAGCGGCCTCACCGGCGGCAAGAAGTTTATCGATAGCCTGAAGCTGATCTCGCACGTCGCGAACGTCGGTGATGCCAAGACGCTCGCGATCCATCCCGCGACCACCACGCACCAGCAGCTCTCGGCCGAGGAGCAGGCGGCGACTGGCGTCACGCAAGACTACGTACGCCTCTCGATCGGCCTCGAGCACATCGACGACATCCTCGCAGACATCGATCAGGCGCTCGAGTGAAGCCACTGCGCGTCGGCATCGTCAACATCATGCCTCGGCTCGAAGCGTACGAGCCGCTGCTGGTGATGCCGTTCGCGCGCGTCTCGCGCCCTGTCGAGACCGTCTTGATCCGGCTCGCGACGCACGGCTATCACAGTAGCGATCACGCCCACCTCGATCGCGCATATCGCACGTTCGACGCGGTGATCGCGGAGGGCCCACTCGACGGGCTCGTGATCAGCGGCGCGCCGGTCGAGGAGATGCCGTTCTCCAACGTGCACTACTGGCCCGAGCTCGTGAAGATCATGGCGTACGCGCGCCAGCACATCCCGAGCACGCTCGGCCTGTGCTGGGGCGGGCTCGCCCTCGCGGCGACGCTCAAGGTTCCGAAGCTGCTCTACCCGCAAAAGCTGTTCGGCGTGTACACCCACCGGATCCTTTGCGAGAGCCCCTTGCTCGCAGGCCAGACCAATTCGTTCAAGTGCGCGCACAGCCGGCACGCGGGCATCGCGGACTGGGAGCTCCAGGTCGCCGAAGTCGAGGGTCGCGTACGGCTGCTAGGTCACTCCGTCGATACTGGCTACACGCTGTTCGAGACGCCGGATCACAGGTTCGTGATGCACCTCGGCCATCCCGAGTACATTGCCGAGCGCCTGGTGTTCGAGGCGCGGCGTGATCAGGAGCTCGGGCGCGTCGATGTTCCGCCGCCACGCGATTTCGATCCGGATCATCCGGTCACTTCGTGGTTGTCGCATCGCGAGCAGCTGTTCGATCGCTGGACCCAGCTTCTCGTGAGATAGCGGGTACAGTCGACGCGTGCCGACTAATGACCCGTTGCTCGCGCCGTGGACTGGCGCTCATGGCGGAACCCCGCCGTTCGATCAGATCAAGGTCGCGGCGCTCGAGCCCGGCCTCGCGAAGGCGATGGACCTCGACCGCAGCGAGCTCGCGAAGATCGCCGAGGCGACTGCGCCGGCGACGTTCGCGAATACGATCCTCGCGCTCGAAGATAGCGGGCGCGAGCTCGGGCGCGCGGCGAGCGTGTTCGGCACGTTCGCCGCGACGATGAACGACAAGGCGATGCAGGCGGTCGAGACCATGACGATGCCGAAGCTCGCCGCGTTCGGTGACGAGATCACGCAGAACGAGCCACTGTTCGCGCGGATCAAGGCGGTCTACGAAGAGCGGTCGGCGCTGGCTCCGCTCGATGCCCGGTTGACCGATGTCGTCTATCGCCGGTTCGCGCGCCACGGCGCCGCACTGGGCAAGCCGGAGAAAGCGCGGCTCGCCGAGATCAACCAGCGGTTGGCATCGCTCTTCACCATCTTCAGCCAGAACGTGCTCGCCGACGAAGAGAGTCAGACCGTCAAGGCGGGTGAGGTGACGATCGCGAATACGCGCTCGTCGGTCGATCCATTCCTCACCGATTCACCGAATCGCGCGCTGCGCGAGCAGGTCTGGAAGATGTTCGTGAGCCGCGGCGACCATCCGGGTGCACACGACAACAAGCCGGTGATGGCGGAGATCCTCGTGCTGCGTGCCGAGCGCGCGAAGCTCCTCGGCTTTGCGAGCCACGCGCACTGGATTACCGACGACAACATGGCCAAGACCCCGGATGCGGCGATGGCCCTGATGATGAAGGTGTGGTCGGCGGCGATCGCGCGCGTGCGCGAAGAGGTCGCCGACATGCAGAAGATCGTCGACGCCGAAGGCGGCAGTTTCAAGATCGCGCCGTGGGACTACAAGTTCTACGCCGAGAAGGTTCGCGCCAAAACGTACGCGCTCGATCAGAACGAGGTGAAGGATTACTTCCAGCTCGACCAGATGCGCGACGCGATGTTCTGGGCGGCGAACCAGCTCTACGGCATCACCTTCACGCTGATCGACGGCGTACCGGTCTATCACCCGGATGTCACGGTCTACGAGGTCACGCGCGGCACCGATCGAGTCGGGCTCTGGTACTTCGATCCGTACGCGCGCGAGGGCAAGCGGTCGGGCGCGTGGATGAGCGAGTACCGCACGCAGGAGCTATTCAAGGGCGAGCTCACGCCGATCGTCTCGAACAACGCGAACTTCGT
>JAYVLQ010000136.1:0-14686 GCA_043759355.1 Kofleriaceae bacterium
CATCCTCGACGAGGAGATCATCGAGCATCGGCTCGTTGAGCGATTTCTCGACCTCGAGCGGTGGCCCATCAGTATCGAGCGCGAGCGGGACGTCGCCGTAGAACCGCGAGAACCCGCGACCGTAATACTTTCCGATCGCGCGCTCGAGCATCTTTGGCCCGACGAGCGCAGGCCGGATGTTGAGCTTCGTACGCGTGCGGAGCTCGTCGAGCACCGAGACGTTCGTCGGATCGGTCATCGCGACATCGAGGAACTTGTTCGGCTGCGCGTACGGAATCACCGCGTAGAGATCCGCGAAGTCGGCTGCCACGTGCGCGAGCACGCTCTGCGGAATCTCGAGCGCATCGAGATCGATCGGCTCGACCTTGAGCTGCTCGGCGAGCACGCGAACGAGCTCGGCCTCGGAGACCAGCTTGAGCTCGACGACCGTGCGACCGAGCGATCCGCCGAAGCGCGCTTGTTCGTTGAGCGCGACCCGCAGCGCTTGCTCCGAGAGCAACCCCGCCTCGATCAACATCGTCCCCAGCCGCTTTTTCATGATGCTCAGGGCGAGACTACCGTGGCATGGCCGGTCGCGGCCAAGGTGCCAAGGAACTGCGCCGATTGCTTCTCGGCGCTCGGCACCTCGAACACCACGAAGTGGCCGTCCGAGCCCGGCTGTTTCTTGTACTGCGCGAGCACCGCCGTCACGCCGTTATCGTTATCGGTGATGGGGGTCGGCAGCACCGCGCGACCGCGTAGCACGAGGCCATCGACCGCCTTGTCGTCGGGCAAGCTGACGATGTCGCCGCCGAGTGCAGTCGCGAACGCTTCGATCGCCGGGTTCGGGGCGTACGTATCGACGAAGCCTTCGCTCTGGAAGATATTGCGCGGCGCCATCCGCCTGCCATCGGGGCCGAGCTGCGGCTCGCGCACCATGTAGCGCGCGTAATTCGCACCATCGGCGCGGTCGATCCACATCTGCGCGAGCGCGAGCGACGGGTTGTCCTCGTCCATCGGTGCATCGCGCGCGAACGTCTGGATCAGCGACGAAAAATTGAGCGGCTTTGTCTTGTAGAGCAGCGACAGGTACAGGAGGCCGCCGGTGCCCGAAAACACGGCGCCGGTGAGCGACGGCTCGAACGCGACGAACACGGGGCCAGTGAGCCCACCTTGCGAGTGACCGAAGAAGTAAACCTTCGTCGGATCGATCGTGACGAGACCGCCTGCGCCATCATCGAGCGACAGCCCGGTCGCGAGTCGGAGTTGCGCCCATGCATCGGCGGCGCCTTGCAGCGCATTGTCACGACCCGCGTACGGATTGGCGAAGTTGAAGAACGCGACGCCCGGATCGAGTTCGGCTGGATCGCGCGGGCCGTGCAGCACCTGATCGGTCGAGATCGTGGCGATGCCTTGCGCGGCGAGGCGGAGCCCCGTGCCGTCGTCGATGAAGGATTCGTAATCACCGCCGGTGCCGTGCGCGTAGATCGCCAGCGGCCAGCCAGCGGCCGGCTTCGCACCGAGCGGCAGGGTCAGCGCGAACCGCATCGGCTCGGTGCGTTGAACGATCGCCGCGCCATCGGCGCCGATCTTGATCTCTCCACCCGAAGACGTGTACGGCGGCTCGCCGGTCTGGAAGTTCGGTTGCGTGTACGCGCCGGTGATCAGCACGTACGACGCGGTCATCTTGGTCACGATCGTCGTCGCGACCGGGGCATCGGCGCCGTACACGCCCTTGCGCAGCGCGGGTCCGACCTGCGTGACGTGCTGGGTCGTGAACACGCTCGCCGAAACCACATCGTTCGGGCCGCCGTGCGCGGCGAGCCACGTGACGAGGGGCTTGTACGCCGCGCGTGCCGCGGCCATCTTGGCGCTGCCTCCAATGCCCAGCAGGGTCGAGAAATCACTCGCACGCACGATCGGCGCGCTTGCGAGATCGAGGATGCGATCCGTGAGGACGAGCGCGTACGTGGTGCCTTCATCGAGCGTGAAGCCCGGATACGGCCGCACGACGAGCCGGAATGCACCGATCGTGTTCGTCGCTTCGTCGCGATAGCTCGAGATGATCGGCGTGCGTAGGCCGAGATTCGGCGACGCCGGATCGACGTTCACGAGATAGACCGATGCGGTCGGGGTCAGCGACCCCGCCGGATCCGGCAAGCTCCGCGGATCGAGGGGCGCGGTGAACCGCGACGACATCGCACCGTTGAGCCCGAACCCGTCGAGCGACTGCGCCGCGACGCGATACTGGTCGAGGATGATGCTGTTCGCCGGAAAGTTCGCCAGGTCGAGCGTGCCATCGGCGTTGCGATGGATGTCGTTCGGAAACGGCAGCGCGTAGTAGTCATCACCCGGCGCCTCGACCGCGAACAGGGCCGTGGTGCCCATGATGTTGTCGCCGCACGCCGCAAGTCCGACCAGTAAGGCGGTCGCCTGTAAGCCCCTCATCGCCGCGGACCCTATCACTATCCAGCGGATCGACTCGAAAATCTGTTCAGGTCGCACCACCGGTCGCGAAGCGCGAGCCACGCAGGTCCGAGCAGCGTGAATGGGACCAGGCTGCACAGCTCGAGGCTGTCACATCTCAGAGGTAGAGCTTCGCGGCAAGGGCTATCGAGTCCGCCACGCAGATCCGATTCGACGCGTGCGTGATCGTGTTGCACGTGACGATGCCCGAGGCGCCCGCGGCGACGAGCTCGGTCTCGACGGCATCGGCGAACACTGCGTGAATCGCGACGCACACCGGCGGTGCGCTGCCGGCCGCGCGCAACGAACGCGTCGCCTCGAGTAACGTCCTGCCGGTCGACACGATGTCGTCGATCAACACCGGTGTGTGACCATTCCACTCGCGCTGGCTCGCGGACACCGAAACATCGCGATCACCGCGGCGAGTCTTGAGCAGGATCTCGAACGGTGCGCCACACGCGGCAGCCACGGCGGCGACCCACTGCTCGCTCTCGGCATCGGGACCGACGAGCACCGGCTTGGTGATCTCGGCACGGACCCATGCGGCGATCGCGGAAGCAGCGTGCGCGACCGTGGTCGGGATCGTGTAGACGCCGCCTGCTTTTTGATCGAGCGCGTCGATACGATGGAGGTGCGGATCGACCGTGACCAACCAATCGACCGCGGCCGAGACCATCCGCGCGAAGTACTTCGCGGTGACGCCTTCGCCGGGCCGGAACGCGACGTCTTGGCGCAAGAACGCGAGGTACGGCGCGACGAGTCCAACCCTCGATGCACCGAGGTCACGTGCGGTCGCGGCGAGGAACGACATCTCGAGAAAGCGGTCCGCCGGCGCCGGGTACAAGCTGCCGCACAGGATCACGTGCTCGCCGTCGAGCGGGCGCGGAATCCGCACGTAGATCTCGCCGTCGGGAAACCGGCGCAGCTCGGGCGTGACCAGCTCGAGGTCGAGCCGGTTCGCGAGCTTGGTAGCGTGCTCTTCGCTGGCGGGAAGCGCGATGACGACGGTCACCGCATTACTTTATCAAAGCGCTTTGAGCGGCGTGAGGTGCAACAGCGCCGGAATGACTTTGCCGCTCGTCACGATCGCCATGTGCTCGTATTGCGAACGAATGTAAAGCAGCTTCGCACCCTTCTCCTTCTTGGAGAACCCGCTCGCCGAGTCCGGCATCTTCTCGCGGGCGACCGCAAACTTGTACTTCTTGACGAACGCGACAGATTCCTGCGCCGTCGACGCACCGACGACGATCAGCTTGTGCTCGTCGGCGCGCTTGCCATTGCCGATGTACTCGTCGAACGCAGCCTCACCGGCGTACATCGCATCGAGCAGGATAATCTGCTCGACGAGGCGATGATCGACCCACTGCATGATCGTGCGAAACGCGCCGCTGTGGCCCATGACGATCACCGGACCATCCGGGAGATGCAGGTTCGCGCGCGTGACCGCACGGCGAAGATCTTTGAGCGCCGGCCAGTTCACGGCATCGTCGTTCGAAGCAGGTGCGTCGGGGACGATGAACATCGCGTTCTGATGGCTCGCCTTGAACTGGCGCGCGAGCTCGTGGTCGCGCCATGCACCGTCGGCATTCGTCCAGTAGCCGTGCACGTAGATCACCGTGCCCGCGGTCTCGCGGTTGTAATCGGCGGGCACCCAGACATGGACCGAACCGGCAGACGTGTTGACCCGCCAGTGCTTGCCACCGGCGACGGTGTCTTCTGTTTTTTCGAGCCTGCTGTCGCCGTCGTCGTTCGTCGCGCGGACCGTGCGCTGCGGGCGCGCGAGGTGCGGCGTCGGCGACGTCATCCGCGCAGCTTTCTTCGGCGCGAGTGCAGGCGCGGGGGCCTTGTCTGACGCTAATGGCGCGAGCGCTGCGGCGTTCTCACCAGGCGAGCCCGGATCATCGGTCGCGGGCTCGACCACTGGATCGGCAAACACCGGCAAGGTGGCAAACATGGCAAACAACAGCGCGGCTGCGACGATCAGCTTCATTTCTTAGAATCCTTGGCCGCGCCATTCGGTTTGGGTGCCGTGATCATCAGGTGAACGTGCTTGGCGTTATCGGGATAGCCATAGCGAAACGGCAGCCGACGCTTCGGTTGCGCCTTCCACATCTCGACCATCGCATCGCTGACATTCTTGTCGGCGTCGTCGAGGAACGCGCCCTCGAACGTGCCGTACGTGGTCTGCGTGAAGCCGCCTTTCTTGGCCCAGCGCGGTGCGATGCCGGTGGAGTCCGAGACCATCCACTGCATGTGCGCGAGCAAGAAATCGCGGATCCCCGAGAACCCGTCGTTCCAGATCAGATAGCTCGCGGCCTTCGTCATCGCGACGACCTGGCCCTTCGCCTCGAGATACTTCTGGAGCCCCGAACCCTTGAACGCCTTGTCGCCGAGGTTGAACGCGATGTGGCGATGCGTGACGAGTGGGGCCTTGGGATCGCCAGCCTTGCGAAACTGGAGCTCCATGTTCGTGAACGCGGGTGAGAAATCGGTATCGACCCAGCCACCCTTGAGCTTCTTCGCGGTCTTCTTCGACAGTGCTTCGATCTCCGACTGGCTGAGGTAGTGCAGCGTGCCGTCGTCGTTGATCGAGAAGTACGAGAGTTTCACCGGCTCGTAGCCCATCGCGGTCATGCCCGTGATGTGAAACGATAATTGGCCCGGGATGCCCCCGACCTCGAGCTTGCGCATGTTCTCGCTCGTCGAGTCGTGGAGCGAGAGCAAGCCATCGATCGCGTCGCGATAGTTGCCGAGCGCTTCGCGCAGCTTTGCTTTGTTGAGCTTGCCGAGCCGCGTCGGATCACCGGCATGCTCGAGCGAGATCGTCGTGATGTCCGTCGCGTTTGGATAGGTGACAAGCGCCGAGGCGAGGTCGCCACCGCCGAACGGATAGACCACCGTCCTGGAAAGATCGGTCGGCCGCAGCGGTGCAAAGAACCCCTCGGCCGGCACCGCGTAGGTCTTCTGGAACTCGGCGTAGCGCTTCGCCATCACATCGCAGTGCTTGTCGATCGTCGCTTTGTCGGCATCGGCCGGCAGCGGTTCGAGTTGATCATTGGCCTTGCCGACCGGGCCGCACGCGACCTCTCGATAGTAGATCTTCGCGTCGGAGGTGAAGTCGGCCGCGACGTCGTCCCCCGCGGCAGCGACACCGGACAACGCGACGGCCACCGAAAGAGCGATTCGCAACATGGTGCTTCGGGACCCTGGTTTTTTCATACGCTGTTCGGATCGACGGCGCGATCAATTGGCTAATTCACGTCCCCCGAGACGCCTTTGGCGCCGGACGAGCTCGGCTTGGGACCCACGAGACTGTGCAGTACCGCACGGGCGACGTCGGTGCCCGTGGCATCTCGCAGGGTCACGGGAACATCGTATGGGAAGCGGGCGTTCGTTCTCGGAACGGGCGACTCGCTGGTCGCGGTAATGGTGCCGCGCGCCTTCTTCAGATATTCGATATCGATGCCGCTGACGATGAACCGCGCGTCGTCGGGCATCGAGTAGAGCAGCGCCACGTTGCCAGCGATCTCGGCCAGGTTTGCGAGCGCGATCGCATGGATGCAGTCGAGGTGGTTTCGAACGCCCTTTTTGTCGGCCATCGTGACCTCGGCGTAGCCCGACCGGAGGACCTGTACCCTCGCATCGATCGTGCCGGAGTACGGCGCCATCCGGCCAAGGAGGCGCGAGAACACGACCTTGCCACCCGGCACGGTCGCCAGTGCATCCCAGCCCTGGCGGACCAGGTTCCGGGATCCAAGGAACTCGGGCAGTGGCAGACCGAACAGCGCCATGAGGGCGCGGACCATACCCGAAGACTTTGCCAAACTCCTGACAATCTTCGGGTACTCACATAGGATGCCCGCGTGACGGTTTTCACCTCTTTTGCAGTGCCGGCGGCTGCAGCACTGGCGCTGGGAGCGTGCAGCAGTCCTGCGAAACAGCCGATGACGCTGGAACAAATGATCGCGGCCGATCCGCTGCCCTTGGCGAAGGGCGCGAAGTGGACCTACAACGTCACCGTCAAACGGTACGATGCCGACTCGGACAAAGAGTCGACCAAGACGCTGACGTGGACGACCGAAGTCCTCGACGCGCATGAAGCCAACGGGGTCACGGCGTTTCGCGTGAAGGGCTGGCCGACGGATCTGGCGTCGGATCTCGACAGCGCCGCTCCCGTCGCGACCGAGCGCACGTTGCTGCGCAGCGGCAATAACTTCCTGTTCGGCGCGACCACCGAGCCCACGCTCGACGGTGCCGAAGGTTGGTTCACGTGGCCCGTGATCGACGGCCAGAAGATCTGCCCCAAGACCGAGACGGTCTACTGCTGGCAAGTCACGGCCGTGGACACTGGCTACGCCCTGTCTTTTTACACCGGTCCTGACGAGCAGACCTTCGATATCGAGCCCGGCACGGGCGTATCGCGGTTCCATTACGCGCATCACGGCACGACCAACGAGGTCGAAGCCAAGCTGACGTCGTTCACCAAGGGCCGTTAATTCCGCATCGGGCCCGGTTTCGGCTCACCTGCCTGTTCTGGCAGCGTTGCACCGACGAGCCGGGCCTCGTAGAGTCGAGAGCATGAAGCCGCAGATGAGCTATCTGATTCCTACGGTGATCGAACAGACCCACCGCGGCGAGCGTGGGTGGGACATCTTCTCGCGTTTGCTGAAGGACCGCATCGTGTTCCTCGGCACCGCGATCGATGACCAGGTCGCCAACGTGATCATCGCCCAGCTCCTGTTCCTAGATTCCGAGGAGCCGGAAAAAGACATCATGCTGTACATCAACTCGCCCGGCGGTCACGTCTCGGCGGGTCTCGCGATCTACGACACGATGCAGTACCTGCATTGCGATGTCGCCACGATCTGCATGGGCCAGGCAGCGTCGATGGGCAGCTTCCTGCTCGCGGCCGGCACCAAGGGCAAGCGCTACGCTCTCCCTCACTCGCAGGTGATGATCCACCAGCCGCTCGCAGGCTTCCAAGGCCAGGCGACGGACATCGAGATTCACACCAAGAATATCTTGAAGACGCGCGACACGCTCAACGAGCTGTACTCGAAGCACACCGGTCAAGGGGTCGAGAAGATCAAGAACGACACCGATCGCGACAACTTCATGACCGCGCCACAGGCCAAGGAATACGGCCTGATCGACGAGGTCTTGATCACCGCGAAGAAGAAGGCCGACGAGAAAAGCGACAAGAAGTAGGCTACGCTGAACGGTGTAATGGCGATCGAGAAACGCGATGGCGCGTCCCTGACATGCTCCTTCTGCGGCAAGGCGCAGAAGGAAGTGAAGAAGCTCATCGCCGGGCCGACCGTCTACATCTGCGACGAGTGCATTGGCCTGTGCAATGACATCATCGCAGAGGAGATCGAGAAGGAAGATCAGTCGTACGGCTCCTCGTCGATCCCCAAGCCGGCTCAGATCAAGAAGGTTCTCGACGAGTACGTGATCGGCCAAGACCGGGCAAAGAAGATCCTCGCGGTCGCGGTTCACAACCACTACAAGCGCATCGACCACAAGCAGACCGGCCAATCCGACGAGGATGTCGAGCTGCAAAAGTCGAACATCTTGCTGCTCGGCCCCACGGGCTCCGGCAAGACGCTGCTCGCACAGACCCTCGCGCGCATCCTCAACGTGCCGTTCGCGATCGCGGACGCCACGAACCTTACCGAGGCTGGGTACGTCGGCGAGGACGTCGAGAACATCATCGTGTCGTTGTTGCAGAACGCCGATCACGACATCGAGCGTGCGCAGCGCGGCATCGTCTACATCGACGAGATCGACAAGATCGCTCGCAAGAGTGACAACCCGTCGATCACCCGCGATGTCTCCGGTGAAGGCGTGCAGCAAGCGCTGCTCAAGATCATCGAAGGCACGACGGCGAGCGTGCCCCCCAAGGGGGGGCGCAAGCATCCGCAGCAGGAGTTCCTTCAGGTCGATACGACCAACATCTTGTTCATCTGCGGCGGTGCCTTCGGCGGCGTCGAAGAGATCATCGAGAAGCGGATCGGTCAGAAGTTGATCGGCTTCGGCGCGGGCATGAACACCAAGGTCGAGCACGACCAGTGGGAGCTGCTCCAGGAGATCGAGCCCGAGGATCTCCTGAAGTACGGCATGATCCCGGAGTTCATCGGTCGCTTGCCGGTGATAGCTCCGCTCCACGAGCTCTCCGAAGATGCGCTCGTCCAGATCCTCACGCAGCCGAAGAACGCGCTCGTGAAGCAGTACCAGAAGCTGTTCGAGATGGACGGCGTCAAGCTCAAGTTTGCCAAGGCCGCGCTGACCAAGGTCGCGAACATGGCGAGCTTGCAGAAGAGCGGCGCTCGCGGCCTGCGCGCGATCCTCGAGTCCGCGCTGATGGACATCATGTACGACGTTCCCGGCGGTCAGGTGAACGAAGTCATCATCAACGAAGACGTGATCGAGAAGCACGGCACGCCGCTCATCACGTATACGAAAGACGCGAAGTCCGACGGTAAAGAGACCAAGCTCGCCGAAGGCTAGCTGAGGTAAGCACGCGGACTGGTGTGCGCAGACGGCGCGACGCGCCGTGCGGACCAAAGGAAACGAAGTAGGTTTCGAGGTCTCGCATGCGGGCTGGTGGTTCGGGGACCAGAGCCTCGGGGCTTGCTTTTCTGAAGCCGAGCTTTGTCAGTGCTTTTTTTTCTGCGTCACGGCGACCACGCTTCTGAACTTCGAACGTCCCACGTGAGATTTTGTCGACGGAGTCGTGGACCTCGGCGGTGTTCGGCGCGCTCTAGTCATCGGGCCAGCAGCGTCGGCGTTCGAACGGGTACGACGGCAGCGCGACACGTGCGCGATCTTGACCGTGATAGAAGCCAGTCCAGTTCGGCTGGACGCCGCGCTCGTACAAGGTGCCGAGCGACGCGAGCATCTGATCCCAGTCCGCTCGCGTGTCGGGAGCGAGCGAGCTCAACCACACACCCGGCCCACCCTCGTTCGAGCCAGCGACCACCGGGCGCGGTCCGATCTCGAGAAACACGTCGGTGCCTTCGCGCACGAGCTCTTTGAGCGCGCGATCGAAGTTGACCGGCTCGCGGCTCCAGTACTCCGCATCGAGCGAGCTGGTGTAGCGCTTGCCGGTGACCGTCGAGACCAACGGGATCACGGATGCACGCCCCGCCACGCGGTTACCGGTTGCGAGCTGCATCGCATCTTCGATCGTGATCGCGCCGGCGATCGCTGCGGCCGCGTACTCGCCAATGTCGTGGCCCAGCACGAGATCCGGGTAGACGCCCCAGCTCTGCCACAGCTCGGCGAGCGCGCACTCGACAGCGATCGTCGCCGCGTCGTCATCCCACGTCTCGTGAGACCGTCCGAGCGCCTTCTCGCAGCGCTCGATCACCGCACGAAACCGCGGCTCGAGCGCGATCAGCTGGTGCGCCATCTTCGCGGTCGCGGCGCCACGGCCCGTGAACACGAATGCGATCCGAGCGGCGCCGCGACCGAGCGCGCGCTTGCTCGCGACCTCGCCGCGCGCGATCGCCGCGAGCTGATCGCGCATCGCGGCCGGCGTCGCCGCGACGATCGCTACGCGTTGCGCGAAGTCGGTGCGGCCGAGGTTCGCGGTGAAGCAGACATCGGCGAGCTCGGCGGCCGGCGTCGTCGCGAGCTGGCTCGCATAGCGATCGGCGAGAGTGCGCAGCGCCTCTACGGAGCGCGCGGAGATCGTCAGGAACTGGCTCGGTATCTCGCTCTCAACCGTCCGAGCTGGCGCGTGCACGCGCGCGAGGACCACGACCGCATTGGAGCCCAGCAAACCAAAGCTACTGACCGCGGCCAGGCGGCGGTCGGTCGCGGGCCACGCTCTCGGTGCAGTCGGCGCGACGAGCGAGGTCGCGACTTCGGGGTGGAGATCGTGGAGGTGGAGCAGCGCCGGAATCTCGTCGTGCGCGAGCACGAGCGCCACCTTGATCACACCGAGCAGGCCCGAGGCCGAACGAGTATCGCCGAGGTTCGCCTTGAGCGAACCGACGATGCACGGCGCATCGGCCGCGCGGTCTTGACCGAGCACGCTCGCGAGTGCGCGCGCCTCGATCGCGTCGTACGCCGGCACGCCACGCGCGTTGAGCTCGACGTAATGGATGTCGGCCGCACGCACGTTAGCCGCGCGGACCGCTTCGCGCAGGACCTGCTCCTGCGAGGCTTCGTTCGGTGCGGTGAGGCCGTGGCCCCGCCCGTTCTGCTTGAGCGCCGTTGCGAGGACCTCGGCGTGGATCCGGTTGCGGCCCGTGCGCGCATCGGCGAGCATCTTGAGCACGACCACGCCGCAACCGTCGGAGAGCACGCTGCCATCCGCGTTGGCATCGAGCGGCCTGCAGCGCCCGGTCGCCGAGAGCAGCCGCGCCTTCGCATACGCGATCGGTAGATCGGGGGTGAGCACGAGGTTGACGCCACACGCGATCGCGACCTTGCACTCGCCACGTTGCAGGCTCTGCATCGCGAGGTGAAGCGCGACGAGCGACGAGTTATCGCCCGAATCGATCGCGAACGAAGGGCCTTTGAAGTTGAAGAAGTACGAGATCCGCTCGGCAGCGGCCGACGCGCGATCGGTGAGCGAGAGCTCGGGCCGGGAGCGGATGAAATCACTGCCCGAGATGCCAACGAACACGCCGGTATCGCTACCTGCGAGCTCCTTCGGATTGATGCCCGCATCCTCGAGCGCTTGCCACGTGGTCTCGAGCAACAAGCGATGTTGCGGGTCGATGTGCGCGGCGTCGCGGGGAGCAATGCCGAAAAATGCGGCATCGAAATCTGTGATGCCTTCGATCGCTCCACCCCAGCGCGCCGCGCCGGTCGCACGCACGCGATCCTCGGGAACCCGAGTGATCGCATCGGTGTTCGCGTGGACGAGCTGCCACAGAGCAGTCGCATCGCCCGCGCCTGGCACCGAGCACCCGATGCCGACGATCGCGATGCCGGCATCGACGGGGATCCGCTGGGTCGTGCGAGCGCGGCTATCCGCGCTCGTGAGCCGGCGCGCGATGCTGCGGATCGAAGATCGACCACGCATCAGCGTGTCTGGAACGTCGTGCTGGAGCCACTCCGAGAGCGCGGTCTGGACCTCGATCATCGTCAGCGAGTCAAGGCCATAGCCACTCACCGGCGCATCTAGATCGATCGCCTTCGCGTTGATATCGAGTCGCTTCGCGAGCAGCGAGGCGAACCAGTTCTCGATCATGCCGGTCGCGAGATCGGTGTGGGTCGCGACCCACGCCTCGACCGCCTCGGTCACCGCGGCGACGAGCTGGTCCGTCCCCGCCTTCGCGGGCAGCACGCCACTGATCATCCCTCTCGCGAGCGCATCGCGCACGGCTTCGGGATCGTCGAACGCGGTGATGTAGAGCCGAGCCGAGCGGGCTTCGACAAGCGATGCGAGGAGCGCGAGGTCGTCGCTGACGATCGCCGCGTAAACGCCGGTCTTGGCGGCCGCGGCGTCACCCGCGATCGCCGCGAGGTGCTGCTCGGCGAGCGCGCGCACGAGCGGTTCCGCATTCGTGGAGGACACGAGCACCGCGGCCTTGCGGAGCGCGGCGAGGTCGACCTGGAGCTTCGGCGGTGGCGCGACCTTGGCATGCGCCGCAGCAGGCGCCGCAGCAGGCGCCGCAGCAGGCGTCGCAACGACCGGCACCGCGGTCGGCTTGGACTTGTCCGCGCTCGCGACATCCGAGTGGCGCTTCGTGCCGTCGGAGCGCCAGTCCGCAAGCAGCTCGAGCTCGTTCGCGGCGAACGCGGCCTTGCACGCTCGGCGCTGCAGCTTGCCGCTCGAGGTCTTGTGGATACTGCCGGCACGGACGAGCACGATCGCATGGGGCTCGAGCTCGTGGCGCGCGGCGATCCCATCGCGCAGATCCCAGAACAAGCGATCGACATCGAGCGGCTCGTCACCGGCGCGTTGGGGCGCCGCGGGATCGGGATCGCGACGCGCCGGCTCGCCACTGCGTCGATCGGTATTGCGATCGCTGCGCCGGCGATCGCGATCGTGATAGCGCCGATCGACCTCGGCCACGACGACGACGCGCTCCTCGCCCGCCGCCTCGACGGCAAACGCGGCGACACAACCCGGGCGGATCGCCGGGTGGGCCCGTTCGACAGTGAGCTCGATGTCCTGCGGGTAGTGATTGGCGCCGCGCACGATGATCAGATCCTTCGCACGACCACACACGTAGAGCTGGTCGCCAAACTTGAAGCCGAGGTCGCCGGTTCGCACGAACGTGTGAACCGGATCGTCGGCGAGCTTGTTCACGAACGTCGCGGCGGTCTCCTCGGTGCGCATCCAGTAGCCGTGACCGACGCTGGCGCCAGCGACCCAGATCTCGCCCACCTGGTCCGGTGGACAGCGCACGCCAGTGGCCGGATCGACGATCGCGATCGTCTGTCCCGGCGAGGGCTTGCCCGAGGCGACGAGCACCTGGCCTTCGCCGAGCGTTGCGATGCCGGCTTCGAGCGCGGTCTTGTCGAACGAGTGCGCGACCGGCGCGGCCGCCCGATCGGTGCCCGCGACGATCAGCGTCGCCTCGGCGAGGCCGTAGCACGGGAACATCGCAGCGCGCGAAAATTTCGAGACCGCGAACGCTTCGGCGAACCGATCGATCGTCTCGAGCCGAATCGCTTCGGCGCCGTTGTACGCGAGCTTCCAGCACGACAAGTCGAGTGCAGCGCGCTGCTCGGGCGTCGTCTTGCGAACGACGAGGTCGTAAGCGAAGTTTGGGCCGCCACATACGCTGATCCGGTAGTTGTGGACTGCGGCGACCCAGCGATACGGCTTCTCGAGGAACGCGATCGGCGAGAGCCCGACCACGGGGCATCCGCTGTACAGCGGCTGGAGCACCCCGGACATGAAGCCCATGTCGTGGAACATCGGCAACCACGACAAGATCCGATCGTCGGGTTGGAACTCGAACGAGGCGAACACGCACTCGGCGTTCGCGAGCAAGTTCGCGTGCGACAGCATCACACCCTTCGGCGTGCCCGTCGAACCAGAGGTGTATTGCAGCATCGCGTACGTGTTGTCGTCGATCGCGGGCCGCGCCCAATTGTCACCGGCGTTGCTCTCGACACCGTCGGTGGCGAGCCATTCGAGCGTGCGGAGATCAGGAGCTTGCGCGAACACGAAATCGGCGAGCGCGAGAAGCGGGCGCGTCGTCATCGCGAAGCGTGGCTTGGCATCAGCGACGATCGCCTGGACGCGTGGCAGCGTCCGAGCGAGGCGCTGCGGCTCGGGCGGATACGCCGGGACCGGCGTCGCGCCCGCGTAGAGACACCCGAAATAGCCTTCGATAAAATCGATGCCCGGTGGGTAGAGCATCAGCACGTTCGTGCCGGTCGCTCCCATCCCGCGCAGCGTGGTGCCGATCGCGCGCGCTCGACGATCCATCTCGACCCACGTGCGAATGTCCTCGGCGGACTCGCCATCGCGGAGATAGCGATAGCCGACAACATCACCGCGTTCTTCGGCACGCGTGCGGAGCAGATCGACGATCGTGGTTGGCATGATCAGATCGCGCGGCGTCCCGGCTGGTTTCCCATCACTGCCACGCTCTGTTCGGCCGCCTCGGCCACCTTCACCACCTGCGCCGGCGTCAGCTCCGCATGACACGAGAGCCGGGCAACGCCCGTTCCCTCGTCGACACCCGGCGCGACGAAGATCGAGGTCAGCACGCCGCGATCGCGCATGCCACCGAAGAACGTGCAGGCATCGGTCTCGAGCGCGAATGCGATCGGCACGATCTGCGACTGGCTCGGCTTGGTATCGATCCCACGTCTCGCGAGCTCGGTGCGCAGCAGTGCAGCCATTGCGAGGCAGTGCTTCGCGCGTTCCTGTTCGGCGATCGCGAGCCGTAGGGCGGCGAGATGACCGGCCGAAACATCGGGGAGCACCGCGGAGCTGAACACGCTCGAACGCGAGCGATGCGTGAGGAACCACGCGACCTGCTTTTCGGCCGCGACCCAGCCACCGTGACCACCGAGCGCCTTCGAGAAGCTGCCGGTCCGGAAGTGCACGCGATCGGCGACGCCCTCCTGGACCGCGAGCCCACCACCGCGCTCGCCGATCATGCCGAACGCGTGCGCTTCATCGGCGAGCAGCACGCTGTCGTTGTTCTCGACGATCTCGACGATCTCGCGCAGCGGCGAGAAATCGCCGTGAACGCTGTAGCAGGTGTCGATGCAGACGAGCCCCGGACCGTAGCTCGCCATCTCTTCGGCGAGCGAG
>JAYVLQ010000137.1:0-26122 GCA_043759355.1 Kofleriaceae bacterium
GCCGTGCCGAGAGCACCCTTGGCCGCTCCGACGATCGTGTTGTCGTCGGCGACGAGCTTCTCGGCCATCTCGACGGCGTGACGCGCGGCCTCGAGCGCCTCGTCGATCTGGCCCGCGTGGAGCAGGATGTTCGTGCGCGTGATCTCGATCGCCGCGTACGCGACGTTCGCATCACTGAGCTTCGCGTAGATCGCGCGGACCTTTTCGGCATCCGCGAGCGCGAGCGTGAAGTCTCCACGGTGGTTGTAGGCGTCGGCACGATTCATCAGGGCATCCGCGTAGAGCTTGCTGCGCGTGTCGGACAGCATCGCGATCGCTCGGGTCATCAAGGTGATCGCGTGCTCCGGTTTGTTCTGCGCGATATCGACCGAGGCCTGCGCGATCAGCGTCGGGACCGTGACCTCGGGATTTCCGAGCTCGGCGCCTTCGGTGATCGAGAGCTGCGCCCAGAGCGCGGCCTCTTCGAGCTTCGATCGATCGAGCAGTTGCATCGAGAGGTGCACGGCGGCACGGCTCGCGGTCGCGCGCATGCCCGCGGCACGCGCCTCGAAATACGCTTGCTGGAGCATCTCAGCGGTGCCTGGTTCGTCGAACATCCACATCATCAGGCCGCGCGCGAGATCGAGCTTCGCGCGCGCTCCAGGATCGAGGACCGTCCGGTGCTCGAGGTCGTGCAACACGCGCTGTGCACGCGCGAGCTGACCGGTGACCTCGAGTGCGTTGTGGAATTGCAGCTCGGTGTCGAACGTCGACATCGCGAGCGCGAGCGCTGGATGTTGTGGCGGAGGCGTATCCGCCTCGACGTAGCTCGGATCGGTGCAGGCTTCGGGGCGCGGTAGCTCGCCGAGCACCTTGTCGAGCTTGCTGATCACCTTCGGTCCGAACGCCGCGAGCATCGCCGAGAGCCCGTGCTCCGCGCGGGACAAGCACAACATGCCGCGATCGTGCAGCGAGCTCGACCAGCCGGCATGGCAGACATCCTTGTAGGAAGCTGCCCACCGCATCGACCATGCGGTCGTGCGCTCGAGCGCTGACCGCACGGCCGCGCGATCCCAGCTGGTGATCGGCGCGAGATAGGTCTGGAAGTGTTCCACGCGCGTGGAATTCCACTCTCGCGCGATGCGCGTCGCGCCGTCGCCACACGCATCGCTCACCTCGGTCTGACCGTGCAGCGCGAAGCCACCGACGAGGATCACCGCGAAGGCAGGCACCGCGATCAGGGCTTGCCGCTTGCGCCGCGTCGGATCGCGCCGGAGCTCCGCGAGTAGCGCGACAAGCGACGGCCAGCGCATCCCGCAATCGGCTGCGAGCCCGCGCCGGAGCGTCGCCTCGACGTGACGCGGCATCCGCTTGGTATCGTCCGGCGGGGGCACGCCTTTCTCGATCGCTTCCCGCAAGGCTTCGAGCGATTCACCGCGAAACGGCCGCTGCCCGGCGAGCGCCTCCCACAGCGAGGCGCAGAACGCGAACTGATCGCTGCGTGCGTCGACGGTCCCGCCGCCGTGCTGCTCCGGTGGCATGTAGGCGGGCGTGCCGACGGTCGCCGGTTCATCGGGACCACGTTCGCCATGTGCGAGGCCGAAATCGGCGACCCGCGCGCGCCCATCGGTGCCGACGAGGATGTTGTCGGGCTTGAAGTCGCGATGGACGATGCCCGCCGCATGCGCCGCCGCGAGGCCTTCGCCGACCGCGAGATACAGCGCGAGCACGTCGTGGACGCTGCGGGGTATGGTTGCCCACTCGCGGGCAGTGGTCCCAGCGACGTACTCCATCGCGACGTAGATCCGGCCGCCGAGCTCGCCGACCTGATAGATGCCGACCACATTCGGATGCGAGATCCGCGCGAGTGTGACCGCCTCGCGCGAGGCATATGCCAGCGCCTTGGGCGAGCTCTCCTTGGTCACCTTGATCGCGATGTCGCGCTCGAGCCGCCGGTCGCGAGCCAGATAGACCAGGCCCATCGTGCCACTTCCGAGCACCCGCTCGATCTCGTACTGCTCGTCGATCACGGTGCCTCGCACCAGCACCTCGTCGGGCGTCGAGGCGATCGCGCGGAGCGCGGGGCCCAGCGACCCTAGCGACCCCAGCGACCCCAGCGACCCCAGCGACCCCAGCGTACTCAGATCGTCCACGTGTAGGTCATACCAAAAATAGCTGGTCACGACCGTAGGGACGCACCTCTCGCTATGACGTCGATACGCGCGGTGGCTCGTGCGATCGCGGCCGGGCAGGCGTGCGCAGGGCGATGTGGTCCTAGCTCCGCTCAGGCATCGCGATGCGGTCGCGCAGGAATTGCTCGCGGCCTAGCCGAGCCGCAGCGGGCCGCAAATCGGTGGCGGGTCTACGATCTCGCGCACGGTGACGTGACTCGCCGGCATGCGGTGCGAGGGTCCCCACACGGTGACCTCGCGCAAGGCCGGCAACGATGCGAGCAAGCGCTCGATTCTTTTGACGGCGGCTTCACTCCTCAACGAGGGCAGATGGACCACCGCGAGCCGCGGATGCTTCGCGAACTTCATCGCGAAGTCGGACATCTTGATCGCGCCGCCGAGCGCGCGTGGTTCGCGGTGTCCGCGCTCGTTGCGAGACAGGTCGAGCTCGACCAGCGCGGGCAGGCTCGCGAACATCCGGCTGATGACGTCGCTCGGCGGATCGGAGTGCTGACTCGCGAACTGGCAGTGAAATGCGAAATCGATCGACGCGAGTTGGGGCCAGGTCTTCGTCGGATCAGCGAGCGACGCGAGAGCGTCGTAGCCCGTGACACGCAGCGCGCGCACGTTCGGATGCGAGGCGTTGCCGAGGATCCTTCGACCTTCAAGCTCGAGCGTGGCGAGCGCCGGCAAGCGGGTGAAGAGCTTCTTGGTCTCTTCGTTGCCGAGCGTGAGGCCGTCGAGCTCGCTCCATTGGCGGATCACGAGCTTTGTCAACCACGGTCGTGCTTGCGCGGCGAGCTGATCGAGCGCGGCGCGATTCTCCTCGCTGGTGCCGGCGAGCGCGACCGAGCGCACGAACTGGCTCCCGGGCCCGTGCAACACGATCGCGAGCTGGCTCTCGGGGCCCGCACCGGTCGCGTCGGCATCGACGAAGCCGTAGCGCACGATGCCGGGTAAAACGCGCTCGCCGAACCACTGTTCGATCAGCTCGGCGCGGCGCTCGATCAGCTCGGCGTTCGCGCCGACCTCGTCGAGTCGCAGGTCGATCGCGACGAGCTCACCGCGAGGATCACCAATCGCTTGAAGATGATCGGCGTACACCGCGATCGCCTCGCGATCCCATGCGGCGCGAACGGCTGCTTCGAGGTCGCTCACTTCTTTGGATAAACCACGCGCACGGCGGCGATCACCGAGGCACGCTGCGCTGGATCGAGTCCGGAACAATCCACGAGGATGTCGCCGATCTGGTCATCGGAGCCCGACTCGACCGCGCTGCGCAGGCCCATCGCCCTGGGCATGAACGCCGGACCTCTGATTTGGGCCTGGAAGAACGTGGTCGCGGTCTCGGCCTGATCAGCCGGCAAGCCGAGCAGCTGCTCGAGCATGCCGATCGCTGCGGGCAGCTGGTTTTGCACCGACATCGCGTACTCGCGAAACGTAACCATGCGCCGAGCTTAGCGGAAGGTGGCGTTCGCGGCGTGGCTCGGGCAGACTCCGCGCGTGGATCCGGAGCAACTGACCACCGAGCTCGAAGCCGAGCTGATGCGCGAGCTCGGTCGATGTTTCGACCGGATCAACTGGGAGCACTTCCGCGAGAAGCTCAAGAAGCCCGTGCTCGTGCTCTCGGAATCGACACACCTGCTCGGCCAATGGCTATGCACCACGCGCACGCTGGAGTTGCAGCGCACCCTGGTGCTCGGGCGCCCGTGGCCCGACGTGATGGCGGTGCTCGAGCACGAGATGGCGCACCAGTTCGTGGACGAAGTGATGCACGTGCGCGACGAGACCGCGCATGGCGAGACCTTCCGCAAGGTGTGTGCGGATCGCGGCATCGATGCGCGCGCGAACGGAGCGCCGGTGCCGCGTGAGGATGTTCCCGGCGAGAAGTCGCTCGAGCGGATCCGCAAGTTGCTCGCGCTCGCCGGCAGCGCGAATCAACACGAAGCCGAAGCCGCGATGAAGAAGGCGCACGAGCTGATGCTCCGCCACAACATCGAGCAACTGCCAGTGACGCACGAGTTCGAGGTCCGCCACCTCGGCGAGCCGCGTCGGCGATCGAAAACGATCGAGGCCGAGGTCGTGGGCTTGCTCTCGGAGTTGTTCTTCGTCGAGGTCATCGCGATCCCGGTGTACCTGCCGAAGACCGCGACGCGCGGCCGGGTCTACGAGGTCACGGGCACGTTCGCGAACGTCGAGATGGCGAGCCACGTCCACGCGTTCTTGCTCGCGACCGCGGAGAGGCTGTGGCAAGTGAATCGCAACGATGCGCGCGTGCGTAGTGGTCGTGATTGGATCTCGTATCAGACGGGCGTGATCCGAGGCTTTCGCGACAAGCTGCTCGCCGAGCGCGTCGAATTGCGCGGCGTCGGCCTCGTGTGGGTCGGCGACAAGCGGCTCGAAGAATTTTATCGCCGTCGCAATCCGCGGATCATCACGCGTCGCCGCACGCTGCGCGTCGGTGGTGCACATCACGCCGGGCGCGAAGCTGGTCGTACGGTCGTGTTGCACAAGCCGGTCGCGAATGGCAGCTCCGGCGGCGGGCCGAAGCTGTTGCGCGGTTAAGGCTTCGGGCGCAGCGCGAGGATTTCGAGCAGCGCGTAATCCTGGATCTGCGATGCCGTCGCATTCACGGACGTTGTCGCGCCCGTGCTGGGATCGAGGCGGTCGATGCCGGTGCCCGAGCGGGTCGTCGCATCGTTCACGTCGACCCGCTCGGTCATCCCGGTCGGCGGCGTCCACGTGGTTGGCGTCGCGGAGTTGTGGCCAGAGACGATGCCGACCAGCATCGAGTTCGCCACGTTAGGGGCGACGCTCGGAAACGCATACACCGTCGTATTCGTCTCGATGACGACGCCAGCTTCATCGATGATCGGATTGGTCGTATCGACGTTCGCGTAGCACGCGATCCAGGCGACACCCTCGACGCTCGTCGTGAACGCCCAGCTGTGCTGCGCGGGTTCGATACCACCGGCCACGTGGACGTACACCGCGAGCGTGCTGCCTAGCAGGTGATCGAGCCGGCGCACGAGTGCCCATCCGGCTGGGGCCGTGATCGTGGGCAAGGCCGCAGCGCCGGAGTTACCGACCGCGACCGCCGCGATCATCACACCGCCGGTCGGGCACGCGGGGTGCGGGATGACGATCGCCATGGCGGGCATCGCTGCAGGCACCGCCGCATCTCTCTCGCTCTTGAACAGGATCATGGGCGGCGGTGCAGCATCGCTCGGTGCGTCGATCGCGGCGTCCGGCTGGTTGCCCTCCATCCTGGCATCGAGCTGCACCGCGCCATCGCTCTGCGCGCCATTTGCGACGCAGCGATCGCCGACGCAAGTTTGACCGCTCGGGCATTCACCCTCGGTCGTGCACGGCACGTCGAACTGAAGCGTCGGGTGATAGCACCCGACCGCAAACAGTACGCCGAGCCAGCGAGCTCCCATTGTCTGGAGTGTACGACGTCCGCGCGGGTGGAACGCGATGATTTGCATCGCGGTCGTCCCCTATGTGCCAACGTGCCGGACCGTATCGATCGCCGCCTGGCTCACGTGGTGGGACGTGTAGATGGCGTGGCTCACGAGCCCGTATCCCGACATTTACTCACACCGCGTGGGTGTGCATGACGCCGCTCCATCGAGCGCACCACTCGGATGCGGACCTCGACGATCAAGATCGAGGAGCACCTGCCGCTGTAACGAGTCACAGCTGCCGAGCCGCTGGATCGCTCATCGACGCATCCATCTTCGCGAAGACGGCGACAGCTGTACTGCGGCCGGTCAGTGCGTCGGAATGCTGGCTTCGATCTTTGTCGCACACGCATCGACCTTCGTATAGAACGAGTCCGCGAGGGACTGAAAGCCGTTCGGTGCCGTGGTCACGAGGGCGGTGAACCGGTCAACGTCGTCAGCATGCAAGTGCCGGCGCCGTAGTGGCAGCCAAGCTTCTTGAACGACCAGCCGAAATCACCTTCGCACCACGAGTCGCCGCAGGCATCGCCGCCGACCGGTTCGACTCGAATATCCCGTAACCCGCGGACCGGAGGTCTCACTCATCGCGCCGCTGCGAGTGTGTAGTGATACGCGGAAGCCGGACGGTGAACGTCGTCGTCGCCTGCGGTCGAGACTCGACCTCGATCGTGCCACCGTGCGCAGCAATCACCTCGCGCGCGATGTAGAGCCCGAGACCCATGCTTCCGCCACGAACGGCAGCGTTCGTTCCGCGCTGGTACGGCTCGAACAGCCGCTTCACCTCGTCCATTGCGATGCCCGGCCCTTCGTTCGCGACCGTCAGCACCGCGTTTGAGCCCGAAATGAGGGACTCGACGACAATTGGCGTGTTCGGCTTGCTGTGTTGTAACGCGTTGCCCACGAGGTTCGAAATCACTTGAGCGATCCGGGCGGCGTCCCAACTGCCAGTTTCATCGCCAATGTGTCCAACGCGAATCACGCGGTTGGGTGCGGCTGCTTGGCATTCATCGACGATCTGCTCGACGATTTCGCGGAGGTTTGTTGGCTTTGGATTGATCGGAATCGTCGAGCCGATGCGCGCCTTGGCGAAGTCGAGTAAGTCGCTCACGAGTCGCGACGCGCGGTCCGCCGAGCGGGTGACCCGCTCTACGATGCGTCGTGCCGGTGGACTGAGGTCGCAGTCGGCGAGTGCTTCCATTCCTAATCCGATCGCGCTGAATGGGTTCCGGAGGTCGTGACTCACGATGCCGATCAGGCGTTGCTCGTACTGCGCGCGCTCTGTCAGGTCGGCGAGTGCTGTTTTGGCGTCATGGATGTCTGTATTGGTGCCAATCCACTTGGCAACCACGCCTTCCGCATCGCGCTCGGGATTTGCGCGACTGAGATGCCAGCGATACAGCCCGTCTGAGTTACGAAGTCGGAACTCCACTTCGTAGGGTTCGCCAGTCGTTACAGCGTGGGTCCACCGCGCGACGGCGGCCGCGACGTCATTCGGATGCAACACCGCAATCCATCCGTCGCCGAGGAGCTCTTCTTCGGTGCGACGAAAATAGTCGACGACGCGCCTGCTCACGAAATCGAGCCTGCCATCAGGCGTCGCGGTCCAGACCTGGTTCGGGACGACCTCGATCAAGAACTGCCGGCGCGCTTCCGCGATCACGCTGTCAGCCTCTGCGCGATGCCGCGCGCTCACATCCTGACCCTGAACGAAGATTCCGACGACCACGCCGCTCTGGTCTCGGCTCGGTTGGTAGATAAAATCTACGAACGATTGCTCGAGCACGGCACCCGGAATGCGCTGAAGTTGGATGGGAACGTCGCTGCCAACGAACGCGGTCCCAGACGCGAATACGCCATCCAGAAGATCGAGGAAACCCTGCGCGATGACCTCCGGCAACGCGTCCCGGACGCGCATCCCGATGATCTCGCGGTGACCCACGAGCTGCATGTATGCGTCATTTACGATCTCGAAAACGTGCTCGGGACCGCGAAGAAAGCACATGAACCCGGGCGCCTGCGCGAACATTTGTCGCAAGTTGCGAAGCTGCAGGTCCTGGGCTGCGGCCGGGGTCTGTACGCGAGGCGCGTGCGTTACTACCGTGGCATCGATCCGGTCTGCAGTCGCCGTGTTGTTCGCAAGCCGGGTGATGTCGGTGATCTCTTGAATGATGAACTCGACGTTGCCGTCGTTACCGAGGACGGGCGTGTGTCTCGTGCGCCACGTGCGTTCCTCGGCCGGCCCATCATGAGCTCGAGCGACTAGGTATGGGGTCGCCGCAAGCTCGTCGACCTCCTTGGTTTCGAAAACGCGCTCGAACGACGCGTTGATCGTCAGGAAGTTGGCCGGCCGGTCGGGGAATGCATCGAACACGTGATGACCGAGCAGTTGTTCAAGCTTCGAGCAAGTAATCGACAGGTACGCCGGGTTTGCAGCGACATATCGAAGCTGGCGATCGAGCACCATGAATGCATTCGGAAGCCGTTCGAAGATCGTGGCGAAGTCGGGCGGCGTGTTCATTCGACCTTGCACTGGAGGATACCACGCGGTCGTGTTCAGACAGCTTGTAGGAGACGTGACGTGCACCTACTCCCCAGAGTGTAGCGCTGGTAATTCTCTCAAAGAGAACGACGCGTCGTCTTCGTCTGCGCGGGCCAAGCTGTCAGCATCTCGTGCAGTGCCGCGACGTCTGCCGGTTGCTCCAGGCAGATATCGACTGTCATGATCAAACCTGGATCCTGCGGTCCCGAACTGATCGCCACGACGAGCACCGACTGGCACCACCGTACCGCATCGACGAACGTAGCCGGGTTTTCCATGAGCGCCGGATCGACCAGGATGACGGACGGCTGCCAAGCGGCTGCGGTTCTCGGCGCTTCTGAGCAAGTCGCGAAACTCAGTTCGTATCCAACAGCAGTCAGGGATGACAGAACTGATTGACCTGGGTCGCCGACGACCAATACACGTTTCCGTGAGGCCATCGTGGAGACACCATACGAACATTAAGAACACTAGCAAGCAGCAAGGCTTCTCGAAGACCACTTGGTCGTCAGGCACGTTGTCTCTTCGGCGCAACGCGGGTCACGGATTTCTAACGAGGCTTTATTGGGCGACAAAGCAAGCGTCATCCCTGTAACGCTTTCACCTCGCCGAACATCGACTCCTCGAGCCGGTGTGAACAGAGAGCAGTTGCGCGAGCGTGTCGGTCTTCATTGTCGACCCGCGGTCCGCGGCGCGCTGGTGCCGGGCCTTAAAAATTAAATCGCAGGATCGAAACGCGCGAGTGGACCGAGCGGATCCGTCGCGACAAACAGCGAGCCGTGCCACAGCGTGGGTACGCTGGACAGAGCAGCACCGAGCTCGAGGCGTTGCAGGATCTCGCCGGTCGTTGCCCGCAGCGCGCACACCGACGTGGCGCCGCACCCGATCCACGCAATGCCATCTCGCGTCGCAACCGCACTGCCGATCATGTCTTTGAACTCGGTGCGGATCTGCCATGTCGGTGCTCCGGTCGCCGCCGAAACCCCGTTCAGCGAACCATCGTCGGTGCCGACGATCAGGATGCCGTCGATGTTTGTCGGGCTCGACCGCGAGCGACCCGGCAGGGCTGTGTGCCACAGCTCGCGACCATCGGCGACGCGCACCGCGTATAGAGTACCCACGATCGAGGTGAAGTACGCAACACCATCGAGCGCGCAGGCGGTGTCCTTCACCGCGCCGCGTGTCGGCACGCGCCAGCGCTCGATCCCGCTCGCGAGATCGAGCGCGCGAAAGAATGCGTTGTTCGAGCCGACGAGGACCACGCCTGCTCGCTCGTCGATCGTCGGCGACGAATGTGATTGTTCGCCGAGCCAGCTCGAGAGCCATACGACCTCGCCGGTCGAGCGGCGCACGCGTGCGACGAAGCCATCAGCTGGCGAGAAGGTCTCGACCGCGACGTACACCGAATCGCCAACGATCACCGGCGACGAGCCGATCGTATCGCCCAGCCGCAGCGCCCACGCGAGCTCTCCGTCGCGCTTGCGCAGCGCGTACAAGGTGCCATTGTACGCGCCGACATACGCGATGTTAGTGTCGAGCGCTGCGGTGCTGTGAATCCCGCGCGCAGCGGAGCCAGCTTTGAGCTTCCAGCGCAGCGCGCCGGCAAGATCGAATGCATAGAACCACGACGAGTCGGCGCCGACATAGACGCCGCTCGCATCGACGGCCGGACTCGCCTTGCTGGCATCGTGAATGCCTACGTTGAGCGGCTGCACGCTCCACGCGGGCGTGGTTGCGAGCATGTGGAAGGGCTCGTCGCTACGATTCCTGCGCACAGCATCGAGGCGATACTCGAACGTGACGGGCGCCGTCCCGTCGACCTCCGCGAGGCCACGTGTCGGTGCGTGGGCACGCGGATGAGTTGGGCGACCATGATAGTCGACCGCGCCGGCGCTGGTGAATAGCCGCGGGTAAGTAACGACGATCGCCACGCAGACGCAGCACGCGTACAGCGCGAATGTGATGTGAAGGCGTCGCACGGAGCTACTTCTGCGCCATTCGTGAGCGCCAATCCAAGCATTTCCACAAACGGTAAAATCTATTCGTTGATGAAATGGGCGGCCAACTCTATGAGCCATCCACCCATGAGAACCGCACTGCTCGCCAGTCTGATCGTGTTCACCAGTTGCACCACTGCACCGAACCTCGAGGACGACGTCACCGTCAGCCTCGACAACAAGGCCGACGGCACGACCAAGAAGGGTGATGTCATCAAGACCTATGCCGCAGCGCGTGTAAAAGCAGCAACCACGCTTACCAACCCAGTTGCGTTCTCGCTGGACGGTGCGCGCCAGACGCCCGCGAGCAAGATGCAATGGAGCTGGCGGTTCATCGACGGCCATCGCTTCGCCGATGTTGGCGTGACCACGACGGCGCCCGCGATCCTCAAGACCGGTTCCCAGGCGGGTGGTCTGGCGAAGGGATTCGATCCGTCCGACGTGGCGATCGGCGGCTCGAGCGCGACGACCAAGGGCAACGCGGCGCTGGGACAAAAGATCACGCGCTTGCAACTCAGGATGCGCAAGCAGCAACACGTCCGCTGGGTCGTCGAGGATCAGACCATGGACGACGCGTCGATCGACGCGTTAACCGGCGATGCGGTCGTTGGCGATGGCAATGGCGACGGTATCGCCGGTGACTCTGGCGACAGCAATGGTGGCGATGGCGGCGACGGTGGCAATGGAGGTGGCGATGGCGGCGGTGACGGCGGTGGTGACGGTGGTGGTGGTGGTGGTGGTGGTGGTGGTGACGGCGGTGGCGGCGGCGGCGGCGACTGATGATCGCGTGGTGGCAGCGGCGCGTCGACCATGTCCGTGGCTCGACGGCGCTGCGCTGGTATGGCGCGTGCCTCGCCGCTATCCACCTCCTCACGTTCGTTTACTGGGACCTCGGCGGTTTCGCCGCCCGCATCCTCGGCGATCGCTCGCCGGTGTGCTGGCCGTTCTTCGAAGATTGCTCGAGCGCGCACGTGCTCTCGAAGCACGGCGTCGAGACCGCGTTGTGGCTGTACGGCATCGGCGCGTCCGCGACGATCCTCGCGTTCACCCGCCGGCGGCACGTCGGGGTCGCGCTCGTGCTGTTGACGGCGGTGAACCTCGCGAAGGGCGCGCTGTTCATTCTCGATTATCGGTTCATGGGCAACTACCACTACATGCCGTTCATCATCACGGCGCTGTATCTGATGTGGCCGCGGCCCGAGCAAACGATCGGCTTCGTGCTCGTCGCGTTTTATGTCTCCGCAGGCGCGCTCAAGCTCGATAAGGAGTGGCTCTCGGGCGCCGCCCTGATCGCGCCGACGTGGCTCTCGGGCAAGCTCCTCGAGCTCGCGTGCGCGTATGTCGTGATCCTCGAGCTCGTACTCGTGTTCGGTCTGCTATCGCGGCATCGCTGGGTGCGCTGGGTCACGGTCGGCCAGCTCGCTATCTTTCACGCGTACTCGTGGCACGTGGTCGGGTTTTTTTATCCGTGCGTGATGGGTCTACTGCTCGCGTGGTATCCGCTGCGCTGGCTCGAGGTGCCCGAAGAGGACGGGCTCGGCGTCCGGCTCGTGAACGGGCGCGCCGGCGCGGCCACGTACGCCATCCTCGCGCTCTATGCCGCGGCGCAGCTGGCACCAACGCTGTTCTCAGGCGACTCCGCGATCACGGGCGAGGGTCGCATCTTCGCGCTCAACATGATGGACGCGAAGGTCGAGTGCGATCACTTCCAGCTAGTGCGGACGACCGTCGGCGACCACGTGGTGATCGAGGAGACGACCGAGCGGCGCACCGACGTCGGGGTCCGCATCAAGTGTGACCCGATTCGCTTCTGGAACATCGCGCGGACGGCATGCCGCGAACATGCCGCGCTCGGCGATGACGCGCGCATCGATGCGTACCTCGACGCTCGTCGCACGACAGATTCGGCGTATCGCTCGGTGTTCGCCGTCGAGGATATCTGTAACGCCGCGCCGCACTTCGACATCTGGCGACACAACAGCTGGCTCGAGCCGCGGTCGCCACCGGTTACTGTACGGCTGCAATGAGAGCGCTGCGCTCGTGTGCCATCGAAGTTGCCGAGCTCGGTTACATCCCCCGCTGGCTGAACATCCGACGTGACCTCGCCCCGAGCAACTCGATGGCCGATTTTCGGCCGACGATCGGAAACCGTCTGATGCGGTTGGCTCGACGCAGCTAGCGCCGCAGCGCCCTCGTCGCTGCACAGCCGAAACTTCATGTAATACTTCTGCGCTCGATGCCGATGGAGCAGGCTGTTTCGTTCACGTGCGGGTGTGGGGGCGTCAACAACGTCACGATCGAGCGAAGTTGGCGCGCCGACGAGCAAGAGACGGTGGTGAGGTTGTTGAGCGACGACTTCCACTGGTTCAAGTGCACGGCGTGCGGCAAGGAGCGCAACCTCGATGTCGACATGATGGCGATGAGCCACCACGGCAACTGGATCGTCCAGGTCGTGACGCAAGACCAGGACGTCGACGCGGCGATCGCGCTGGCGAAGCAGCACATGCCGACGGCACGGTCACGGATCGTCGCGAACCGTTACCAGCTGCGCGAGAAGGTCAGCCTGCTCTTCGGCAAGGTCGACGACGTCGCGTACCAGATCTGGATGTTCCAGCAGCGGTCGAAGCTCGGGCTCCAGCCGCACGAGCACCTGCAGTTCGAGACGATCGAGCTCGGCACGAAGATCGTCCTCGATCACATCGACGTCCAGAAGCGCACGCACGGCCCGAGCATCGATCTACCGCTCGTCGAGCTCCAGGACATCGCGATGCGGTTTCAGACCACGCGCTATCAGCACCAGCCGTTCGTCGACCCGGGCCTCGCGCGAACGCTCGTGGAAGCGGTCGCGTTGAAGAAGACGATCAATGCACGCGGCACGCTCGCCGACGGCACGGCGTTCATCACCGATGGCAGCATCCTCGTTCGCGAGGAGCTCGTGCTGCGCGACTGGTTTCAGTTCGCGCCCGAGCTGCGCGAGCTGTCGACGCAACAACTCGAGACCGCGATCGGTGCGACATCGACGACGTTCACGGCGCTCGATCAGCTCGTGCGATCGAAGATCTATGACAACACCTACCGCACGATCGATCAGGTTGGCATCGCGCAGCCGTACGTCGAGCTCCTGCGCTCGATGCCAGGGCCGCTTCGCATGGGCACGACCGGCCAGTGTGGCCAGATCCGGGTCACGAATCCGAACGGCATGCTCGTCGCGGTCGTGATGCCACTCGGACTCTTACCGGAGAGTGACGATCATATCGCGGCGCCCGTGCCCGGTGCGAAGCGCGCGACGATCGTCTCCTTCGGTGCGGACCAGATCACGGCGAAGAATCTGTTCGGTACGATCGTGTTTGCCCCCGCCGCACTGCGCGGTATCACGCCCACGGTGGGTGGGCTCGTCGATTGCGATGCCGACGCCGGCGTTGCGAGCTGCGTGTGGCCCGCAGGGTTGGCCCGTCCCTAGCTCAGTCGTCCTCGTCGTAATCGTCGTGATCGTCGTGATCGTCGTGATCGTCGTGATCGTCTACCGGCTCAGATGTTTCCCGCAGCTCGGGAATGGTGCCGCGCACGAGCTGAAACCACCGCGGCTCGTTTTCATGCTGCGCGATCGAGCCAATCAGCTTGGCCCAGAGCTTCGCGTGGCGCTTCGTCGCCGCGCGTAGGTCCAGCAACAGCGGCAAGCAGCGACGCAGCGCGTGCAGCGTTGGTGGTGCCGCGCGCCGCACGATGTTCGCGACGAGCTTCGCGATCGTCGTGCGATCCGAGGTCGACGGATCGGCGGCGAGCGCGATCAGCGCGGGCAGCACGTACGCGGCGTCCTCCGCGAGCCTCTTGCGCATGATCAGGTGGCCCCGCCACGCCTCGACGGCAGCGCGGCGCTCGTCAAACTTCGCCGAGCGCGTTTGCGCGAGCAGGGTGTACGCGTTGTCCAGCGGCTTGCCATCGATGCCGATTCGCGTCGCGAGCTCGACCGCGTGCGCATACGCGACCACGCCCTCGAAGGTCGCTGTAGAGGGCGCCGCACCGAGCTCGAGCTCGAGCGCGAACGCGGGCCACGTGACCGTGACAGGTGCGGCCTGATAGAGATCGTAGCGCGCAACTGGCACCTGGAATGCGCGATGCTCTGGCGGTGGCTCGAACGCGAGTACCGCCGTGTGATCCGCGAGCTCGACGCGATTCCAACCATTCGGGGGCCACATCCGATCGACCGCCCGCACCGGCTCGGCCTCGGTGCGTACGTCCAGCGAGCCCGTCGCCGTCACGACCGTGTCGACGATCCACTTGCCGCGCGTCGCCGGAATCGTGCGGGCCTGATCGCGAATCGCGAGGATCGTCTCGATCGACCATTGCGCGGTCTCGAACACGAGCGCGCGCTTGAGATCTTCGATCGCCACGACGAGCAGGGCAGGTGCGCGCACGAACACGACGAACCCGGGCTCGATGTAGAGCGGCGGCATCTTCAGGAGACCCTGCGTACCACCGGTCACGCGATCCTCGAGATCGAGTGGCACGGGCACCGCGAGCGAACGTCGCTCGTCGATTCGGCGATCGAGCATGTGGATCTGATCGGCCGTACACGTCACGACGCAGTCGTCCGTGCCCGCGCGAATCGCCGACGCCAAGCGCAGATCCGGCAGCGTCGTCACGCGATCGTCCCATAGCGTGTAGTAGCGGTTCGGTGCGTAGTGCTCGCCCAGCTCGCGACCGCTAGCCTCGACGAGGCGCGTCTTCACGAGTGCGAGCGGTGCCGAGCAAACGGTCGCGGACTCCGGCGTGATGTGCTCGCCGGTCTCGAGGTTCAGGCCGTACACCCGGCCCTCGGTCTCGATCCGGATCGTGCCGCGCTGCGCAGCCGATACCGTTGCGTGAACGGGAAACCCTACGACGAGCTCCTTCGCCGGTATCGTCTCCACGCTTCGAGTTTACACGGTCGCTTAGCCTCGTACTCGAGCACGAGTCGAATACCAGGCGCGCGGAGCTCCTCGAGCTCGTTCGTTCTCATTGTCGGAGTCGCGCTCCGAGCTCGCAGCCGCATGTCGCGGCAGTACTGCCCGTGTACCTGACTTCGCTCGTCGTTGATGGAACCCGCACAGGCGTTCCCGACACGTTGCTCCTTGTCCTCGATCGGAAGGATGAATCGAAATTCGCGAGCCTGTTCGATGTGCTCTCTGAAGATCCGCGCGCCGCGGTCGTCGCATCTCTCGATACGTTCGCAGCACGCCAGGAAGGCGTCACTCGCCGATGCTGCGCGGGTTGCCAGCGCTCGATGGAAAGAACACATTTCGAAGAAGGCGGGCGTATGAAGGGAATCGCAATCGCCCGACGCGTCCGGTAATAGCCATCCCGGGCATCGTGAAGCTGCTCGAGACCACCAAGCCCACCGCAGAAAAGGCGGTGCAGATCCTGGAGAAGGTCGGCGTGCTCGTCGAGACCAGCGGCACGCTGCGCGGTCGAACGTTCGCGTACAAGAAGTATCTCGACCGCCTTCGCACCGGCACCGAGCTGGAACGATAGCGCCAGCACTTCTCGCAGAGCGTTGCGCTCCCTATGCGTCTTGCTTGCGACGTGACTTCGAGAACGTCAGCACCGTCATGCAATTGTCGCCAGCGGGGCTCAGCTCCTGAACTGCGCGCGCAGCTCGCTCACGGTCTCGCGGGTGTAGGCGATCAACGACGCCGTCGCTGGCGAGCCGGGTAGCGGTAGGCTCCGCGCATGGCGAATCGCTCGTATCTCTACGCGACCGACACGGTCCCCACGACAAACAAACCGAACCCTAGCTACGGGCTCGCCCAATACAATTCGGATGTCCCGCTCGTCTTCAAGCTGATCATGGCGGGCTCGCCGCGTCGCACACCTTCGGCGATCTGGGGTCAACCGATTGGTATCATCGCGGACCGCGAAGGTGCGCAAGAGCGCGTCGAAGCGTTCGCGAAGCTGCTCCTCGAAAAACATCCAAAGAGAAAGGATCTCGAAGCGCAGCTCGAGCAGATGCGCGCGGTCCTCGCGAAGACGCCGAAGACCAAGTATCTGCTGCTCGAGACCGGTGAGGTCGCGGATATGATGGGCGACGATCTCGTCGACACCGTCGATATGCTGATCGCGGAGATCGCGGTCGCGGTGAAGCTCGCCGCAGATCCGAAGAAGGTGGCGCTGCTGCGCAAGACGAAGTTCGAGGACCTCAACCTCGGCTACTGGACCGACGTCCTGTACTTCGATCTACCGAAGCCGAAGAAGATTAAGACAAATGCGAAGAAGTCCGCGGCCAAGAAGCCGGTTGCGAAGAAGCCGGTTGCGAAGAAGCCTGCGCAGAAGAAGCTCGTCGCTGCGAAGAAGAAGAAACCCGCGAAGCGGGCATCGGCAAGCGGCGGCCCCGCGGGTGCAGACGGCACGCCGCGTTGCCCAAGCTATCGCGAGGCGCGACTGCAGGTGTCGCAAAGCTCTCCGTCCTCGGTGATCGAGGTGCCCGGGCGGTTCGCGATACGGATGCCCGTCGGACACGGCCCGGGTAGGTATCCAACGGGCAGGTCCCATGGACGGTGTCCCGTACGTCACGCAGCAGCTCGTTCAACCGGCGGGACATTCGGGTACGAGCTCTCACTGCAGCCGTACCGACGCGATCGATCCCGCCGCCGGATCGAACACGAGGTCGTCGCCACGGACAGCGAGCGCGCCAAGGTTGCGCTCTGCGAGATCGACCGCGGTGGCAGTCGCGTGCGACAGCCACGTCGAGATGTGAATCGTAACCATGCCTCCAAGCGCGACGACGCGAACCACGTTGCCGACACCGCGATCGGCTGGCTTTATCGCGGATACGAGGCCGCCGTCGACGGTGATCAAGCCGCCGCTGGGTGGCAACCCGGAACCCACACCGGTCACCGCCGAAAGCTCGATTGGTCGATCGAATGCCTGTGCCGCGATCGCCGCCGCGACCGCATCTGCTGCAGGTACGATGCGCCACTCGATCCGATGCGTGCCGCTATCGATGCCGCTTCCACCCTCGAAATCGCAGGCTTCTTGTCGAGCGTCGCGTGCGGCCATCAACTCGAGCTCGCCCGGTGTGTCCATTCGCACGCCCGTTGATTGCCGCAATAATACCGCCCAGCTGCCGACTTGCGCGAAGTCGACCGCGGCCCAGAACGTCGGCGTGTATACGTGTTCAAGTGGCCGTACGACTGCCCCGCCAGGGACCGAGGTCGTAAGCCGAGCGTCGATCGGGGAGGCGAGCGCGATCGAGACGGTGCGAGTCGTCGCTTGTGCCGCCCCGGTCACGACCGCGAGATCGAGTCCGACCTCGTTTGCATCTAGAGTCGCCTCGCGCGTCGCATCGGCACCGACGAACGCGATGCGCACTCGCAACGCACCTTGTTCGAGCACCCGCACGGTCTCGGTCGTTGTCGTTGCTGCGAGCAGCGTGAGCGCGCAGCCGGGCATCTCGTTGCCGAGTCGCCAGAGCCCACCATCATCGTGATAGTCGTGGACGATCAGCGAAGACTGCGCGATCGCCTCGGCCCCGTCGATCACCAGCGACGCGAGACCAAATGCTCCGCCGGTGCGGTCCCATTCGGCCCGAACGTGCGCGTTGGTGAGCACCACGCGCGTGATCGCGTTGCCCGTCGCTGGCAGATTCGAATCATCGAGCAGCGCGAGTCTAACTGCGACGGCCGGCACGCTCGCGGTTCCGGACACGACGTCGATCGCCTGCCAGCCGAACGGCACGACACCAACCTCGACGCGAAACCGCGCCTGGATCTGCGACGGCGCCTCGATCAGCTCGAGCGGCAGCTCGGAACCGTTTGCCAAGGCATGGATCGCTGGCGTTGCGCCGTTGGTCGTTGCAACGTCGAGCTCGACCACGTCGTCCTGTGCTGCGCTCGAAGCGTTGAACGCGAGTGCCCGGCTCGTCGTGCCCGGTGCTGCTGGGATCAACGCAGCGATGCCCTCGGCGACCTGGCGGAGCGCTGCCTTCCCGGCGGCCTGGGTCTCTGCGAGGAGCGGCAACTGTTCCGAGGTCACCACGAGATCAGCCGAGGTCCCGGTCACGAAGTCGTGGTGATCGGAGCGCGTGAGCTTCGACAGCTGTGGTCCTGCGGTGCGCATGATAGCCACTCCGGCGGTGCCGAGCAGTGTCGCGTACGACTCCGCGACGAAGAACGGCCTGGCGGCGTCTCGTGTGAGTCGCTTGAGATCGGCGCGAGTGCCGTAGAACCCCATGTAGTACGGCGATAGCTCCTGATCGATTTCGGGCAGCGCATCAGCATGGAACGCGACGAGAGTCTCGTAGTCTTCGAATGGCGCGACGACCGCGTACACACCCGAGTCTCCGGCGCGTCTAGCATTGTAGCCGTCGAGATATTCGATCAGCTTGTCCTTTGGCGAGGCGAAGTCGCATCCGACAGGCACGAAGACATACGGCGTCTTCGCATTCGGTTCGAGCTCGCCGATGTAGCGGTCGATGCTCGCGTCGGTGAACGCCTGATCGGTTCCCTTGTACGCGCCGATGTGACCTCCGGCGGGCTCGATCAGCTCGGAGTAGTCGATGTTGTCGCCTTCGCAGTACAGGCCCGTGCCGGACAGGAAGTGCGCGAGGATCTTTGCACCACCGCTGCCGCGCCAGATAAAGTCGGCGCTGCCAATCTGCGCGAGTTGGTCGGCGGTCGAGCCCGGTAGTGGCGTGGTGCGGCGACCGAGGACTTGGTCGGTCAACGTCGGTGCGCCGTCGATCCGCGAGAACGCGACGCTCGTGTAACCGGCGGCGACAAGCAGATCCGGTGCCCCAGCTCCGTGGCCGAACGAATCCGCGAGCCACGCAGCCCGTGGGTGTGCGTCGAGCGAGTCCTCTGCGAACTGAATGCCGTAGAGGTAGTCGCGCGTTAGCATCTCTGTCTCCGGCAACAGCGTATCGGGGCTCGTCATCCCCCCGCCGACGATCCGCCAGCGTCCCGCCTGGCTGTCGGCGCGCACTGCGGCGAGCTCCTCGGGGTGGACGTCGAGATGGTGCTGGAGGTACGCCATCTCGGCGATGCTGTAGTAAGCCCGCGGCTGATCATCGAGTAGCTGGCGAGCGGCGATCAGCAGATCGCCGACAAACATCGTGTAGTAGTCGTCGAAGGTGTGTTGCCAATCGATGTCGAGGTGGGCGTTCTGCCCGAACACGATTACGCGTTTCGCATCGGTAGGAATGCCGAGCTTGGTCCGCAATGCGGCCTCGCCGGGCGGACGGTCAGGAATGGATTTGCTGTTGTCGCCGCAACCGAACAACGCAATCAGAAGCACGAGCTCACGCTTCATCGGCAAACTCCGTCATCGGCAAGTCGTTTCAGATCCTCGAGGGTTCCGACGTCGCGGCGATCCATCGGATGTTGGATAACCGCGAGGAGCCGCATCGCGACTGCCCGATTCCTCGAAACGGGCCCGTTATCCACGCGTTGCATAACGTGAGCGAATCGGAATGGCGCCCAATAGATTCGGCCATCGAAGCCGCGGCCGATGTCTGTCGCGCGCGAGCGTCTGCGAGCAAGTCGAACGAACCGCGGCTCGATTCTTCCGCGCACGTGCGACGGGCGACCGTCGAGGTGGGAAGATGCAGCATGAAGGTGACGTGGTCGATCCTCATCGCGATCGTGACTGTGGCTGCTTGCGGCAAGTCCGAGACCGTCGAGGTGAAAATCGAGGGTGGATCAACCGCCCAGCAGCCACGCCCGATCCACCAAGGTCTGGGTCAGCTTGCTGGAGTACACGCTATGATGCGCCGCCTCCTGGGTCGCAGCCGCACGGTGCTCGAGCTAGGTCAGGGTGGCGGGAGGCCGTTCGGCGATCGGAGATCTACTTGAGCCGGCGGTAGAACAACTTGGTCTTGCCGATCGAGACCGAGCCAATCTCGGTCCCGGCCTTGAGATCGCGTTTTCCATCAAACGAGATCTCGAGCGCATTGAAGACCGAGCTCGATGGGTTCGTGAGCGCAAACACGTCCTTGTTGCAATCAAGGCAATTCACGCGACTCTTGACATTGAGATGGAACACCGCGACCTCGGTCGGCGTCGGCGGCATTCCGCTCTTCAGCGTGATCGCCACGTTCTTGTCACCGATGTCGACGCACATGACCTCGGGCGTCTTGCTCCAGGCCTTGCCATCGGGCGACAGCTCGAAGCACGCCGGCGCCGTCGGGACGGGCACGGCCGCCGTGACCGGCGTTTTCGTCGGTGCCGATGGCTTGCTGGTGGGATCACCTGCAAACGCGAGGGTGGTGGTGGCGGCGATGGAAAGCACGGACAGGATGGCAAGAGTTTTCACAGATGTTCCTTGGCTGAGAGCATGGACGTTGCGGACCACAGAATGACTTACCGAATCTGAAATTATTTCGATGGATCGGCGGACGAACAACGACGGCGTCGCGCACAAGGCTCGCGCGTGCGACTTCGGCACCATGGCCGTCGAACGGGAGCTTTCCGCACAGCATCTCGTAGATCATCATGCCGAGCGCGAACAGATCGATCCGGTGATCGATCGGATCGTTGACCGCTTGTTCGGGCGCCATGTAGTGCGGCGTGCCGAGCACGAGACCATAGGTGCTCGATGATCACGTTCTCGGGTTTGAAGTGGCAAGACGATCGAGCGCGAGCTTCCGCTAGGTGAGCCAATCGAGATCGCCGTGACCTTCCCGAAACCAGGCAAAGTCGATCTGGCGGAGTCGCCGCGACCAGATCGACCGCTCCGCTGATCAGCCCATGTCTGGCGAAAGATCGTGCGCAAGAGCTCGGCGCGGGGGCCCGCGACCTCGAGCTCGCGCCGCAACCGGCGCTTGTTGAGGTCGCGATTGCCAGCGATCAGGATCACGCGGTCGCCGTAGCGCTGCTTCGCCGCCCCCGCCGAACACGAACGTCGCGCTGTCCGCGAGCTCGATCGCATCCGCGCGCAGCCGGACCACGGGGTTGCCCTCGGCGAACGAGGTCAACTTGTCCCAGCGCCCTTCGACGTCGGTGAGATACGCGAGCACGTACGTGATCCTACCGCAGGCTCGCCTGTCGAGCCCTGTCGGGCTGGCGCACGCTACTCGCAGCCGATGTTGTCGAACTGGAGCTCCATGTAGTCGCGGTCGGTGTCGACGGTCCAGTGGACCGGATCGTCCACCGAGGTCACCGCGGCGACGTCGAATGTCATCAGCGGAGAGCCGTCGACGTACGTGATCGTCGCGATAGGTCCGGCCATCTCGTACGTCCCCTCGGAGAGGATGTCGCTGCGCCGGTATCCCGCGCGACCGTTCCTGCACAGCGACAGCGACTCTTCGCAGATGTACGGGTTGGGCTCCGTCGCGAGGCATGCCCACGGGGATGTGTAGCCCTGCGGGATGACGATGAAGTGGCCATCGCTCGGCAGGTGCACGCCGGCGGGCTCCGAGAGATCGGACGTGCAGGCCGCGAGGGCCCCAAAGATCGTGATCGAGAGCAACCGGGTCATGGCAGTGGCGTATCGCAACGACCACGCCACCCCGCGAGATGAGGTTCCGCGTGCTTGCAGCCCGCCGGTCCACGCGCACGCCCCGAGGTCGGGACATCGATGTCAGGGTCCCGGAGGACAGGTAACCGGTCGCGCATAGGTGAAAGAAAGCGGTGTTTTGGGAAAGAGGAGGAGGGCCGGGCGGTCACGACATCGCTCGCATCGGCCATCATCACGACGTGGCGAGTACGCCGGGTGCGCTCTCGGCCGCGCCCATCTTGCGAAACACGCCACGCATCGGCGCGGGAAAATCGATCGTCTTGCCGCCACCGCGCATCGAGTTCTGTACCGCGTGTGTCACACCCAGCGTCCACGCTCGCACGGCTTCCCCGGCGAGAGCATAAGCGAAAAGTCTGCTATGCCAGGAGGGTGAAGAAGCTGACGCTGCTCGTGGTCTTCGGGGTGATGGCGCTCGTGGTCGCGCAGCGCTGGCATGCGCACGGCCACCACGATCACGGCTCGCTCGTCACCGATCGGATCTGGGTCGAGCGGATGCCGCAGGGTGAGACCGATACGATCCACGCGCTCGTGATGAGCGACGAGCACGCGCGCGGCATGTTCTTCCAGGGGTCCGTGTGGAAGACGACCACCGAGGCCTTCATCTACGAGCTCGCCGGCAGCGAGCTGCGCACCACGTTCCCGCAGACCGCATCGAAGGAGATCTTCAAGGTCGACGCGCACGCCTGCACCGTCGACGGCTTCGAGGTCTGCCTCGAGATCTCGGGCGGCTCGCACGGGATCCAGCGCTACTACTCGATGAAGGCGTGGGTGATCGATTCGCAGGCCGGCCTCGACGCGCGCCTCGCGACCATCATGCACGATGGGCACCGCTAGGCGCCGGCAGGCACGATAAGCACAGTAGGCACGATAGGCACCGGTACCCAGCGATGGTGATCCTCGGCGATTGGCTCGCGGCGCAGCCGTTCTCGCTCGCGATGTCGAGCGGCTTCTTCTCGTTTTACGCTCACACCGGGATGCTCGATTCGCTCACCGCGCGCGGCCTGCTCCCGCAGCTCGTCGCCGGCTCGAGCGCGGGTGCGCTCGTCGGAGCGTGCTGGGCCGCTGGGCTCGAGATGCCCGCGCTCGCCGAGATCCTGGGCGCGATGCAGCGCCGCGACTTCTGGGATCCCGCCGCCGGAGCCGGCCTGCTCGCCGGCAAGAAGTTCGATCGAATGCTGCGCGACATGCTGCCAGTCGCGCAGGTCGAGCGCGGCCGCGTGCCGGTCAAGATCAGCGTGTTCGAGATCGCATCGCGCACGACGCGCGTGATCAGCTCCGGCGATCTGCCGCCGGCGATCCGGGCGTCGTGTGCGGTGCCAGGGCTCTTCCATCCGGTGTGGATCGATCGCCGCGCGTACTGGGACGGCGGCATCCTCGATCGCCCTGGCCTCGCGGGTATGCCGGCGGGAGAGCGCGTGCTGTTCCACCACATCGCCTCGAGGTCGCCGTGGCGGCGCCGCGAGCTCGCACCCCCGCGTCGACCCAACATGGTGGCGCTCGTGATCGACGATCTTCCGCGCTCGGGCCCGTTCAAGCTCGACGCGGGGCGTAGGGCGCTCGAGCTCGCGCGCGTCGCGACCGAACGGGCGCTCGAGCAGCCGATCGTCGACGACCTCGTGCGGATCTCCGTCCGCTAGCAGGCTGTTGAAAAACCCCTGTCGTGGGATCGACGTCGATCGGCAGTCCGGATAGCGTGTTTGCTATGCGCGGCGACGACACGAAGCAGGCGGCATTGTTCTCCATCGTCAGCCCCGAGGAGCGCGTCCCGAAGGACCATCCTTTACGTGCCATCAAGGAGCTGACCGAGCGGGTTCTTTCCAGGCTGTCCCGGACGTTCGCGGGGATGTACAGCAAGACGGGCCGACCATCGATTCCGCCGGAGCGCCTGCTCAAGGCGCAGATCCTGATCGCCCTATACACGGTTCGTAGCGACCGGATGTTCTGCGAATAACTCGATTACAACGGCACGCCCAGCGCCGTATCGACGAACACGACCGGGCAGTTGCTGGCGTTCGCCGGCTCCCAGCTGGGGGTGCCGAGGACCTGGATGTCCGGCGCGCCCGCCCGAGCGCGCACGTGATGGAGGTAGAAGAAGGTAGGTGTGCGTGCTGCTCGCCACGGCGTGTTCGATTGATCCGGGCGCGCGCGCGGTGCTAACCTGGTTGCTCGTGAGGAAGCGAAGGGCGGCGGCGCGAGTCGGAGCGGCGCCGGCGAGGCGCGAGGCTGGGTCGTCGGGTGGTGCGGGCGCGCTCGTGGCAGTGGCGGCACTCGTACTCGCGAGCTGCGGCCGCCTGGGCTTCGACGTGGCTGCCGGCAGCCACGTTGACGCGATCGACGCGGCAAGCTCGGTCGCCGCCGATGCCTCGTTGCTCGTCGACTCGCCGTTCGCGGGGGGGACGGACGCCGCGCCCGACGCGGCGAGCGCGAGCGCGTGGGCTGCGGCGAGCCCCGCTCCATCGACGATCCGCGATCTGTGGGGAGTCTTCGCGCTGGCGAGTGGCGATCGCTGGGTAGCCGGGACGTTAGGCGAGCTCGAGCACTTCAACGGCGCGGCCTGGACCGCGACCCCGAGCGCCGCGATCGACACGCTGTTCATGCTGTGGGGCCCCGCGCCCGCGAACGTGTGGGCGGTGGGCCGCAGCTGCATGCTGCTGCACTGGACGGGCTCCGCGTGGTCCAAGGTCACCGCGACCGGGTGCAGCAACTCGGACCTGTTCGCGATCGCGGGCGCGAGCGCGACCGACCTGTGGGCGGCGGGCACCGGCGGCACGCTGATGAGGGGCAACGGCGCGACCTGGACCACGACGGTGACCCAGCCGAGCATCGACTACTGGTCGGTGTTCGTACAGAGCGCCAACGACGTCTACGTGACCGGGACCAAGGGCACGCTGGTCCACTGGAACGGCACCACCTATGTCACCGACCCGACGCCTCCCTTGGTGACGCTCGCGTCGGTGTGGGGCACCGGCGGCGAGTACTGGGTAGTCGGCGGCGCCGGCACCATCCTGCACAAGGTCGGCGCCGGGGCCTGGACAAAGGTCACCAGCCCGACGAGCCAGTTCCTCTATGCCGTGGCCGGTAGCAGCACGACCAACGTCTGGGCGGTGGGCAGCGCCGGCGTGATCCTGCACTACGACGGCACGGCGTGGACACTCGCTGCCAGCCCGACAACGGTGACCCTGCGCGGGATCACGCCAGTTCCCGGCGGGGGATTCGCAGCGGTCGGTGACGGTGGCACTGTGATCGTGCGGCCGTAGCCACGCCCGTCGCGACGGCCTCACGCCTGGGGCCACCCGCGGTCGGCTCGCTATCGGCGGCGTGCGGGCGGCGCCGAGCCCTGCGAGCCCTGCGGCGGCGCCGGGTGATAGCTCGCGGGCGGCGGCGTGCGCGGTCCGGGATCACGCGTATCGCCGTGACCGTGCGGTGTTGGCTCGCGCGGTGGCTGCGGTTGCGCGGGCGGCTGATAGACGGCGGGCGGCTGGCGCGGCGGCGGCTGATAGACCGCTGGTGGCTGCTGCGGCGGTTGCGCGGGCGGCTGATAGTCGGCTGGCGCGGCGGCGGCTGATAGACCGCTGGTGGCTGCGGCGGTGGTTGCGGCGGCTGGTAGATCGTCGGCGGCTGCCCGGCCGGTGGCGTCGGCGGCCCGGGGTCGCGGTTGTCGCCACCGTTGTGCGGCGGCGGCAGGTACGGCTATGACAGTTCTTCGATGATGTCACCCGATGCGCTGCGGTTGCTGTTCGAGCTCGGGGCGTCTCCGTGGTTGGTGCGTCACCACGAGCTCGTTGTCGAAGCTGCGATCATTCTCTGCGATCGCGTCGCGCACGAGCTCGACGTCGGATTTGATCGCGATGCGGTGCTGCTCGGGGCCGCGCTGCACGATGCTGGCAAGCTCGTACACCCCGAAGAAATGGTCGGCGTCGGCAGCCTGCACGAACCGGCCGGCCAGCGACTTCTCCTCGATCACGGGATTCCGCCATCGATCGCTCGGTTCTGCGTCACCCACGCGTCGTGGGGCGCGGCCGATCGCACCCTGGAAGATCTACTCGTGGCGCTCGCGGACAAGCTCTGGAAAGGCAAGCGGGTCGACGAGCTCGAACAATTGTTCGTGCAACGCATCGCGAGCGGCACCAACGCAGCGCCGTGGGCCGTGTTCGACCGTGTCGACGCGATCTGCGAGCTCATTGCCGCTGATGGGCCGGACCGGCTGGCGCGCTCGGTGGTGACCTGAATCATCTCGAGTCATCATGCTGATGAACGGCTCCGTGATTCGAAAATGAGCCTGGTCCACTCCCGTGGACGGGTGCGCCGGTGGTCAGCCGCGCATACTCGGATTGGCGCGGGGTGAGGATCTTCAAGCCCTTGTCCGTGATGACATATTCGCGGATGTCTTTGCTGTGATTGCTGCCGCGCATCTTGATGATGACCAGCACCTTCCGAAGCTGACCATTGATCTCCACATACCGCATGCGAATGATGTCGTCG
>JAYVLQ010000138.1:0-7552 GCA_043759355.1 Kofleriaceae bacterium
GATGAACAGCGACTCCGGCGTGGTGACCAGGATGTGCGGCGGATGCTTCGCGAGCTTCGCGCGCTCGCCGACCGGCGTGTCTCCAGTCCGCGTCGCGACCTTGATCTCGGGGAACTTGATGCCCTCTTTCGCCGCCCGGGCGGTGAGCTCCGCGAGCGGTGCCTCGAGGTTGCGATGGACGTCGTTCGAGAGCGCCTTGAGCGGCGAGATGTAGAGGATCTCGGTGCCCGCTTCGAGCGGCCGCTCGAGCCCGCGGCGTACGAGCTTGTCGAGGCACATCAAGAACGCGGCGAGCGTCTTACCGGAGCCGGTCGGCGCGGCGATCAACACGTCTTCGCCGGCTGCAATGCGCGGCCACCCGATGCGTTGGGGCTCCGTCGGAGCACCAAAGCGATCGCGGAACCATCCGCTGATCAGCGGATGGAACGCTTCGAGGACGTCCACCATCGAGCCGAACACACTACCGCAGCTCGGAGATCACTTACTACAAACACTCGACGGGCACGTTCGGCGATCCGGATCTGCCCGCCAGCGTCGCGATTTCGGCGTTCGAGAGTGCGCGAGCGTAGAGGTGAAGGTCGTCGATGGCCTTCGTGCAACATCGTAGCTGCACGCGACATGCTCAGGCCGACCGGCTGCGAGGTTCCCCGACTCGTCGGGCACGTCCGTGTACGTATCCCGTACTGGGTCGAGTTGTGAAACAGGACGCTGTCGCTGCGAGTGCGAGCTCGGCAACGCCGTCGCCTCATCCACCGAGCAGCGCCGGATCCTTGGTGTAGTGATAAGCGATCTGCGCCTCGCTGTAGCGGTGGTCGCGGCCGATGCAGCACGCATCGCGGACGGCGAGCCAGCTGCGCCAATCATCACTCGTGCGTGCGAGCACCGCGGCGCAATCTCCGGTGCAGGTGTAGGCGGGCAACCTCGGCGGCGCGGCGCGGGGCTCACCGGGCAGGGCGACGAGCGCGCGGAGGCCGAACCACGGGCCAAACGTCGGATGGATCGCGAGGTGGGTCGGCCCGAGCGCCGCGAAGCCCGCCGCGACCGCGATGCGCTGGAACGGCAGGTACGGCGCGCGATGCGCGAACCACATCCGAGCTCCAGGGAAGGCCTCGGCTACGACGGCCTCGGTGTAGCGATCGAGCGGGTCCGTGCCCGTGGGTGCGTTCGCGGTGAAGATCGGCCACAGCGCACGCGTGTTCGCGATCAGCACGCCTCGCCTCATCCCGGTCGCGAGGATCGCTTCGGAGCCGAGCTCGTTCGCGAGGCATGCGAGATCGAGCTCGTGAACGAGATCGAAACCTGCATCGCCAAGCACGCTCGCGACGGTATCATCGCCGCGTGGTCGCAATCCTTCATCACGAGCCGATAGCGATCGGCTCGCCCGAACGCTGGCTCGTCGCGATGCACGGCATCCTCGGTAGCGGCGGTAACTGGCGGAGCATCGCGCGCAGGCTCGTCGAGCGCCGGTCCGAATGGGGCGTGATGCTCGTCGATCTACGTGGCCACGGGCGCAGCGAGCACGGCACGCCGCCGAACACGCTCGCGGCGTGCGCGGACGATGTCGCGGCGCTGCTCGCGGAGCTCGGCAACGTCCACGCGATCGCCGGCCATTCCTTCGGCGGCAAGGTCGCGCTCGCGACGCGCGCACTCGCGCCACCCGGGCTCGTGCAGACCTGGATGTTCGACAGCAGCCCGGGCACGCGCCCCGATCGCGCGCGCGATTCGACCGACACCGTCGCGCGCTTGATCGCCGCGATGGAGCGCCTGCCCAGGACCTGGGACAAGCGCGACGACTTCGTGCAAGCGATCGTCGCCGATGGCCACGCCAGGTCGCTCGCGCAGTGGCTCGCGATGAACATCGAGCCCGATGCCGGCAAGTACACGCTGCGCCTCGATCTCGATCAGGTTCGCTCGCTCGTCGCCGATTATCTCGCGCAGGACATGTGGGCGAGTGCACTCGATCCGGCCCTCGGCGAGCTCGAGCTCGTGATCGCGACTCACTCCGATGTCGTGAACGCGGCCGATCGCGCGCGGGTCGCGCAGCCGCCGCCTCACGTCCACGTCGAGCTGGTCGAAGCCGGCCACTGGCTGCACGTCGACGCGCCCGACGTGATCCTCGACTTGCTGGCGACCCGGCTGCCAGCCTGATTGGCGCGGTGACAACCGTCACCATCGTGGGTGCGGCTGATCTCGCAGAGCTACACACCCACTGATGCGCATTTTCGTGGAGCGCGAGATCGTGGCACCTGTGTTCGTCCATCGAGCTCGCGGCCACCAAGTGACTCGCCTCCGGCACCGATGGTCACGACTCGCACGTCGATGTCGGCCTCGGCGTGACCTCGATGCGGATCAGCTGGCGCCCCGAAACCCATCCGCTGCGCCTGGCTCGGTCGGTCGGTCGGTCGCTCCGTGGTTGCGCGCGGTCGGTTCGATCGATCTCCTGCTCGCGATCAATCGCGTCAAGATCGCTCGCGATGCGCGCTCCGAGCCGCTCGGCGACGCCGACTTCATTGCGACGACCGACACCGTCGCCGCGATGTCGCGCGCGCAGGCCACCACGACCGTGCTCGCGGACTTCGACACCATGGATGAAGACAAGCGTGTCCGCGCAGCGTTCGCGGCTCGTGAAGAATTGCGCGCCGAAGTCCGAGCGCGAACCGTACACGCTAGTGAATATCGAGAGTGTCGACCGATGCAGCCACGCTGATCGTAGAACCACCTCCTGGCGTGAATGTTCCGGCCGCGGTTCGGACTAGCATGCGACCGAGCGATCCTCCGCCGCCAGCCTCGGAATGATTTTGTCCAGGCTGTCCGTTTCCAGGGGCTGCGGTACCGGCAGCACCAGCGCCTCCATGTGAACCCGAGCACGACGGACCCAGCGCTGGGGACACGCCGAAGCCACCGTCCGCCGCGAGCGAATCGCATGCGCCACCACCACCGCCATTCGCCGCGATCACGCCTGCAACGGAAACGGTCGGCGCTTCGATGACCAGGTTCCCGGCCGAGCCACCACCACCGCGCGCGCTACCACCACCACCGCCCACGCTGACCGCACCGACGATCGAGACATTGGAAAACGAGACCAGCTGAACCGCGCCGCCGCCGCCACCGCCATTGGTGCCGTCGGAACCACCGGGACATCCCCCGATCAGACCACCGAACCCGGTCTCTGTGTCCCCCGGCAATCCCGTCGGGCCGGGCATGCCCGACACGTGGATGAACGTGTCTCCTGATCCTCCCGGGGTCGAGTTTCCAGCCCCTCCGCCCGCGGAGCCGAAATTTCCAACCGTGCCGTACTTGCCGGCGCACCCACCCGTTGTGGCGCCGGGGCCGGGTTGCGACGATCGAGCGCCCAAATCTAACTTGCCTCGAACGAGCAGAGGCCCCGCGCTCACGAACGACACTGGATGAGTGCCGACGACCCGAACGTCATCGATCGTCAACGCGTGAGCGTAAAATACTTGAATATCATTTCCGGTGCCTTGGGCCACGAAGCGGTGCGCGATCGGCACGGCGTTGTTGTTCGAATCGCGCACGTTGCCAGTATCCGAATCGATCGTGCTGCCGCTGGAGATGGTCACATCCGCGGCCACCTGCGCATCCGGTAACACGACGCCGGTCCCGAAGAACGGGTCGAAACTTTGACACGTTACATTGCTCGCCGAGCAGCCGAGATCGCACGCCGTGCTCGTGGTGGTTTGACCATCACTGTTACAGACGACAAGCGTTCCGCTCGCGCATGACGTCGCACCGGGCTGACACCCACAGCGTTCGACCGGGCAGTTGGGAGGCACGATGGTGCAGATATCGTGCTCGCCGCCGGAGGCTTCATACTGACCATTCACGTCGCAGAACGGATAAGCAATATTCGCGCAATCCGAGTCCTTCGTGCACTGCTTCACCGTCTTCGTGCACGCGCTCAGGCTCGCGAACACCACCAACCCACCGATCATCATCTTGGTCATCATGGCGACACTATCGGCATCCTTCGTTTACGGTTGCGTGGAACGCGTGTTTTTTTTGTGCACGAGGAACGACGAGGTCGGCACGCGAGCATGATGTTCGTGCACACGCTCGATGGCACGCACGCCGCTATGACGGGATTCGGTACGCGTCTGCGAACGGTCGCGGAGCTTCGCTGTGCTGAAAGCCACGAGGTGCCGTGTCCTCCGAACGGGTACGGTTGGCCACCTTCTAGCGAAGGCAACGGCACTCGGCTCGCGCGGTTCGGGCGCACCAGCCGGTCGACCAGCTCTCCGCGCTCCCCAGTTACGCAAGTCTCCAAAAGAGTGCGAGCCCTTTTGCGACATCCGGTTCGTACGCTCGGTGCTCTCGAAACTTCGAGCAGTTCCCTCTCGAAGCGAGCGGTTGAAGTTCCTCGTCAGTACAACGGTACTGACGAATCGAGGCCTCCGATCGCGGTCCCGATCTTCGCGCCCCCATCGAGGGGAGGACACATCGGCCAGTACGAACGTACTGACGGGATCGCGCGCCCGATCTCGTACGTGCCGGATTTTTCGAAGAGCACTCGCGCGACGCAAATCACACGGAAAGGGTTGACGAGACCTGAGCAGTCTCGGGGGCTTGCCCCTCACCGAGGCACGGACTTCAAGATCGCACGCAACCCTCAGCTGCGCGATCCGACATGATACGCATGAGCATGAACAGATTCGTGGCGATGGTGTTTGTCGGGGTTGGTTTGGTGGGGTGTGGTTCGAAAACCATCTCGGAATGCAGTGCCGATTCGGACTGCAAAAACCTCGTGTACCCGTTCTGCGATGTGAACGGCGAGTTCTCGACTTCGGGCGGAGTGAAGAACGTCTGCACGATCATCCCGCCTGATTGTTCGGTCGAGCGCTGCGGTTGCAGCCCGGCCGCGACGACCTGCAACGGCGATCAGGAGACGATCTGCAATGCTGATGGCAAATCGACGACGACGGATACCTGCGCTCTTGGCTGCGCGAGCACGAAAGGTCGATGCCTCTCGTTTACGCCATTGAACGGGCTTGCACCGGCTCTGAATGCAGCCGCTGCTGAGCCCGATATTGTGATCCCTGCCGGCTCGACCATCGATACGGATTCGGGACTCATTCGCAACAGCGCGAATGCAAAGATCAACGCGTCGACCCTGGTCGTGACTGGTTCCACCGACATCCGAGTCTTTCTGGGTGGTTCGTTCGATATCGACGACGTCGTCATCACGGGGACCAAAGCGGTAGCCTTTGTTTCACCAGGTGCGGTCACGATCCGCGGAATGATCGACGCGAGCGCGAACAAGAACGTGAGCGGTCCCGGAGCGTCGGCCACGGGCTGTGTTGGCAAGACGGCGACAGACACCTCCGGGACAGTGGGTGGCGGAGGTGGTCATGCAACCCCCGGTGGGCGAGGCATTTCGGCCGACTTTCACCAGCAGGTCACAGCGGCGGCTGCCGGCGGTGACGTCGTGGCGGGGACGACGCTTGTCGGTGGTTGCACAGGAGGGGGTGGAACGAGCGCTGGTGGTGGTGGCGGTGCAGTTCAGCTCGATTCACTGACCAAGATCGAATTTACGAGCACGCCCAAGCTCGGCTTCATCGACGTTAGTGGTGGTGGCGCACAAAGTGCGACAACCGTTGCGAGCGGGGGAGGTGCCGGTGGCCTGGTCGTTCTCGAAGCCCCTGAGGTTGCTATCGGCGGAGTCACAACAAACGGGGGCTCGGGATCCGCGTGCGGTATCGACGGAAATGACGCCACTCCGAACAAAGTGGTCGCTCCTGGAATCCCAGGCTGCGGCTTCCATAACCAGACTTACAGCGGAGGGGGCGGAACAGTTGACCTCACACCCACCGATGGCGGCGGATTAGGCGGTAGGGGTGGGGGTGGGGGCGCGGTTGGCGTGATGTTCGTGAACACGATCGATGGCACGTACGCGAGCATCACTGGCTCGATTATCAGCGCCTACGTCACGGTCGGCTCGATCATGCCGATCTAGCGGCGGCAGAGGTCGCGTCGGAGCCGATCGCCTGTTCGATCGACGCGAAGCCCGACGCACGCACGAGTGCCGCGAGCTCGCGCTGCACGCGGCGCGGCCAGGTCGGCCCGCCGTAGATAAATCCGGTGTACGCCTGCACGAGCGTCGCGCCCGCTCGAATTCGCGTCCACGCATCCTCGCCGGTCTCGATGCCGCCGACGGAGATCAGCACGAGGCGGCTCCCAGTGCGCGCGCGGATACGGCGCAGCACCTCGAGCGAACGCTGCTTGAGCGGTGCGCCGGAGAGCCCGCCCGAGCCGATCGCCTCGACATTCGGCGTCGCTAGGTTCGCGCGTGAGATCGTGGTGTTGGTCGCGATGATGCCGTCGAGCTCGAGCTCGAGCGCGAGATCGGCAACGGCATCGATATCGGTATCAGCGAGATCCGGCGCGATCTTCACGAGCAGCGGCACACGACGCATCGGCGACGCGACATCACACGCCGCGCGCACCGCCGAGAGTAGTGGACGGAGCTTCTCGACGGCTTGGAGATCACGGAGGCCCGGCGTGTTCGGCGAGCTCACGTTGACGACCATGTAATCGGCGAGCGGCGCGAGCGTGGTCGCGCTCTGCACGAAATCGCCGATCGCATCGGCTTCGGACACACGCTTGGTCTTGCCGATGTTGACGCCGATCGTCGCCGTCGGGGTCGGCCGGTGCGTTATCTTCGCGGCAGCCGCTGCTGCACCGCGGTTGTTGAAGCCGAGGCGATTGATCAGCGCGCGATCGCGCGTGAGGCGGAACATGCGTGGCTTCGGGTTGCCGGGCTGGGCTTCTGCGGTGACCGTCCCTATCTCGACGAAACCAAAGCCCAGCGCGAGCAGCGGGCCGACACCGGCCGCGTTCTTGTCGAAACCCGCAGCGAGGCCGAGGGGACCGGGAAGATCGCGACCGAACGCACGCACGCGCAACACTGGGTCACGCGGCGCGAGCACGCGCGAGACGAGCGCGCGGACGCCGGGAACCGCGGTCAGGGCTCGCAGAAGAGCGAACGAGACCCGGTGCGTGCCCTCGACCGGAAGGCGAGAGAGCACGAGCCAGTAGACGAAGCGGTACATCGCGAGGCACGAACCTACCGCATTCGTCAGTGCTTCGAATCCCTACTGGTGGCGGTTGCTAAGGTGGACCTGAACCTCCAGCTGTTCGTCGCGGTCGCCGTGAAGTTCGCGCTACCGCTACCGCTACCGCTACCCGTCGCGTACGAGACGTAGAACCTAGTCGAGCGACGTCGTGCGGCCATCCGAAACGACGTCGCGCGGCGTCGAAGTCGAAGTGCCTGAAGGCCACGCCCGTCACGCGGCAGTCAGGCGCGTCGTCACCTTCAAGAAGGTGATCGAGCTGGTGGTGCAATGTACGCGAGAGAAGCTCGTCGCTGAAGTCAGTGTTGGCGGAACCTGTCAACGAGTTTGAGACACCGGTGTGCAGTAGTTTAGTGAGCTAATCCGCTCTGGTCAGGCTGATCAGCGCTCGAAGTGATCGGCTTGTTGATCCAAACCGCCGTCGGCAGTTTCGGTGCGTGTGGAACGCCGCGTACGAAGCGCTC
>JAYVLQ010000139.1:0-3237 GCA_043759355.1 Kofleriaceae bacterium
GGGTTCAAGGACCCGTCGTTTCCGCTGCCGCAGACGATCACGAACCTGTTTCCGCATCGCGAATCGATCATCGGCATTCCGCGCGATCGGCTCGCTCATCTGATCACGCAGCGCGAGGCGCGCAAGCTCGGCCGCGGCTTCGATCCGTACCAGCTCTACAAACACATCTCCGGGCTCAACGCGGTGCGCTTGCGCCGCCTGCTCGGCTCGCTCACTGGCGAGGACTATCCGGACGATCCGGCCGCGGCATTCGCGCAGCTGCGCACCGCGACGCTGTCGAACGATGTCCAGCTGCCGAACGTCTCGCTCGAGACCGATATCGGTGGCTATAGTTCGGTCAAGGAGCGCCTCAAGCAGGAGATCCTCGCCATCCTGGCGGCGAAGGACAAGCTCAACGACCCGAACCAGATCGCGCGCCTCGAGGGACTCCTGCCGCGCGGCATGATCTTCTGGGGCCCGCCCGGAACCGGCAAGACGCTGTTCGCGAAGGCGATGGCGACCGCACTCGGCGCCGCCGTGCAGATCGTCTCCGGACCCGAGCTCAAGAGCAAGTGGGTCGGCGAGAGTGAGGAGAACCTCCGCGCCGTGTTCATGCGCGCGCGTCAGAGCGCGCCGAGCGTGATCGTGTTCGACGAGCTCGATTCGTTCGCGGCCGCACGCGGCACGTACACCGGTTCGGGCGTCGAGCACTCGATGGTCAACCAGCTGCTCACCGAGATGGACGGCTTCCGCAAGGAAGAGCTCGTGTTCGTCGTCGGCACGACGAACTTTGTCGAATCGCTCGATCCGGCGCTGTTGCGCCCCGGTCGGTTCGAGTTCGCGCTTCACATTCCGTATCCGAACGCCGAGGACCGCCGCGAAATCCTGAAGGTCCACGACAAGCGCCTCGATCTCCAGATGACCGAGCCCGCGATCGAATACGCGGTCAAGCGCAGTGGCGAGCAGGTGCCCGGCCCCAGTGGCGGCACGAACTACTCCGGCGATCACCTGCAAGCGCTCGGTCGTCAGCTCGCTCGCACGCGGTTGCGCGAGGGCACCGAAGGCCCCACCGATCCAGCCGCGATCGATAGAGCGATCGAGCAGTACCTCGATCTCCCGAAGCTAACGAAGAGTGAAGAGCTCGTCGTCGCGACTCACGAGGCCGGGCACGCGATCACGGCGCTCGGCTGCAAGCACGTGCCGCCGATCGATCGGATCTCGATCCGAGGAGATATCGGTGGCGCTCTCGGTTACGTCCAGCACGCCGATCGCGCGCATCGCTACGTCGTGACGTACGCGCAGCTGCGCGACACGATCTGCACGATGTTTGGCGGCCGTGAAGCCGAGGCGCTGATCCTCGACGATGTCTCGATCGGCGCGGGCAGCGATCTCCACAACGCCACGTCGATCGCGAAGGCGCTCGTCGAGGAGTACGGCGAAGAAGTGCCCGAGCTCGCGATCGGCCGGTGGGCGCTGCACGAGCGCGACAAGAATCACTCCGAGACCACCCGCACGCGCCTCGACAACGCGATCGCTGCGATCCTCGAGCACGAGCGCGCGCGTTGTCGTGCGATCCTCACCGAGAAGCGCGGCCTCGTGATCGCGCTTCGCGACCTGTTGCTCGAACGTAAAGTCCTCGACCGTGCGTCGTTTGCCCATCTGGTGACCTGAATGCCTGATCTCACTCTTCGTTTGCGCGTCGATCCGGTCACGGGCCGGCGCGAGATCGTGATCGACTACTCGAGCGATTCGGACGCGCTGCCATTCGAGCACGAGGAAGAGCACCGCCAGCTCGCCGAGAAGGTCGTGAACGGTGGCCTCAAGAATCCCAAGGTCGAGATCAGCCGCGAGCAAGAAGGCGGCTCGGCGGCAGAGCCCGAAGCCGAGCAACCGGCGGCGACCCCGACCGCGACGAAGCAGTAGATGGGTCTCGGATTCGCCGATAAAGACGCGCTCGTCGTCGCGATCAAATCGGGGCTCGTCCCTGCTGACGTCGCAGCTGGTGCCGCTCGGGTCGCGCAGACCGATCAGATGATCGTCGTCGAGCCCGACAACGCGGTGCCTGTGGGCGCGATGTCGAAGTTGCGCGCGGCGGGCGTGCGCGATGTCGCGTTGCCGGCGAAGCCGCGCGCGGTGCGCTGCTGGGCCGAAGCGCTTCGACCCATCGTGTTCGAGGTCGCGAAGTTGCCCTCGCTGGTGTTGTTCGTGACCGAGCGAGTCTCGCAGTTGCTCGATGTCGCCGCGGAGCTCGTACGGCTTGGCAGCGACCGGCTCGATCTCGCGATCTCGGGCGATCACGGCGTGATCCGCGTCGTCGATCCACCGACCTATACGATCGTACGCGCGCTCGATCGTGATCACGGGTTACGCGTGTTCGCACCCGACCCGGCGGGCCAAGAGACGGTCTGGACCGAGCTCGGCTTTCATCACCCGCTCGCCGATCACCTCCGGACCGAGCGCGGCATGCTGCTGCTCGTCGCACGCGATGGCTGGACGACGATCCGCGATGATGGCTGGATGCCCCTCGACGCAGCGCTCGAGCTCGCCGTTCCGGAACGTGCGCCGGTGATCATTCCCGGCTCGATGCCGGAGCGCCGCAAGATCGAGCTCCGGCTCTCGAGCGGCCGGCGCGATGTCACGAGCCTGTGGGTGATCCGGGAGGATGCGGTCGGCCGGATCGACAAGCTGCTCGAGTACCTGCCCGAAGAAGTTGTCGGTCGGTTGATGTTCGCGGTCACCGCCGAACAACCGCCCGTCGTGATCTTGCGTGCACGCACCGGTCGACACCCGGCGCCGGATCTCTCGCTTGTCGCCGAGGAGTACGCGCCGCTCCACAACATGGCGGATGTCTACGCGCCGACCGGCGCGATCATCGAGCCACCGCTGCGCCGCGAACGGCTGCGCTCGATCCTCGGGATCGATGCGCGCGAGGTGATGTGGCTCGCGCGCGTGAACACGAACAAGTTCCGCGTCGAACGGATCGTGGATGATGCGTTCTCGTCGCTCGGCGAGTGGGCTGATTACGTGCTGCACGCGAGCGCACCGGCGATGACGCCGTGGGTGCGTTCGCCGATCTATGAATTCGCGCCGTACGTCTCCTCGGGCCTCGAGTGGGCGAGCGAACGCACGCCGCACGAGCGCGATGACGGCGCGGAAGCCAAGCGCAAGAAGAAGCCCGAGCGCGAGCGGGCCGTCGTCGAGGAAACGCCGACACCACAGCCGAAGCCGGCGACGCCGAAGGCGAGCAAGGCGGCGACG
>JAYVLQ010000140.1:0-79484 GCA_043759355.1 Kofleriaceae bacterium
GGGCTGATGACGCTCGATCCGAAAACCGGCGAGTACCGCCCGAACGCCACGAACGAAGAGATCAAGAAGACCACCAAGTCGATCGGCAAGATCGAGGACATCAAAGAGCGCGTGCGCAAGCTCGCGGCTGCGCCCGGCGTCGTCGGCGAGTTCGCGTGGACGGTGCTGTCGCGGTCGCTCGCATACGCCGCGCGCCGGATTCCCGAGATCGTCGAGCACGACGCGATCGTCTCCATCGATAACGCGATGAAGTGGGGCTACGCGTGGGACCTCGGTCCATTCGAGACCTGGGATGCCCTGGGCGGCGGCGATGCCGCCGGCTTTGCGGCGGTCGCCGAGAAGATGAAGGTCTCGGGTGTCCCCCTGCCCGCGTGGTTCGACAAGATGCTCGCAGCGGGCGTGACCGGCTTTTACAAAGACGGCCAGGTGTGGGATCCGATCAAGGGTGGTTACACGGCTCGCGAAGCCGACCCGCGCGAAGTGACCTGGGACGTGCTGGTGAGGGGCGACAAATCGGCGCCCCGGACAGGCGCACCGGTCCTCAAGAACGCCGGCGCCGAAGCGTGGGACCTCGGTGACGGCGTCCTCGGCCTGACGTTCAAGACCAAGGCGAACTCGATCGATGCCGACAACATCAAGATGATCCACGAAGCGGTCGCTCGCGCCGAGCGCGACTTCCGCTCGATGGTGATCTGGAACCAGGGGGAGTTCTTCTCCGTCGGCGCGAACTTGTTCGCCGTCGTGGTCGCCGCAGGCCAGAAGCAGTGGGACGGCCTGCGCTCGATGATCCACGACTACCAGTACGCGACGCAGCGGATGAAGTACTCGAAGGTGCCCGTTGTCGCGGCGCCGTACAACATGACGCTCGGCGGTGGGCTCGAGCTATGTTTCGGCGCGACCGCCGTGCAAGCCGCGTCGGAGACCTACGCGGGTCTCGTCGAAGTCGGCGTCGGCCTGATTCCTGGCGGTGGCGGCACGATGAACATGCTGTGGCGCTCGATGGAAGGCATTCCGGAAGGGACCGACACCGACACCTACGCGTTCGTCACGCAGACGTTCAAGAACATCGCGCTCGCAAAGGTCGCCACCTCGGCGGAGGAAGCCAAGGCGTTCGGTTACTTCCGCAACAGCGACGGCGTGTCGTTCGATCGTTCGCGCCAGCTGTGGGAAGCCAAGCAACGCGCGATCGGGCTCGCAGCTGCGGGTCATCACGCGCCGGTCCCGCGCGCGTACAAGCTGCCTGGCGAGAACGGCATCGCGACCTTGCAAATGCTCGTCAACACGCTGCACGCGGGCAAGTATGCCAGCGAGCACGACGTGAAGATCTCGATGAAGCTCGCCAACGTGCTGTGCGGTGGCGTCAGTGGTCACACCCACGCGGTCACCGAGGACGAGATCCTCGAGCTCGAGCGCGAGGCGTTTCTGTCGCTGTGCGGTGAACCGCTCAGCCAGGCGCGCATGCAGTACATGCTCCAGAACAACAAGCCCCTGAGGAACTGAGCCATGGAAGACATCGTCATTGCTGAAGCTGTTCGTTCGGCCGTGGGCCGTGCCCTCAAGGGCTCGCTCGCGACCAAGCGCCCCGACGAGCTCGCCACGGATGTGATCCGCGGGCTGATGGAGCGCGTTCCGCAATTCAAGGGCAAGATCGACGACGTGATCCTTGGCTGCGCGATGCCTGAAGGCGAGCAGGGCCTCAACGTCGCTCGCTTGATCGCCCTCAATGCCGACCTCGGCATCGAGACACCGGGCCAGACGATCAACCGGTTCTGCTCGAGCGGCCTGCAAGCGATCGCGACGGCCGCGGGTGCGATCGCGATCGGCTCCGCCGACGTGGTGCTCGCCGGTGGGGTCGAGTCGATGACCTACGTGCCGATGACCGGTTTCCATCTCTCGGCGTCGCCGGACTTGATGGAGCGCCTGCCGGGCGCGAACACGCCGATGGGCATCACGGCGGAGAATGTCGCGAACCGGTTCGGCATCACGCGTCAGATGCAGGACGAGTTCGCGTTCAAATCGCAGCAGAAGGCGGCCGCCGCGCAGCAGAAGAACGTGTTCAAGGACGAGATCGTGCCGGTCCGCGCGATCTCGTTCAAAGACGGTAAGCGCGTCTACACCGACTTCTTGGTCGACGAGATGCCGCGTCACGACACCACGCTCGAAGGCCTCGCCAAGTTGCCGGCGGTATTTGCGCAAGGTGGCTCGGTCACCGCGGGTAACGCGTCGCCGCTCTCGGATGGCGCGGCCGCGTGCATCGTCACCAGGCCCAGCATGTGCGAGAAGCTCGGCGTGAAGCCGCTCGCGCTGTTCCGCGGCTTCGCGGTCGCCGGTGTCGATCCGGAGATCATGGGCATCGGCCCGATTCCCGCGGTCCGCAAGCTGCTCGCGAAGCACAACCTCAAGGTCGCGGATATCGAGCTGTTCGAGCTCAACGAAGCGTTCGCGAGTCAGTCGGTGTACTGCATGAAGGAGCTCGGCATCCCCGAGAATCGCGTCAACGTCAACGGCGGCGCGATCGCGCTCGGTCACCCGCTCGGATGCACGGGTGCCAAGCTCACGGCGAGCGCGCTCTACGAGCTGCGTCGTCGCGGTGGTCGCTACGCGGTCGTCACGATGTGCATCGGTGGCGGCCAAGGCGCGGCCGGGCTGTTCGAGAACCTGTCCTCGTAGAGACGTTACTGTGGGGCAAGCTCTAGCGCTGGCACTCGCCCTCGCCGTGGATGCGGCGGCGGTCTCGGCAGCGCGAGCGCTCGGCGCCGAGAGCCATCGCGAGGTGGTGATCCTGCCCTTCGTGTTTGGCGGGTTCCAGGCCGCGATGTCGGCCCTCGGTTGGCTCGGGGGTGCGGCGATCGGGCCTTACATCGTCGGCTGGGACAAGTGGGTCGCGTTCGGACTCTTGCTGCTGCTGGGCGGCAAGATGCTGTACGACGCGGTGACGAGCGACGACAACGAGGTGCCCGTCAAAGGGACCACGATGGTCTATCTCGGGCTCGGGCTCGCGACGAGCATCGATGCGGCCGCTGCCGGCATCACCCTGCCCCTCGTGCCGGTACCACCGTGGCTTTCAGTCCTCTTGATCGGCGTGGTCACCGCGGTGTGCTCGATGCTGGGGCATCTCGCTGGCCGTGCGCTCGCGAGCAAATTCGGCAAGAAGCTCGGCGCGGTCGGTGGGCTCGTGTTGATCGGGCTCGCGGTGAAGATGGTGATAGGTTAACCGCGTGCGCAGTGCTCTGGTTGCTCTAGCCCTCCTCGGTTGCAAAGAGAAGCCGACCCATCGGCCGCCACCGCAGGAGATGGCGAACATCGACCCTGCGAAGAACAAGGCGTCGAGCAGTGCACCGCCACCCGCGCCCGATATCGTGCTCCCGCACGGAAGCGGCAAGCCGCCGATGAAGACGACCGGACCGATCTCGGGAGACGTGCTCGCGGTGCTCGCGCGGCAGACCTGGAAAGGGTTTCAGATCGTGCCGCACGCGGTCGATGCCGCGAAGGGCATGGAGGTCCAGCACGTCACCGAGGATCACCCCCGGATCTCGGCGACGATCACGATCGCGCCGTGCGCAGCCAGCGCGGTCCTCGGGCCGTGCACGCCGATGGGTCTGGCGACGTGGAAGCAGCGTCAGCCCGAGCTCGAGAAGCTCGTCCCCGAGAAGATCCACGCAGCGAAGGATACGAAGTTCGAGCTCGGCACTATGAAGTTCCACGAGACCGACCTCATCTACACGTTCCAGCTCGGCCAGATCAGCGGCGTCGCCGACAAGGGTCCGCAGAAGGGTGCGGCGTATGTCGCCTACACGTGCGCCTACACGCTGTACTTCAACGACGGGCAGAACCAGATCCGCGTGATCGCGGAATACAAGGACGACGCGAAGCCCACGCTCGCGGAAACCGAAAAGGCGTGCGCGCGGCCGGATCTCGAGGTCACCGCGCAGAGCTTCTTCGACGCGATGACCGCTGCCTGGTGACGCCCTGTGGATGCTCGGTTGCGTGCGGTCGCCAGCGAGGTGCGAGGTCATCGCCACCTCGATATCGGATCCGATCACGGCTACCTGCCGCGCTACCTGCTCGAGAGCGGGCGGATCGAGCACGCGATCGTCGTGGAGAAGACGCGACCGCCCTACGAGCTGTCGTGCCACACGCTGGCGGGCTTGCCGGCGGACGTGCGGCTCGGCGATGGCTTCGAGTCGATCGACGACGCGCTCGCCGCGACGATCGATAGCGTCTCGATCGCCGGCATGGGCGCGAAACTAATTACCGCGATCCTCACGCGCCATCCTCAGCGGATCCCGCCGCGGCTCGTCGTGCAGCCGAACGACGGCGCCGAGAAGATCCGGCGCTGGGCGATCGGTTCGTTTCACGTCGCAAACGAGCAGATGATCGGGCATTACGAGGTGGTCACGCTGGTGCGCTTCACCGGCGAGGATCCGAGCTACGCGGCCGTACCGGCGCACCTCGCGTTTCGCTTCGGTCCGCGGCTGCTCGCGCGCCGAGACTCGCAGCTGCGCGCGCATCTCGCACTCCAGCAGGCGCGCCTCGCCACGCTACCGTCGACGCCGCGAGTACACCGCGATCTCGCGCTCGTCCGCGAGGCCCTCGACTTGTTGTCTCAACCGACGTCGGCGCGCACGTAGACACGCGGCTTGCCATCGGTGCCCGCAATGAAGCCGGCGACCCCGAGCCCGTTGGCGTGCTCGAACATCCGCAGCTGCGCGCGCACCCGTTCGCCCGCGAAGCTCGGCTTGCGATAGGCGATATCGACCTCGCGCGTGCACAGTTTTCCGCCCGGGCCGCTCTTGCCGCGATCGGCGAACCGGCGATTCGCAGCCTCGAGAAACAGCCGGATGTAGACGAGCGAATTGACGTGCTGGTTCGCATCGGTCTGATCGAGCGAGAAGACGTAGTCGGCAGTATCCGGCGCGAGCTCGTCGAGCCACGTCGCACCTTCGGGCGCTTCTTGGGCGCTCGCCGGCGGAGGCTGGCGATAGAGCCTCTCGGGCACGGGTGGATAACCCTCGACATCGAGCCGCGTGACCTTCCGCTTGTCTGGCGGCGCCATCAGGCGCGTGAAAGTTTGCTCGGCGAACAGCCGGCCCGCGAGCGCGAGCGGACCGGGTTGCGAGTGCGGCGAGACGCGGCCGGCAGCGCCACGAACCTCGGACCACACGAGCATGAATAGCTTGTCGACCGCACCGGTGTGATCGACGCCGTGCGCGAGCTCGAACCCGGCGTTGGTCTCGATCGGTCGATTGACGTGGATCGGCTGCGGCAGCGACGTCATCACCATGCGGGTGAGCACGGGGACGATGCCCGATTTGAGCGAGTTGCGTGCGCCCGCGTGCGTGGTCAAGACGTCGCGCCACAAGCCCGATTGGATCGAGGGCAACGCGATCGGCAAGTACCGACCTTCTTGGCTGAGGTCTTCGTAGCGAACGACGGTGGTCGTCACCGTGGACTGGCCGGGAGGGAGCTCCGGCATCGCGGGCGCGGGGAACATCGCGATCGAGCATAGGCCATGTATGGTTCGCCCGGATGATCCGGCTCCCGATCGACGACGTCTTGCCGCAGCTGGTGGCAGCGGTGAAGGAGCGTCGGGTCTGCGTGCTGGTCGCGCCACCGGGCGCGGGCAAGACCACCCGCGTGCCGGGCGCGCTGCTCGATGCAGGCTTTATTGCGGGCTCGATCGTCGTGTTGCAGCCGCGGCGGATCGCGGCGCGCATGGCGGCGGCGCGGATCGCGAGCGAGCGTGGGGTCGAGCTCGGCGGTGAGGTCGGCTATCAAGTTCGCTTCGATCGCAAGATCTCGGCGGCGACGCGGATCGAGCTCGTGACCGAGGGCGTGCTTACTCGCCGCTTGCTGAGCGATCCGGACTTGAAGGGTGTCGGTTGCATCATCATCGACGAGTTTCACGAGCGCCACCTCGACGGTGACCTCGCGCTCGCGCTGGTCGCGCGGTTGCGCGAGCAGCGCCCGGACCTCGCCCTGCTCGTGATGTCGGCGACGCTCGATGCCGAGCCGGTCGCGGCATTTCTCGGCGATGCGCCGATCGTGCGCAGTGAAGGGCGGACATTTCCGCTCACCATCGAGTACCTCCCGCAGCCCGACGATCGGCACCTCGGCAAGCAAGTCTCGGCGGCGGTGCGCAAGGTCGCGCAAGAGGGCCTCGATGGCGACGTCCTCGTGTTCCTGCCCGGGACCGGCGAGATCCGGCGCTGCGCCGAGGATCTCGAGGATGCGGCGCGCACGTTCGATCTCGCGGTGATGCCGCTGCACGGCGACCTCACGGCCGACGAGCAAGATGCCGCAGTGCGGCCCGCATCGCGCAGGAAGGTGATCCTCGCGACGAACGTGGCCGAGACCTCGGTGACGATCGATGGCGTGACCGCGGTGATCGATAGCGGGCTCGCGCGCATCGCGAGGTTCTCGCCGTGGTCGGGCATCCCGTCGCTCGAGATCGAAGCGGTGAGTCGCGCGAGCTGCACGCAGCGCGCGGGCCGCGCTGGCCGCACGCGACCCGGCCGCGTGGTGCGGCTGTACACCAAGCATGATCACGACATGCGCCGCGCGTTCGAGGCGCCCGAGGTCGAGCGCGCGGATCTCGCGGCTGCGGCGCTCGAGCTCTACGGCGCTGGGCTCGCGGGGCTCGCCGCACTGCGCTGGTTCGAACCGCCACCGGCGGCGTCGGCACGGGCGGCGGAGGAACTACTCGAGCGACTCGGCGCCGTCGCCAGCGGCGCGATCACCGAGCTCGGCAGGCGGATCTTGCGGTTCCCGGTCCATCCGCGCGTCGGCCGGTTGTTGTGCGAGTGCGAGGTGCGCGGGGTCGCGCGCGAGGGCTGCGTGATCGCGGGCTTGCTCGGCGTACGCGAATTGCGGTTGACCCGGCGCGGCCCGAACCAGACCGCACATCTTTCGTCGCCATCGGATCTGATCGACGACCTCGACGCGTTCCTTGACGCGCGCGCCGGGGGCTTGCGACCTGATCGCCTGCGTCGCGACAACCTCGATATCGCGACGGCGTTCGGCGTCGATCGCGCCGCGAAACAGCTCGAGCGGCTCGTCGATACGCGCACGCGTCCTCCAGCCAACGACGACGACCTCGATCGCGCGTTGCAGATCGCGATCCTGAGCGCGTATCCCGATCGCGTCGGTAAGCGCCGCGCACCTCGCTCGAACGAGATCATCTTCGCCGGCGGCGGGAGCGGCACACTCGCCGCGAGCTCGGCCGTACTCGAGCCCGAGCTCGTCGTCGCGGTCGATGTCGCCGAGACAGGGGCGCGCGGCCAGGCCCAGCGCGGTCCCGCCTCGCGCGTCCAGATCCGGCGCGCGAGTGGCATCGATCCGAGCTGGCTGCTGGATCTCTACCTCGATCGGATCGAGGAGCGCGACGAGCTGGTATGGAACAACGAGCGCCAGCGCGTCGAGCGGATCATGCAGATGACCTACGACGGGCTCGCGTTCGACGAGCAGCGCGATGTCGAGGGTGCGCGTCGCGCGGGTCACGCGGCGGCCGAGCTGCTCGCGAAGCAGGCACTCGCTGCAGGCATCGAGCGCTTCATCGACAAGGACGCGCTCGCCGAGTGGCGCGCGCGGATCATGTTCGTCGCGAAGGCCGCACCCGAGACCGGCATCACCGCGCCGACCGACGATGCGCTCGCCGGCGTGATCGCGAATGCCGCGGAGGGCTGCATCTCGTTCGCGGAGCTCCAGAAGGCCAACCTCCTCGAGCTGCTCGATGCCCAGCTCGGCGACAAGCGATCGCTCGTCGCACGGTTCGCCCCGAGTCACCTCAACTTGCCGCGGCGCGGCCGCGTCCAGATCCACTACGAGCTCGACAAGCCACCGTGGGTCGGCGCGCGCATGCAGGACTTCTTCGGGCTGGCACGCGCGCCGACGATCGGCGAGGGCCGCGTGCCACTGGTGCTGCACCTGCTCGCTCCGAATCAACGGCCGGTCCAGGTCACGACCGACTTGCCTGGCTTCTGGATCAAGCACTACCCGGCGCTGCGCAATCAACTGATGCGGCGCTATCCGCGTCACCAGTGGCCCGAAGATCCGACACAGCTCATCAAAGAGTAGTGGTCAGTCGTCGCACGCGAGCGCCAGACGCACGATCGACCTCGGTGGTTTCACAAATCGCACGTGGGCAGGATCACTGGTTCGGGCTTGGTCTCGATCACGCGCCTACCGTCGAGGGTAAGTCTCCAGCGCACCCCGCGTCGCGTGAGCTCGGCAGTGTAGACCGAGTCGACGTACAGCCGGCGCGCGATGCCTGCTGCGAGCGCGCACCCGACGAGCAGCGGCAGCACGAGCGCGTAGTCACCGGAGAGCTCGCAGGCCAGGATCGCCGACATCAGCGGCGCGTGCGTCGTCGCGGCGAGCGTCGCCGCGAGCCCCACCAGGGCGTATCCGCCGGGAGGTGCGATCGCATCGCCGAACAGGGCGTGCAAGCCGAGCGCGTACAGCAGGCCCGTGCACGCGCCGATCAACAGCGTCGGCGTGAACACACCACCGGGATTCCCGGAACCGACCGACGCGGCGGTGGCGAGCGGCTTGGCGAGCAACAGCAGCGCGACCCCGGCGATCGCGATCTTGCCGTCGAGGATCGCGGTCACCTCCTCGAACCCATTGCCCGCGACTTGCGGAAAGAACCACAGGAACACGCCACACACCGCGCCACCGATCGCGGGTCGCGCCGGCATCGGCAGCTGCCGCCACCAGCGCTCGGTCAGCGAGAGCAGGCGCAAGAACGCGACGCCGATCGGCGCACAGACCAAGCCGAGCCCGGCGTACGCGAACAGCTCGACCGGGTCGACGATGTGAAACGAGCGCGTCGTGTAGAGCGGCGCGCCGCCGACCGCGAGATGGATGACCACCGTCGCGATCACCGAGGCGAGGATCACCGGGATCGCCGCCTCGAGCACGACCACACCGGTAACGAGCTCGAGCACGAACAGCGTCGCGGCGATCGGCGAATTGTAGGCGGCGGCAAACCCGGCCGCGACCCCCGCCGCGAGCACGAGGCGAGCGTGTGAATCGTCGAGCCGCAGCCATCGGCGCGCGCCTTCGCCGGAGGCCGCGCCAAACTGGATCAACGGACCCTCGCGACCGAGCGAGTTGCCGGTCGCGATCGCGAGCCAGGACGCCATCGCCTGGAGCGCGCTGCGGACCAGTGGAATGCGATCGCGACCCAGGACGATCGCCTGCATCACGTAGCCCACGCCGCTCTCGCCGCGCTGCTTCGCGATCGCGAGGCCGATCAGGCCGGCGCCGAGTCCACCTGCGGCGGGCAACACGATCCGCGCCCACCCGGGTAGGTTGCCGATCATCGTGACGATATCGCTGCCGCCGAGCGTGGCCACGACCAGGGCGAGCGAGCCGCGAAACGTGACCGCGAAGCCCGCAGCGACGAGCGCGACCAGGATGACCGCGACGACGAGCTTCGCGATCCGGATCATCTACGCGCGTTTGACCTGCGGCTGCGAAGGTCGCACGTCGCGCGGCGTCGAGTTCGGCCACAGATGGTGGTAGAGCCGCACGCTGAGGAGGAGCAGTGCGTACTCCTGTAGATCGCCGCCCGCATCGCGCAGCACCGAGAAGTTAAAATCGACGAGCGCGAGCGCATCACTCACGAGCGCGACGAGCTGATCGATCGCAGGGCTCTGCGCGGCGTTGTCGAACGCCCACGACGTGAGCCGCGCGCACAGCGCCTCGAACATCGGCTTGATGTTATTGTGGAGTAGTGCGATCCGGTTCGGCTTGAGCCAGGTGAGGATCATGCTCGACAGCGCGCGGCAATCGCCCGACATCGCCTCGGCTCCCATCGCGGGCTCGACGAGCCCGATCATCGCCGGCACCACGCCGCGGGTCTCCTCGAGTCCCTTGAACAGGAGCGCGCCCGGCGAGATGTTGTTGTGCGCCATGCCGTGCTCGTGAAGCGCGGCGACCTGGCGAATCACGACGAAGCCAAGCGCGAGCCCACCATCGATCAACATATCGACATCGTCGATCTTGTTGCCGAACCGCGGATCATCCACGTACTCGCTGAACAGCAGCAGCGTGCTCGTCGCGGCGTCGTAGATTACCTTGTGCAGCGACGTGAGCAGGCCCTGGCGGACGCGCTTGAGGATCGGCCAGAAGTAGCGCTGCCAGCTCTCGACGAACGTGCGCGGATCGGTGACCTGGGTCAGATCGATCACCGTGACTAGCTTCGGGAAGATGTTCGCATCGGGGAAGCCACCCGATTGCACGAGGTCCGCGCGCGGGGTGGCGAGGAAGATCGGGTGCATCTTCACCCGGCCGAGCGCGCGCTCGACGGTGTAGCCCCACTCCCATACCGCACCTTCCGCACTGCGAACGATGTCCTCGGTGATGCTCGGATCCGTGGTCGAGGCCGCGACGACCTGCACGGCCTTGGCTTTATCGTCGTCGGCCGAGGTCTGCGCGCGGCGCGCCTTGGTCTCGCGCTTGGTCTCGTCGGGAAGCTCGCGCAACATGCCGCGCAACTCCTGGACGACCGCACCGACCGACGGAAACCGCTGCCCCGGATCGCGTTCGAGACAGCCCTCGATGATCGCGCGCAGCGAGGTCGGGACGGTTTCTGGATAGAACACCTTGCTCCGACCACCGACGACGACGCCCTCGGCGATCCGGATCAGCAGCGCCCACATATCGCCGGCCTCGCCGTACAGGAGCTGCTCGGTGAACAAGCCGTGGAGCGCGCCGCCGATCGCGTAGATATCGAGCGAGGTGTTGATGCCGGTATCCATCAACGCCTGATCGATCGTCTCGGGCGCGACCGACCAGCCGGGCGAGCCGAAGATCCGGCCCTTGTAGTACGTTCGATAGGTCTGATTCGTGACGTCATCGAGCGACATCGCGAGATCGAAATCGAACAGGTAGGCGACGTTCGCGCCCGCGTCGACGAGGATGTTGCGCAGCGTGAAGTCGCGATGGATCAACCGCGCCGCGTGCAGCGTGGACAGTCCCTCGAGCGCCTGCACGAGCAGCTTCGTGCGCGCGCGTGGCGTGAGGTTGTGCTGGGTGATCGCCTCGAGCAGCGTCATGCCCATGCGCGGCGTGACGAACAGATAGTTGTCGGCGATCGGGGCCGAGACATACGTCGGCAGGATGTTCGGATGTTCGAGCGCCGCGATCCGCGCCATCGCGGCCAGGTTGTTGTGATGATCGCGGCGCGTCACATCATCGGTGCGTAGCTGATGCAGGTAGCTCGCGTGAAAGACCTTGCCGACGATCTGTTCGACCGCGCCTGAATCATCGTCGCGGCGCTCGAGCGCGTGGACCGAGCCCATACCGCCATTGGAGATGTGCGCGCCGGTCGTGCGATAGAGATAGTGGTTGTAGCGAAAGACGACGCCGGGTCGCTGGAGGTCCTCCGACCGGAGCGTGCCGATCGCGGTCGTTTCGTCCCAGAGGTCCGCCACGCGAGGCCTGACTGTACGCGCGATCGGGTCGCGCAGGCAATGTCAGCGGCGCCGGACCAGATGATAACCTCCTGATTTCGCTGAGGTGTAGGTGGCGGGTGGTGAGTTGTCGCAGCTCCTATCGATGCTCGTGTGTGGAGCATCAGATGTGGTAACCAACCAATGCGCCATCCTATGGGAATGCTCGAGCACAAGGTCGCGAAGGTTGCTGCGTGCGCCGCGTTCATGTTGCTGATCATCGGCGGCATGGTCAACGCGACCGGCTCGAGCCTCGCGTGCCCCGAAGCCGTGGTGATCTGCCACAAGTCGTTCCTGCCCCCGATGACCGGTGGCGTGCTCTACGAGCACGGCCATCGCCTGTTCGCGATGACGGTCGGCCTCGTCCAGATCCTCTTGACGCTGCTCATCCACCGCAGGCGCCCGGAGCTGCGCTGGCTCGGCTGGCTACTCGGCGCGATGGTGCTCGCGCAAGCCTCGTTCGGCGCGATCACCGTTCACTACAAGCTGGTGTGGTTCGTCTCGACCGGCCACCTGCTGCTCGGCATGAGCTACTTCGCGATGCTCGTCTACACGGTGTTCAAGCTCCGGCCGTCACCGTCGGCGATGGAGCTCGATCGCCACGAAAAGCTGCGTGCCCAGCTCGGCGCCACGCGGACCTGGATCGCGATCGCGTGCTGCGCGGTGTTCGTGCAGTTGCTGCTCGGCGCTCTGGTCCGCCACTTCGGCGCGACGCTCGCGTGCATCGGCATGCCGGCCTGTACCGCGACCGGCACGTTCGTCCCCGAAGGAGTGCAGCAGACCGTGCACATGGTCCATCGTGCGTTCGGTTGTGTCGTCGCGATCACGACGACGATCGCCGCCATCCAGGTCTTCCGCGCCGCACGCACCTGGACCAGCCTGCGCCGCCTGATGGTGATCGCACCGATCCTCGTCGCACTGCAGGTCATACTCGGCGTCGTCACCGTGTTGTCGCTACGCGCCGTGCCCATCGCGGTCGGTCACTTCGCGGGTGCCGCGAGCCTCTGGGCCTTGTGGATGTCGGCGTGGTTGATCACCGCTCGTCGCCAGAAGGACGTCGCGATCCGTGACAGCGGCGAGCTCTTGGCGGTGACGTCGTGACCGCCCAGGTCCTTCGCGCCAAAGCCATCGATCTCGTCGCGCTGGTCAAGCCGAACATCATGATCATGTCGCTGCTGACGGCTGCCGGCGCGATGTCGCTCGCGCCGGGCACGGTCTCGCTACCGATCGCGCTCGCGCTGATCGCCGGGACCGCCCTGATCGTGGGCTCGGCGAACACGCTCAATATGTGGCTCGAGCGCGATAGCGATTGCTTGATGGCGCGCACGAAGAACCGGCCGCTGCCGATGCAGCGCCTCCAGCCGAACACCGCGCTCGTGTTCGGTGGCGTGCTCGGCGCCCTCGCCCTTCCCACGTTGCTCCTCGCCGGTGTCGTGCCCGCCGCGCTTGGCCTCGTTGCCCTCCTCCTCTACGTCGGCGTCTACACGCCGATGAAGCAGCGCTCGCATCTCTCGACGTGGGTCGGCTCGATCCCGGGCGCGATGCCCGCGCTCATGGGCTGGACCGCTGCAACCGGTCGCATCGATACCGCCGGCCTCGCCGTGTTCGGTGTGCTGTTCTTCTGGCAAATCCCGCACACTCACGCGATCGGCATCTACCGCCAGCGCGAGTACGAGGCTGCGGGCCTCAAGACCCTGCCAGGTACGCACGGTGCGATGGTCGCGAGTAAGACGATCATCGCGTACCTGTTCGTCCAGGTCATGATCAGCATGATGCCGGCGCTGCTCGGTGTTGCCGGTCCGCTCTACTTGATCACCGCGGTCGCGCTCGGCGCGATGGTGCTCGTGCAAGGCCTGCGCGGCGACGGCACGCCGAAGTGGGCCCGCCGCGTGTTTTTGACCTCGATCATCTACATGCCGGTGCTGTTCGCGATGATGGTCGTCTCGGGGCGCGCGTGAGTTTTTCGCTCGCGCAGCTGCATCCCGCAATCAACGCCGCGCTCAACCTGACGTGCTTCATCTTCCTCGTGCTCGGCCGCACTGCGATCGCGCGTGGCGATCGGGCGCTCCACAAGAAGCGCATGCTGATCGCGTTCGGGACGTCGTCGGTGTTTCTGGTCTCGTACCTGATCCGGTTCGCGACGACCGGCGCACACAAGTATCCCGGCCATGGGTGGGATCGAACGTTTTACTTCGTGATGCTGTTCTCGCACATGGTGCTCGCGGTCGTGCTCGTACCGCTCGTCATAGGTGCGCTGCGCCGTGCGTTCCGCGGCGATCTCGTCGGTCACAAGAAGCTCGTCGCTTTCACGTGGCCGATCTGGGTCTACGTGTCGGTAACCGGTGTGCTCGTGTACTTGATGCTCTACCAGCTCGGCCCCGCCCTTCACGACGCGTAGCGGTAACCAGACCACGAACGACGAGCCGATTTCGAGCTCGCCGTTGACGCGGGGCCTACCACCGGCGCGATCGACGAGGATCGTCGCCCGACGCCTGGTGGATATCGGCGAGGCATTCGGCGCGCACCTAAACCGATCGCGAGCGAACCGCACGATCGAATCCGCGGCGTGCAGCCCTGAGATGATCTGTTCGAGCTGCTTGCTGATCGGCCGAACATCGCAATTATCCAGGGACGGGTAGGTGAGTCAGCGGAAACGTTCCGCCGCGAGACCCCAGCGAATCCCTCGGTCGCACGTGATCATCACCGGCGCGTGGAGTCGCACGAGCACACGCGCGTAGATCGCGATGCCCGCAGCGATCACATCTGCTCGCTGGGGTTCGACTCCCGGTGTTGCCCGCCGCTCCGCCGTCGTTGCCGCGAGCATGGTGTCGCGTAGCGTGGCGACCCGCTCGGGGTCGAGGCGCAATCCGGTCACCCGATCCGGATCGTAGCTCGTGAGTGCGAGTGCGACCGCCGCCATCGTGGTCGCCGTACCAGCCGTGCCGATCAGCGGAACGCCGATCGGCAGAGACAGCGGCGCGAGATGACGGTCGATATCGGCCTCGAGCTCGAGGATCTCGTGATGCGCCGGCGGGTCACTCTTCAAGTGGCGCTCGGTCAACCGTACCGAACCGATCGGCACGCTGACCGCGGACACCACCTTGCTGCCATCGGTCACGATCAGCTCGGTCGAACCACCGCCGACATCGACGACGACATACGGGCCTGCGAGATCCGGGAATGCACGTGCGACCGACTTGTAGGCAAGCTCGGCTTCGCGCGCGCCCGCGATGATCTCGATCGTGCCACCGAGGATCTCTTGCGCCGGTGCCACGAACTCGGCCGCGTTCTTGGCTTCGCGCATCGCTTGGGTCGCGATCACGTTGGGAACCTCGACGCCGTGCTCGTCCATCACGCTGCGGTACTCGCGGCAGATGTCCAGGCTCTTCGCGATGGCGTCGGTCGCGAGGTTGCCGCTCGCGTCGAGACCCTTACCGAGCCGACCGAACCGACACAGGTCGACGACACGCTGGAACTTTTCGTCGACGATCAGCAACAGCAACGTGTTGGTGCCGATGTCGATAACGGCGGTGTTCATAGGCCGAGCCGTTTCGCGACGATCACCTTCATGATCTCGTTCGTCCCGGCATAGATCCGCTGGACGCGCGCATCCACGAATGCGCGCGCCACCGAGTATTCGGTCATGTAGCCATAGCCGCCGAACAGCTGGAGGCATTCGTCGATCACCTCCTGCGCCATATCGGTGGTCCAGAACTTCGCGATCGAGCACTCGGTCACGAGCTCCTTGCCCGCGACGTGGCCGACGAGGACCTGATCGATGTACGCTCGGCCGACCTGAACCTTCGCGAGCGCCTCGACGATCTTGAACTGGGTGTTCTGGAACTTCGAGATCGGCTTACCGAACGCGGTGCGCTCCTTGACGTACTCGATCGTGTCCTTCACGACCTGCTCCGCTCCGGCGACGGCCGCGATTGCGACGGTCAGCCGCTCCTGCTGGAGCTTCTGCATCATCATCATGAAGCCCGTGCCGACCTGGCCAAGCACGTTCGCGGCCGGCACGCGGCAGTCCTCGAAGAACAGCTCGCTCGTATCCTGCGAGGCCATGCCCATCTTGTGGAGGCGCTTGCCCTTCTTGAAGCCGACGCGCGTCGCCTCGACGACGAATAACGAGATCCCGCGATGTGCGTTCTTCGGATCCGTGTCGGTCTTCGTCGCGAGGACCACGAGGTCGCACAGCTGGCCGTTCGTGATGAACGTCTTGCTGCCATTGATGATGTAGTCGTCACCATCCTTGACGGCCGTGGTCTGGATGGCGGCGAGATCCGAACCGGCGCCCGGCTCGGTCATGCCGATCGCGGTAACCAAGCTGCCGTCGCAGCAGCCAGGCAACCAGCGCTGCTTCTGCTCTTCATTACCGAATGCCTCGATGTACGGCACGACGACATCGGAGTGAAGTCCCATCGCAAAGCCGCTCTCGTAGATCCGCGACAGCTCCTCGAGGATCACTGTCGAAGCAAGAAAGTCGGAGCCCGCGCCGCCGTACTTCTCCTCGACCCACGGGCACAGAAAGCCCGCCTTGCCGGCCTTGGTCCAGACCTCGCGGTCGACCTGTCCCTGGTCGCGCCAGCGTGCCTGGTGCGGCACGATCTCGCGCTCTGCGAACTGGCGGAACGCCTTGCGAAAGGCTTCGTGCTCCTCGGAAAACAGCGTGCGATCCATGTCCTTTTGGATACCACTAGTGCCGCATGATGTCCGCGACCACGCACCCGAGGTCGCGCGGATCTGAACGCCGAGGTATGTTGGGAGTACCCGTGGCTTGGACCGTCGAGACAGCAGGCATCACCGTAGCGGCGTGCGTCAAAGAGAGCTCCAACGTCGCGTGGTCCGTGGCGAAACGACTCGTCACGACGGGCAAGGTGTTCGTCGACGGTGCGTGCGTGATCGAAGTCGATCACCGCTTGAACGCGGGGCAGCACGTCGAGGTTCGGATGCGCGCACCGAAGCCGCACGATCCGGAACGCGAAGGCGTGCTGGTCTACGACGACGCCCACGTCGTGGTGATCGATAAGCCGGCGGGCGTGAACAGCGTCCCGTACGAAGACCGCGAGACCGGGACCGCGATGGACCTCATTCGCGGCACGTGGCGACGCACCGACAGGCAGTCGTCGCAAGTCGCGCTCCACATCGTCCATCGCATCGATCGCGCGACGAGTGGCCTCTTGATGTTCGCGAAGTCGAAGAAGGCCGAACTCGGCCTCGCGGCGCAGCTCCGCTCGCACTCGATGGCGCGCCAATATCGATGTGTCGCCCACGGCCGGGTCGAACCGGGCCGGATCGAATCGCAGCTCGTGCAAGATCGCGGCGATGGGTTACGCGGCTCGACGACGATGCCCGGCAAGGGCAAGCGCGCCGTGACCCACGTGACCCTCGAGCGTGCCCTGCGCGGTGCTTCTTTCTGTCGGGTCCAGCTCGAGACCGGGCGCACGCATCAGATCCGGATCCACTTCTCGGAATCGGGCCATCCTCTCGTCGGTGAAGAGGTCTACATCCGCAACTACAACGGCCCGGTGATCAACTCGCCGCGCATGTTGCTCCACGCCGCGACCCTCGGCTTCGAGCATCCAATCACCGGTGCACGTATCGAGCTGTCATCTCCGCTGCCACCCGACTTCACGGCGATGCTCGATCGTCTACAGTTACCGTCATGAGCTTGGTCATCAGGATCGCACACGCCGGGGATGTCGCGACGATCCTCGGCTTCATCCGCGGGCTCGCCGCGTACGAGAAACTCAGCCACGAGGTCTTCGCCGACGAAGCGCAGCTCGCGAAGACGCTGTTCGGGGAACGACCTGCAGCGGAAGTACTGCTCGCGGAAGAGGCCGGCATGCCCGTCGGCTTCGCGCTGTTCTTCACGAGCTACTCGACGTTCCTCGGCAAACCGGGACTCTATCTCGAAGACTTGTTCGTCGATCCGGGCAAGCGAAGCCGCGGCGTCGGCGCCGCGCTGATGGCCGCACTCGCGAAGCTCGCGGTCGAGCGCGACTACGGTCGGTTCGAGTGGTCGGTGCTCGATTGGAACGAGCCTGCCCTGACGTTTTATCGTTCGCTCGGTGCGGCACCGATGACCGAGTGGACCGTGCAGCGGCTGACCGGTGACCCGCTCCGCGCGCTCGCGGCTCGCTCCAGGTAACGAACGATCAGTCTCGCCTGGTGCCGCTAGGCTTTCGCGACGCGACCGAAGCGCTCGACCACGTCGCTGATCGCGGCGATCAAGTTGAGCGCGCGCATCGGCTTTGCGAGATGACCGTTGAAACCGGACTCGAGCGCCTTGAGCTGATCCTTTGGCCGGCTCTGCGCGGTCAACGCGATCGCGGGAGTCATCCGGCGGCCATCGATCTCCTGCCTGCGAAGCGCGGCGATGAACTGATAGCCATCGAAGCCCGGCATCGAGATGTCGCTGACGATCACGTCCGGCATCTCGGAGCCGACCATCGAAAGAGCCTGCTCGCCCGAGATCGCGGTCACAACTTGAGCGCGGGCGTTCGTGAGCAAGGTCTTTACGAGCAGCAAGACATCCGCATCGTCATCGACGAACAGGATCTTCAGACCCTCCAACATCGTCGGCTTGATCTGGGCGGTCGAGGCGGCGGGGAAGACAGCGGTGCTCACGGTCGTCGAACATTGCAGCGAGTGAGCCAGCGGCCGATCGTGCAGCTTCGTGTTTCCACGATGCACACGTGTGCTGCGCGGATGCGACGAGCGCCAGCGCACGTTCGAACTCACCAACGGTTCTCGGACTGTCGACGCCGCGTAGCGAGGCTTTGTCCCAGTCGCGACGGCGCTCGCGACGTGGACGGGCTCGACAACGGGATCTCGGATGTCAAACGCCTCGCGTGAGGCTTCAGCGCCCCACGTGGGTCGTCGACGAACGGGTCTCGGACATCCGACGCCCCACGTGGGCTGTCGACGAACGGGTCTCGGACAGCTCACCCCCGCGTGAGGCTTCGACGACCGGCGCTTCGACGCGAGGCTTCGGCGGCGCAGCTCTCGGAGTTTCGCCGGTTCTCGAATCAGCGTGCATCCGACGCGGGCCGAACGGAACGCGGAAAGCTGACGACCACGTGCGGCGTCGACGACTGGTGCTTCGACAGCCGACGCCCACATGGGCGACTATTAAACGGATCGCGGACATCTCACGCCCCACGTGGGACTTCGACGACCGGTGATTCGAAAGCCCACGCCCCACGTGGGCCGTCGACGTGAGGCTTCGGCGAAGCAACTCTCAGAAACGCGACGGTTCTCGGAGCAGCGGACGCCCACGTCGGCCGAATGGATCTCGCCCCACGTGGGACTTCGACGACCGGTGATTCGACAGTCTACGCCCCACGAGGACCGACGACGAACGGGTGTCGGACAGCTCACGCGTCGACACACGGTTGCGGGCCATCTGACGGCCCACGTGGGCCGTCGACAACCGGTTCAGTTCAGGTTCGTCCTGCCGGTCGTAGCCGGCTCTTCAGCTTCGACCAGCTCGGCCGAAATCACATCGCTCGCTTCATCGGCCGGCTCGGGCGCCGGCTCGGGCGCCGGTTCGGGCGCCGGCTCGTCCGCGGTCGCGCGAGCTCGCTCGGCATTGGCGTTGTACAGGGCGCGACGCTTCGCATCTTGCTCGCGCTCGGCAGCGCGCTCCCACATGTGACCGGCTTCGCGCCATATGCGCTCGTGCGCGGACGAATCCTTCGCGTTTTGCGCCTTCAGCTCGGCAGCCTCTGCCTTTGCGACGTGCGGATTGCGACCAAAGCTCATGCGGTCACCATAGTTCGCCGGTCTGACTATCAGATGGACGGCACGTGAACGTCGCTCCGGCCGCCGCCACGTGGGGTCACCCGGACGTGTGCGCGCACGCGATCGAGCAGCGCCGGCACGTGCGAGATGATCCCGACCTGACGACCCGTCGCCTGGAGCTCGTCAAGGACCGCGAGCGCACTGTCGAGCGTTGCCGGATCCAAGGTCCCGAATCCTTCATCGATCAGCAGCGTGCGCACGCGAACGTCGTGCGCTGACATCGAAGACAACCCCAGGGCGAGCGCGAGCGAGACCAGGAAGCTCTCGCCGCCCGAGAGGCTTTGGACCGACCGCACCTCACCCCCGAAGTCGCGATCGATCACCTGGAGCTCGAGATCGTGCTTCGGCACGCGCTCGAGCTGGTAGCGCGGTGCGAGCTCGTCGAGATGACCATTGGCGACGACGAGCAACTGATCGAGGGTGAGGCTCTGCGCAAAGCTGCGGAACAGCTTGCCATCGTGCGAACCGATCACGCCGCCGAGCACGCGGTCGACTTCGGCGGCGCGTTCGGCGACCGCAAAGATGGCGAGCGCCTGGGCACGACGCGCACGCGCATCGTCATCGACAGCGAGCGTGGCCGCGAGCGCTGCGGCGTGATGGTCCGCTGCCGTGACCGCCGAAGCGAGCTCGGCCACGCGATCGGCATCGAGCTCGAGCTCCGCGGTGGACGCGGGTCGCATCGCCGTGTGATCAGCGACCAGCCGGCGCCGCTCGAGGATCCGGGTCTTCGCGCGATCGACCGAGCGATCGAGCCGCTCGAGCTCCGTCGCGAGCACGTCCACACGACCGACCTCACCAGACAACATGCGGTGCAAGGCTTCGCGCTCGAAGCTCGCCGCGATCCGCGCGGCCTCGAGCGAGGCATTCGCCGCAGCCAGCGTCGCAGCGAGCTGCTTGCCCCGCTTCGCGCATTCGGCCTGGCGCGCGGAGGTATCCGCTACCGCGCGATCAGCAGCGGTCCTCGTTCGATCGAGATCCACCAGCGCGCCTGCGAGCGAGGCCTCGGCATTCGTGACGACGGCAGCACATTCGCGCCACTGCTGGACCAGCTCGGCAAAAAAGCCACGCTCGATCATCACGGTCGCGCGCCTCGTCCGCTTCGTGCTCCCGGGCGAGACGGACTCGGTCACACCCGGCAAGGCCGCATGCCAGCGCGCGCTACTCTCCGCCAGCTCGCGTGCGAGCTCGCCATGACGTTCGAGCCGGCCGGCGTGCTCGCCGGTGACGCGCTCGATCGCAGCGTCCAGCGTCGTCAGCATGATCGCGACCTCGCGCAGATCGCCCAGATGATGATCGAGATCGGATCGATAGATCTGTACGCGTGCCTGCGCCTCGGTGATCGCCTTCTCGGCGGCCTGCGCCGCACTGCGCACGGCACGGGCCGCTTCAAGCTTCGCGCGGGCTCCGGTTGCACGCTCCGCTGCGAGCTGGGTCGCCTCTGCGGTCGCAGGATCGGTGACGAGGATCAGCTCGCCAAGCCCTGCGAGCTGGGCACGCCAGTCATGCGCGTGCATCTCCGCGGATGCGACAGCCGTTGCGCTCGCGCTCGCGTTGCGTGCGCGCTCGAGGTCGTGCTGCAAGATCCGGAGCTCGAGCTGGGTTCCCACGCGGGTCGCGGCTTCCCACGCGGCGAGCGCCTCGGCATGGCCACGCTCGGCATCAGCGATCAATGTATCGAAAGTACCTCGGTGCTTCCACGGATGCTCGTCGGCGCCGCACAACGGACACGGCTCGCCCTCGACGAGCTCCGCGCGTGCGTGCTTGTACCCCGCGGCCTTGCGTAGCTCTCCCGTGATGCGCGCACGCTCGTCGCGCATCACCGCCGCTGCATCGCGCTCGCGCAGCGTGACGGTCCGCCGCTCGAGATCGCCCGCCGCGACCCGCTCGAGCTCGCGCAACCGCATCTCGAGCTCGACCGACACGATCGCCGCATCGCGCGCACCATCGCTGATCGAGACCAACCGATCCACTTCGCCGCACCTCACGCGCGCTTGATCCTCGGCGCGACCTGCCGCATCGAGGCCGAGCGTGCGACGTTTGACGAACGCGTCGGCCTCGCGCATGCCCTCGACGAGCTTGGCCTGCGCGGCATCGCGCGCGATCTCGAGATGTTTCTGTTTCGTCACGTGTGCGCCGCGATGGATCGCTTGTTCGGCGAGCACCTGCGCCGCCGCCGCGATGCTCTCGGCGAGGGCGCGCTCCTGCGCGAGCTTCGTCTCGAGCTCCGGCCACGCCGCGATCTCCGGCGCCAGCGCGCGACGGTCGGACAACCACAGTGCTGCGGCGAGGGCACCCTCGCCTCTCGCGACCGCCGGCTCGGCGATCGCCGCGATCCCGACCGACGCTAGCGGATCCGTGGTCCCGCGCGCCATGCGCTTCGGCGCGGGCGCCTCGACATCCAAGATGGCCGCCGCGATCCGCGCCGCCCGCAACGTCTCGTGGAGTTCCGCGACGCGCGTGTGCTGGACCTCGATCGCGGCCTCGACCGCGGCCGCATTTGCCGCCGCCACGCGCGAGTTCTCGAGCTCACCCTGCGCGATCGCGTGCTCGCGATCCGAGCGTGCAGCTTCGTCCCACACGCCACGCAGCGCCTCCGCGCGGCGACGCAGCACGAGCTCCGTGCGCAGCGGTTCCGCATCCCGCGCGTCGGCCACCGCGATCGCGTGCTCGCCTTCCGCCGCCGTGACGGCCGCCGTACGCACGCTCGCCTCGCCTCGCCACTGCGCGAGCTGCTGCGCTGCCGCCAGGCGCATCCGAGCACCTTCGCGCGCATCCTTGGCAAGCGCCTGCAGGCTGGCCGCTCCGGCGCGCACGACATCCTCCATGATCGGGATCGCCAGCGCCGCGGCCTGGCGCTCGCGCAGCATCTGCTCGGCGACGACCATGCGGGAGTGCGCCGCGATCGACAGCTTCGAATAGATCTCGGTGCCGGTCATGCGCTCGAGGAGCTCGCTGCGGTCCTTGCCCTCGGCGCGCAAGAACGCGGCGAAGTCCCCCTGCGCGAGCAGCGCGGAGCGCCTGAACTGATCGAATGTGAGCCCGAGCCGCGCGTGGATCGCCTTGAGCGTCTCGGTCTTCGTGCCGCCCAGGCGCTCGGTGATCACCGACTCCGCATCGATCGTCGTGAGCGAGATCTGCTGATCCTGGAGATTCCCATCCGTCGCGCCGCGCGCCCGCCGCACCGACCACCGCGCGCGATAGCGCCGCGTATCGCCGCTCTCGAAATCGACCTCGGCCCAGCCATGCGCAGCACCGCGCCGGAGGAGGGTTCGCGGATCCTGCGCACCGAGAGCTGACGGATCTTCAACTCCATGACCAACCGTGACGCGGCTATGCCCCGGGAGCCGTGGCGTGCGATCGAACAATGCGACGCACATCGCATCGAGCAGCGTGCTCTTGCCCGCGCCTGTCGGCCCGACGATCGCGAACACGCCCGCCATCCCGAGCGGTCCGTGCACGAGATCGACCTCGAACTCTCCCGCGAGGCTCGCGAGGTTGCAGCCTCGGATCGCGAGGATCCTCACGAGAACCCGCCGAGCTGGAGCTGGGGCAAGTCACGCTTGTCGCCCGGATCCTTCAAATCGCCCCGGACCTCCGCGAGCAAGTGCTCGAACGCTCCGATCACCGCCGGACTCGGCGCAGCCTCGTGATCGCGCGACCACAGCCGCGTGAACACCTCGCGCGGATCGAGCTCGGCGAGCCGCTTGATCGCCACGCGATCACCGAGCGCCGCTCCGTGGCCGGTCTGCTCGATCCGCATCTGGACCAGGCGAGGTCGCTTCTTCTCGAGCGCCGCTTCGATGATCGCGCGCAGCCGAGGCTCGGGGCGCTCGAGCACGATCATCAGATCGAGGTACGGCCGCAGGAGATCTTCGCCCGAGCGCTTGGCCGGGAGCTGGCTGATCGCTGCAAGCGCTTCATCCAAGGTCGCCGCGCCACGCGCCGGGATCCGCACGATCTCGATGGTCTGCGGTACGCGGATCGATCTGACCTCACCGAGCCGCCCGTGAGGGAAATCCACCACCACGATCTGATGGTGATAGCCGGCCTCGTCGAGCGCCAACGCGATCGGCGCACCTGCGTAACGGATCGATTCGCGCCCCACGCGCTGAGCGCGATGCATGTGACCGAGCGCGGTGTAATCGATCGATTCCGCGAACATCCGTAGCGATGCGCTCTCGGATCCGCCGATCGAGATCCGTCGCTCGCTCAGCAACGACGGATCCGCGCCGGCCACATACAAATGCCCGAGCGCGATCAACGCCTGGCCGGGTGCACGCCGCCGCTCCGCTTCGGAGATCACTGCGCGATAGAGCTCCGCGAGCGGATCTTCGCCATCACCGACATCGATCGGGCGCAAGAACGGCACGGCCGCCACCAGCCCCCGTCCTCCCGCGACGGGGATCAGCAGGCGATCGAAATCCAGCCCGCGCTCGGTCCGCGGCAGGCTGCCCACGACGTGCACGGCGAGCTCGCGCAACACCGCCGAGGCCGCCCCGAGCCGGGCCGGCGAATCGTGGTTGCCAGCAATCGCCACGATGTCCATCTCGGGCCGCGCCCGGCGCGCCGAGGCGATCCATTCGAACCACATCCGCTCGGCGCTCGCGGGCGGGGTGGCGCTGTCGAACACGTCGCCCGTGATCACCACCACGTCCGGCGCCAAGGCGCGGATCTGCTCGAGCAGCCAGCTCAGAAATGCGTGGTGCTCGTGCTCGCGGGTGACCTCTTTGAGCGTATGCCCGAGGTGCCAGTCCGACGTGTGGAGCAGCCTCATCGAGCCTGCACCTTCGCACGAGGGTCTGATAGGTTCGGCTGCATGAACCGCCTCGCCTGTGTAGTGATCGCGTTGGCCGCCGGATGCGGCGGTAGTGGCTTCTCGACCGGTACGGCCACGCTGACCGGCATCACCCCCACGCCTATGTCTGCCTCGGCAACGTCGTTCACAGGTGCCGATGGTGCCGGCACGATGCTGATGGGTTGGAAGATCTCGTTCTGGGAGCAGGGCGACGGCGCCGACTGCCAGTCCAACGATACCCATCGCGAAGCGGCGGTGTCGATCTACACGCACCAGCCACCGGTCTCGGGCAAAAAGGCGATGCTCGAGCTCGGCGACGTACCGATTGTCACCGATTCGCCGCCGACCGTCGCCGGCACCGCCGCCGCGACGATGGGTGCCGAGGGTGTCGGACAGATCGTCGGCTTGGTGACGATCACCCAGTTTCACCTCAAGACGGATCTGTCGGCCGACCAGATCAAGGGCACGATCTCCGCGGGTGGCAACGGCTCCAACGGCGCGAACGTCTCGCTCACCGGCTCGTTCGACGCTCCCGTCTGCGAATAAGGTCGCGCCCGGCGATGGGTTGACAGAGACCGACGCGCGCGACCAAGACTCTTCTTCGTTCGAAACCGCACATCGAACCGTGGCGGCGCAGCCGCCAAACCCTCTAGCCCGGCTCGCGCCTCTGCACTTCGCGCAGGAACGCTTCTTCGCTCGCCGTGAGCGGCCGGCCCTTGAGACGCTCGAGCTCGTCGCGCGAAAGCCCGCCGACCTTCTGGCGATGCCGCGCCATCACGACGTGCGCGCGTGCGACCGATGCCAGCACTTCTTCGAACGACTCGAAGCTCGTCGGTGTGCGCTCGGGATGTTCGCGTAGCATCTCGGTGATCCGGTTCTCGTGCCGTGTGACCACGTCGAGCAGCTTCGATTGCAGCGGCATGCGCTCGATCTTCGCCTCGGGCGGCGGCTCCAACCGATCGACGCCATGCGTATTGCTGGTGACGACGAACTGGCCACCGATCTCGCTGCACAGCTCGATCACGCGCAGGTGACGCGGGTAGAGCTGGACCAGCTGGAGCAACGAGATCACGACGCCGCGCGGATGCAGGTGATACGCGTTCGCACGGATCATCCGGCCCGCATCGACGAACAGCCGCATGAACGTGCGGTTCTGCGGATAGATCCGCGACAAGGTCAGATCCTCGACATCGGCGAGCCACGTGTAGCCCTTCGCCTCGAGCCCCTGGCGCGCGCGATCGTAGAACTCGTGATCGGCGTCGGGGAACGCCGCCGGCGTGACTCGCGACAACTCGTGCGGCTCGCCATAGACCGCATCGAGCCGTGCGCGCAACGCGGTTCCCCCCAGACCCTTCGGCCGGCGCAGGCCGAGGGCCACGGCGACGACGAGCCACATGCTCATCATGAGGAAGAACACTTCCACGTGCACAGTGTGCACCGTTGGCGGTGCGCTGGCTCGCGCTAACCAGCGATTAAGCGTGGTCAATTATCGTTTCGCGGGCGTTGCTGCGCCCTCGCGCTCGATCGCGAGCACCTTCGCCAGCTTGCCGACGACCGGTCTCATCGCCGCGAGCTCCGCGTCGGCAAACCGGCGCTGATCCGGAGGTGGCTCGTCGCGCTTGGTCTTGTTCATGATGCTGATCTTGTACGTCGAGTGCGCCAGCCCGAACACGTGACCGAGCTCGTGCGCGAGCACGCGATCCATCGAGTCCGCGGCGATGATGATGTACTTCGAATGCTTGCCGTGCCAGGTCACGCCGTGGACAGGCACCTTCGGATCGTCGACGTTCTCGAGCTTCGTGATCACGAACACGTGGATCTTGTGGTCGGTGACCTGCGTTTCGAGGGCATCGCGCTCGGCGCGGGTGACGATGTGCGCGTCGCTCGCCGGTAGCGGGTCCGTGCTGACGAGCTCGAACGCCGCGTCGACGGGTGCGAAGTACGTGTTCGCGTTCGCGACCTGCATCGCGACCCATGCGGGCGTCTGCGCCGGTGTCTCACCCTCGGTCACGACATGCACGGCGAGCTGAAACGTCACGAGCGAAGCGAGCATCACGATACCCATTCGAGCATCTCCAGGGCGAGAGCGCCGAGGCCAAAGGCGAGCCGCGCGACGATCGTGACCGCGACATTGCGACCCGCCGCGACGTACATCCAGCCGAGCGCGATGCCGATCACGAAGCCACCGAGCCGCGCTTGGATCGGACCCGACACGAGCAGGGCTTCGGCGATCGCACCGACAACGATCGCCATCGCGGTCGAGCCGCCGAGCTCGAGCACGCGCTCGACCATCCACGCACGTAATACCAGCTCGCTCGCCGCCGCGAGAGCCGTGACGATCACCCCGAAGGTCCACAGTGCACTCGGATTGCCGCGCACGAGCGGGAACGAGGCCCAGACGACCGGGCGATCGCTCATCGCTTCGGCGATCGGCGTGCCGAGTGCGAGCGCGAGAATCAGAGCACCGAGTCCTGCGAGAGCTGCGATGCCGAGATAGCTCGCGGGCCCGCGCACGACCTCGCCGAAGCTCTTGCCGCACGCCCACCGCGCGATGCTCGCGACCACCATCAGCGGCAGCATGATCGGCATTGCGCCGAGCAGTGGCGGATCCCAGCTCGCGAGGATCGCCGCAGCCAGGACCGCGCAGATCTCGATCGGCACGAGGCCGCGGCGCTCCATCGGATATGTATACGCTGGTCCAGACACCGCGTAACGGTCTCGGCTTGGGTGTGAAAGGACGCGCAACCATTGAAGAATTCTTCTGTCCGATCAGAATGGTTGGAAAGCTCGCCCTCGCTCTGGTCGCTGCCAGCGTCAGCCTCGCCCTGGCTGAACCCACCAGCGAGGAGCTCGCGACCCGCGCGGTCGAGCTCGAGAAAAAGCTCGCAGGTCAGCACTTCACGGTCGTGGTCACCGCGCCGTTTGTCGTGGTCGGTGACGGCCCCAGGGAAGAGGTCAAGCACATCGCGAATGGCTTCCTGCATGACAAAGTGGTGATGATGGAGAAGGACTTCTTTGCGAAGCGGCCGACCAAGCTGCTCGAGGTCTGGCTCTTCCACAACGAAAAGGCGTTCCGCGCCGGCGCAAAGAAGTTCTTCAACGACGAACCAGATACGCCGTACGGCTACTACAGCTCGAGCTCGAACGCGCTCGTGATGAATGCGAATGGGCTCGGCACGCTGTCGCACGAGCTCGTCCATCCGTACATGGAAGCGAACTTCGATGGCGAACCGGCGGCGTGGTTCAACGAAGGGCTCGCGTCCCTATTCGAGCGACCTAGCGAGCGCAAGGGTCACATCGTCGGGTTGCCGAACTGGCGCCTGCCGAACCTCAAGAAGGAGATCCGTGACAAGGCGCTACCACCGCTGACAAAACTGATCGCCACGACGCGCGACGAGTTCTACGCCGCGAGCTGGGATGCCTACGCGCAGGCGCGTTACCTGGTCTACTACCTCCAGGAGCACGACAAGCTCAAGGCGTTCTACGCCGCCGCGCTCGCCGACAAGAAGGACCGGACTCACCAGGCCGCGCTCGAAAGCGTGCTCGGCGAATCGCTCGAGAAGTTCGATCCCGAGTGGCAGCAGTGGGTGATGAAAGTGCCGCTGGATAACTAGCGCGGAGCCGGCTCGTTGAGCACGAGCCAGTACAAGCCGAGCTGACGCACCGCTTCGACGAACTGCGTGAAATCGACTGGCTTGCGAATGTAGCTGTTCGCACCGAGGCCATACCCGCGTACGAGATCCTGCTCTTCGATCGAAGACGTGAGGATCACGACCGGCGTGAGCTTCGTGGCTTCGTTCTTGCGGAGCTCTTGCAACACTTCGAGGCCGTCGATCTTCGGCAGCTTGAGATCGAGCAGCACGACTTGCGGCACCTCGTGCTCGGAGCGCGTCGCGTACTGGCCACGACGGAACAGCCAATCGAGCGCCTCGACACCATCGCGCGCCACGACCACCTTGTTCGTGATCTGCGACTTTGCGAGTGCTCGTAGCGTGAGCTCCTCGTCGTCCCGATTGTCCTCGACGAGAAGGATGACGCGCTCGATCATGGTCCTTGTGTATCACCGGACGTGAAGAAAAACCGGGCTCCTTTTCCAACCTCACCGTCAGCCCACACACGGCCGCCATGGCGCGTGAGGATGCGGTGAACGGTCGCCAACCCGACGCCTGTGCCGGGAAAATCACCGTCGGCATGTAATCGGTTGAACATACCGATCAGCTTGTGACTGTAGGTCATGTCGAAGCCGACCCCGTTGTCAGAGACGCAGAACACCTCACCAGCGAGGTACGAGACCGACAGCTCGATCCGCGGTTGCGGGTTGCGGCTCGAGAACTTCCACGCGTTCGCGACCAGGTTATCCAATGCGATCGCGAGCAGCTCGGGATCGCCATACGCGCGGCTCCGGCTCACCGACAGATTCATGCCTGACTCTCGCCTGCGGTCGCGTCCTTGATGATCAGCGTGTGCACGAGGTTTCAAGATCTCGGATCAACTCGAGCGAATACTACGGTCAATGTGCCGTGTGAAACGTGAAGGGATAGTTCACCTGCACGCCACCACCACCACGCGGCTTCGGGAACTCGATGTTGCCGATCACGTCGCCGACACACTTGGCCACGGTCGGGTCGAAGCCGGTCGCCATCGAGCCGCTCACCGTACCGGTCGGGGTGATGAAGAAGTGTGCGGAGATCGTCCCCTCGATGCCCGGGTGAGCCAGCGTCTCGTGCTCGTAGCAGTAGCTGAGCTTCTCGATGTTGCGTTTGATATAGCGACGGATCGTCGCTTGGTCGAGATCGCCACCTCCGGTCGCTTGACCGAGCACGGGGCGCGGCGAGAAAGCTTCGTGATGGCGCATGCCAGGAACGTCGCCGCCGCCGGGGCCGAACTTGCCACCGCCGTGCGGGCCGCTGCCGATCGTTTCGTACCGACCGCCGGTGCCGATCAGTCCGCATGGTTCTTGCGTGCAACTGCCGCCCATCCCGAAGTGGCTGAGCCCGAGACCGAACGCACCGTTCGCTTCACCCGCCTCCGCACCGTAGATATTGCCGTACAGGTTCGCGTCCGACAAGCCAGACGCGATGTTCGACGCCGAGATCAGCGTCTGGAAGGTCTCGGGGTTCGCGAGCACCGTCCCCATGATACCGGCGGTGCTCGCGGCCTCGAGCTCGTTCCTCGCGGCGAGCTGGGTCTCGGTGTGGTTGTCCTTCACCGCGAGGTGTTTGTTCGTCGCATTCGACTCCGGCTTGCCGGCTCTGCCCTCTTCTTCCGGCGCCTTCATCGAGACCGAACCGGTTGTTCCGGTCTCTGCGCCGTCTTTCGGATCTTCTGGTTTCTGGACCAGCTCTTCGTTGACGGTCGCGAGGATCTTCGCGTTCGGATCGAGCTTGGTCTCGACATCGACGCCGATCGCCGAATCCTCGACAGGAATCGTATCGAGGAGCGCGAGAAAGATCAGGTGCGCTGCGAGCGATCCGACGAAGAACTTCGCGGTCCGGGTCTCGAACGTCGCGAGCAGCGACGTCGGCTGCACGCGCGGCTGCGGCACGGCCGACACCACGAACGTAGTTTGACCGGCACGCGCTCGAATCCGGGCGCGCGCGGGAATCGGCAGCTCGATCGCACCGGCGGTCGTGGTCGACGGGCGTGCGCGGCCGCTCGCAGCGAGCTCCGCGAGGGTCGTGGTCTGACCATCGACGACCATCTCGCCTTCGATGCCCACGCCGTAGTTGAAGACGAAGCCGTTCGCATCGCTCGAAGGCGCGACGAGCGGGAAGTTCGGGGTCGGTGCCGAACCCATCGCGAGCTCGACGCCGGGGGCCGTGCCGATCCGGTAATACGGCGTACGGCGCTCGCGATTCATGCGAGACAGCCCCGCGATCATCGTCGAGACGCCGAGCGCGAGGCCACCGAATGCGAGGAAGTCGAACACGGGGTTCAGGACCACCGGGCGGAACGACCGCGCCGGGCGATGCAGGTCGTTGGTGATGTGCGTCAGCTTGATCTTGTTTAGCGATGCGGTGTGGATCGAAGCGCCGAACGACACGGCCGAGGCGAGCAAGCACGCGGCGCCCGCCGCGAGCATCATCGTGGTCGAGTTCGACACCACACCGCTCTTCGGATCGATGCAGTGCTTCACGCCGATCACCGAATCGCCGAGCATCGCGACGACCTCGATTGTAGGCTTGGCCCGATCGTGATCATCTTCTTGCGCGACACGCGCGAACGGTGACAACGAAACGGGCGAAACGGGCGAAACGGGCGACACAGGGCGCGCGACCGGCGTGACCGGCTTCGCGACGACCGCAGGCTTCGCCATCGGGGGCGCTGCGATCGCGAGCGGCGCCTCGATCACGGCATCCGTACGCCCGAAAGCGACTTCGACGCGGAGCGAGCCGATGCCGATCGCATCGCCGCTCTCGAGCTTGGCCTTGTTGATGCGCTGGCCATTGATGAAGGTACCGCGCGTCGATCCGAGATCGATGATGTGGACGGTACCTGCACCGTCGACCTCGAGGATCGCGTGCATCCGGCTGACCGATTCGTCTTCGATCCGGAGGTGGGCCGAGGTGACCTTGCCGATCTTGATGACGCTCTGATGGAGCGTCTCTTCACGAACCAGCTGATCACCACGAAAGATACGGAACGTGAGGGCAAGAGCGGACATGTAAACAAGCCTCCGGTTGTGGCGCAAGCGCCTGGCATGGTCCGGTCTGCGCCCGAAGCGCGCGCTCACCCGAGCGCGCACCGCCGCAGCCTCTCGGCCGACGCGACCGCTCGGCGACGTGCCGCGCGATCGAAACGTATGACAGCGCTTTTGACCCGCGGTTCCCGATTTGTAGTTTGCAACCAGCTGCAACCACGGGTGTCGAGCTACGTTTGCGGCGATGGCGCTAGAGGTTCGCGGCCTGCGCGTTGCCCTCCCCGATGGCCGCGTGCTGATCGACGGCATCGACCTATCGGTCGGGGAAGGTGAAGTCGTGGTCTTGCTGGGTGGCTCGGGCGCCGGCAAATCGACGTTCGCGCGCGTGTTGTTCGAGCGTGACGAGCTCGAGGACGCGGGTTTCGAGATCGTCGCCGCACAGCTCGATCTCGATCGCGAACAACTCGGCCTGGTGCCGCAGCGCGGTGCGCTGTTCGATCATCTCGATGTCCGCGGCAACCTCGAGCTCGCGCTGCGCCACGGGGGTGGTGATGTCGCGGAAGCGCCGCAGTGGCTGGAGCGCGTCGGTCTCGAAGCCGCGCTCGCCGAGCCCGGCACGAGCGTCACGAAGCTCTCGGGCGGCCAAGCCCAGCGCGTCGCCGTCGCGCGCGTGCTCGCGAGCCGGCGCAAGCTGCTGTTCCTGGACGAACCTTCGGTCGGCCTGGATCCGCATCGCGTGCGCGTGCTCGCGCGGTTGATCCGCGACCAGGTCAAGGCGCTCGGCATCTCGGCGATCGTGGTCACGCACGATGTCGCGCTCGCGGCGGGTGTCGCAGATCGCTTGTTCTTGCTGTCGCTCGAGGATCGCAAGCTAGATCAGCTGTTCGCCGATCGCTGGCCCGGCGCGCTCGAAGATCCGGGGCACACGCCCGAGGAGCGCGGGCGCTGGTTGGTCGAGCTCGAGACCGCGATGGTCGATCACCTGCAAGCGTTCGGTGACCAGCCACCGCCGCGAGGCGCGGTGCCGGTGCGACCGTGGTGGACCGGGCTCACGCGGCTCGCGGCGCCAGTGCTCGCCCCGTTTCGCGTCGCGGCCCTGTGCGCGTGGAAGGCGCCGCAGCAGCTCGTGAAGTATCCCCGCGACTTCGCGATCGTCGCGCAGCGCGTACTCTTACAGACTCTCGTGCGACCGCTGATCTTCTACGCGATCGTCTCGACGCTGATCGGCTACACCGTGCTGTTCGTGATCAGCAAGGTGGGAGGTGCGGGCGTGCGACCCGATGCCTTGCTGCGCCAGATCGGGGGAGCACACGTGGTGGCGCTCGCCCCGGCACTGTCGGCGCTGTTATATGTCGCCGCCTCGGGCAGCGCGACGAATGCGTGGCTCGGCTCGATGGGGCTGACCAAGCAGACGCTCGCGCTCGATGCGCTCGGCGTCGATCGCCGCGCGTACCTGTGGGCGCCTGCGTGGTTGGCCGCCGCAGTCAGCTACTTGCTCGTCGCGGCGCTGTTCGCGCTCGGCATGATCGCCGGAGGCCTGCTGGTGTGCCGCGCGTACCACGTGCCACACGCGTGGGAGCTGCTGACCGGAGATTTGTTCGACCCGCGACCCGAGCGCCTTCGCTATACGGTGCGCGCGCTGTTCCTCGTGTGGATCTATGGCTGGGGCATCGCGAGCGATGTCGTCGCGAAGGGTGGCGCGGCGAAGCCCGAGGCCGATGCCGTGACGCGCGGGATGACGGCGAGTGTCGTCGCCTGCACGCTGTGGGTCGTCGCGTGGGAGCTCGTCACCGTGGTGGTGGTGTTCCGGCTATGAGAGCGGCGGCTGCTGGCATCGCGATCGTCGCGGTTCACGCGATCGGCTTCGTCGCGGCATCGCAGCACAGCGCGGGACAAGAGCTCGTGGTCGAGACGACCTCCCCACTCGCGTCACCGGCGTTGACGTTGCAGGGCACGGTGCCTGCCGGGATCCGCTCGCGCGTGGTCGATACCGTGGACGGTCGGGGGTCTGGCTTGCGGCGCGAGCGCTGGCGCGTCGCGTATCGCGGCGGCTATGCGCGCGAGGTCGGAGCGAGCCAGCTCGTCGGACCGTTCCAGGACCAGGCTTGCAGCGGGCGCGTCATCGTCGGTCAAGCGATGCTCGATCAAGTCGCGGTCGCGATGCGCACCATCATGGATCAGCAGATGCGCGGCGAAGCAGTCTTCGGCATCGGGGCGTATCAAAAGATCGAAGCCTTCGAGCTCGAGTGGGCGCAGTTCGCATTTCATCCGCTCGATGCCGGCTTGCTCGGCGCCGGTGCCCCGCATGGCTACGTGCGTGCCACCGCGCGGATCGTCTTCGATCGCGTGATCGTGCCGCTCACACTCGTCGCGATTCCAGAGGCAACGGACCACCAGCTGCACTTTCGCGTCAAGGCGCATGCCGCGGTCGAGGTCGGCAACCGCGCCTTGCAGTGGCTGAACAGTCATCTCGATGTCACGAGCAAGCTCGCGACGCGGATCGCGAATCACGAGATCGATGCGATGCTCGTCACGGCACTCGCACCGCCGCCGCCGTTCGAGCTCGACCGTGATCAAACGTTGACATTCACGTTCTGCAAAGATCCAGTCGAGATCTCGAACCGCGCGTACGGTGCGCTGCCCTTCGCGGTCCAGCTCGGCACGGCCCCGCTCGGGATCCTGCCACCACACATCGCGGCCTCGCACTCGCCACCCGTCGCACCGAAGTCGCTCGCGATCGAGCTCGATGTCGATGCGCTCAATGCGCTCTTGTTCGAGCTGTGGCGCACCGGCTGGCTCGACAAGCGACTCGCCGAGGTCGGTCTCGATCGGCGCTTCAATTCAGATCCGACCGTGACCGAGTTTCTGACCGTGCGGCTCTCGCCCTTGCGACTCGCATTGCCGCCCGTGATCTCGCCGGCCGGCGATCATCTCGAGCTCGCCGCGGATGCGCGCGTCAACCTCTCGGATGGTGGCGTGACGACGGTCGGGCGGGTGTTCGCCAGCCTGCAGCTCCGGTTCGCGGGCATGCGGGCCAAGACCACGTTCGGCGCGCTCGAGCTCGTCTGCGAACGTACGGCGACCACACTCGTGCCTTGCTACGCGGATCTCGTAGAAGCGCTTGCCGGACGGGGGCCCCAGTTCGATGGCGCGCTGACCGAGGCGTTCACGGCCCTCACGAGCTCGATCTTCGTGGACCGCTCGGTCGGGGTTGGTGACCTGCCCGGGACGCTCGTCATCCACGGAGTCGTGCCAAGTCTCGCGCCCGGTGCCACGACGCTCCACCTGGACCTCGATGCCACGCTCATGCGCTAAGCTCGACCGGTGAACCGCGGCGAATTTCGCGAAGCGTTGCTCCAGATCATGGAGCGCAAGGTCCATTGGGCCTGGCCCAAGTTTGGCGACGGCAGCGTGCCGAAGGAGACCCTGAACTTCCACTTCGAACAGGAGTACGAGGCCTACGTCCGTGACTTCCCCGTGCTCGTCGGCTGGGCGTACGTGCAGTGCCCGATAGCCCAGGTCCGGCGCGACCTCGCCGAGAACATCTACGAGGAAGAGACCGGCGGCTTGATCGCCGGCAGGCCCCACCCGCAACTGTTCCTCGAATATCCGCGCGGCCTCGGCATGGATCTGTCGCGCTTCGAACACATCGAGCTCGCACCCGCGGCGCGGGCCTTTCGCGATGCGCTCGACGAATACACGCAACGCCGTGGCTGGGCTGCTGCCGCTGCGGTCAGTACGATCTTTCTCGAAGGCACCGACAAGGAGCGCGGCGAGCTCGATCCCAAGGCACCGAAGCGCGAGGTGCCGCCGCTCGAGGATCACCCGCTCGTCGTGCACTATGGTCTGCCGCTCGAGGCGCTCGCGCTCACGAAGGCGCATCGCACGGTCGAAGGCTCACATCGGCACGCCGCCTGGCGCTGCTTCGATCACGTGGCTCCAGCCGATTACGCTGGCGTGATCACCGCGATGGAGACCGTGCTCGCGAAGTGGCTCGCGTATCGCGACGAGGTTGCGACCGCCGTCGGCCTCGTCCAGGCGTAATCGAGACAGCCCTGTCCGCGAGCCGTGCGACCAAGCCCTCGAGGTCGGATCGAACGTACACGGGCAAGTCCCGGTTGGCGCCAGCTGAGGCGACGGCCGCGCTCAGTTCGAGAAGCCTCCGAGCTGCTGGGCGCCTTGCGACACGCGCACCGCGGATTGCGAGAACACCTGGAACGCACGCCGGATCTCGCTGGCGCTATTGCCCGGGGTGAGGATCCAGCGATCGGGAATGCCCATGGCGTGGAACACCGCCTTGAAGTCCGTACTGCCGTCGGAGATCCCCATCGCCGCGACGATGTGATTTTCCTGCGCGAGCATGTCAGTGACGAGCGCCTTCACATCGCCTGCCTTGCAACGCGTCGATCCGTAGTCGCCACCGTCGGTGATGATCAGGGTCACCGTGCGCACCGCGATGCCCGCCTGCGCGAGCTCTTGCGCCTTCGCGATCACGGTCCCGAGCACCACGCACGTCTGGTCGAATAGCGGTGTGCCGTGGATGGGGTTGTAGTTCGCGGCGGTCATCACGACCGCGTGCTCGAGCGCCGTGTACGGGCACAGCACGTGGCCACTCAGATAGCGCGTGTGTGCGAGCACCTCGCCGGATTGCTTCGAACGCTCGAGCGCATCGATCACGAAGTTGTGACCGTCGCGCACCGCCTCGGTGTTGCCGGCCGAGGCGATCGAGCCAGAGTCGTCGGGCATCATCGTGAGGAGCACGACTTCGCTCGCCGCGATGTCGTCGATCGTCACGCCGAGCCCGGCCTGGATCTGTGCGCCGAGATCGACCACGTCGAGCGCATGGAGAGATTTTGCCGAGAGCGCGCCTTGTCGATGCGCATCTTCGAGCAGCTTCTTGACCTTCGTGTCGTCGTCGCTATTCATGGAGTTCCTTTGAGGCGAATGCCGGGCCAGCTGGCGATCGGCGTGGTGGAGGTGACGAGGTTCATGCCGGCCGCGGCGAACCGCTGGAGCGCCTTATCGGCGTCGCTCGTGAAGTCGGCCGCGAAGCCGCCTTTGCCGTCAGGGACGGTCACCGCGGACATGCAATCGGTCACGAGATAGATCTTCCTCGCGAGGTTCGCGTCGTGCGCGACGATCTCGGAGAGCAAGTCATCGATCGTACTCTTGACGCAGTGGCTCGCAGCTTGGCCCGCGATCACGACCGCATCGGCAGTGAGCAGCGTCTGGAGGAACTGCGTGTTGCGTTGACCGAGCGGTATGCCGTCGAAGCGCTGGGTGACCTCGGGGCGGAGCACGCTGTAGTTCTCGGTCAGCGGGTTACCGCCCTTGACCTCGACGTTCGATTGCGCCGTTCGTGCGTACGCGTGGACCATGCGCGCCTCGTGGATCACGCCGGCGAGCGCGTGACCATCCGAGCCGAGGAGGCAGTGCGGTGGCCAGAGATAGAGCTGGTACTTGCCCGCGCGCTCGAGCTCGCGACAGTAGAACTCGACCTGCTTGCACAACCACGGGTAGTTGCCTGCGCACAACCACTTCGCCATCGCGGGGTTCGGGCGAACGTCGCCCCCGGCCACCTCGTCGGCGGTGATCGTGCGAAAGGGAGTGAGCGGTTGGTCGGTCTTGTCGAGCCAGAAGCTCGCGAAGAAGATCTGATACGCGAGGTGCGTATCGAGCGTGGTCGTGATGTCGGTGATCTGGTCGAGGTTGCGATAGATCATCTCGGCGATCCGGCGCGAGTCATCGATCGCACCGGTGCCGCTGCGCCCCGCCACATAGAGCGTGCCTTCCGGCAAGCAGAAGTCCTTCTGCACATCGATCAGGAGCAGATGGAGGCGCGTCTGGTCGGCCGCCGAGGGTTTGATCGCGTGTTGCTTGCGCAGTGCGGCAGCCGAGGTGGCGAGCGTCGCTGCGTCGGGACGGTAGTCCCACGAGGCGGCGCGCTCGGGATCGAAGAACTGCGGGAGGGGGAGCGCTTGCTTGGCCATGAGTCCTTTCACGAAAGTTGAAGAAGCACGGCATCTCGTGCGCGTGCGACGGCGATGCCACCGGTAGTCAGAGACAGCCGATCACCCGCACCGACGAGCGGCACGGTTTCGAGGAATGTTCGAGTGTGAGTGATCGCGCCCTGCACCACTTCGATGCGCGCGATGCCTTCGTCGGTGGGCACGAACAGATGCGGACCGGCAGCACACGCACCGTGCGCCCCCGCGAGCCACGCATGATCGGCGAGCGCTTCGCTCGCGATCACGCGCGCATCGCCACCGATCACGATGCACGTGGTCACGAGCTTGCCGACCTCCGCGAGCGTGAGGAACAACCACGCGCGGTCGTCGCCGATCACCGCGTGCGCGTCGACAAGCTGGCCGCGCAGCTTGGGCAGCGTGACGCGATCGTCGAGCGTGCCGCGCCCGGTGCGAAACACGAAGCCCACCGCGAACCCACCGGCGCGATAAAACCCGACGCCGAGCTGCGCGCCGACCCACACGCGGGTCTGGCGCGCGAGCACCGAGCCGATCCGCTCGGAGCCGAGCCGGGTGGTGCGGAGCAACGCATCGCCGGCGAGATAGATCGCGCCGGTCGTGGTCACTTCGCACGTCGCGAGCTCGGGGCGTAGTGCGAGTTGCTGCCACGTCAACCGGCCACTGATCGCGAGCGGCGGCTGATATGCGCGAGTCTGACAGCTAGGGCAGCGCACGGCGGCGTGGGCCTCGCCGCACGTGCCACACGCACGAAACCGCAGCCGCTCGAGCTCGTGGCGCGGAAACTCGCCGCGGTGGTCCTGTTCGAAGATGCCGCGGAACACCGCGAGCAGCTCGGCGGGTAGCATCGCGAGCGGGCGCGCCGCACGCGGATAGACGATGTGCGGGCCGAGCACGCTCAGCCGGTGCACCGGGCGCATGGCGGCCAGGATGCGCTGCGACCCTTCCGCCGGTCGATGCACGCCACCCCACGGGCCCACGCCGAGCAACGATCGGAACGCCATCACCGCGAATGCGAACCAATCGCTCTGGCGATCGTGCGGCTGGATCGGCTGCAAGCTCGCATCGCACAGGCGCGGATCGAGGAAGCGCTCGCTGAACATCGAGCAGCTCCAGATCTGGTACTGATAGCTATCGACATCGATCATGTGAACCGCGCGCCCGTCGACGAGTACGTTCAGATCATTGCAATCACCGACGACGATGTTCGCGCGATGCAGCCCCGCGATCGCGGTGTGCAGCGAGAGCAGTGCGGCGACCACGTCGTCGTTCGCCACGGGATTCATCTGGCGCCACTTTGGCTCGCCGTACGAATGCAGGGGCGTGCCGGTCACGCGGGGCATGAGATAACCAACAACCTCGCCAGCTCGCTTGGCGAGCGCGAGCCCGATCGGCACGACGACCTCGCAGGGCAAGGATGTCGGCAGCGCCCGTAGCTTTGCAGGTGCCTGCGCGATACGCGCCGTTGCCGCGGCTTGCGCCTCCGGCATGCCTTCGAAATCGGGATGATCGGCGGGCTTCCACCACTTCACGACCCGGCCATCGCCGAGATCGTAGACCTCTGCTTCCCCGCCTTGGCCGTGCAATGCGGCCGGCGCGAGCGTGAGTTGCTGACCATCGATGTAGACGTTGCGGTTCACGCTCGCTCCACGATCGCGATCGCGAGATCGTCTTGCAGCTTCGCGGGCGTGCGCACTACCCGTTGCTCGAGCCAATCGATCCGCTCGTCAGCACGCGCGAGCTGGAACAGCGTGCGGCGCAGCGCATCGGGTTGCGTGATCGGTGCGGCGAAGCGCGAGAAGTCGCCGCCGAGATCCTCGATCCCGTCGGTCGCGACCGCGATCCGCTCCGTCCCGTCCGGCAACACCTCGAACGTCGCCTCGACCGGAACGCCGAGCAGGTCGTACGCGAGGTACGGCGGCTGGTTGTTCGCGAACGGGCCGAGCACGCGCGTCTGATCTCCAAACCGATACGCGCCATCACCGAGCGCCCACGCCGCCGCGCCTTCATCGGTGACCGCCGCCGCGACGACCGTGAACAACAAATACCCGTGCACCGCGTTCGTATCGAGGATGGCGTCACCGAGCACCGCCGCGAGCAACGCGCCGACCTCGGTACGGACGGTCTCCCACACCAAACGCTCGTGAACACACGCTCCCTCGACCAACCGCGCGCCGAGCCGTTGGGCGAACAGCCGTGCCCCGAGCCGCGCACCGACCTCCGAGCTCGCGCCGCTGGAGCAACCGTCGCACACGACCACGACCGCGACACCCGCCTCGTTCCACGCCGCCGCCGCATCCTGGCCGTTACGCCCTGTCCGTTGGTGGCGCGCCCCGATCACCGACGCGGTCGTCGTCCTCAGCTTGCCGTTCGTGTTCATCTGACACCATTATGGTGTCTGATTAACACTAAGTAAAGGCGAGACTAATTTTCGCACGCGCTGCGCGGGGTTACGGTGCGAGCCGCTCGCGTGTCCAGGCCGAATCGAGAGCGGTTCGGCGATACACGACGCGGTCGTGCAGGCGCGATTGCTGGCCCTGCCAGAGCTCGATCGCATCCGGCACGACGCGATAGCCACCCCAGTACGTAGGCCGTGGCGGCGCGGCATCACCGTGCGTGCGCTCGACCTTCGCGACCATTGCTTCGAGAGCCGTGCGGCTCTCGATCACCTGCGATTGCGGCGATGCGATCGCACCGATCTGGCTGCCGCGCGGGCGCGATGCGAAGTACACATCCGACATCTCGGCGTCGACTTTCTCGATCGCGCCTTCGATCCGGATTTGACGATGCAGCGGCTCCCACCACATCACCAGTGCCGCCGAGGGGTGCGCTGCGAGGTCGTGGCCCTTGCGCGAATCGTAGTTCGTGTAGAACACGAACCCGTGTTCGTCGACCTCCTTCAACAGCACCACGCGCGCTGCGGGCCGACCACGCTCGTCGATCGTGGCCACTGTCATCGCATTCGCTTGCGGCACCGGATGCGCGACCGCCGAGGCTAACCAGCGGCGCACTTCGACAAATGGATCCGGATCACACGTCGCCGGGTCGATCGTCTGGCCTGCGTATTGGTTGCCGAGGTGCCACAGCTCCGTCGTCATGCGATCGGTCTACCACGCTGCACCGGCGAAACCTCGCTGACCCAGCGCTGCTCTCGAGGCTGGCTTTGTAGATAGCTGCCAGGGCGCGGCTCGTTGTCTCCGTGAAATAAGCGCCGACTCGGGCTTGGTTAGTTAGCCGAGCTCAGTAGCCGCCGCCTTGGGGCTTCATCTCGGGATGCGCTTGGCCGGCTTCGTGATGACGGCCAGCCGCCTCCATCACGGCGTGAAAGTTCTTGTGCATCGTCTCGATTGCCGGCTCGAACGCCGCGGCGTCGTTCGCCTTGCACGCGCCATCGAGGCCTTCGATCGATGCGGCGAGCTTGCCGGTCGCGTCCGTCCACACCGCGACATCGACGCCCGCCGGCGTCGGTGCCTTCGCGATCGTGGCCGCACCCGAGGTGAACTCCGGGATCGCAGCGCACGTGCCCTTCATGCGTTCTGGGTTCTTCGCGGCGTGATAGTGCGGCGCGAACGAGTCGTGGAACGCCTTTACTTCGGCCGTCATGTTGCTCTCCTCGTGACCCTTGTCGGCGGTCGCCAGAGGCGTCGCGACCGGTTCGGACTTGGAGCCACCACAGGCGGCGACGAGGATCGAAATCAACAGCAAGGCGCGAATCATGGACAGGCTGTCGCACGTGACTTCCTCGCTGTCAACGTATGGTAGGGCGCCGATCGAGACCGACCTGCTCGCGAAATCTCCGTGCGCCGAGCCGCTCGCGCAGGTCACCGAGCACGGTGGCGGCTTCGAGCCGAACCACGCGGTCGCGGTCGTCGGACACGAGCCCTGGCTCGCGAGCCTTCGCGCCGCCAGGCCGCGTCCGTGGTCTCGCGTGCTCTAGCGTAAGGGGCGCATCTGCGCGGCGCGGCGCAGATCGTTGACCACGCGCGCGACGGCGTCGTCGTGCAGGAGCAGCTTCGACATGGCGCCGGTCGTGATGCCGAGCCGTTGCGCGGTCGCGGCGATCTCGAGCTTGCCCGCGACGAGCAGATCCAGGAGCTCGGCCATGCCCGCCCAGTACACGCCGGTCAACTTGGTCTTCGCACCGAGCGGCGCCGTTCCTCCGGCGACCAGCGCGGCGAGCCTCGGCGAAGGCACGTAGTCCTCGAGGCTCACCGGCTCGCGCACGTCGAGCGCGATCGCCGCGCGCAACCGGCGCACCGCGTGGTGCTTGTTCTCGCTCTGCGAGCGGCTGTCCTCGCCGATCGCCGTGACTCCGCTCGGCTTGTGCCGCAACCGCACCGCGCTGTCGGTCTTGTTGCGATGCTGACCACCCGGGCCCGAGGCGCGATAGCGGTCGACCTCGCTCTGCGCGATCAGTTGTTCGTCGCTCGCGAGCAGGTAATCGATCCGCGGCACTTAGTTCGCGACAATTGGCGAGGCCGGCGGATGCTTCGGAGCGGGCTCGCTCGGCTCGAGATACACGTCGACCATCGCGCGGTCGCCAGCGCGGGCGTACTCGACCCGCACGATGCCATCGCCGAGCGCACCGACCATCTTGTCGAGCTTGCCGTCGACCCCGATCTTCTCATCTTCACAGACGCCCTTGATCGTGCCGAGCGCCAGCCCCGGCGCGAGCCCACCGACGCGCACGATCTGGCCGCCGCGGATCCGCAGCGATAGCGCGAACTGTGGGACCGACGCTTCGCGAAACCGCGCGACGATGTTCGGATCGATCGGCGAGCCGGTGAACCGATCGAACGCGGCTGACATCGCGGCGAGCTGTTCGTCGACGGTCTTACCGGGCATCGCCAGCTCGATCTCGCTGAACGGCTCCTCTCCGATCGATTGCGTGAACCGCTCGATCCGCTCGATGTGATGATCGTCGACCCATTTCTTGATCGCGTACTTCGCCTCGTGGGTACCGAACATCGTCTCGACTTTTCCCCACGGATGCGGATCCCAGAAGTGCCAGCCGGTGATGACCCTTTTGCCCCAGACACCGATCCACGAACCGACGAGCCTGGGCTCGAGTTGTTCGCCGATCTCATCGAGGAGGTGGGCGTCACCCTTCGCGATATTGCAGAGCTTGAAGTAGTCCGCCATCTTCGGCACGAAGCCGCGCGGATCACCCCACGCGCCCCACCACACGCGGCGCAGATCGCTGCCGAGCATCGCGAGGAACGTGACGCCTTCGCCATCCGGCATGTCGGGCGGCGTCGGGTTATGCTCGAGCCAGCGATCGAGATGGATGTCCATCCACTCCTCGATGATGGGCAACTGCGAGAGGCTGATCTGGAGGTTCAACCGAACCGACAACGCCTTCTGCAGAGCGGACTCGAGCGCGTTCGCCATCGCGCTCACGATATCACGCGCGCCCGGTACGCTCGTTCTTGATCCGCGGGAGCAGCATCACGAAGTTGCAGGGCTTCGTGCGGTTATCGAGCTGGGTCAGTAAGATCTTGTCGACGCCAAGCTTCACGCCGCCCGTCGAGCCGGGAAGCAAGAACACGTAGGTCTCGCCACACAGCGCGGCCTCGGCGCGGCTCTGGATCGTCGAGGCGCCGATGTCGGCGTACGACAGCTGGCGAAACAGCTCGCCGAAGCCGGGGATGTGTTTCGTGATCAGCGGCGCGAGCGCTTCGGGCGTGACATCGCGCGGCGTGACGCCGGTGCCGCCCGTTGCGATCACGACGTCGATGCCGGGGTCCGCGATCCAGTGCGCGAGCTGCGCGCGGATCTTGAGCTCCGAATCGATCACGATGACGTGCGCGGCGATCGCGTGCCCCGCAGCACGCATCTGATCAGCAATGTACCTGCCGGACGTGTCGGTCTCGAGGGTCCGGCTATCGGAGACGGTCAGCACCGCGACGTTAACGCTGATGAACTCTCGGTCCATGCAGACACTGTAGCTCTTGCGCGTACCTGGCACACCGTATTGGTCGTGAAGACGCGCGAAGCCTGTTTCAGCCGACGACCAGGTTCACGAGCCGGCCTTTGACGTAGACCTCGCGCTTGATCTCTTTACCGGCGAGGAACGGTTGGACCTTTTCGTCCGCCTTTGCCATCGCGATCACGGCTTCCTGCGTCGCATCGGCCGCGACTTCGATCTCGCCGCGCAACTTGCCCATGACCTGCACGCCGATCTTGATCGTGTCGCGCAGCAACTTCGCTTCGTCGTGGACGGGCCACGGCTCGTACGAGATCGTGGTGGCATGGCCGAGGCGCTGCCAGACCTCCTCGGCGAGGTGCGGTGCGAATGGCGAGAGGATCTTCACGAACATCTCGAACCACGGGCGCGGAATCGCATCCGCGCGTGTCGCTTCGTTGACGAACACCATCATCTCGGAGATCGCGGTGTTGAACTTGAGATCCGTCACCGCCGACGTGACCTTCTTGATCGCGGCGTGCAGGGCGCGCTCGAGATCCTTGTTCGTGGTCGGCGCATCTTCACGAACCTTCGTGCCGAGCACGTCGACGGCCGCCGGAGCTTGCGGATCCGCAGGCACGACGAGCAAGCGCCAGACGCGATCCAGGAACCGGCGCGTACCGGAGACCCCCGCGGTCTCCCATTCGACGCCATCCTCGAGCGGACCCATGAACAGCTCGTACATGCGCATCGCATCGGCGCCGTACTCGTTGCTCATGTCGTCGGGGTTGACGACATTGTAACGAGACTTCGACATCTTATCGAGCTTGGTCTCGACCGGCAGGCCGTCCTTGGTGACCCACGTGCCATCGCGCTCGACGACCTCGTGATCGTAGTAGTACTTCCCGGAGGCGTCGCGGAACGACGTCTTGTGGATCATGCCCTGGTGGAACAGGCGCTGGAACGGCTCCTTCGTCGAGACGAGGCCCGCATCGAACAGCACCTTGTGCCAGAACCGCGCGTACAGCAGGTGGAGTACCGCGTGCTCGTTGCCACCAACGTAGAGATCGACCGGCATCCAGTACTTCTCTTCGGCCGGATCCCACGCCGCTTCCTGGTTCTGCGGCGACAGGAAGCGCAGGTAGTACCAGCACGAGCCTGCCCACTGCGGCATCGTGTTGGTCTCGCGGGTCGCGGGCGCACCGGTGTCCGGATCCGTGGTCTTCAACCACTCCGTCGCGCGTGCGAGGGGCGGTCGACCATCTCGCGTCGGCTTGTATTCGTCGATCGGCGGCAAGACGACCGGCAGCTGCGATCTTGGCACTGGCTTGATCGTGCCGTCTGCGAGCTCGATCAGCGGGAACGGCTCCCCCCAGTAACGCTGGCGCGAGAACAGCCAATCGCGCAGCTTGTAGCGGATCGTCCCCTCGCCTGCGTGATGCTCGACGAGCCACGCGATGATCTTGGCCTTCGCCTCTTCGATCTTGAGACCGTCGAGAAATTCGCTGTTCACGTGCGGGCCATCGCCGAGATACGGCGCAACTTGCACGTCTTCACCGCCTGGGCCGCCCTTCACTACTTCGATGATCGGCAGCTCGAACTTCTTCGCGAACGAGTGATCGCGCTCGTCATGCGCGGGACACGCGAACACCGAGCCCGTGCCATAGCTCGCGAGCACGTAGTCCGCGATCCAGATCGGAAGCAGCTTCTTGTTGACCGGATTGATCGCGTACGAGCCGGTGAACACGCCGGTCTTCGGCGCATCCGCCGCTTCGACGGTGCGATCGCGCTCGCTGCGCTTGTCGACGCCAGAGCGATACGCGGCGACCGCCGCCTTTTGCGGTTCCGTCGTCAGCGCATCGACGATCGCGAGCTCGGGGGCGACCACCACGTACGTGCCACCGAACAGCGTATCGGGCCGCGTGGTGAACACCGTGATGTCGGGCTCGATTCCGGCGGGCGGATGCTGGATCGCGAACTTGATGGTCGCGCCGATCGATTTACCGATCCAATCTTTCTGGGCGATGTGCGTGCCCGCGGGCCAGTCGAGCCCTTCGAGATCCTCGCTCAACCGATCGGCGTACTCGGTGATCTTTAGCATCCACTGCTTGAGCAGCCGCTTCTCGACCTCATCACCGGTCTCGACATACTTGCCGTCTTTGACTTCTTCGTTCGCGAGCACCGTGCCGAGCGCCGGGCAGAAGTTGACAGCAACTTCTGCCCGGTAGGCGAGGCCGCGCTCGAATAGCAGCTCGAAGATCCACTGCGTCCACTTGTAATAAGCGGGATCACTGGTCGCGAGCTCGCGCGTCCAGTCGTACGACAGGCCGAGCTTCTTCAACTGCGACTTGAACGTGGCGATGTTACGCGCGGTGATCACGCTCGGCTGTTCGCCGGTCTTCTCGGCGCGGCGCTCGGCGGGAAGGCCGAAGCTGTCCCAGCCCATCACGCGCAGCACGTTGAACCCCATCATCCGCTTCGCGCGCGCGACGACATCCGTCGCGGTGTAGCCCTTCGGATGACCGACGTGGAGCCCGTCGCCCGACGGGTACGGGAACATGTCGAGGACATAGTATTTCGGCTTGGTGCGATCGGTGGGCGTGAGGAACGTCTGCTCTTTGTCCCAGAACCCTTGCCACTTCGGATCGATGGCTTTGTGATCGAAGCCGGCCATCAGTTGGCCAAGACCGCGGTGATTCGCTGCGTGATGACATCCGGATCACCAACACCGTCGACGTGCTTCAAGATGCCCTTGTCCTGGTAGTAGGGGATGATCGGCCCAGTATCGGAGTGATACTTCGCGGTGCGCTTCGCGACCGCTTCGACGGTGTCGTCGGTGCGATGGACGAGGCGCTCGACGATGTCGGCCGGCGGTGGGTTGTACTTGAGGTGATAGATCGTGCCGGTATTTGGATCGCTCCTGCGACCGACCGCGCGCTCCTCGAGCAAGGTATCGGGCACTTCGATCAAGACGACCGCATCGAGCTTGACGTGCGCCGTCGCGAGCGCAGCGTCGAGTGCTTCGGCTTGCGGCCGCGTGCGCGGAAAGCCATCGAGTATGAAGCCCGTCGCGCAATCCGGCTTCGCGATCCGCTCGAGGATCATGCCGATGATCAGCTCGTCGGGGACCAGATGGCCGAGGTTCATGATGCGGCCAGCCTCGACACCCATCGGAGTTCCCTCTTTCACTGCCGCGCGAAGCATGTCGCCGCTCGAGATATGGGGGATCCGAAACGTATCGACGAGGCGTGCAGCCTGGGTGCCTTTGCCTGCTCCCGGCGGGCCGACGAGGATCATACGCATTGGCGCATCCAACCATGCGCGCCCCCGACGCGCAATTGGTGGGGAGGTTCGCTATAATGGGAATCTATGGCGGCGGTTCCGAGGTGGTTTGGCGTGCTAGCGCACGTGCTTGCGGTGGCGTTCGCACTCTGGCTCGGACTGCACATCTATGCGCCCGCCGAATGGATCGTGATCTTCTTCGCGGTGGCGGTGCTGTCCGCGCTTCTGCCGTACTTCCGGATCGTTGGCTTTGCCGGCCTCGGCGGCGGCGTGATCATCGGTGGCATCGGTACGTACCTGTTGCGAGATGTCTGGAAGGTGCTCTCGGTCCCCGCCCTGACCGCAGGTCGCGGCGCGACCACCCAGCGCGATGCCATCGTGCTCGTGCTCGCGAGCCTGTGGTTGGTGCTCGGATCGGCGTTCAGGACCCAGCGGGCCTGAGCATCTCGATGTGTGGGATGCCGTCCTCGTCGTAGAGGCCAGATGCTCGCGCGAACCCCAAGCCGCTGTAGAACCGTTCGAGGTGGGCCTGAGCACCGATCCGGATCGTCACACCGTCCGATGCTGCGATGCCGCGGCGCACGAGCTCCTTGCCGAGTCCGGTGCCGCGCGCCTCGGGCGCGGTGATGATCCGACCGAGACTCTGCTCCGCAAATTTTGCGCCGGCCGGCACGAGCCGGAGGTACGCGTGGATCGCGCCGTCGAGCTCGGCCCACAGATGCCGCGACGCCTGATCGTGGCCATCGGCATCTTGATACGCGCACGCTTGCTCGACCACGAACACGCGCTCGCGCAGCGCGACGATCTTGTAGAGCTCGTTGACCGAGAGCTCGGCAAACGAGCTCTCTCGCCAGAGGAGCGGCTTCACGCCGTGATATTACCCTCGCGATGGTGCGCTCGGTAGCCGTCTACCTGTCGTCGTCGGAGGGTGTGCCGGCATTCGCGGATGCGGTCCGCGAGCTCGCAGGCGAATTCGTCCGTCGCGATCTGACCCTCGTGTACGGCGGTGCGCGGCGCGGCTTGATGGGTGTGCTCGCCGATGCGCAGCTCGCCGCGGGCGGCCGTGCGATCGGCGTGATTCCGCAATCGCTGGTAGATATAGAAGTGGCGCACGCGGGGCTCAGCGAGCTCCACGTCGTCGAGACGATGCATCAACGCAAGGCGATGATGTTCGCCAAGGCCGACGCCTTCGTCGTCGGGCCCGGCGGTCTCGGGACCCTGGAAGAGGCGTTCGAGGTGCTCACCGGCATCCAGCTCGGCTACCACCACAAGCCAATCGTGTTCCTCGATCTCGACGGGTTCTGGGCCTCGATGAGCAAGTTTCTGGACCATGCCGTTCGCACGGGCGTGCTCAAGCCCGAAAATCGCGCACTGTTCCGCACCGCCACGTCTGCGGTGGCGGCCGTGAATGCGATCGCTTCGCTGGCTGCGTGATAACGTTCGGGTATGGCCCCTCGCGCCTTGGGCGCGCTGTTCGCGCTGGTGGCGGCGCTGCTGTTCGCGACGGCACTCGCCGGCGGGCTCGTCCCGAAGGTCGTGCCCGGATGGTGGGACGGCCACCCCGTGGTCCAAGGTCGCGAGCTCGAGCTCAAAGCGATCCACGTCGGCTTGCTAGGCGCGTATGGCTGCAACCTCGGGGGCGAGATCAAGTGCGAAGAGCTCGACACCAATCACTCGTTAGTTGTCGTCAGCATCGCCGAGATGGCCGCGCTGGGCCTCGGCGCATTCACCGCCCTCTTGCTCGCGATCTCCGCGGCGCGGATCGGTGAGCGCCGGAAGCTGCTCGCGAGGCTGTTGCTGTTCGAGATCCTGCTGATCAGCGCGGGCGCGGCGACGATCTTCATCCACGGTCCCGATCTCCGGATCTCGATCCAGGTGTTGATGCCCGTCGGCATCGGCCTCATGGCGGTCGGTGCGGGTGTCGGCTCGGCGCTGCTCGCGACAATCGCGGCGTTCCGGGTGCGGCGCGAACCCCTGCGCTTGAAGCCGTCGCAATCGGTGATCCAGCAGCAGCAGACTCGGCAGGCGCAACAGCCCGCGTTCGACGTGCGCGAGTTGTTGCGCGAAGGCCAAGGCGGCACGCCTCAAGCGCCGGCTGGCAATCCCGGGCTCGGTCAGGTGCAAACGCACACGCCGTTGTTCGAGAGCGCACCCGCATTGCGCCCGCTCTACGACATGCAGAATGCCGGTGCGGCACCCGGGCTCGCACCCATCTACACGCCGCCGCCGCGCGATCAGCCCACCGCGCCGCGCGCGTCCGACAAGGTCACGCCCGGCGATTCCGCGTCGGCCCACGTCCCCGTCGCCGCATTCGTCGGTGCGGATCCGTTCGCGCCCGTCGGCGGCGGCGGTCGATTCGGCGCGCCCGGCGAGCTCTTCGCGCAGAGCCCGGCGCGCCAGATCGACCAGACCGAGGATCTCGAGCACGAGCTCGGATCGCAACCGGCGATGCCTCCACCCATGGCGCCCACGACGATCGAAATGCCGACCACATCGATGCGCGGCAGGGCATCACCGGCACCGCCACGCCCGCCGCGCCCGACGGGGTCGCTCAAAACGCGCGTGCCCGCGCCAGAGCGTGGCGCGCGCAGCACGAAGCACCCCACGCTCGCGGCAGCTGTTCCGCCTCCACCCGTTTACAATGATCTGCCCGAGACCTCGACCGCCGTCGAAGTCGATGCCGACGCAAAGGCGCGCTATCAAGCGCGACTCGAATCGGCGACCGATGCGCCGACGACCCATCGCCGATCGGAGCGCCTGTTCGACAAGAGCGAGAACATGATCTCGGCACCCCTGGCGCAAAAGAACGCGACGACTGATCAGTGCCCGCTCGGCGGTGGTGAGGAAGCGACCGAGATTTTTTCGGCCGGTCCCGCACCGAGTGACGCAACAAACGAGACCTTGAGCGCGCCCGAGCAGCTCGACGATGCGACGAACGAGACGCTGAGTGCGCCGGAGAAGCTCGACGAGGAACGTCACGCCATCGGGATCGCGCACACCGAGCTCGCACCTCTGCTCACGCAACAACAGCTCGCGGATCTGCCTTCGAGCGAGCAACCGCCGATCGAACCACCGCCGCCGCTGCCCCAGCAGAGAGAGCGCGCCGCGCGGCTGGCGACGAGACCGTTCGGGCGCACCGAGCCGCCGGCGCAGCCGGCGCAGGCATCCGCGCCCCAGAAATTCCCACCAGCGAAGGCGAGCAATTCCTTGCCTCCGCCGTCGCGCCCCGGGCCACCGCCGAAGCCGACCTCGTTACCTCCAGCCTCTGCGCCGGTCGCCGCACCATTCTCGCCGCGCGATTCCGCGCCGACGATTGGAATCGAACGCGTCGAGCCCGAGCTTGCTGGCTCGCAGATGACGAGGACCCCGAGCTTGATGGATGCGAGCGCGTTCTCGACGCCGAGGCGCGTTACACCCGATCCGAGCGCACCCGCAGCGCCATTCCCGGTCGCGCCGAGTGCCGCGCACGTCACGCCGATCATGATGGCGCGCGCACCGCTCGCACCACTCGCCGCCAAGAATGGACCGGTCACGGCGAGCCGCGGCTCACCCTCTCCGCGCGCCGGCAGAGCGAGTGTGCCGTCGCCGGCCTCGACCTCGAACGCTTCGAACCCCACGAGCACGGCGCCGAGCCCGTTCGCTACGATCCCCTCGCCGTTCGCCGCGAAGGTTCCGCCGTCGCGACCAAGCGACGAAGCACTCACGCGTCGAGTCGAGAAAGGCTTGTTCGAGGCGCCGACCGCATCCGCGACGCCGGAGCACCACGCGGCCGTGCTCGCGGAAGCAGCGACGCAACCTTCGCCGGTCGCGATCGCACCGACACGGCCGACACGGCCGACACGGCCGACAGGGCCGACGCGGCCGACACGGCCGACGCTGCCACCCACACCGCGTTTCGAAATCTCGACGCCCGGCGATGAAGTCGCGACGGTGCATGCCGCACAACAACCGGCCGCATGCGCGACGCCGGATCGGTCGGCCTCGACGACCGTGCAGCCCCGCGCGACGCCGACCAAGGCCGCCGAGGTTCCGATCTCGACGGCACCATCGTCGCTACCGCCGCCCAAGAAGTCCGTCGCCTCGGGGCCCACGCCCGCATGCCCGCAATGCGAGGCGCCGATGGCGTGGGTCGAAGAACATCTCCGGTTCTACTGCGCTAGCTGCCGCATGTATTTTTGATGGCGACCTTGGTCCTCGTTGGTCCTCGTCCGACACGGCCAGGCGTCGTACGTTCCGGCCGATTACGACAAGCTAACGACCGATGATTCGACAATGAACCTGTCGCCTCGTTGCGGGCCGTGCGCTCCCGTTCCGATGTTCCAGGCAGCGCCGAAGAATTCGAGCAGCGATGTCGACGAGCGCTCACCGTAGATGACGTCGTGAATTTTCACGGGTCGGCCGCGGTGAGTGCCGGCGACCAGTCCGCGAACTCGGTCGCGATCGTGGTCATCGCAGCCTCGCCACGACCAAGTCCGTCACCGCGACCCGAATCACGTCCGCACGAGCGCCTCTTTTTCAAGCGCTCGATTTTTAGCGCATCTCGACGACCCACGCGCCGTGCTCGGGGTCGTCGTGGATCTCGATCCGCGGATCGTCTTCGTGAAACAGCAGGCCCCTGTCGTCCTGTTCCTTGGGCTCGCCCCACTTGGTCTTGAACGCTTCGAGGAACACGTCGCGCGCCTCGGGGTGGGGCTTGTACGGCAGCGAGAACGACAGCTCCCTGATGCGACCGCCACCCGGCACGAGCACGACGCGCGTGCCGACGCGCTCCCACTCCGTGGGCAAGAGCAGTAGCGCGAGCTCCTTGCCCGGCGCGAGCTCGTCCTTGTACGCCTTCTTCACCTCGTCGATGGTCTTGCCGAGGATCGGTTGCGGTAGTGCATCGATCAAATCCGGTTGATCGCCGAGCAGGTGCGCCGCCGGAATAAAGTTGTCGTACGCGAGATCGTGGCTATAGCCCAGCGCATCGCGCAGCGTCGCGCGCCATCCGGTCGTGGGATCGGGCCACACGAGCACGGGATGACCGAGCTCGCTCGCCTTCCAGCCCTCGCTCCAGGCCTCGGCAAGGAGGTCCTCCGCGTGCGGCGGCAAGTTGAGGTAGATCGAGCGCACGACGCCGGTTTTGTCGTCGATCGCGACGAACTCCCGGACACCGTCGACGCTGGTCGGAATGCCCGTGCGGCTCGCGATGATGCCGGGTGCGAGAGAGCGCGCATCGGCGAGCTTCATGCCCACGCGCAGCTTCGCGAGGTCACCCGGCGGGATGACGTGACTGCCGAAGAACTCCGACGTGAGCACGTGATACGGCGTGTATTCGACGAGGCAGTTGCGCTCGAGACAATCGAGCTTGACCTTCCAGCCCGTCGATTCGCTCGCCCACGTGACCTCGGGCTGACCGAGCGAATCGTGCGCGATCTGCGGCGGCCCCCACGCGCGGGTCAGCAGGTCGCGCGCACCGTGGCCTTGCACGATCGCGACGATGCTCGAGACCGTGCCACCATCGAGCCGCACCGTGAGCTGGACGTCGCTGACGTTCATGTCGAGGATCAGCTCGTCGCGCACGCCTTTCTTCGCCGGTTCGTGGAGGTTTGGCACGAGCCGCATCGCTTCGGCCGTACTCATGCCGGGCTGGATCCACATCAGGCCGCGCGGCGGCTCGACGGTCGGGCCGAAGAATTCGGTCGTGGCCGCGGGCACGGAGCTGCACGCAGCGAACGCCACGAGTCCCACGAGACGCATCGTCGGTGATGCTAGCGCGAACCGCCTAGCAGGCGCATCGCATCGGCGACGATCGTCAGGGCGTTTCGCATCTCGGAGGTTCGCCGATAGACGCCGCGCTCGCGTTCGAGACGTGAACACCGCGCGCAGCGAGGTACGGCTCGCGCACCTGGGTGTCGGCCCACCACCGGCGCCGCCGCCAGAGAAGCGACCCGTGACTACGACGCATCCGGTCACGTCGGAGACGTTGAAGGCGGGCAGCGGATCGACACCGTTCCAGGCGCCGCGTTCCAGGCGCGTTTCCCTACGCTAGCTGCGGTGGTACGTTCACCCGCGATGGCGGACCGTAGTTTTTCGCTGACGCCCGGCAAGCGAGTCCTTTACCTCACGAAGGATCCGGACAAGCTGCGCCAGCAGCTCGCAGGCACGCTGACGCTGACGTCGAACGATGTCTCCGCGGATGACCTCCTCGACGACATCAACACCGACGCGATGACCCCGGCCTGGGTGTGCTTCGACTTCGACCCGAAAGACATCGCGAAGAATGCCTACGCCGGGCTGATCGTGAATGGCGAGCGCCAGTTCGCTCCCGATGCGCTCGCCGCCGGCAACTTCGAAGTGATCGTCGCCGGCTCGCAGAAGGGGGTCGGCTCGAGCCGCGAACAGGCCGCGCAGTGCGAAGTGTTCTCGGGCTCCAAGCTCGCGATCGCGAGCTCGTTCGCACCGATCCACGCGCGCAACAACATCAACATCGGTCAGCTCATGGGCGACCACGCGATGCTCCGCCGCCTCGAAGCGGGCGAGCGCATCGAGCTCTCCGAGTTCACCGCCGGCCACGACGCCATCACGAAGCTGATGATCGAGAGCGGTGGTCTCTTGCAATTCTGCGCACGGCTCGACAAGAAAGAGATCACGGTCCCGGCGCCCGGCACCCCCGAGCGGCCGATGAACCTGACCGAGAAGATCCTCGCGTCGAAGCTGCTTCCCGGCCAGGGTGAGTACGTCAAGCCGAACGACGCCGTGCTGGTGCGCGTCGACGCGGGCTATTCGCACGAGTTCACGACCGCGCAGGTCGATCTGTTCCTGACCGAGGAATACGGCGACTACCGCCTGAAGAATCCGGCGAAGTTTGCGGTGTTCGAGGACCACCTGATCTACGCGACCGGCGTGCCGGCGATGGCAAAGTTTGCCACGAAGATCGAAGTACTCCGCATGAAGCAAAAGGAGTTTGCGGCGCGCACCGGTGTTCGCAACTTCAGCGCCGTCGACGGCGTCTCGCCCGGCATCTGTCATCAGGTCGCGCGCGAGCACTTCATCGATCCGGGCGATTTCGTTCAAGCGACCGATTCGCACACGTGCATGGGTGGCGCCTCGGGCGCTCTCGCGTGGGGCGTCGGTGCGACGGAGTATGCCGCCCTCCTCTACTGGGGGTTCACCACGCTCGCGGTTCCGGAATCGATCCGATTCGAACTGACTGGAACCTTGCAGCCCGGCGCCACGGCCAAGGACGTGATGCTCCACCTCCTCGCCACGTTTGCGAAGCGCGAGGACACGCTCAACCGCGTGATGGAGTTCGGTGGTAGCGGTCTGTTCGCGATGTCGCCCGACGAACGAGCGACGCTCGCGAACATGGCGACCGAGTGCTCGGCACGCGGCGCCGTGATGGAAGTCGACGACACGATGCTGCAGTGGATCGCGGCTCACCGTCCCGGCGTCGAGCTCGCGGACCTCCGCAAGAAGGCTTTCGCGCCGGATCCGGGCGCCGAGCACACCGGTGGGATCCACCGCATCGATCTCGCCGCGATCAGGCCGATGGTCGCCACACCCGGCGATCCGGATCGCGGCATCGCGAGCGATCCGAAGAACGGCGCTCTGGTCTCCGAAATCGGGCAGGTCAAGATCGACATCGCTTACGGTGGCTCGTGCACCGCTGGCAAGCGCGACGACATCGACATGTACGCGCACGTGATCGCCGAGGCTGAAGCCGCGGGCACCAAGATCCCCGATGGCGTGAAGTTCTTCATCCAGTTCGGCTCGAGTGACGTCGAGGAATACGCGAAGGAGCGCGGCTACACCGCGCTGTTCGCGCGCACGGGCGTCGAGGTGATCAAACCCGGATGTGGTGCGTGTATCGGTTGCGGTCCCGGTGTTTCGGACCAAGCTGCACAGGTCACCGTGTCGGCGATCAACCGCAACTACAAAGGGCGCTCGGGACCGGGGAAGCTGTTCCTCGCGTCGCCTCTCACGGTCGCCGCCTCGGCGGTGCGTGGTGAAATCGTCGAGTACCACGCAGGGATGTTCAAGAAGTAGGATGGCGCGTGGTGGCCGCGAAGAAGAAAAAGGAAAAGAGAGCCGCCGCTAGCGCGAAGTCGTCGCCCTCGAAAGCGAAGGCGGCACCGTCGAAGACCAAGCCAACGTCAACGCCGGCTGCGAAGGCGCCACCGAAGCGGATCCCGAAGCCGAAACCGAAGCCGAAGCCGCTTGCTGCGACGCGCGCGCCGAAGCGCCGCTCGCCGGCTAAGATCACGCAGATCGAGAAGCCGAACCTCGCGGTGGTTGTCACTCAAGCTGATGTGATTCCTCTCGTGATCGGTGACCTCGCGCTGTCATTGACCCCCGGCCGCAGGAAGAGCGCGAAGGATTGGTCGGCGCGCAGCTCGCCTGTCGTCGAGATCCTCGATGATCCGCACCCGATCGCCGCACTTCGCCGCTTCCTCGAAAGCGTCAAAGGCCCTGCGACCGACCAGCAAGCCGAAATCGCGCTCGGCAGCGCGCAGCTCCTCTTGCTCCCGATCGCGCGCGAGTCGCGCGGTGGTGCCGAGGTCAAAGAGCTCCTCGATCTCGTGCTCCATCGCTGGTCCGATTTCGGCGACCGCCAGCTCGGCTTCCACGCCCAGGAATTCCTGCGCAACGCGTTCACCGCGGTCGGTGTCGATCGCGATCGCATCGCCCAGCTCCACGCCGCCGTTCCCGAAGCAGCGAGCGCCGAGCTCCTGTTCGAGATCGCCTGCGCGTACGCGGTGACGCGCGACAAGGTCGCGATGCTGGGCGCCGTCGAAGCCGCACTCGCGGCCGGCGCCACGCCCGCCCAGTTCCGACGCGAGCCCGATTTCGCGCCCTACATTACCGATCCCGACGTTGCAGTCCTCCTCGCTCGCGCCGACTTGCCTCAGATTCCCGTCGACGTCGAGCCCTATCGCACAACCGTGCGCGTTGCCCTCGATTCGCTGCTCGTCGTCCTCGAGGAGCTCGGCGGCCAGGTCGAGCTCCGCCCACCCGCACGTCTCGACACCATCCTCGACGCCGAGCGTGCCGCCAAGGTCTCGCTACCGAACGACTACCGCGCCTTTCTCTCGATCACGAACGGCATGCGCCTGCTCGATCGCGAGTTCCTCGCGACCGCCGACTATCGCGACCCCACCTCGCTTGCCCAGCGCGCCCATCACTTCGTTCATGCCGAGTACGCCTCGGGCGGTCTCTCCGATTGCGTCCCGCTCGCGAGCTGGGGCCAGCCCGAAGACTGGCTGCTCTACGATCCGCGCGGTCGCATCCGTGGCGGTGCGCCCGGCTACCTCGCGACCAGAGGCAAGGACCAGATCATCCTCGACGGTCTCGTCGCCGCGCTCGTCTGGCTCGAAGCCCTGACACGCGACATTCTCGGCACCAACTGAGCGCTTCAAAACTAGTAGGCGAAAATAGGCAAACCTGGGGACGTATCTCCATTCGTCGCTTTACGACGCGCAACATCCCGAAATCATATAGGCAGCGAGGGATATTCGGTGATCCAGACGGTGGCGAGAGCCGTTACCGGCCCTGTTAGGGGACTACGGTCTGAGCTTGAGCGGATTCACGCCGGTCAGAATCATCTCGCCGGTCTTGCCGATCCGGATCTCGGCGACCGGCGTCGCTTCGACATCGGCCAGCGAGTAGCGCGACGTGAGTAAGTGGATGCGTTGGTTCTTCGAGCCGCGCAGGCCCTCCGCGAAGCGCTCGGTCGAGACGTAGCGACCGTCGATAAGGACGTCGAGCTGCGCGAGCACTGCCGGGCCACCGGGCAACGCGCGGGCTTCTTCGATCGTGTAGCCCGAGAACATCAAGGTCGACAAGCCGAGCGCGCGTGCGCCGGCGAGAAGAACTGCAGCGGCGGTGGGTTGTTGCAGGGGCTCACCACCGGAGAGCGTGAACCCTTCGATGCCGTTCACAGCGGCGACCTCGGCGAGCACCGCTTCGACGGTGGTCTCGCTGCCACCAGCTTCGTGCGTCGTTGGATTGAAGCACCCGGGGCAGCCGAGCGTACAGCCTTGAACCCACACCACGAACCGCGCGCCAGGCCCGTTGGCTCGGCTTCGTGGCTCGGTGGCGTGGAGCCGCAGCACTACGCGCCAGGCTTGGCGACGAGCGGCGGCGGGCGGCGACCTGCTGTCGAGGACTCGCAGTCGAGATCCTTGAACAGCAAGTCCGGCGTGATGACGCCGCTCTCGATCCCGCTCGACGGCACGAAGCCATCGGACGTTCCGCCGGTCAGCCGCAGCTCGAGCTGACCTTCCGGCGCCGCGAGGAAGTTGTAGGTCGTCACGTCGGTGGAGACGCCGATGATGTCCTTCCACGATTTGACCGGCACCTCGGCGAGCTGGACGCCACGCACGAGCTCTTGCTTGCCATCGGGGAACACGCGATAGGCCTGGGTCGCGGGCGGCGGCAGTTGCTGGTCGGTCGACTTCAGCATCTGCACGAGCTCGCGGCGCGTGAAGTCCGGCGAGCCAGTGACCGCCGCATCGTCAAAGCGGCGAATGATGATGCCGTACTTCTTGCCTTCGGCCTTCGCGGCCGCGATCAGCCTCTGCTCGAGCGCCTTGCGCGACACGCCACCCTTCGCGGTGACGAACAGGTTCGTGGTGCTGCCATGGAACGCACCGCCGGTGCCTTCGACCGCTTTGCGCGCGTGACCGTTGGAGCTCTGGCCCTTTGCGGAGGGCGTGCGGGTGGTGAGGAACGACTTCAGAAAGCCGTTCTTAACCACCTCGATCTTCTGCGCGGCGACACCTTCGTCGTCGATCTTGTAGCCTCCGATCAGCGCCTTGCCGCCGCCGGTCTGGGCGGTTGGATCGTCGGTGACCGTCATGTTTGTCGGCAGCACGCGCTCGTTGAGCTCGCCTGCGAACGCACCACCGAAGGTCTTTGCTTCTTGCGGATTGAGGCCTTCTGGAACCGGCGTCCCGCCGAGGTGCGGCGCGAGCGTGTTGCGGATGATGCCGACCGCGCCTTCGCCTTCGAACAGCATCGGGCCGCTGTAGTGCGGAATCACCGGCGCCTTCGCGAGCGCGACGACGTTCGCGGCGAGCTTCTTGGTCTCGCCCTCGAGGTCCTTGTCGCTCGGCAGATCCTTCGCGGTGTGGCCATAGCGCAGGAAGTGGTCGTGGACGAGCTGGCCGTCGTCGGCCTGCCCGCTCGCCTCGATCACGACACCACTGGCGCGTCGCGTATCGGTGACGCGGGTGCCTTCGGTGGTGAGGTACCAGCGACGCTCGAGGTAGCTCGTGACCGAGACGTGCGAGGCACGCAGCGCGGGCTGATCGCGAAACACCGCGGACAGCGCCTTCGCGCGGCCCTCGAGCTCGTCGAGGGTCTCGAGCGGCGGTACGAGGATCGGCGCATCGCTGACGACCGGCTTCTCCGAGGTCCACGACGGCACATCGGTCGGTTGCTGAGAACCGCCGGCCTTGCGCGCCTCGAGCTTGGCGCGCAATTGCACGAGCGCTTCCTTGTACGCGTTGTCGGTGACGAGCCACGCGGCGCGCTTCGCGATCCGCGGCGTCGCCTCGAGCGGCAAGTTGATCGCGGCGGTGCCGTCGTACTCCGCCGCCTCGGGAACGACGAAGTTGCCGTTGTCGAGATCGGGGCTACCGACGCGCACGCGCGCTTCGAGGTTGACGAAGTGGCGGTTGCGCTTCGACGTGGTCTGGCCGAGCGACGATGCGACATCGTTGACGTCGACTTCGGTGATCTTGTACGAGATCGAATACGGCCGTGGCGCGCCCGGAATCACCAACAGCTTGGTGTCGCGGTTCATCTCCTCGGCGATCGCATCGACGATCTCGTTCGTCACGGCCTTCGACGGCTCCCCCACGGCCTCGGCCGGCGGTGGAATCTTCTTCGCGGAAGACGGCGCGGCCGGCAAGAGGCTCAACACGACGAGATAGACAATTCGCTTCACGGCTTCTCCGACTGCTTGATCGACGCCGCAGGCGCATCGAGGATCGGCGGGCGATCCGGCGGAACAAATCCCTTTTCGACCTCGATCTTTTCGATCAGCAGCGACGGTGCCGAGGCCGAGACCGGCACCCAGCCCGACTCTGCTCCACACACGCCATTGAACGTCTCGATCTCGCGGCTCGCCGCGCGAATCGACTGCAGTGCGACGAGCGGCGTGCCGCTGATGTCGATGCCACGCACGAGCTCTTTCTTGCCGTTCGGGTACAGCCGGAACGCCATCACCGGGTTGACCTTGAACGCCTGCGGCGCGAACGCCGAGGTGTTCGTGAAGCCACCACTGATGTCGGTGAAGATCATGCCGTACGGTCGGCCCTGCTTCTTCACCTCTTCGATCAACATCTTCTCGAGCTCGGCGCCCTCGACGGACTTCGCCGCCTCGACGACGAGGTTGCCCTGGCGAGCGACCGGCGGCAGCCCCGGCGAACGCCGGCCGTGACCGTTCGAGTGCGGGAAGCCCGGAATCGGGTTGCGGCCCATGTCGAAACCGACAAGCTTGCCGCGATCGATCAGCGCCGCCTTGTGCGCGCGCACGCCTTCATCGTCGAAGCGGTAGAAGCCGTTGAGCTGGATCCCGTTGAGCGTGACGAGCTCCGGGTCGTCGTAGACCGAGAGCCACTCGGGGGCGATGTCCTTGCCGACGTAGCTCGCGAAGGTCTGGCCGCTTGTCAGATCTTTTTGGCGATGACCTTCGATGCGATGGCCGAACACTTCGTGGAAGAATACGCCGGCGGCACGACCTTCGAGGATCGCGGGACCGACGTAGGGCTCGGCGAGTGGTGCCTCGTGCAAGGCATCGAGGTCACCGGTGACCGTCTTGATCATCTTGTCGATTTCGCCGTCGTTCGGGAGATCCGTAGGCATGCGCCCGAACCGCTGCTCGAGGCGGTTGAGGTTCATGCCGTCGTCGGCCTTCACGCCGACCGAAACCGACAGCTGCGCATTGGTCCACGACTGCTGGATCACCGTGCCTTCGCTGTTCACGAAGTAGCTGGTGTTGAGCTGGAACACGACGCCGCACGTCCCGCGGGTCGCTTTGCCGGCCGGGGTCAGCGCCTTCGCCGAGCACTTCTTGAGGCGCTCGGCCCACTGGGCCTTGTCGAACTCGAGCTTGGCCTCGGCTTCGAGGTGGGTCTCGGCTGGCTCGTGCGAGAAATCATCGTCCGCGGCGCTCTTCTTGGCGAGCGTCTGCTGATCCTGCTTCACATAGCCGAGCGCGGAGACCGCCTCGTGATAGCGGCGATCGGTCTCGACCCAGAGCGCGTTGGAGAGGGCCTGAGGCTCCGCGCCGAACGGAACCAAGCCACGGCGCTGGAGCGGCTGATTGAGGCCGTTCGAGTCGTCCGCGAGCTGGTGGGTATTGTCGAGCTTGGGAGAGCCGACGCGGATGTCCACGTCGAGGTTGCGCGCCGTGTCATCGCTGTCCATGACAAGCGCACCACCCTCGGCATCCATGCTGACGATCCGCTGCTGGACCAGCTGATAGCCCAGGTAATAGGCCGGGTCCCCGGTCTTCGCGAGCGCGGCCATCTCGCGGTCGTTCTCGGCCCTCATCACGTCGAGGATCGGCGACTTTTTCTCGGGCGAAGTCCCCTCGGTGGGCGTGCTCTGGGTGACCACGATCTTGGCCGGAATTCCGGGTAGGTCGAGCTTGGCATCGTTGCCAGGGAGGGGTGCTACCGGCTTGGTCGGGGCTTTCGAGCCCCCCGAACACGCCCAGCCGGTGAGCCCGGCCACCGTGGCGCCGAGCAGAAAAGTCCGTCGCATATGGATGAAAGCGTAGGCTGCGGAAGAGGCCAAATCAAACGCCTCGGAGCTATGATCTCATCGTTGGCAGAAGTAGGCCGCCCGACGGCGCTGATCATACACGGGACCGCAGAGGTGCTCGACTTGCTAACTCGCTGGTTCGAGGCGAGTCAGCTCGACGTGGTTTCAGCTGTGACCGCGTTTCGCGCTCGAGCTGCGCTCGAGGGCGACCGGCCGATCGACGTGGTGATCGCCCCGTGGGACCCGACCCACCCGATCGGCGGGGAGGTCTATCGTTGGGTGCTCGCGCATCGCGCCGACCTCCGCAACCGGTTCGTGTTCATCGCCGATGAAGTCACGCCCGAGTTCGACACGATCGTCGGCGGGCGTTGCCTCGCAATTCCTCTCCAGGAAGTCGAAGAAATGGTGCGCGTCGCCGCCGCGATCGTCCGTCGCGTGCGCACGCTACCGCACGGCATCCCGATCATTCGCGACCGGGACCGCCCGACCTTGCTCATCGTCGATGACGATCCGCCGCTGCTCGAGGCGATGGCGCGCCATCTGTTCGACGAGGGCTACACCGTCACGCAGATGGAGAGCGGCAACCAAGCGATCGATCTGCTCGAGCGCCGCGAGTTCGACACGATCGTTTGCGACTGGCACATGCACGATGGCAGTGGTGCGGATGTCTATCGCTGGCTCGTGAAGCACAAGCCGCAGATGGCGACGCGCGTGGTGTTCCTCTCGGAAACCGACGGCGACGATGCCGGCTCGGTCGCGCCCGGTCGCCCGATGTTTCGCAAAGGTCAGGACGCCCAGGCGCTGATCACGATCCTGCGCGAGATCGTCGATGTGGTCCGCGCGGGGTAGTTGGTTCGTTTCGGTCAGCTGACGACGCCGACGACGTTCTTGGCCTGGCGCTGGATCTCGATCGAATCGCGGAGCTGCTCGAACAGCTGGCGCGACGCCGGCATGCCGATGATCTCGAGATCCGGGTTCGTTGCATCCGAGGCGACGACCTCGACGTGGGCGATTCCGAGGATACGATCGACGAGGTTCTGCTTGTAGACGACGTCGCGGACGCGCCACAGCTGGAGCACGTCGATCCGCTTCGAGAGCAGACCGCGCTCCCATTCGATCACCGATTGGGTGACGCGGAACTTGATCGACTTACGATAGAACATCACGCCGAAGCTGAACGCGACCGCGAGAGCGATCGGCACGAGCACGTGCATGGTCTTGGGGCCGAGCGTGGTCGTCGAGTTCTCGAACCCGGCACGCAGGATCACCATCAGCAGCAGCGCCGCGAAGATGATGATCGCGTTGTACCCGATGAATGCCTTCCACGAAGGGCTACCCTCGTAGATCGATTTCTTGTCCGACGGCAGTGGAGCATTGACCGCGCCTGCGGTGGTCGCCGCGCCGCCTCGCGGGTACAGCCTGTCGACGGCCGATTTCTCGGCGACCGGCGCGGGTGCACCTGACCCGGCCGCCACCTCCGCAGCGCCCTCCGGAGCCGCCGAAAGAAACGAGTTACAGAACCGGCACTTGATCGCCTCGTCCTGGATCTCTTCGGCGCAGAAGGGGCATTTCTTCATAAGCCCGTGGAGTCTAGCGCCTAGTACTTCGGCACAGAGGTTTTGAACGGTTGATCTGCATCTCGTGCCGCGCACGCACCGCACAACTGGCGCCCTTGGCGCCCTTGGCGCCCTTGGCGCCCAAGCGTCCGTGCCGGATCGACCGGCCCGGTCATTTTCTCTGTGGGGACGTACGAGCTCACATGCGATAGCCAAGGCCAAGCATGAAATCGAACCGCGTCAGCGACTTGATGTCATCGCGCAGACCCGACTTCGCGGGGCTGTACGTGAACGCGATCGGCGTGACGGTGACGACGACGTTCGGCGACACCGCGTAGTCCGCCGACACGCCGGCACGGACCGCGAACATCGCGAGCGAGCCGGTGGTACCCGCGCCCATCTGGGTGAACGGGTTGCCCGGATCCGAGATGCCACCGAACGCGAGCACGCCGAGCCCGACATCGGCGCGAATGCCGAACTTCGGGGCGACGGCATAGGTCGCGCCGACATCGGCGAGCGCCGAGATCAGCGTGCCCGTCTTCTTCTGCATCGTCGCCGCGTTCGTGTACGGCACTGGCGTGAACGTGAAGTTGCCGCCGACATCGATCGTGAGCGCGGGGCTCACCGCGATCGGATAGCCGACGAACAGATCGAACGTCGGCTCGACCGGGACCGTGAGACCGCCCGCGCTGATCTTCGCGACACCGCCGGTGAAGCGCGCCGAGAGCAACTTCGGAGCCGCGCCCGAGGCGGATGTATGGACGGCGTCGTCGTCGACATCACCGCCGTCGAGAGGCTCGGTGGTCGTATTCGTGCCGGTCTCGATGTGCGCCGTCGTCGTCGGCTTGATCGGCGTGGGGGTCGTCGTCGGAGTCGCTTTTGTCGTCGGGCCGAGCGGCACCGTCGTATCAGGCGTCTTCTTCGCGATCGAGTCCTGGCTCTTCTCGCACTCGGCGAGCTCCGCGATCCAGCCTTCGATCTCGGCCCGCTTCTCGGGCTTCAGCGGCTTCGCGGTGTCTTGCTCTCTGAGCGAGAGGTAGCGCTTGTAGAAGAAGCCTGCGTCCTTGCACTTCTTGCCCTGGCGATACGCCTGCGCGACGTTGTAGAGGTACGCCGGCTTCTTGCTATCGACCGACTCGAGCGCGTAGCCCTGCTTGAACGCATCGGCGGCCTTGTCGAAGTTACCGAGGTTGTATTGGGTCTCGGCCTCTTTGTACCAATCGTCGGCCGACTTGGGCTCCGCGAACGCGAGCGCGGACCACAGCACACCCGCGCAGAGCACTACGCTTTTCACCGTTCGCTTCATGGTTCCCCTCAATCAGTCAGGTCGTTCGAGACACGTGTCGCACGCCTTCGGCGTCTTTGTCGTCGTATGCGTGTGCGTCGTCGTCGTGGACGACGCCAGTTTCTTGAGCGCGCCATCCTTTGCGAGCTTGTCGCTGTCGATCTTGATCTCTTTCAAGAACAGATTTTCATAGCCCTTGAGGCGAAACTCGATCGCCGCGACGCTTCCTCGCGCGACCTCGATCGTCATCGGCGTCTTCTTGCCAGTCGAGAGGCCGTTGAGAAAGATCTCGGAGCCCGCAGGCGTGGTCGTTAGCGTGAGCGACGCCATGGTGGGTTCGGCGGCGCTCCCCGCGCTCCCAACTTCTACCGCCGCGCTGCCCGTGTTCGCGCTGCCCGTGTTCGCGCTGCCCGCACGACCGGTGATCACGGCAACCGCGCTGCCCGCGCTGCCGTGCTCGACGTTCATCGTACTGCCACTGCCGCTGCCGACTGGCGCCGCCGACCCGACGTGCGCCATCTGAACATCGCTACCGACAGCCGACCCATCGCCTGCTGCGGAGGTCTTCTTGCCAGTCATCACGACGACGACGCCCGCGACCGCAGCGCCCACGACGAGCACGCCCGCGATCACGAAACCGGCCTTGCGCCGCGGTCGTGCGATCTCCTGGCCACTCGCCGAGGACAAGGTGGTCGGCGACGACGTGATCGGCGTACCGAGCGTGCCCGCCGCGGGCGTGTAGTGGCCGGTCTGCGGGTACGGCGTGAGCGGCGACGGCGTCAGCCGCACCGGCGGGAGCGGCGCCGTCGAGGGCATCAGTGTGCGCTGCAGGAACCCTTGCACGCCACCATGCGATTCGACATACCCGACCGGATCGGCCATCGCGCGGATGAATTCGTCCATCGTCGGGTAGCGCATGTCCTGGCGCTTCTCGAGCGCCTTCAACACGACCTGCTCGATGTGCGGCGAGATCATGCGATAGCGCGATGGTTCGATCGGCTTTTGCGTGAGGTGCTGGACGAGGATCTCGCCATATCCCTCGCCGATAAAGGGCACGCGCCCGACGAGCATCTCGTACAGACAGATTCCTAGCGCGTAGATATCGGTGCGGTGATCGACCTTCGCCGAGCCCTCGCACTGCTCGGGCGACATGTACGCCGGCGTCCCGAGGACGAGGCCCGTGCGCGTGCGATTGCCAGAGCGACCCTCGGTCGTGAGCTTCGCGATGCCGAAATCGAGCAGCTTCACGAAATCGACGTCACGACCACGCTGCACGAGGATGATGTTGTCGGGTTTGAGATCGCGATGGACGATGCCGGCGCGATGCGACGCGGCGAGCGCATCGGCAACCTGCAACGAGATCGTGAGCGCGCGCTCGGGTGGCAATGGCGCCTCGGCACGGACGGTCTGCGCGAGGGTCTGGCCCGCGAGATACTCCATGATGAAGTAGACGAGCTGATCGCTGCCCTTGGCCCCGATCTGGATCACCCCGTAGTCGACGATGTCGACGATGTTCGGGTGAGCGATCGAGTTGACCGCTTTTGCCTCGTTGAAGAACCGCTCGACGACCTCGGTGTTCGTCGCGAACTCGGCGTGGAGCACCTTGAGCGCGACCTTCTTACCGATTGTCGGGTGCTCCGCGAGATACACCGATCCCATACCGCCTTCGCCCACCTTCTGGGTAACCAGATAGTTGCCGACGGTTTGACCGATAAGAACGTCTTGTGGCGGGGGCCCTTGCCGGGGGTCCACGGATTTTCCTCAGCTAAATAGTAACCGCAAGAAGCTGAAAAGTCGCGACGCGGGAACCCGGTTGCTAGAACTAGATCGTGGGCCGACTCGCACTGTGGGTATTCGTAGGAGCCGCCTCCCTCACATCGGTGCCCGTCCGGGCCGGGGGTGAGCTGCCTCAGGTCAAATCCGCGTCCGCCGTCGTGTTGGACGCCTCCACCGGGACCGAGCTCTACGGCAAGGACGCCGACCAGATCAGGTCGATCGCTTCGACGACGAAGATCTTCGTGGCGATGGCTGTCCGCGAGCACGAGCTCGATCTGGAGGGCTGGACCGAGGTGACCAAGGGCGATGCCCACGAGGCTCGCGGTGGGTCACGCACGAGGCTCGCGGTCGGCGACAAGTTCCGCAACCAGGACCTCCTGCGCGCGATGTTGATCGCGAGCGACAACCGCGCCCCCACCGCCCTCGCCCGCGCGGCCGGCATGGATCGCGACGAGCTGGTCGCGGCCATGAACAAGATCGCGAAGCGGCTCAAGCTCAAGAAGACCAAGTTCAGCGATCCGACCGGCCTCCGCGGCAACGTCTCGACCGCGCGCGAGATGGCGCTCGCGTTGCGCACCGCACTCGAGGATGACGTGCTGAGAAAGATCATGGCCGATCCGGCCGAGACGATCGTCGCGCAGGGTGGCAAGCACCGGATCGAGTACAGCTCGACGAACCGCGCGCTCGTGGCGAAGACCTACGACGTGATCGGGGGCAAGACCGGCTACACCGAAGCGGCCGGCTACTGCTTCATCACCGGGGCGCGCTTCGCTGGCAAAGAAGTCGTGATGGCGTTCCTCAAAGCCGAGGGCAAGGACACGCGGTTCGCGGACTTCAATCGCGTCGCCGAGTGGATGAGCAATCGCGGCGCCCCCGTCCTGAGCGCGGGTGGCGGACCGCTGTTCGAGAACGATCGACCAAAATGACGGTCGATCGGCGCGGGGTGCTCCGCGGTCTCGGGATCGCATCAGCACACGGGCTGTGGTTCGCGTTTGGTTGTGGCGGACCGGCTCGACCACCGCGTCACGCGGGCGATGATCTCAGCAGTGATGTCCGGACCTGGTTGCGCGAAGCGGTCGCGCTGATCCACGGCGCCGGCGTGACCGGGCACGCCCTCGCGGTCAGCCGCAAGCACACCGCGGCCGCGCTCGACGTGCTCGGTGCCGGCGTCGCCCACCAGCGCTGCGACGGCGTGGTGCTCACCGCTCGCGACGGGCGTGGTCGGCGCGAGCAGGTCACCAGCGATCTCACGCGCGATGGCGTGCTCGATGCGGCGCGGGCACTCGTCGGCAACACGACACCCGCGTCGCTCGATTTCGGCCCTCTCCCGGCACGCCCCGCGACGCCGAGACCGGATCCCGATGCGATCACGGATGCGATGCTGATCGAAGGCCTCGCGAAGCTCGCGAAACGCGATAGCGGACTCTCGAGCCGGATCGTCTACGCGAGTGGGCTCGTCGAGATCGACGATGCCCGGGTGTGGTCGGTCGCCGCGAACAGCGATCGCGAGCAGCGCCTGGTCCGCGTGCGCCGCGGCGTCACGCGCGTCGCGTGGAACGGCACACGGCCGATCGTCAGCGAGGTGACGCGCGCGTGGAGCGGCGGGCTCGAAGACCAGACGCTCAACGATGACGAGCTCGCGCATGCGCGCGACACCGCGCTCGCGCTGATGACGCCCGGCGCCTTCAGCGATGGCGAGCACGCGCTCGTCCTCGCGCCCGAGCTCGTCGCTAGTATCGCGGACATCGCGGCGCGCACGCTGTACACCGCCCGCGCACAGCGCCGCCCCGAGGTCGCACAGCGGCTCGTGACCGGCGCCACCATCGCCGCGCCGACCTTCTCGCTGACCGACGACGCGACTGCCGCGACCGCCTATGGCGGCTTCCATTTCGACGACGAAGGCACGGCCGCCACGGCCAAGCCGATCATCGATCGCGGCGTGCTCGTCGATCGGATCTCGCACGCGCGCCGCCCCGGCCATACCGGGCCGCTCGAGCTCACGTCGGCGCATCTCCGGGTCGGTGCGGGCACCGCGAGCGAGCTCGCACTCGACGATGGCTATCTTCTGGAAGGCAATCGCGGCGTCCGGATCGATCCGGCGAGTGATCGGATCGTCGTCGCGGTCCAGCGCGCGCTCGAGGTCAGCCACGGACAGCGCACCGGGCGCGCCTATGCCGATGTCGAGCTCGTCGGATCGCTCGGCAAGCTCCTCGGTGACTGCGGCGAGGCGACGAGCGCGACGCGCACGATCGGGATTCGCGACGAGCTCGACGGCTTGCCGCGCTGGCGATCGGTCGAAGCGCCGTGGCTGCGTGCGAAGGGCCTCGTCCGGGCGCGCCGGAGGCTCGCGTGATCTCCCGTCGCGACATCGTGCACGCACTCGAGCATCGTGACCTCGCCGACTGGGTCGTCGTCGAACGAGATCAAGAGATCGCCGTCGTCGACGGGTCGCAACGCTTGGAGCACCGCATGCGCTGGCAACTCACCGTTCACGCTGATGCGCCTGCCGGGCGCGGGACGGCACGTGTCGTGATCGATGCCAATGATGGCGATCCCGACCAGCTCGTCGACGAGGCGGCGAGGCTCGCGCGGCTCTCGGTCGGCCCCGCGTGGACCACGATTCCGCAGGCCGCACCTGCGCGCGTCGAGCTCGCCGATCCGGCGCTGTCGATCGGCACCGCCGTCGACGCCGCCATCGCACTCGCGAAGCTCCTAGATCGTCGTGCCGAATCGAACGTGACGCTCGAGACCCGCATCACGCTACTCCGCGAACGCGTCGCGATGCAGTGCCGCACCGGCTTCCACGCCGAGTGGAAAGCGACGCTCGCGCGAGTCGAGACGCTCGTGATCGCGACCGGGCACAGCCTCGAGATCATCCGCGAGGCTCGCCGTGCTGAAGGGCTCGAGCTCGTCGCCGCGATCGACGAAGCGATCGCGGATCTGCGGCTGCTCGCTTCGGCCGGCGCACTCCTCCCCGGGCCGTGCGCGCTGATCCTGTCAGGCGATGCGCTATTGCACCATGGCCTCGGCGTGTGGGATGCGTTCACGTCGCAAGCCGATGCGGTTGTCGCGCGTCAGGGCCTCACGCGCTATCACGAGCGCGAGGTGATCGCGGCCGGATCGGATCAAGTAGCCGAACCGCTCTCGATCACGAGCAATGGTGCGCTGGCATTCGGCGTGCGCTCGGCACCGGTTGGCGACGATGGCGATGCGGTACGCACGTTCCCGCTGGTCGACCATGGCATCGCTGCGGGCCTGGGGCTCGATCCGCGCGAAGCCGCACTGCTCCATCGCGATCCGAATGGTGGGGTCCGCAACCTCCGCGTCTCGCTCGGGACGTGGGACGAGAAAACGACTTCAGCAGGCGTGCGGGTTATCGACGTGCGTCGCTTACGCGGTCTCGAGATCGATCCGTACACCGGCGACGGAGATCTCGAGCTCTCGCTCGCGATCGATCGCGCGACCGGCAAACCCTTCACCGGCGGCACCGTGCGCCTCGATCTGATCGACGTTCTCGCGCGCGCGCGGCGCAGCGCCCGTTCACTTCGACGTGGCCCGTACCAAGGTCCTGCAGCCGTGCTGATCGAGCACGCCGAGCTCCTGGCGTAGCGGCTTCGCATTTTCAATGAGGCGGACGTACGCAAGGGCGATCGCGTCTAGACTTTCGTCACGGTGCCGTCAGACTCGACATTTTGAGGAGTCGCATCGTTCGTTTTGGTCGTCATATCGGCACTCGAGAGCACGAGACGTGCCGCACGCAACTACGAGGAATCGGTGCTGCGAGTAGCGGTCATAGAGTCCGAGCGAATGCATCTCGTCAACCTGGAGTTACTGGTCTAGGGTGGTCCGCAATGGTGCGCGCGCTTGTTCTCGTCAGCATCGCTGCCTGCGCGACCGCGACCGCCGATCGCATGTCGAACGACGGTGGCACCGACGAAGGGGATGCCTCGGGTGTGCACGACGCGGCGGTCACCACGCACGACAGCGCGGGCAGTGGCAGCGGCGCCTGCAGCTTTGCCGGCGATCTCGCGACCTGGAACCTCACGGGCCAGACGGGAAGCGAAGTGCAGGTGGTCGCCGGCACGATGGGTCCCGGCATCGTCGCCGGCGCGCTCACACGTTCGGCCGCGATCACGGCGAGCACCGGATCTGGATCGATCAACTCGACGAACTGGTCGAGCCAAGCAACCGCCGACAACACGAAGTACTACAAGCTCACGATCGCGCCGCCTGCCGGTTGCTCGCTCAAGATCACCGGGCTCTCGCTCGATCTCAAGGCGAGTGGCTCGGGGCCTGCAGCAGCTTCGCTCGCGACAAGCGTCGATGCGTTCGCCGCGATGATCTCGGCGAGCACCGCCGCACCGAGCACACCGGCGCTGACGGTCACGAGCGCGAGCGCGATCGAGCTCCACATCTATGGCTTCTCGTCGACGTCGACCGCGGGCACGTTGCGCGTTCAGAGCTCGCTCGTGATCCGCGGTTCGCTCCAGTAACCGGCACTGATCTACGAAGCCGTTCACGACCAAGCCGACCTCGAGTATCACCGGCTCCTTACTCGACCGGGATGCGACCATTCGATGCCGAAGTTGTCGTCGAAGTGCGCGAGCCACCGTAAGCGCCGACGCCACGCTCTACGTGTTCGAGCTCGACCGAGTTACCGTTCCGGCATGGAAGTCGCCGGTAAAGTCATCGTCGTGACGGGTGGTGCAGTCGGCATCGGCCGCGCCTTGGTCGAGCGGTTCGCCAAGGCGGGTGCAAAGCACCTCGTCGTCATCGACATCAACGAGGCCGAAGCGAGCGCGGTCGCCGCGAGCGTCGACGGTACCGCTCGCCGCGTCGATGTCGCGAGCGCTTTCGAGATCGCCGCGCTGGTCGAAGAGATCGAGGCCACGATCGGTCCGATCGATCTGTTCTGCTCGAACGCCGGCATCCTGCCGATCGACAACGATCCGAACAACGCGGCCTCGACGCCCCAGGCCGAGTGGACCCGGACATGGCAGGTCAACGTGATGGCACACGTCCATGCCGCGGCCGCATTGCTGCCGCGGATGATCGCTCGCAAGAGCGGCTACTTCTTGCAAACCGTTTCGGCGGCCGGCCTGCTCTCGCAGATCGGCAGCGCGGCGTACTCGACGACCAAGCACGCCGCGATCGGCTTCGCCGAGAGCCTCGCGATCACGCATCGCGATCATGGCATCAAGGTGTCGTGCCTCTGCCCGCAAGCCGTGCAGACCCCGATGATCGCGGGCGTCGCCACGATGAATGGCGCCGACATCGACGGCGTGCTCACGCCCGAGGCAGTCGCCGAAGCAACGATCGAGGGGCTCGCGAAGGAATCATTCCTGATCCTCCCGCACCCGAAGGTGGCGACCTACATCGTGAAGAAGGCCGAGAACTACGATCGCTGGCTCGGCGGCATGGTCAAGCTTCGCCGCAGCCTTCATTGATTACCAGCGGCGCGCGTCACGGCGCGTTGCCGCAGCTCGCGACGATCGCCGCGGTCCTCCATGCGGTCGGGCCGAAGTCCGTTGCGCTGCTATCTCGATTTCCGACGCGCCGTGCCTACATGCGGGCTCTGCAGGCCCACTGCGGAATCCGCGCTGGGCTAGGCTCGCGGGCCATGGGCGAGACTGCACCAACCGATCGCCGGCACGATCACAGCCGCAGCCTCTTCGATCGCTTTTCAGGGGTGGTGACGCGGGCGACCGGCACCTCAGCTGCATTCATGATCGCGTTCGCCGTGATCGTGATCTGGGCCTTGACCGGTCCCATCTGCAATTTCTCCGATACGTGGCAGCTCGCGATCAATACGAGCACCACCATCGTCACGTTCTTGATGGTGTTCGTGATCCAACAATCGCAGAACAAGGACACGCTGGCCGTCCACCTGAAGCTCAACGAGTTGATCGCGTGCAGCGAGAAGGCGAACAACCGGCTCGTCGTTGTCGAGGATCTCAGCCCCGAGGAGCTCAAAGTGCTCAAAGCGTTCTACGTCAAGTTGAGCGCGCTGGCCGACAACGACGATGACGTGCACCAGAGTCATTCGTTGAACGAAGCCGACGATCTTCACAAGGAGAAGCTTGCTGCGGCGAGAAAAGACCACGAGCCGTGAGGTTTCCATCGAATGGGGTAGTCTGCGACCGTGGCAGCTGTCGATCCGATCACCGTGCTCCAGAGCGCGATCCTGCAGTTCACCCGTAATTCGCGGAAGCAGGTCGCCTACACGACCATCGGTGGTTCGTTCGTCGCGGCCGCGGTGCTCTCGTACATCGCGAACACGCAAGACTCGACGGCAACGAGCCTCGCCGAGGCATATGGCCTCGACAAATCGACGGTGAGCCGCCAGCTCGCGGAGCTCGAGGCGCAAGGCCTCGTGCGCCGTTCACGTCACCCGAGCCGACCGCGCACGCAAGACCTCCATGTCACCGCGAAGGGCAAGCGTGCGCTCGTCACCGCGGTCGAGAAGCATCGTCTGGCCTTGAAGCAAACCCTCGCGAAGTGGTCCGCGAAAGATGTGGCCGCATTCGGGACCCTGCTCGCACGCTACGTCGAAGCAACTGACCCGAGCTAGACGTGCGACTTCGCCCGGTAGTACCTGAACGCATCAGAGGGCGACGCCGATTCGCGGGTTTGCGCTGGGCGAGCCGTTTGCACGAGAGCATCGTATGACCTGCTTCCGTGCGATCGCTGCATCTCTTCTCATCACCATCGGCGCGAGCACGATGGGTTGCGGTTACCTGCTGTTCCCGGAGCGCCGTGGTCAGCAAGGCGGCTACATCGCGGGCGGCACGCTCGTCATGGATTGCCTCTGGCTGCTGGCCGCTGTCGTGCCCGGCGTCGTGTTCTTGATCGTTGATTTCACGAGCGGCGGTATGTACGTCAGCGGCCGCCTCGCGATGAATCACACGGATGGAACGCTCGCAGTTCGGCTCGCCGACGCAAAGCAAGCCAAGACGCTCGAGCTCCGCATCGTCGACGCGAAGCAGCACGTGCTCGCCGACAAGACCGCCTTCATCGGCCCCGACATCCACGATCAAGCCGTAATGCTCTCGGCGGGAACGCAGCCGCAGCACGAGAAGCTCTATCTCCAGATCTTCGATGCGGATCACGTCGCGAAACCGGTGCAGCTGCCGATCGAGCTCATGTAGAGCCCGCTCGTGCGGCGGTTGCGTTTGCGAGTGAAACGCTGTGACTAGCGTTGAACCAGCCGGGCGGCAGGCAACGCACCCTGGCGCGCGGTGGACGCACGCAGCGTATCGAGCACGGCTTGCGGCACGAACGTCCCGCCCTTCGCATCGACGACAAGGCCACGCTCGCCCAGCTCGTGCATGAACAGCACGCTGTTGTGGATCTTCGCCATCCGCATCGCGACCCAGCGGAATCGCTTGTCGCGCTTCTTGATGCTGAGCACGCTCGTCGCGACGGTTACCTTCTCGACCTCGGAGAGCCCGAGCGTGCCCCTCGTGGCGTGCACGAGCTCGTTCGCGTTCAGCACGAATGGCGCGTAGTCCGTGGTCGACCGCGCGCGCAGCTGCTCGTGCATGATCTCGAACGCCGGCTCGAGCGCCTCGACCGGCTTCTTCCATCGCGAGTCGATGTGAATCTTCTGGCCGGTCTTGCTGACGATCGTGAGCTGCCCGGAATTAAACCGGCGGTTCTTGTCGCCACGGCGATTGCGCGTCACGAACGCGACGAGCGCGATGACCAGCACCAAGATCAACCCACCCTGCGCCGCCGCGACAAACGCGGTCTGCTCGCCCATCGACCAGAACGTGTAGTGATCGAGCTCGGTCCAGGCCATCTGCTTGGTGCCGAACATCCCTCGTGCGGTGATGCCGGCATCGTCGAGCTCGAGCCGACCACGCGTCGAGAGGATGCCGAGCATGACGAGCCCGACCGCCATGACGAGCCCGACCACGATGCGGACCCCGTTCGAGGGCAACAGCAGCATCGAAGCACAAATCACCGCGAACACCATCGCCATTGTCAGGCGCGCGTAGCTCGCGCGCAGCTCCACTCGCACCCTCATCTGGTCATCTTAGCGCCCCAGGAGCTGACGTGGGCTACTTGATGTCGAAACGGTCGAGATTCGTGACCTTCGTCCACGCCTTGACGAAGTCGCGAATCAACCGCTCCTTGCCATCGGACTCGGCGTAGACCTCCGCAATGGCGCGCAGCTCGCTGTTCGAACCAAAGATCAGGTCGACCGGCGTCGCCGTCCACTTGAGCTTGTTGGTCTTGCGATCCGTGCCTTCGTAGACACCATCCGTCTTCGACGGCGCCCACTTCGTCGACATGTCGAGCAGCTGCACGAAGAAGTCGTTGGTCAGCACGCCGGGCGTGGCCGTGAACACGCCGTGCGCGACGCCACTGGTGTTCGCGTTCAGCACGCGCAGACCACCGACGAGCACCGTCATCTCGGGCACGCTGAGGTTCAACATGTTCGCCTTGTCGACGAGCATCTCGGCTGGCGAGCGCTTCTGACCGGTGGTGTAGTAGTTGCGAAACCCATCCGCCGTGGGTTCGAGGTTCGCGAACGTGCTCGCATCGGTCTGGTCCTGCGTCGCATCGACGCGGCCCGCGCGGAACGGGACGGTGACGGTCACGCCACCCTGCTTTGCGGCCTGCTCGATCGCGGCATCACCGGCGAGCACGACGACATCGGCGAACGAGACCGCCTTGCCACCCTTGAGCGACTTGTTGAAATCGAGCTGCACTTGCTCGAGCTTCTTGAGCACCGTCGCGAGCTCGGTCGGCGAGTTCGCCGCCCAGTCCTTCTGCGGTGCGAGGCGCACGCGCGCGCCGTTCGCACCACCGCGCATGTCGGTGCCACGGAAGGATGCGACCGAGGCCCACGTCGTGCGCACGAGCTGCGGCACCGTCAAGCCCACGCCGAGGAGCTTAGCCTTGAGCGCGGTCACATCGTTCACATCGATCAGCGCATGATTCACGGCCGGCAGAGGATCCTGCCAGAGCAAGACTTCCTTCGGCACATCCGCGCCGAGGTAGCGCGCGCGCGGGCCCATGTCGCGATGCGTGAGCTTGAACCACGCCTTCGCGAACGCGAGCCGGAATGCATCCGGCGTGTCGTGGAAGTTCTGGATGACCTTGCGATACGCAGGATCCATCTTGAGCGCGAGATCCGTCGTCAGCATCACGGGCGGATGCGACTTCTTGGGATCGAAGGCATCGGGCACCGCGTCCATTGCTTGGCCCTTCTCCGGGATCCACTGGAACGCGCCCGCCGGGCTCTTCGTCTTGACCCAGTTGTAGTTGAGGAGGTTGTCGAGATAGTCGGTCGTGAACTTCGTCGGGTTCATCGTCCACGCACCTTCGAGACCACTCGTCACCGCGTCTGGACCGACGCCCGTGCCGCACTTGCTCTTCCAGCCGATGCCCTGCTCCTCGGTCGGAGCTGCCGCGGGCACGGCGCCGACGCAGTTCGCGGGATGCGCGCCGTGGGTCTTGCCGAACGTGTGACCACCAGCGATCAACGCGACGGTCTCTTCATCGTTCATCTGCATGCGCCCGAATGCTTCGCGAATATCTTTCGCCGACGCCACCGGATCGGGGTTGCCATTCGGGCCCTGTGGGTTGACGTAGATCAAGCCCATCTGCACCGCTGCGAGCGGCTTCTCCAGCGTGCCCTTCGTGTGGCGCTCGTCGCCGAGCCACTTCTTCTCGGGGCCCCAGTAAACGAGGTCCGGCTCCCAGTCATCGGGGCGACCACCGGCGTAACCGAAAGTTTTGAAGCCCATCGCCTCGAGCGCGACGTTGCCCGTGAGGACCATCAAGTCGCCCCACGAGATCTTCTGACCGTACTTCTGCTTCACCGGCCAAAGCAACCGGCGCGCCTTGTCGAGGTTCGCGTTATCCGGCCAGCTGTTCAACGGATCGAACCGTTGCTGCGCACCACCAGCGCCACCTCGACCGTCACCCGCGCGATAGGTGCCGGCGCCGTGCCATGCCATCCGAATGAAGAATGGACCGTAATTCCCGTAATCGGCGGGCCACCAGTCCTGCGAGGTCGTGAGGACCTGCTTGATGTCCTTCTTCACCGCTTCGAGGTTGAGCGTTGCGAACGCCTTCGCGTAATCGAAGTCCGCACCGAGCGGATTCGATTCGACGGTGTGCGAGCGCAACGGTGAGAGATCGAGTTGATCGGGCCACCAGAACGCATTTGGCTTTGCCGGGCCATCGGCTTGCGATACGCCGGTCGCGAATGCGAGCGCGACGAGAATCTTTGGGAGCTGCTTCATGGAAGCCGCAGCATGCGCGCACAGCCCTGATAATTTTAACAACATTAGCGAATGACTTAGATAGATTTTTACTATCAGCGATGATGACAGGGGCGTGCCGTACCGCCTCCCACAACGCCCCGCGGCATGGCAGGTCACGTGCAGTACGAGCGACCATGCTCCTCGTACTTGCCATCCTCTTCGCTGTCGCGTGGATTTTCGGCTTCACCGTCTTCCACGTAGCGTCTGCCACGATCCACATCCTCCTGATCGTAGCGATCGTGAGCTTGATCGCACACTTCGTGCGCGGCGCTGCGGCGCGACCGCGCAGTTAGCTTACGCTGGCGCTCGATGTTCGATGACATCCGCAAGCAGCTCCGCCTTGCCAAGTGGCAAGCGATCAACACGGCCTGGGAAGGCAACTGGAAGGCCATCCGCACGGTTGCCACCCCATGGATGAAGCAGGAGTACGAGGCTGCACGGGCTAAACTGCGCGCGGCGGTTCGACCCGACGTGGTGATGGAGCGCAGCGTGATCGATCGCGCGCTCGCGGACGCCGCACCGCCCGGTGTCCCGTTCGAAGCCGTCGTGATGACCGCGGCCGAGCTTCGCACTCGATTTCCAGATGGCCCCGAGCTCCGGCGCGGCACGCACCTCGTGGGCAAAGTTCGGATGACCCACCGCCACGAGACGATGGAGTCCGTGCTCGTGATGGTGTTGTTCAGCGACGTGGCGGCGGACTACTTCATCGAGACGATGGCAGCGGACGTCGCGGCAACGATCAATCGCACGTACGGCAAGGGTGCAGCGCTCGCGGATGCCGAGGCAGGCATTCCGATCGTCTTGAAAGAGTTCAGTGTGGCCGCCGGGCTCGGCGTGATCGGCAAGAACGCGCTGTTCTACTCGCGGCGCTACGGTTTCAACTGCAAGCTGAGCGTGGTGTTCTTGAACGGCGCGGTCGACCGCTACGATCCGACACCCGTAGATCGCGAGTGGAAGCTCGCGGACTGCGCGACGTGCAACCTGTGTGTCGAAGCGTGCCCTGTCGGCGCGTTCGACGACTTCAAGATCACGCGCGTGTCGTCGTGTGATCGGTTGATCTCCGGCGATTACTTTGGTCCGCGACGCGACCACATGTGTCGCGCGTGCATCACTCGCTGCCCGGTCTCGAACGACGTGCTGAAGCTGCGCCGCAAGGAGGGAGCGCCCGCCCGAACGTTCTGGGACAACGAAGCGCAGGTTTCGCTGATGGCAGACCTGTTCATGTATCGTCCCGCATTCTGGGTGTGGGTGATGCAACGCTTCTACTACGGCGCAGATATGCCTGGCCGCTCGACGCACAAGAAGAAGTCGCCCGTCGAGGCGCTCACCAATTCGGTGAGCACCACCACGAGCGATCGCACGCGCGACGGATGGCGCTTGCACGCACTGCGAAAAAAATAGGTCGACCGCAAGATCTCGGGCCCGCACTGCCGCAGTGCGGTTTGCCAAGACAGGACCCTCGACGGTCACGGCGTGGTATCCGACCGAATGAAGTTTTTGAAGGAGAGCGTGATTGCCGCGAGTGCCGCGACCGTGTTCGAGTTCCACGAGGCACCCGATGCGTTCGCCAGGCTCCAGCCGCCGTGGCAGACGACCGAGATCATCCTCCCACCGAGCTCGCTCGCGGTCGGGACACACGTGGTGCTACGGACCAAGGTGGGACCGATCTGGCAGACGATCGAGGTCGAGCACGTCGAATACGAGCCCGGTCGCATGTTCGCCGATCGGATGCTTCGCGGTCCCTTCGCGTCGTGGCTGCATCGTCACGTCGTGACGCCGCTCGGAGCCGAGTCCTGCACGCTCACCGATGACATCACCTACGAGCTACCGCTCGGAGCGCTTGGACGCCTCTTCGGCGGAGGATTCGCGAGGCGACAGCTCGAGCGGCTCTTTGTCTTCCGCCACGAGGTCACACGCGCGGCGTGCGAGGCCCATCGCGTGTGAGACGCCGAGACCCAGGTCATCGAGCGACCTCGAGGAGCTCTACATCTCCCACGCCGGCGACCTGCGCGTGCTCCATGCGGTCGGGCTTCTTGACACACCGCCCACGAACGTAGTCGAAAGTACGGCCGTCCGTGCTCGAACGAGAGCCCGCGTCCACATCCGAGTATCCGCGCGGTCGCGCATCCAGCGACTGACATGACGTCGATCGCGAAGATCAAGCCCCACGAGCACGACGAGAGAATGTCAGCTCGTCCTGAAGCGTGATCCGGACGTGTGAGATGCGCGTCCCACCGTGTTCTTGCGTGTCGCCATCGAATCCTCCGCTTGGAATGCTCACGTACCTGATGGGTCTGATCTGACCGTGATCAAGAGGCACGTTGTGTGCCTGCGCGAAGCCGGTGTTGCGTCGAACTGCGCGTTCGTGCACCTTTGAGCCGTGAAGAGGTTGGCGTGTTTTTGGGGCGCGGTCCTCTTCGCGGTCGTCTTCGCGGTCGTCTTCGCGGTCGGCTGTGGCAGTCGAAGCCCGACCAAAACATCGCCAGTACCGAAGCCACCCAGCACCACGGTCGCCAGTCCGCCGGCGATCGAAACCGAAGTGATTCAGTGGATCGCGAGGCGCGAAACGATCCTCGTACGTACACCGACGATGGACGCGTCAAAGTGGCCGCGATCCCCTTCCGGCATTTGGTTCATTCGTCCTGCGCAGCGCCAGCTCGACTCGGCACAGCTCGAGCTCTTCTTCGACCGCGCACTTGCGCTCGGTGTCCGGGGGGTGTCGTTCGCGAACTTTGCGGTGACAGATCACATGATCGCGAGAGGGCTTGCGTCGCGGCCTTCCACACTCACCTTTGTAGATCTATCGAACACCTCAATCACGGACGCGACGACACGTGCGCTAGCCAAGCTCCCGAACCTCGAGCATGTATGGCTTTCTGGGACCCCTATCACCAACGCATCACTCGCGGAGCTCGCCACGACCTCGACCCTCACGAGTGTTCGGGTGGACGACACGGCTGACGCGTTCGCCAGCCGCGCCAACCTGGAACGCTTGGACCTCGGACACACCGCCATCACCGACGCGACGATCTCTCGTCTGACGACTACCAGGATGCGGCTACTCGATATCGCCGAGACTCAGGTCACGGCGAGTCTCGCGAAACTCTCCACGTGGAGCGACCTGCAGGAGCTCTACATTTCCGACACGCAGATCGTGGGATCGTTCGATCGTTTGAAAGCACTCAGCAATCTGCGAGTGCTTCATGTAGCCGGACTTCCGTTCGACGACACGGCTGCCGAGACCTTTCGTTCATTCCCGCGCCTCGTGGAGCTGGATCTTTCGAGAACAACGGTCACGAGTGCGTCCATGCCGACCCTTGGATCACTCGTTCGTCTTCGATCGCTGGCGCTCAACGAGCTCCCACTCGTCGACGGCGACCTCGACACGCTGACGAATGAAACCACAACACTTGAAACCCTCACGTTGGACCGTACGTCGATCACTGACCGCGGTATGACGAAACTTGGGAAGCTGAAGCGACTGAGCCAGCTTTCGATCAAGGACACCGCTGTCACGGATGCCGGATGTTTGGAGCTCGCGCCGCTGCGCCTTGTCGCGATCAATATTGGTGGGACACACGTCACGATCGCATGCCTCGCGGCCCTCAGCCGCATCGCGACGTTGTCAGAGCTCGACGCAGATGACCTCGGTCTTCGTGTCGGAGATCAGCTAGCAGCGACCTCCAACCTCGTCACACTCTCTCTTGTCGGCTCCAAGTTCGACGAGAAGGGCGTTGCCTCGCTTCTTCGGCTCCGATCGCTACGCGAGCTCCACGCGACGGATAGCGCACTGCCCACGAAGGTACGTAAGCGTTTGATTGCGTCAGGTATCGCGATCGAATGAGGACCGGCATGACGGCGATCAACCGCTACCCAGCGAGCATCGAGGCCTTGCCCGTCCAACGATCACTTTGGAAGGTGCCGTCTTCTCTTCGTTCGGCATCGAGTCTTCGATTACGACGGTGGCGCGATCTCTCGCGCACCAACCACCCTGGCACATCCTTCGATCGGCGAGGTGAAACCAAGTAGTCCGACGATATCGGAGGCCGCGCCGAAGCGATGCAGCTGGCTGGCCGTGCGCTCGCCCTCGATCCCGAATCAGACGCGGCCGTCGAGTTGGTGACCCGCCTGATGCTCGAACCCCCGACGCGCTTGCCGTTCGCCCTGGAACAGGAGCTCGCGGAGACCGAGGCCGCGACGCAACGTCGCCAATCGAAGATCGCGACGGTGTCGTTCGCTGCGGTGGCGGCCTTCCTGGCCCTCGCGTGTGTCGAGGGTGTGCGCAGGATCTCGGTCTTCATGGCGATCGCCGCGCTGACCTGCCTGCTCGCGGGTGCGGCGTTTCGATTTCACCGGCACGTGGCGACCGCCACCCAGATGCTTTACCTCGCGATCGGCAACGTCACGCTCGCCGCGCTGCAGTCCCGCGCGTTCGGATCGTTGATCCTCGCACCCGCGGTGACGTGCGTGATGGCGGTGTCGCTGACTTCTTATCCCCAGCTGATCGCTCGCTCTCGTCTCGTGGTCGCGATGCTGGTGACGAGCTGGCTGACGCCCGTGGCGCTCGAGCAGGTCGGGGTCTCGCGCCGCGACTTGTCGTATCGCTTCATCACCCGGTTGTTCAGGTCGGTCACGAGCCGGGCGATGTGTTCGTTCATCTCGTCGATCGAGAAGCACGTGATGTTGCGTAGCCGCGCAAGGATCCAGCGCTGCGCGATCAGCACGCCTCCCTCGACCTTCGCCTTGTCGCGCGGCTTGATCGGGCGCGCCGGCAAGATCGTCGTCGAGTAGTGCTGCGACCACTCTTCGTACGTGCGTTGAATTCCGGGCTCGTATCGGCTCGCAAGCACGACACCGCTTTTGAGTTGGTCGGGGATGAAGGCGCGTGGCGTTCCGCCGAAAAACTCGACGAGCCTGACGTGGCTCGCGATCCAGTCGGCGGACCGCTGCGTCGCCGTTAC
>JAYVLQ010000141.1:0-49343 GCA_043759355.1 Kofleriaceae bacterium
GCGAGCCCTTCCCAGCCGCTCGGCTCGGGCTCGAGGTCGTCGTAGATGCAGCGCGCGAAGTACTCGACCTCTGCCGCGATCTGGTCGCGCTCCTCGAACGTCCGCGAGCGCGTGCCGTTGATTCCCTCGACATACATGCACTGCTTCTTCGTGTAGTCGTACGCGTTCGTGAGCGACAGCATACCTTCGGTTCCGATCACCTCGTAGTGCGAGCGTTCGTGCGCGCCGAAACTACACGTGAACTGTGCGACGCGGTCGTCGCCGAACCGCATCGTGACCGCGGAGGCCTCGTCGGCGGCGCGAAACCGCGCATCGTTGCTCGCGAATCGCATCGCCGTGATCTCGATCGGCTCCGCTCGAAAGAGGTAGCGCGCGGCATTGATGCAGTAGATGCCGAGATCGTACAGTGGCCCTTCTCCGCTCCGTGATTGCAGCCGGACGTTGCCCTCGCGCACTTGCTGCGCGAAGGTCGAGTTGAAGATCCGCGGCTCGCCGATCTCGCCGCCGCGCGCGAGCTCGATCGCGACGAGATTCGCGGCTTCGAAGTGCAGGCGATAGGCGATCATCAACTTCACGCGTTTTTGCTCGCACGCCTTGATCATCGCGAGACACTCGCTATCGGTCGGGGCCATCGGCTTCTCGCACAACACGTGGACGCCGTGACGTGCCGCCAGGATGCAGGTCTGCGCGTGCAGATCGTTCGGCACCGCGATGTACACCGCGTCGACCTTGCCGCTCGCGAACAGCGTATCGAGCTCCTCGTAGGTCGCGAGCGTCTTGACGTTGTAGTGCTCGCCGAGCTCGTCGAGCTTGTGGCGCGAACCGGAGACGAGTGCGGTGAGCACGACATCTTCGAGTTGTTCGATCGCGGGCAAGATCGCGGCTTGCGCGAAATACCCCTGCCCGATCACGGCCATTCGCAGCTTGGATGCGCGCGCCATGCACCGATGTTTTGCAAGGCATGGGCCTTGCTCGTTACCGGCTTATGAAGACGTGCGAGACCTGCCACAACGAGTATGACAAATGTTTCGACGTCTCGATCGGTGGCACCAACCACACGTTCGATTCGTTCGCCTGCGCCATCCACGCGCTCGCACCGCGCTGTGCGCAGTGCAAAGTCACGATGATCGGCCACGGCATCGAGGCGCGGGGTCAGTATTTCTGCTGCGCCAATTGTGCGCGTATGGCCGGAGTCTCCGAGGTCAAAGACCGAGGCCAGGAAATCTCGGCCGCGCTCTAATGCCATAACGAGCGCGTGCGCTCGGACAAGCGCGCTACAGGATCAGCGCCAACCTGGCGGAACAAGGCGACGTTTACCGTCGGTAGCGAGCGTCACATCCGGAGCATCCAGGCTGTCGCGATCCCACAACTTGCAGGTGACCTGCTTGTGCTGCTGGTCGAGCGCCTCGCAGTAGTTCGTGAACTCGCAGCGGCGAATCTCGCCGCCGGCGCCCTGGCGGATCTTGGCGAACCAATCTGGATCCGCGAGCGTCTGGCGCGCCGAGGCCACGAAGTCGGCTTCGCCGCGCTCCAGGATCGCTTCGGCTTGACCGAACTCGCAGATGCCGCCGGCGGTGATGATCGGCGTTCCGAAACCTGCATCGCGCACTGCCGAGCGAATCGTCGCCGCGAGCGGCACGTTGCGCGCGAAGGGGCCACGCGGATCCGAATAGATCGTCGGCATGCACTCGTAGCCGGAGCGCCCGGTGTACGGATACGACGACGCGCCGACCTTCGGCTGCTTCGCATCTTCGAACTTACCGCCCTTGGAGATCGAAAGAAAATCGAGGCCCGCCTTCGCGAGCTCGACCCCGATCCAGGTGGTGTCGGCGATGTGGTTGCCGCCTTCGATCACGTCGTCGCCGAGATAGCGACACCCGACGGCGCCGCGCCCCGCGACCCGCTCCGAGACTGCCGCCACGACCTCGAGCGGCAACTTCACGCGGTTCTCGCGCGAACCACCGTAGCCATCGGTGCGCGTGTTCAACGCGGACAGAAACGACGCCATCGTGTAGGCGTGCGCGAAGTGGAGCTCGACCCCATCGAACCCCGCTTCGATCGCACGGGCGGCCGCATCGGCGAATAGCTTCGGCAACACGCGCGGCAGCTCCGCGATCGCGGGCACGTGCGTATCCGTGACCCGCTCGCGCGCACCGCGCTGCAGATCGTCGAGCTCGCGCGCCGAGAGCACCTGCTCGAGCTCGGCCTCCGGCAGCGCGGCGAGCCGCGTGCGCAGCTCGTCGTCTCCAACAGGGCCACCGTCGGTGCCCGGACCGCCGCCTAGCGCCGCGCGATGGGTGTCGGTGATCTCGAGGAACCGCGCGAAGAACTTCTCCCGCTGCGGGCGGCGCCGGATCGACAAGAAATCGATGAGCTGGATGAACAGCAGGGTCTGGCCACCGGACGCTGCCCTGACGGCGGCGGTTAGCTGCTCGAGGCCCGGCACGAACCGGTCGTGGCCGATGCGGAGCAAGGGGCCCGAGGCGACATCGCGAATCCCGGTCGCCTCGACGACGATCACCCCGGGCTTACCCTGGGCGAAGCGCGCGTACCACTCGATGACATCCTTGGTGACGAAGCCGTCCTCGGTCGCTCGCCACGGCACCATCGCGGGCACCCAGGTCCGCGTGCGTGCGAGCCGCGGTCCGATCGCGAGCGGCTGGAACAGCCGCGCCTCGGCGGCCTGCTCGGCGGTCGGCCACGCGCCGGGCGGTAGCTCGTGCTTGATCCGCTCGGGGGGCTGCCACATCGCCACGAATTCGTACCACACTCACCGGATGGCTCTCATCGCTGCGCGATGACGATCACCGCGAACGGTCACCACCTGACCGCGAACGAGCACGAGAGCGCCGGTGGGACGAACACCGGCCCGACCCCGATGGAGCTGTTGCTCGCGACGCTCGGCACACGCTCCTCCTGCAGAACGGCGCATCGCTCGCGACAAGTCGGACGGAAATCATCGCGGCGCTCGATTTGCTGCTGACCGGCGCCTGGAGCGCGGGCTAGAGCTCGGCAGCGCAGAGCGTCGTGAGCTGATCGACGACCCAGCGATGTGCGGGCCCGAGCATCATATCGTGGCGATAGACGAGCGCGAGGTGCAGCGTGTGCTCGTCGTCAGCCCAGGCTTGGGGCCGCAACCGGACGAGCCGCTTCTTCGCGAGGTCCGTGCGCACCATGTGGATCGGCAGGTTTCCCCAGCCAAGGCCCGCGAGCAGCATCGCGCGCTTGGTCTGGAGGTCGTGAACGCGCCAGGTTCGCGGCGACAGCACGCCCTGATCGCGCGTGCCCTGATCCGAGCGCTCGGAGAGCACGATCTGGATGTGCTCGGCGAGGAGTGCGTGGGCGAGCTTGCCGCGCTCCTTCGCGAGCGGATGGCGCGCGGCCGCGACCGGCACCATGCGAATCGGCGTGAGTGCATGGCGCTCGAGCGCGGGAGATCGCGCGATCGAGGAGGCGACGCCGAGCGTGGCCGCGCCGTCTTGCACGCGCTGGGTCACCACCGACATCGTCTGGACATCGACGCGCAGCTCGACAACCGGATACTGCTTGGCAAACCCGCGACACATCCCGATCAAGGCCGAGCTCGGGAACACCGCATCGACGCACAACGAGACCAGGGCCTCCACGCCGGTATGCATTCCGGCCGCGAGCCGCCGCAGCGAATCGACCTCTGCGAGCACCCGCCGCGCGGCACCCAGGACGGACTGGCCCTGGCTGGTCAGCGTGGCCGCGCGCTGCTCGCGGTCCCAGACCGGGACGTCGAGCTGGGTCTCGAGGTTCGCCATCGCGGTCGAGATCGCGGACTGGACGCGCTGGAGCTTGCGTGCGGCGGCGGAGAAACTCCCTTCGTCGACCACGGTTGCGAGCACCCGCAGCTGGTCGAGGGTAATGGGATCGAGCATCTCGCTACCATCTCATGACCAGATGGACGGCATCGATATAATGCCGATTCCAGAGATGCCAGGCGATGGCGATACTGGAGCCCATGATGACGATCCGCAAAGCAGCCGACCGTGGCCACGCCAAGCACGGCTGGCTCGATTCGCGCCACACGTTCTCCTTCGCGGACTACCATGACCCCGAGCACATGGGTTTCCGCTCGCTGCGCGTGATCAACGACGATCGCGTCGCGGGTGGCCAAGGTTTCGGCGCGCACTCGCACCGCGACATGGAGATCATCTCGTACGTCCTCGAGGGCGAGCTCTCGCACAAGGATTCGATGGGCACGGGCGAGACGATCCGTCCCGGCGATGTCCAGCGCATGAGCGCGGGCACCGGGGTCCAGCATAGCGAGTTCAACGGCTCGCAGAAGGACGAAGTGCATTTCCTCCAGATCTGGCTCATCCCCAGCAAGCAGGGCATCAAGCCCGGCTACGAGCAGAAGATGTTTACCGAGGCCGACAAGCGCGGCAAGCTCCGGCTCGTCGCGTCGCCGGACGGCCAGGATGGCAGCATCACGGTCCACACCGACGGCAAGCTCTACGCGGGCCTGTTCACCGGGGGGCAAGCCGCCGAGCTCGCGATCGGACCGGGTCGTGGAGCGTGGCTCCACGTCGCGAAGGGTAAGGTCCGGATCAATGGTACGGAGCTCTCGGCCGGGGATGCCGCCTCGTTCGAGAACGAGAGCAGCATCCGGATCGAGGGTGTCGCTGACGGTGAAGTGCTCGCGTTCGATCTGGCGTAAGCTATTTGTATGGTGAATGTCGGCGATCAGTTGCCGGACGCAACTGTCCTTGGTGAGTCCGGTCCCGTGAGGCTGAGGGACAAGCTTGGCAAAACTCTTGTCATCTACTTCTATCCGAAGGACGAGACACCAGGGTGTACGAAGGAGGCGTGCTCGTTTCGCGACGCGTACGAAGACTTTACCGCAGCGGGCGCCGAGGTCCTCGGCATCTCGCGGGATGACGGCGCCTCGCACGCCTCGTTCAAGCAGAACCATCGGCTGCCGTTCACGCTGTTGAGCGATGTCGACGGCAAGGCGGGCGCGGCGTTCGGGATCAAGAAGACGCTCGGCTTCATCCCGGGCCGCGTCACCTTCGTGTTCGACAAGTCCGGCGTCTGCAAGAGCCGGTTCGAGTCGCAGATCCGCGTCGGCAAGCACGTCGACGATGCGCTCGCGCTCGTCAAGCAACTCGCCGCCTAGCGTTACGGGCTACGCCTTGAGCGCCGCGACGACTTTTTCGATCGCGTCTTTGGCATCGCCGAACAGCATCTTCGTGTTCGGCTTGTAGAACAGCGGGTTGTCGATGCCGGCGTAGCCCGCTCCGCGCGACCGCTTGTTCACGATCACGAGCTTGGCCTTCCAGACCTGGAGCACCGGCATGCCAGCGATCGGCGAAGTCGGGTCATCCTCGGCGGCGGGGTTCACGATGTCGTTCGCGCCGATCACGATCGCGACATCGGTCGTCGGAAAGTCGTGATTGATCTCGTCCATCTCGAGGACGATGTCGTACGGCACGTTCGCTTCCGCGAGGAGCACGTTCATGTGCCCCGGCAAGCGACCGGCGACCGGGTGGATCGCGAAGCGGACGTTGACGCCCTTGCCGCGGAGCACTTCGGTGAGCTCGCGCACTGCATGCTGCGCCCGCGCGACGGCCATGCCGTAGCCTGGGATGATGACGATATTCTTCGAGCCGAGCAGCGTGGTCGCGAGATCCGGCGCGGTGATCTCCTGGACGTCGCCCGCGGGCTGCGCGGGACCCTTGTTCGCCGATTTCGGCGGCGCCGCGCCGAACCCGCCGAAGATCACGTTCCAGATCGAACGGTTCATCGCGCGGCACATGATGTAGCTGAGGATCGCGCCGGAGCTGCCGACCAGGGCGCCGGTAATGATCAGCGCATCGTTCTTCAACATGAAGCCGGCCGCGGCAGCGGTCCAGCCCGAGTAGCTGTTGAGCATCGACACGACGACCGGCATGTCCGCGCCGCCGATCGCAGCGACGAGGTGAACGCCGAGGACACAGGCGACCGCGGTGGCACCCGCGAGGGCCCAGGTCTCGTGGTCGCTCGCGTAGAGCACGCCGAACACGACGATCGCGGTGAGCATCGCGAGGTTCGCGAAGTGGCGTGCGGGCAGCAGCAGGGGTCTGCCCGAGACGCGCCCGCCGAGCTTCATGAACGCGAGGATCGAGCCGGTGGTCGTGATCGAACCGATCACGACATCGATGAAGACTTCGATCAGCTCGGGCTTCGCCGAGATATCCGTGAATTGGAGCGAGTAGCCGACGAGGACGGCGGCCACGCCGACGAAGCTGTGCAGCATCGCGACGAGTTCCGGCATTTGCGTCATGCCGACGCGCATCGCCATGAAGGCGCCGATCGCCGCACCGCCGATGATCGCGACGCCGATCAGTGGGTGCGTGAGCTCACTGGTCACGCTCAGCGTGGTGCCGATCGCGATCAGCATGCCAACGATGCCGTACAGATTGCCGCGCCGAGCGGTCTCCTGCGTCGACAACCCGCGCAACGCGAGGATGAACAAGACGCCGGCGACGAGGTAGCCGAGGAGAACGAGGATGTGCGCGAGGTTCATCGCCTTACTTCCTGAACATCGCGAGCATGCGTCGCGTCACGAGGAATCCACCGGCGATATTGATCGTGGCAAACGCGGTCGCGATGATCGCGACCGCGGCCGAGGCGTGCAGTGTGCCGGTGCCCCCCATGATACCGCCTACCACGATGATGCCGCTGATCGCGTTGGTGACGCTCATCAGCGGCGTGTGCAGCGCGGGGGAAACACTCCACACCACCTGCCAGCCGACGATCACTGCCATCACGAAGACCGTGAGCTGCTGGACGAGCACGAATGAATCCTCGGAGACGTGCGCGCTGCCCTTGGTCAGCCGCAACACGACCCACGCGATCGCCGCGAGCAGGCCGACCACCGCGAGCAGGCCACCGCCCGCTGGCGCCTTGATCTTTGGACCGCCGTGACCGTGGGTCTTCGCGGGCGGAGCCAGCGATTCCGACGGAAGCTTTGGCGCGACGGGAGCTGGCTTGGGCGCCTCGGCAACCTTCTTCGCCATCGGCGGAGCTGGCCACCGGTTCTCGCCCTGCTCGAGAAGGAGAGCGGGGCGCACCGCATCGTTGTCGTGATCGATCTTGAAGTTTGCGGCACCACCGAGCTCTTCGATGAAGTGCCAGAGGTTCATGCCATAGAGGTCGCTCGACACCGAGGCCATGCGGCTCGGCAGATCCGTGTAGCCGATGATCGTGACGCCGTGCTCGACGACGGCCTGGCCCGGCACGGTGTACTCGCAGTTGCCACCCTGCTCTGCTGCCAGATCGACGACGACCGAGCCCGGTTTCATGAGCTCGACCATGTCCTTGAGCCACAACTTCGGCGCCGGCTTGCCCGGGATCAGCGCGGTAGTGATGACGATGTCGCACTCTTTGGCCTGGGCGCGGAACAGCGCGTACTCCGCGTCGATGAACTCCTTGCTCATCTCCTTCGCGTAGCCGCCGGCGCCGTCGCCAGATTCTTTCATCGTGATGGTGAGGAACTCGCCACCGAGCGACTTCACTTGTTCTTCCGCGGCCGCGCGCACGTCGAACGAGCGCACGATCGCGCCCATGCCCTTTGCCGCGCCGAGCGCCGCGAGCCCGGCGACGCCTGCGCCGATGATGAGGATCTTCGCGGGTGCGACCTTGCCGGCTGCCGTGAACTGACCGGTGAAGAAGCTCGGGAACCGATTCGCCGCTTCGACCACCGCGCGGTAACCGGAGATGTTCGCCATCGACGACAGCGCGTCCATCTTTTGCGCGCGGCTGATGCGCGGCACTTGATCCATGCCGAGCACGGTCAACTTGCGCGCCGCGAGCTTCGCGAGCAGTGCTTCGTTCTGTGCGGGATACAGGAACGAGATCAGCGTGCCGCCCTCGTTCAGCTGCTCGACTTCGATCTCTTGGGGCGGACGAACCTTGACCACGACATCCGCGTGCCACGCGGTCGCGCGCTCGACGATCTCGGCGCCGGCTGCGACAAACTGTTTATCGGGGAAGTTTGCACCCGCACCCGCACCCGTCTCGACGACCACGGACCAGCCGGCTTTGACCCACTTTCCCACCACGTTGGGCGAGGCCGCGACACGCCGTTCTTCGGGCTTGGTCTCCTGGACAACGCCTAACTTCATACCGGGGGCGAATGTGCCAAACCCGGTGCCAGCGTGCAAAGCTCCGGGGCGTGGATCTCGCTGTTGGCGACCTCGTGATCTCGTGTGAAGCCGAGAACCATCCTCTCCTCGGAGACGCGTTCATTATCTGCGATGTTGCCGGAGCGCCATTGACCGCGATGTCGGCGCTCGATTTCGACCGCCCCGGCGAGCTCCCGATCATCGCCGAGCCCGCGAAGCTGCCGCCCGGTAGCGGCGCGTTGTTGCTCAACTTCATCGCGGAGCGCGCACGCGATGCCGGTATCGTCGCGCTTCGCTACGCCGGCCCGTACCCGACACCCGCGCTGTTTGCAGCGCTCGCGCGATCTTTTCGCACGACCGGGAGCGAAGCCGAATTCTGCGCGGACGTGCTCGATCGCGCGATGCGCCTCGCCCGCGATCCGGTCGTGGTCGATTTCGCCCCCGCACCACACACGCGCGTCGCGTTTAACCGCGGCTACTGCGAAGTGCGCGACGGTGTCGAACGTGCGGTGATCGACGAGCTCGGCTACGAGCGCCGCGATCCGTATCGCACGCTCACCGAGGGCCGCGCGGAGGTCCGCTTCGGTGCGCCCCTCTACGCCCATGTTGCGACGTTCGCGCCGAGCGGTCACGTGATCGCGGGTCCGCATCCGCTGCCGGTGTTTGTGGATCCGATCGTCGGCACCGCGTTCGACGCCGCGACGAAGGCCGCGCTCGGCGAGCTGCTCGAAGATTACGTGCCCGCCCCCCTCTCGTCGATCGCGAAGCGGCTGGTCACGACGCGCGAGCTGGTCTACGCCGATCTAGGTGCGCGCACCGCGATCCGTACGGCGAACGGCTTCGCCCTCCACGGCGCGCTGTGGACGCACAACCGCGGCGACTTGATGACGTTCATCATGTCGCTCGCAGGCGCCCTCCACCCGATCGTGACCCAGACGATCATCGCGGAGCTCCAGCCGGTGTTACCCGCCTGAGGCTCTCTTGCTGCGTTCGGACGAGACCACGGGCGCATCGACGTGGCCCATCATGCCGCCCGTCGCGGCGAACTCGTCGAGCGACATCTCGAAGCTCCACCGGCCGCGCTTCGTAGGTTCGTCGAGTGCGACTTTCAGGAGCTCGAGATATTTCTGGCGCGGCACTTCGTGCGCGCCGAACCGCTCGAGATGATCGGTGTGGACCTGGCAATCGATCAGGCCGATCTGCCAGAGCTCGAGCTGCCGCACGATCGCCGAGTACGCGATCTTCGACGCATCCGGTGCCTTCGCGAACATCGATTCGCCGAAGAACGCGGCGCCGAGAGACACGCCATACAGCCCGCCGACGAGCTGATCGCCATCCCACGCCTCGATCGAGTGCGCGAAGCCGAGCTCGTGCAGCGTGCCGTACGCGTCGACCATCTCGGGGATCAGCCACGTCCCGGTCTGACCGGGTCGCGGGGCGGCGCTGCAGCCCATCAGGACCTGCTCGAACGCGGTATCGATCGCGATCCGATACGGCTGGCGCTTGATCTGCTTGCGCAGGCTGCGCTGGATCACGAGGTCACCCGCCGACATCACCATGCGCGGATCGGGCGAGTGCCACAGGATCGGCAGGTTCTCCGCGTACCAGGGAAAGATGCCCTGCGTGTAACCGAGGATCAAACGCTCGGGTCGGAGGTCGCCACCGAGCGCGAGGAGGCCGTCCTCGGCTAGGTGGACCGGCGGAAAGACGAGTCGATCATCGAGCCGGAAGACCGGCATGGATCGAGTGTAGCGCTTAATCGCCGCGCCGGCGGCGACGCGGCACGACTACCAGGCGCTACGCGAGCAGCGCCAGCAGATCGTCCCGCGTGATCGCGGTCGCGCCGCCGGCTTCCGAGAGTGCCGCATCCGCGAGGCCGCGCTTCTTGGCCTGGAGCTCGAGGATGCGCTCCTCCACAGTATCGCGCGCGACCATGCGGTAGACCATCACGGGCTTGTCCTGGCCGATACGATGCGCGCGATCCGCGGCTTGATCTTCGACCGCCGGGTTCCACCATGGATCGACGAGGAACACGTGATCCGCGGCGGTGAGGTTGAGGCCGGTGCCGCCCGCCTTGAGCGAGAGCAGCATCACGGGCGGACCATCCTCGGCCTGGAACTGGTTGACGACCGCGGCGCGATCCTGGGTCGAGCCGTCGAGCCGCACGAACTTGGTATTCGCGCTGTCGAGATGCGGCTCGATCAGATCGAGCAACGACGTCCACTGCGAGAACACCAGCGCGCGATGGCCATCCGCGACCGCATCGGCGAGCGCGTCCATCAGGCGCTCCATCTTCGACGAGGTCTGCGGTGCGGGACCCGAGCGCAAACCACCCGGCAAGAGCGCCGTGTGACACGCGGCCTGGCGCAAGCGCAGCAAGGCTTCGAGCGCTTGCATCACGCCGCCACCGGCTTCGAGCATCTTCACGATCTCGCGCTGGGTTGCGGCGCGGATCGCGTCGTACGTGACCCGCTCGTACTCCTCGAGCTCGACGTACATGATCGCGTCGGTCCGCGGCGGCAGCTCCTTCGCGACATCCTTCTTGAGCCGGCGCAGCACGAAGGGCCGGATCCGCTCGCGCAAGCGTGCCCCCGCGGCGCGATCACCTAGGTTGATCGGCTCGGCCCAGCGCTCGATGAAGTCACCGCGGCCCCCGAGCAGGCCCGGGTTCGTGAAGTGGAGCTGGCTCCACAGCTCGTCGAGCCGGTTCTCGACCGGCGTACCGGACAGCGTGACCTTCCACGAGCCCTTGAGCTTGTACGCCGCCCGCGCGACCTGCGAATCGGGGTTCTTGATCGTCTGCGATTCGTCGAGGATCACCGCGTCCCACGCGATCTTGCCGATCTCGTCGATGTCGTTGCGCAGGATCGGATAGCTCGTGAGCACGAGGTCCGCCGAGGTATCGAGCGCGCGGCGCGTGCCGGCGTATGTCGAGACCCGCAGGTCGGGGCGGAACTTCTCGATCTCGGCCATCCAGTTGAACAGCACGCTCTTGGGACACACGACGAGCGTCTTCTCTTTGCTCGGGATCACCGCGAGCGCCTGGATCGTCTTGCCGAGCCCCATGTCATCAGCGAGCACGCAGCCGAGGCCGGCCTCGCGGCAGAACACGAGCCAGTCGATTCCAGATTGCTGATACGGGCGAAGCTCGCCGACGAAGCCGGGCACGGCGTTCGCGTGCGGGATGCCTTCGAAGCCCGCGAGCAACGGGCGCAAGCGCTCGAGCTCGGGCGGTGGCGGTTGATCGAGGTCGGCCGCGAGCTTCGCGAGATCGGGCAGCGCGTAGATCGGCACCTTCTTGTCCCCGGTGCGCGCCGCGAGCAGATCGGCGAGGCGCTCGCCGTGCTGATCGAACCACTCCTTCGGGACGCGTCCCCAGCCACCGCCGGAGAGCGGCACGACATCGATGCCCGCTTGCCATGCGCGCAACGCGGCCGAGACCGATGCGGTCGTGGTGCCGTCGGTGCCGTAGAGCTCGACCTCGAGCTTGTTGCCCTGGATGTCGAGCCGGACCTGGAGCGCGGCGAGCTTGCCGACCGAGGCGCTGCGCGCGTCGTGGCGCAACCAACCCGAGAGCCCTTGCTGCATCACGAACGCTTCGCGTCCGACGAGCGAGACCCGGCGACCTGGCACCAGGTTGAGCTCGTCGCGCAGGCGATGCACGAGCTGGCGCTCGGTGTCCTCGTCGCGAATCGGCAGCGCGCCGTTGAGGTACACCATCGTGCGGCCATCGACGCGCGCGCGCGGCGGATCGCCGTACACGAGCAGGGGGAACACCGTGAGCGTGTCGCCGTCTTGCGACACCTCCATCTGCATCCGCGGCTCTTCTTTCGCGCCGAGCTTCGGGAGCTTCTTCGCGCGGATATCGATCTCGATGCGTTGCGCGAGCGCGGGAATCGTCTTGGTCAGGAGCTCGGGCACGGCCTTCTTGCCGACCTCGAACTGCTGCGGAAGTTTTTCGAGGCGTGCGCCCGAAAGATCGATCGCGCCGATCGGCCGCAACATCGCATCGTGTGTGAGCACCATGCCGACCGCCGCGACCTCGGCCACCGACGGGTCCGCGATGATCTTGACCCGCACGCCATCTTGCCAATCGTCGACGGTCGCGCGAGGCATCACCGGCTCATTGCTGGTCGTGACCTTCTCGCCGCGCCAGCGCACGTCGGTCGCATCGGCCAGTGCGCCGAGCACCAGATCGAGCTTGTCGCCGGTGATCGGCCGGCTGCGTTCACCGAGCAACCGATCGACGATGAGGTCGCACTCTTCGGTCGCGATCGCCGAGGCCTTGCCCGAAGCGAGCAGAGACATGATCGATCCCTTGAGGATCGTCGATTGATCATCGGTCACGAGCTCGCGCGTGATCTTCACGCCGGCCGGATCGGGCTCGAGCAGGTAACGCACGGTCGCAGACGCGCGCTTCGAGGTCGGCATCTCGCCGCCCGCCTGCTCGGTCGCGAGCACGGCCGCGACCACGTGCGAGCACACCGCCTCCTTGGTCGCGCAATCGCACTCCCACTCTTCGTGCTCGAGGTTGAGCACGACATGGAAGGGCGTCGGCTTGCCGGGGACCCGGACATCGAGCGCGAGCTCGCCACCCGATTTTCCACGGCCGACCACTCGCTGGTCGCGAGCAAGCTGGACGCCCTGGGTCCAGGTGCGTTCAGTCGCCTCGGCACGGACAACATCTCGGAGCAAGCACGGGCGTTTACCACGCGCGGCGGCCAGACCAAAGCCGTGATACGTTGCAACAAGATGGAGAGCGGCGATGACGCCGAAGACGCCGGCCTGGTCCGGGCCATGGCCGAAGGCGATCGGCAGGCTCTGGCAACGCTGTATGCGCGTCACGCGCCCCTCCTGCTCGGTCTCGCGGTCCGGATCGTCCGCGAGCGCCGCGAGGCGGAGGACCTCCTGCACGACGTCTTTTTGGAAGCCTGGCGAGCGGCCAAGGATTTCGATCCAAAACGCGGTCGCGTTCGTACCTGGCTTGCGATTCGTATGCATTCCCGCTGTCTCGACCACCAAAAATCCGCGCGCGTGGCGCGGAATGCTGGCGCCGCCGGTCTCGAAGTCGTCGTCGACGAACGCGAAAGACCGAGCCCCGATCACGCGCGGGTGCGCGAAGCGCTCGGCACCCTCGGCGACGAGCAACGCCAGGTCGTCGAGCTCGCCTATTTCGACGGCCTTTCGTGCTCTGAAATCGCGTCAAAGATTGCCAAGCCGATCGGGACCGTGAAGTCGCGCCTCGCGGCCGGCCTGACCCGGCTCCGCGAAGGAATGGGAAGTGGGCAATGAGCCCTGAGCTCCAAGAGCTACTCCCGCTCCACGCCCTGGGCCTGCTCGAGGGTGACGAGGCCCAGGCGGTCGACCAGGCACTCAAGGTCGATCCCGCGCTCGCGCAGCAGCTCGCCGCCCTGCGCGAGGGCACCCATTCGCTCCTGTCGTCGTTCGTGCTGCCGATCGAGCCCCCGGCCGATCTCCTGAGGCGCCTGATGGCCTCCGTCGGCGGGGGTCGGTTCGAGCGGTTCGCGGACCGGTTTGCCGAAGTCTTCGATCTTGCCGTCGCCCGGACTCGCGAGCTCCTCGGTCTGTGCGAGCGCGAGTCTTCGTGGGGCGAAGAGGCCCCGGGCATCTTCCTCATCCACTTCGCGGCAGGTCCCGCGGCCGTGAATGCCGACTGTGGCATCGTCCGCATGAGGGTCGGCAGTACGTTTCCGCCGCATAAGCACCGCGGTGAGGAACACAGCATTGTCCTCTCTGGCACCTTGCGAGATCTCGACGGCAAGCTCTACCGCGCGGGCGACGAGCTCGTGTACGCACAAAGCAGCTCACACCTACTCACCGTCGAAGGTGACGAGGACGTGATTTTCGTGGCGCGCGCTTTGGACGGCATCGAGCTTCAATTGCCACCGCAAGCTTGAGACCATGGGCTCATGGCGGCCGATATCGGTCTGCGCGTGGTGGGAGTGATCAGGACGATCGAGCTCTACACGATGACGACGCGTTTCGAGCATGTTGCTGCTCGGCAGGTCGCGAAGATCAGCCTCGATATCGAGCGCGCGCTCGACGAGAAGGGTGAAGATCTCGACCTCGAGAATCTCGTCGATCTTCGTTTTCAAGGTCCCGCAGAGCTCGTGCCGCGCTTCAACGAAGGCGATCGCGTGACGATCGAGACGAGCAGAGAGAGCTCGCTACACATCACGTCGATCAAGCCAGCTCCGCTTTCCTAGCGCAGCAGCCGCGCTTCGGGCAACCGTTCGCGATCGAGCGCAGCGAGCTTCTTGGTCGCCGCGCGCGACTCCATCAGCCCCAGGCTCGTCATCACGAGGCCCGACGGGCCGGCAATGACGCAGTACACGAAGGTGATCAACACGGGGCCAAAGGAGCTCAGTAGCCCGCCGAGCACGAGCAGCGCGACCGTGACGACCGGCAGCGAGGCCAACAACATCACGCCGTGCGTGAGCGTCCGGTGGGCTTTTTCGCGTTCGTGGTGGACGAGCGCGTAATGCCCCGAGCGCTCGTCGACGATCTCAGTCGACACGGGCCACGGTGCCGGGGCCCGCGACTTCGTCGATCGCGTGGAGCAAGAGCTGGAGCGAATCGTTCGCGCGGAGATTCGCGCGCAAACCGCTCCCGTCCGCGACCCAGTAGACGCGACGGCGATACGGATACACCGATTCGCGCGCGATGATTGCGACGCGCTTGGCGCCGGCTTTGCGCGCATCGACCAGTACCGCGCGGACCTGCGCGAGCGTTTGATCGGGATGAAAGTGCAACGCGATCACATCGCCGGCGCCGCGCAGCTCCTTCAGCACGTCAATGCGCTGCTGGTTCGGCCCGTAGGCGTGGCCGTTGACGACGACATCGCCACGCATGGTGAGCTCGGCCTCTGCGAGGCCTGGGTCCTCGTCCGAGGCCGCACCTGCGCGCGGCCAGTTATCCGGGTCCGCGGCACTTTCGATATCGGTGAGCGAATCGGCGGCGATGCGATCGAGCGCTTCCCAACCCGCGACAGCCGATCTCCAACCTGGATCGGCACCTTCGCTCGAGCACTCGAGGCATTCGCTGATCGCGGTTCGCACGCGCTCGGTCGCGTGACGGATCGCGATTGCCGCGACGATGTTCGCCTGGAGCTCGGGCACAGCGTGCTTGCACGTGCGCTCGAGCGCGGTCTCGCACAGCCGCAAGATATACGCAGCTTGATCCTCGCCGGCCTTGGGCGGAATCAGCGGCGCTCTGGGATCGGGCTGGCGATTGAGCTGATCGGCCTCGATCGCGGGTGCGAGCAACGTTGGCCATACGGTGAGTGCAAGCGCCTGAGTTTGTTCCGCCATGCTGCGGTCTCTGAGCTGCATCATCGGGTCAAGCGCGAGTACGATGACCCGGCGCTCGGCCTCGGCAGCGACCGTGGCATCCATGCCGGGCCGCATGCTGATGACCTTCTTCGCGAGATCGGCGTACGCCGCTGGCGTGCGCTTCGAGGCGATGAACACGTCGACGGCAGCGACGAGGTTCGCGTGGTTGTAATCCGCGTCGGGCGTGTTCTTGACCGCGATCACGCTCTTGTCACAAGCCGCGGCTGCGCCGAGCGAGAGGAGCGAAACCAGGACTGCGAGTCTCATGACAGAGCCGCCTGGACGCACGCGGCTAGCCGATCCTGCCGGAGGTCGCGACCGAGCGCGACGATCCGGCCCTGATTCGCAGCAAAACCGTCAGGTGCACCGGGCAGCGGCTCGCTCGAGACCCGCAGACCGACCCGGTGGAACGCGACCCAGCCAGTGGCGGTGGCGGCGATGCCCTTGATCCGGACGTACTCCGAGGGCAGCTCGGCGAGCTGGTCCTCGAGCTCTTCGAGATCGATCGCGCCTGGAATCGGCAGCGCCAGCGTCGAGATGCCGTGGTGGTCGTGACCCGCATGGTCGTGAGCTTCGGGGCCGGTCGGCGTGTGCTCGACATCGGGATCCGCGAGCACTTGCTCGAGCCAGGCGACGTGCTCGTCGGTGGTACCGACCAAGATCTGCGCGCGCGGTGCGAGCTCGGTCGCAGTGGCGATCGTGGCGGCGGTGGCATCTTCGCCCGCGAGCTCGGCCTTGGTCACGAGCAAGACATCGCTATACGCGACCTGCGCGCCGACCGCCGCGGTCAGCTTCGCCGCGCTGATGAAGTGCGTCGCATCGACGAGCGCGACCACCATCGCGAGCCGCACCGCACTCGCGACCGGCTCCCGCCGCACGGCCCACGCGATCGGCAGGGGCTCGGCGACACCGGTGGTCTCGAGCACGATCGCATCGAGATCGGGATTCGTCGCGACGAGGTCGAGCAGCGTGCGATCGAGATCATCGCCGAGCACGCAGCACACGCAGCCGCCCGGGAGCTCGACCTGGCGCGCCGCCTTGTCACCGAGCAAGGCACCGTCGATGCCGACCTCGCCGAGCTCGTTGACGATCACGCCGAGCTTGCCCGTCGCACCACGTTCGGCACGGCGCGCGAGCAAGTGGTTCACGAGTGTGGTCTTGCCCGCACCGAGGAACCCAGTCACGAGCACGAGAGGGCAGCGCACGCTCGCACCATACCGCTACGGCAACGCGACGCCCACGATCCCGTCGTTTTCCGCCCACGTGATCGCGGGCCGCCCGGACACCCCTCCGGCGATACCGGCGATCGCGTCACGCGCCGCGTTCACGGCGATCAGCGGGTGCCACGGGGTCCAACTCGAGCCGTCCCAGAAGCAGTACTCGAGCGCGTTGAAGTTGTTGGCGTCATTCGAGGTCAGCTCCACGGCCAGCACACCCGTGCCATAAGGCACCATCGCGATGCCACTGCCAAGCTTGCCGCCGTTCGTGGGCAGCTCCGTCGAGCCGGTGAATGCTGTCGGCGCATCGAGATCGAGGTAGCGAACCTCGGTCAGTCCCGTCGAACGACGGCGCATGGCGAGCAACGTGCGGTCGTGCACGAGCGCGGTCCAGTCGGAGATTGAGAACGAAACATTCAGGGGGAACACGGCGGGCGGGGTGGTCTTGACCGTGGTCTCGTCGGGCGCCCACACGCCTGCGCGGCGGACGTGAAACAAGATGTTGACCGGTTGCGGGTCCTGCGCGCCGTCCTCGTAGAGGTAGAACAGCGTATCGCCGTCGCTCGCGAGCCAGCGCGAGTTGACGCGACTGGCCGCGCACCACAGGACGGTCTTGTCGTACGTCATCGCGTCGAAGCTCGTAGTGCCGGTCTCGGGTTGCACCGCCGTGTAGAGCTCGGCATCACCATCACCGCATGGCGACAGGGGTGCGGTCATCGGCGTGAAGTCGTAGCCGCTCGCATCGATCACGGCGCCGGCCTCGGTGATCATGACTGCGGGACCGTCGGGCGACTGGAGCTGACCGCCCGCGTTCGGGTTCGTCACGGCGCCGAACACCAGCCCACTTGCGGTGAGCTCGGCACGCGCGTGCGTGCGGCCGCGCGATGGGAACTCGTAGCTCTGCGCGAGATGGATGACCTCGTGGTCCGCGATCACGCGCCGCGCGAGCGAGAAGTTGCCACCGTTGTCACCGATCTCGTGGCCGGTATCGAGCGTGGGGCCGGTGGACCACGTCGCGAAGTCCGCAGACGTCAGGGTGTGGACGAGCTGCCCCGGTCTCGGATCGGCGTAGAAGTACCACCACGCCTTGGTGCGATCGGAATAGAAGCCATGGACCTGGTTCGAGAGGCCGGTCGGCGTCACCACCGAAGGTGTCATCGCGATGGCCATGGGAGCGATCGACTGCGTGACCTCGATCGTCACCATCCCAACCTCATCTGGATTGGCGGCGCTCGTCGCCGTGATCGTCGCGATGCCGGCGAGCTCGCCCGATCGGAACACACCGCCGACGCTGATCGTGCCGAGATCTGTGGACCACGTGACTTCGCGATCGGCCGTGAGCTGGGTGTCGGTCGCGGGAAGTGCCGTCGCGACTGCCGTGATCAGGACGCTTTGACCCGGCGCATCGAAATGCGCTGCGAAGTTCAGGCGACCACACCCGGTCAGGGCGGTCAGGGCGGTCAGGGCGGTCAGGGCGGTCAGGGCGGTCAGGGCGGTCAGGCCGGTCAGGCCGGTCAGGCCGGTCAGGCCAGTGAATGCGAACCTCTTCACTTCTCGACGATCACCAGTCTGCGTTTCCCCGCCGCGGTGAGCGGGATGACGTCGACGAGCTCGATCACGAACGGGACACCGGACAAGTACTTCTCGACGAAGTCGCGCACGGCCTTGTCGGTCACCTTGGTCAACGCGGTGCCTTGCACCAACACCAGCTTCAACTGGATGGCGCCGTCGACACGTTGCACGACCTGGAATTGCCTGGCCTCGTACGCGATCAGCGCGAACAAGACGCTGAACACCATACCGCCGACCGGGTTACCTTTGCCGTCGCGAAGGGTCTCGGTGACGCGGCCCTCGATCGGCCCGATCTTCACGAGGTTGCGACCGCACGGACAAGGGGTCGCGTCGTGTTGGACCGCGAGGTCACCCGTGACATAGCGGATCAGCGGGCCCGCGAGGTTGTGGAGATCGGTCACCACCACTTCGCCGGTCTCGCCCGGCTTCGCGATGCGCGCGGTGCCGTCGGCCTCGCGGACCACGAGCTCGATGATCAAGGTTTCCATCGTGGTGTGCAGCCCGTCGTGGACCTCGCACTCCGCACCCATCAACTGGACCTCGCGCGCGCCGTAGGTCTCGAACGCGGGCCCGAAAGCGCGCTGGATCTCGTCGCGGTCATCGGGCCACAGCCGCTCCGCGCCGACGATCACCGGCGTGTCGCGCCAGTCGCGCAGGCCCTTGGCATTGACGAAGCGCGCGAGCGCCGCCGCACCCGCGGCGTACGCGACGATCACGTTCGGCTTGTACGCGCGAAACTGCTCGACCGCGTCGGTCAATGCGGCGTCGCTGCGCGGCGTGCAATCGACATAGAGCTCGCGCTTGAACGCGTGGTCGAGCGTTATCTTCGAACGCTTCGTGAAGCTCGTGACCTTCGGCCCCACACCCCAGTAGTGCATCGAGCGCATGCCGACCTCGTAGCCAGCCCAGCCGTAGCCGCGCCAGCGCCCGCCATCGCGCCAGTGGCGTGACTCGGCGTTGTACTTCACCACGACGGGCTGGCCGGTCGTGCCACTCGACATCTTCGTGATCGTCGCGAACGGCGGCGCTGCCGACAGACGCGTGTTCAGGGTCGCGTTCAGCGTCGCGCGGTCGAGCAGCGGCAGACGCTGGAGCCCATCGATTGAAACGACATCCTCGGGGCGAACGTCAGCCGCGTCCATAACTTCGCGGTAGTACGCGGTGTGGGTGTAAGCGTGGCGGAGTAGCCTGCGAAGGAAGCCCATTTGAAGATCGCGCAACGCATCGATCGACCAACGCTCGGTGGTGTGCAGATACTGGAGCAACCCGACTGTCGGGCGACCACGCACCGCCTCGAACGCAGGGAACAATACCTTCGCGAGTAGCGGCCGGTAGAGATCCATAGCGCCGCTCCTTCTTAGCATCGATCCTTCATCCCCGCGCTGCACCCGTGTTTTCCCGACTTCGCAAGAAGAACCTCCATCAGTGGCTGCCGGACTACGCGCGCCACCTCGCCAGGCGAGAACGTACCCCGCGCACTCGCGGTGATGCGCATTTGTTGTTCGCGCTCTGCGATCACTACGAACCACTCCACGGCCACGCCGACGATGCGACCGGTACGGCGCGAGTCGATGCGTGGGTCAAAGGTTATCCAGCGCTCGGCGAGTTCCGCGATTCGAACGGCCGCCCGCCGCGCCACGGCTTCTTCTTTCCCGGCGAAGAATATCGCCCGTACTTCATGGACCAGCTCGCCGGCCTCGTGAAGCAAGGCTTTGGAGAGGTCGAGGTTCATCTGCATCACGACGGTGACACCAGGGCGACCCTGACCGAGAAGCTGAACGAGACGCTCAAGACGTTCGCGCAGCACGGCCACATCTCACGCGATGCGAAGGGCAAGTACAAGTGGGCCTTCATTCACGGCAACTGGAGCCTCGCGAACAGCCGCCCCGATCGTAAGTGGTGCGGCGTCGACGACGAGCTCCTCGTGCTGCACGAGCTCGGTTGCTATGCAGACCTCACATTTCCATCGGCGCCAGATCCGTGTCAGCCCGACAAGGTCAATTTGATCTACTGGCCCGATGGTGACCTCTCGAAGCGCCGTTGCTTCGAGCATGGCGAGCGGGCGCGGGTCGGCGCGATGTATGACGATCGCTTGTTGATGATCACCGGACCGCTTTCGCTCGCACGCAAAGGTCTCGGCATGCGGCTCGAGAACGGCGCGATCACTGGCGATGACCCGCCAACCGCGACGCGCGTGAAGAGCTGGATCGATCAAGCGATCCACATCGAGGGCCGCCCCGAGTGGGTGTTCGTGAAGGTCCACACGCACGGTGCGATCGAGAGCACCGCGAAGTCACTGCTCGGTGAGGGTGGACGAAATTTGCACGCCGCGCTCCACGCACAGACCCGTGACGGATTTCGCCTTCACTACGTAACTGCGCGAGAGATGTTCAACGTCGCACGTGCGGCGATGGACGGTAAGCTGGGCGACCCGAGCGCGTACTACGACTACGTGATCGCCCCGCCGCCCGTCGGCGCTGCATGACGGCTCGCCGTGAGCGGGGGCGGTGGCGTGCCGGCCAGCCGCGGTCCTGGCCAGACGCGCACTCCCGGTGGGGTCGGTAGCGAGCCCAACTCGATCGGGGGGCGCGGGCAGTCCTGAGCCGGGGTTTCGGGGGGAAACCGCAGATTCAGCAGGCTGCCGGGGCTCGGGTGCCATGTCGGGAGATATCGTCAAAATCCCGCTTAGTGCATCTCGCACTTAAATCGCGGATTTCGTTCAGGCATACTAGAGATCGTGACGATTCCGGCGGGGACCCTCGTGCCCCGCGACGCCAGAGATTTCGGGTCCTATCAGCTGCTCGCGAAGATCGCGACTGGCGGCATGGCCGAGATCTATCTAGCGCGCCCGCAGTCGAACACGATCGCAGGTGCCAAAGACGTGATGGTGTTGAAGCGAATCCTCCCGCATCTCGCGGAGGACGAGCACTTCGTGCAGATGTTCCGCGACGAAGCGGACCTCGCGTCGAAGCTGGTCCACAAGAACGTCTGCCACGTGCTCTCGTTCGGTCAGTTCGGCGGCACGTGGTTCATCGCCATGGAGTATCTCCACGGCGTCCCGCTCTCGCGGATGATGACGCGGCTCTCGAAGTCCGGAAAGATGCTCGACTACCGCGTCGTTGCCGGCATCATCATGCAGGCGTGCGAAGGCCTCCACGCCGCGCACGAGGCGCGCGATTCGCAGGGCAACCTCCTGGGTGTCGTGCACCGCGATGTCTCGCCACCGAACATCATGGTCACCGGCGACGGCTTCGTGAAGCTGCTCGATTTCGGTATCGCAAAAGCGCGCGGCGCGAACTCGCGTACGCGCACCGGCACGGTCAAGGGCAAGAACGCCTATATGTCGCCCGAGCAGATCCTTGGCAAACCGCTCGATCGTCGCAGCGACGTGTTCGCACTCGCGGTCGTGATGTACGAGATGCTCGCGATCCGTCGTCTGTTCCATCGCGACTCCGACTTCCTCACGTTCAAGGCGATCACCGAGGAGCCCATCCCGGAGATCCGCGAGCGTCGTCCGGATCTCCCGGCCGGCATGCGTGCGGCGCTGTTGCAAGCGATGGCGCGCGACCCCGCCGGTCGCTTCGATACCGCGCAGGCCTTCGGCAACGCGATCAAGCAATCGGTCGCCACGCTCGGTGGGCCCGCGTCGGCGCAAGAGCTCGCGCGCCTCTTGTTCACCGATTTCGGCGACGAGATGGCCTCGCGCGACGAGATCCTCAAGGCCGCCGACGATCCGAACGCCGCGCCTGTTTCGATCCCCGCGCGCGTGCCGCAAGCGACGCCACCTCCGATCCCGGCGCTGCCCGCGACGAGCGGCGAGATGCAGCAGGCAGCGCTCCTCCCGAAGACCCCCATCCAACAACTCCCCATCCCGTCGATGATCGTGCACTCGCCGGGCACCGGCCGGATGCAGGCACAGGTCCCGGTGCAGACGGTCGAGCTCGCCAAGGTCCTCGATCTCACCGAGGACGTCGGCGCCGATTCGTGGATGGCGGACGACGGGACGAACCTGCTCGCGTCACACCGCTGGAAGAGCTTGCGCAACACGGTCTTCGCGCTCGCGATCTTTGCCGCGCTCGGGCTCGGCGTGTTCCTCGTGATCTCGTTCCTCGGTTCGAGGACGGTGAACAACGGAGCGGCCGTCGCGCAGGTCGCCGACGCGGCGATCAAGAAGCCGATCCAGGACATCCCGATGGATGCCGCTCCGGATGATCACGACGAGATTCGCGCGCTCTCGAGGTACGGCTTCTACAGCATCACTGCGAATGCCAAGACGACGATCTACGTCGACGACAAGAACATCGGCGAGACTCCGCTGACCCACCTCCCGCTCAAGCCCGGCCCGCACGTGATCAAAGCCGTGGGTCCGAAGGGCAAGAGCAAGACGATGAAGATCCAGATCGTCGGCGGTCGCGATACCGACGACGGTTCGATCGACTGGTAAGCGGTCGCGATAGCTAGTACGTGCCGGTGACTGTCATCAGCATGTCCACGGTCGGATAGTTCACCGAGACCGTGCTGATGTTCGTCGGCACGTTGATACTGCAACCCGTCGCCATGATGTAGCCGTGCTTGGTCTCGCCGCCGGTGTTCGCGCCGATGTACAACGACGCGCCGGCCGGCGAATCGAGCTCGACGAACAACTTCTTGCCCGCCGGAATCGTCGCGCTGGTCATTGGCGCGGTCACCGTCGCGCCGGTCGTCGTCGAAGGAATCGTCACGGTCGGATTCGATGCGACCACGGTCAGGTTGGCGAGGGTGAGCGTCGTGCCGGGCGTGCCGCTGTACGTGCCGACCCGCACGGTCGCGGTCTGGCCGGTCGAGTAGTCGACCTGGAACGCCACCGACGTGACCTTGAAGTCGGTCGTGATGCCGAGCGTCGGCAGATCGAACACGCGATAGTAGTTGTTCGCTTCGGTGCCAGAGCTATTGCCACAGGCAGGCGCTGTGTTCTGGACGAGGGTCTCGTTCGTGGTTTGCGTCAGCGTCTTGGTCGTCATGCCCGGCGGCGCGTCGATCGGAACGACGAACCCGTCGGGCGTGGTGATGCGCGAATCGACCACCGAGATCCCACCGTCGGGACGCCCCGTGATGTCGGCCTTACCCGCTTGGGCGCACGCGCCGAGACAACCCAGGAACAGCAAGCGCCTCATGAATCATATCGTGCCCCACGGGCGTCACTGAAAACAACCTGTTTTCAATTAGTTCCAGAAACAGACATGATGAGGTGGGACCGCAGGTTCCCAACCGTCGAAGTCATTTCGGGATTCGGCAAGCCGCAGGCCGGCGCCCGGAGGTAGCCCGGAGACGATTCGTACCCCGGCGTCGCGCCGAGATAGAAGTACGAGCCCTTCGGGTCGCGCTGGGCGCCATCCGGATGGCCGTCGGTCTTGATCTCGATGATCAGATTTGCGTGCGATGGGATGCCGACCGCGGCGAAGTTCGCTTGCAACGTCTCGCCCTGGTTCGTCGGCGCAACGTCGATCGTGGTTTGACCGAGCATCTCAACCTTCGAGAGATCGAGCTCTTCATCACCCATCGTGCCGGCGTACGTGCCGACGAAGACCTTCACGCGCTGCTCGCCCGTCGCGGTCTGCACCGCGAAGTTCACGCGGCTGATGTTGAAGTAGCGATTCTCAAACTTCTGCGGCGCGAGCGCGAACACACGGTAGTAGCTGGTCTCGAACGAGCCGACCTTGTCCGCGCAACCGACGGCATAGCCCGGCTCCATTGGCCTGGCGTCGTCGGTCTCCGAGAGGCGAATCGCGGTCGGGGTTGTCGCGCTCGGTACATCGACGGTGCCTCCCTCGACGGTCGTCGATTCTTCGTCGGGCGTGACGATACTCGTCGATGCGGTGGTGCACGCAGTCAGGACAACGCCACTCAGGAACACACGTAAAGGGCCCATCTGACCATCATCGCCCGGTGATGGAAATGATCAACCACACATGTGGTCGGCGGCCCCCGAGGTGCTCAGACTGCGAGACGAACAGCGTCGACACGCACATCGAACGACGGACGCTGCGCGAGGCGTGCGTTCGCGGCATGGAGGTCGTCGATGGTGTCGATCTCGGTCGCATACATCGAGCCAATATCGACGCCGTAGAGCGTGGAGCCTTCATCGACGATCTGCTGGAAGGCAGCTTCGTAGTATTCGTTGACGAGACCCTGCACGGTCACGCGCTGGTAGAGCGCCTCGAACAGCCGCTTGCTCGACGCGGCCGAGAACAGCTCGATGCCGACCGACTCGCCCATCGCGGAGCGAACCGGCACGTGCTTGCCGATCGCGAGGACGCGATCGTAGTTGTCAGCGGTGACTTTGACTTCTTCGAGGCCGATCTCGCCGACCGACCGGACCGCGAGACAATCGGGACCACGGTCGACGAGCTCTTCGACGACGTCGATGTCGAACACGACATCGCCATCGAGGAGCATGAACGGATCGTTCTCGACGTGAGGCCGCGTCAGGAGCAACGAGTACGCGTTGTTCGTGGTTCGGAAATCGGGGTTCGAGACGAACGTGACGTCGAGGTCCGTAAACCACGCGGCCACCGAATCGCGCACCATGTGCTCGAGATAGCCCGTGCCGATCACGAACTGGTCGAAACCACAGCGCATCAGGCTGGTAATCGTGCGACGCAGAATGGGCACACCACCGACGGGAAGGAGCGTTTTCGGCGTGTCGTCCGAGTAGGGACGGAGCCGAGTCGCGCAACCCGCTGCCAGGATTACTGCCTTCATAGACCGGCCGGCCTTCTGCAATCCGTGTGCGACAACGCGTACTCCGGAATGGCACGGTGTTGTTGCGCACTTGGCACATCCGGACGTGACGAGGTGTCAGCCTTTCACCACTCCTGGCCACATCGGCGGCGTTACAGCGATGAAATCCTGTCACTGGCATTCCCGAGCGGCTTTCTGTTAGTACGAGGCGGGTTGGTCAGTGCCGAAGCAGGGATAGATGCGCTCGTACTGGCGGTGAATCCGCTGGCGAACACGCGCATCGCTGGGCTCACAGCCAAGGAGCGGGCGCTCCGCGTCGCGAAGCGCGTGGGTGCGACCCGCGTGTTAGTGGTGGAAGACACGACACAGGTCGCGGGCTGGAGGGACGGTCGGACCTGCCCGCTGCTGATCCTGAGCGCCGAACAACTCGTCCACACCCCGTTGGCTGCGCCGCTCGTCTCAGCGGCGCTCCCAGGTGACGGAATCGTCGCAGCGGTCGTGCCGGTCGGAGCGCTTGTTCAAGATCTGACAACCGGGGCTTACGCAGGCGCGATGATCGCCACCGGCACGCGCGCCGCTGCGGTGCTCGCTGCGATCGTAGGCGGCGATACGCAGCTGACGAGCTTCGTCGAGGGCGCGACCGAGATCCCGCACGGGTCGATCGCGCGCGCGCCGATCCGCACTCCCGAAGAGCAACGCGCCGCGCACCGCCTGCTCTACCAGATCCTGGTGAAGCCGCAGGACAACGCGATCACGCGCTACCTCTACCGCCCGATCTCGTTCCCGCTCACGCGGATGCTGGTGTGGACCCCGATCACACCGAATCAGATCTCGTACGTGGTCGCGATCCTCGTCGCGATCGGCCTCTACTTCACGGCGCAACCATCCCACGCCTCGGCAACCCTCGGCACCGTGATCATCTTGATCGCCTCGTACGTCGATTGCTGCGACGGCGAGGTCGCGCGGGTGAAGCTGCTGTCGTCGAAGTTCGGTGCGTGGGTCGATACCGTCATCGACGAGCTCTCGTCCGTCGGCTACACCGTCGCGCTCGGCTGGCATTGCCACTTGATCTACGGTCCGCGGTTTTTCGGCGCGCTGCCATTCGATCCGTGGCTACTCGGGATCTGGATCTCGTTGCCCGCGTTCGCGGTAACGATCTACTGCATTTACTACAACATCATCGTCGCGGTCGGTTCGGCGAACAGCCAGGACTACGTCGGCAGCTTCGAGGTCGTGCCTGGAAAGGAAGAGGGCTCCGTGAAGCTCGTGCCTGCCGCGCCGAACGCGCCGAACGCGCCGAACGCGCCGAACGTGACCACGCGAAGCCTTCCTGGCTGGCTGCAGTGGCTCGCGACCTACGCGCCGTACGTGGTGCGCCGCGACTTCATCTCGTGGGGCGCCGTTATACTCGCGGCGCTCCACTGGACGCACGGTGCATTCATCACGCTCGTCCTCGGTGCGGCCGTCACCGGCGCGATCGTGGCGATCGACCACATCAAGCTGCGCTCCCTGCGACGTGCGATCATCCGCCGCGGGCTCGTCATCGAGGCGCCGTAGCCGCATCACGTCATGCGTGCCACGCGCTGGCGTTGAGACATCTCGGTGCCATAGCTACAGACGTCATCCTTTTTTCGTTCAAGGATAGTCATGGTGATTCACTTGGCTCGCATCTCGCTTCTCGTCGCCGCCATCGCGATTCCCGCATCGATCTCTGCCTGTGGTGGAGATGACAAGATAGTCGACGCCGATCCGTTCGATACTTTACAGGCGTGCTTCGACGACCATCACGGTGTCGAGGGGTTCACGGTCGATCACGCGATCACGATCTGCTGTCTCGACCATCCAATCGGCACGGCCGCCGCGGGCGTGGTTTGCGGGACGACCCAGGCGAGCTGCGAGACCTATGTAGGTTCGAAACTCGCGGGTTCCGACGCGTCGGGGTCGGATATCACGGCGTCCTGCGCGGATTACATCACTCAACGAAGCATGTAGCTCGCGCTCGTCGCCTCGAGCTGCGCCATGGCGGTCCACGCCGGTGTCACGCTCGTTCATCGGGGCACTCCGGTTGGGGGCAGGGAAAAGGTCGCGTCGACACCGCTGCCGAGGTCCGAGCCGGCTCGTCGGCGATCCATTTACCGTTCGCGGCTTCCTCGAGACCGCACTACACTTCCAGGAGTTGTTCATGCGCACGCTCGTTCTCGCAGTTTTGCTCGCCGGCTGTTCCAGCGGTGCCGGCCCCACGCCGACGGGGACGACGTGCGCGGATCCCGATCCGGTCACAGGTACGACCACGCTCACCTACGACAACTTCGGCAAAGGCTTCATGGAGCACTACTGCACGAACTGTCACTCGAGCGACCTGCCGCATTCGCATCGTAATGGCGCGCCGATCTATCACGACTTCGACACGCTGCTCGGCGTGCTCGAGGTTCCGGAGCACATCGACGAGCAAACGGGCTGGGGCCCCAAGGCGCACAATAACTTCATGCCGGGCGATGGCACCGGTGGTCGGTGTCCCAGCATCAAGGGCGGCGCGCTCGACGAGGATTGCCCCGAGCCGACCGGTCAAGAACGCACCAACCTCGCGGTGTGGGTCGCGTGCGAACGCGAGCGTACGCACAATTTCATCGATGCCGGCGTCGGCTCGGCGATTTGATTACTCGACGCGCTTCATGATGTGGAAGCCGTAGTCCGATTGGACCACGCCCACTTCGCCCATCTTGAGGCGCAGCCCGAGCTGCTTGAACTCGATCACGAGTTGCGCATCCGGCGCCACGGCGTAGGTGCGGCCGTTGCCGGCGCTGCCCGGATCTTCGGACCACTCCTTCATCATCGCGTCGAAATCGGCGCCGCCTTTGAGCTGCGTCAGCACCGCACGGACCTGATCCTCGGCGTCCTTCTTCGTCCGCTTCGCCGCGCGCGGGTCGTGCGTCTCGGTCTCTTTCCAGCCGATCAGGATGTGCTTGACCTGCGCGGTGTTCGAGAGTGGCTCGCGCCCGAGAATCTCGGCGGTGATGACCTCCGAGCTCTGAGCCACAGGCTCGGGGCCGCCGTTCATCGAGCTCTTCATAGACGGACCGCCAGGCGACCCCGAACAGGCCGAGGCGAAAAACATCACGAGGACAGCGGCGCGCAACATGGCGGGGACGCTATCACTCCGCCGGAAGGGTGTCGTTGAACTTCGTGACATCCAACAGCATGTCGCCGTTGTCGAGAATGGTGAGCGTATCCGCGAGGCGGCGATGCCACAGCACGTGCTCGTCGGAGTACTGGTGCGATCCGTGGACGGTCTGCATCGTGATGTCATCAAAGCCCATCAGAATGACCTCGATCTCGAGCTCGGCCTTTTTGGCACTTTCCGCATCTAGACCTTTGAGCGGGCTACCGTCATCGATGATGTGCATCACTTGCCAGCCACGGCGCAGGCCACCGAGCCGGTCGCGCGTGAGTGTCAGATCCGTCGTCTTGTAAAAGGGTTTGCCGCGATCGTCCTGGATGGTCAGCGATACGCTCACGTGGATGCGAGTCTCGACGATCGTGTTCGAGCGCTCGTTGCCGCAGCGGAACATGAACGTGAGCTTACCGAGGTGCGTACACACCACGGCGTCGGTCGAGAATGCAAACCGCCCGACCGCGCGAGAGAACTTCGAGAACACGAGGCCGGTGATCAGCGCGATCGTGATGATGCCGGTGATCGATTCGACGATCACGACGATGCTCGCCGCATGTGAGACGGGATGCATCACGCCATAGCCGATGGTGCCGAGCGTCTCGATGCTGAACATCAGCGAATCGAAGAACGAGCCACTCGCGACCCCGTCGATGCCGCCGACGATAAAATACACGGCGGCAAAGATCAGGTTGATCGCGAAGAAGCCGAGCGCGATCAAGCCAAACGCCCAGCCCCATCGCATCTTCAAGAACAGGTGATAGAAGTCGCGCAGCCGTGCACGGTCTGCGCCGTCCACCCAGATCGAATAGCCGGCGGGTTGGATGTTGCGCTGAGCCGTCGCCGGCACGCCTTTGGGTCGCACGCCCCTTGGTAGCAATTTTTTCGGCTAGGGTGCGCGAAATGGCCGATCCCGAGGGCAATGCCGACATCACCATGCAGCAGCTCGTGGACCTGCTGCCCCCACGAATCTGGTACCTGACTTCGAACGGGCAGGACATGTGGTGTCGTCGGCCGTACGGCTTTCTGTTCTCGACCGGCGTCTCGGCCGAAGCGTTCGCCAAGACGATGGGCACCGGTGAAGAGCTGTTCGCGATAGGGACCGACGCTGGCGCGCTGCTCTCGAACGAGATGCTCGAAGGTCTGCGCAACACCGCCGTGACGCGGTTGTTCATCGACCCCGCGATCGATCCGACGACCGGCGATGTGTTCGGCAAGATCCTGCGGCTCGCACCGCTGACTTGACGCGCCAACCGTCTGTCGAACAAACCATCAGCGCCGGAGAATGCGACACGGCGATCACGATCTTGGTCCTCTCGAACAACTGCTGGTCATCACGCTCGCGTGGCTAGCGACCAGCCTCGCACTCCACCAGCTCCTCACGTTCTACAAGCGCCGTCCGGAAGCTCGAATCGCGGCGCACAAAAAGTTCATCGTGAGCAGACTCGCGGATGCGTGCATGCTGGGGCTACCATCCTCGTCGGACAAGCCGCGGGTAGCCTCGATCTCGACGGTCCTGCACAACGTGGTCGGCGCGCAGCTCCCTGTTTCAGTTCGATGCCGGAACGCGGAGCGTTCGCGCAGATCGCCGACATGGGTGGGCGGACCCGAGCCGTGACGATCAAGCGATGCCGAGGCGCACGTAGGCTTCGCGGCGGTCTTCGCTGATCGCGGCGAGCTTTGCCTCGAGCTCGTGTTGCGAGACCCGTGCGTGGTTCGCACTCGCGATCCGATCCGCGATTGGCGGCTTGACCGCGTGGATCCCACCCGCTCTGACGAGCATCGCGATCTGCGCGGAGCGCTCGACCGTGAGCGGCGGGCCGCGAACTTGATCGAGCAACGACAGCGGCACGCATTGCAGGAGCGGATCTGGAGAGCGGCGCAAGAACGGCACGAGCCGCGCCGGGGTCTGGCCATCGAACGTGGCACCGGGATGAAACTCGGCGATGCCGAGCGCGTCGGCACGCTTGGCGACGCGCTCGCGAACCTCGTGGAGCGCGCTCCGAGTGATGGTCAGTTGCGGCGCGACGAGCATGGCGACGCGGATCGCGGACGTCGCGAAGGCGCGCCGGCTCGCCTCGACCCACTCCTCGATGGTGGGGGTTCCCCACACGATCTCGACCGCGAGCTCGCCACCGGTGCGCGAGGTGCGCGCCCAGGGGCAGAGGTCGTAGTGCTCGACGATCTCGACGAGGTAGCGGTCGAGGACCCTGCGAACTTCGCGGACTTGGTTCGCCGTGCCACTCACGCAACCATTCTAGGCTGTGCGTGTCATCTTGAGGGAGTGAAGCTCGCCATGATCCTCACCGTGGTGGCGATGCTGACCGCGCCTGCGTCGGCCGAGCCTGACCGTTGCGCGCAGGGAATCGAGCTGGCGACTGGCAAGGACCTGGCGCGCGCGGCGCTGTACCTCGAGGGCTGCGCCGGCGATGCGGCAGCGCACGCGAGCGCCTCGGTCGCCACGCAGCTGCGCGCGAGCGAGCTCTCGGCGCTCTCGATCGTGAGTGACTCCTCGGCGGTCGTGGTCACTTTCGAGACCGATGCGATGCCAGGCGAGACGCTCGCGACCCCCGCCACGATCTGGGCGAAGGCAGGTACGTACAAGATCCGCGTGACGAGTGGCGTGACGGAGGCGACCACTCAGGCGACGATCGCAGCGCGGTCGCGTGCGACGGTCGTGCTGCGCGTTGCGGCCCCGAAGGCCGTGACACCGCACGCTGGCGCGGTGACGTTTCTCGACGAGCCCACCGATCCGCAGATCGTGGCACCACCGCCGGCGCAAAAACATCCGAGCTTGTTGCCATGCAAGTACGACGGCTGCGACACCCACGGTGGCGAAGAGCTCGTCGATCCGCTCGCGTATCGAGCCGAGCACGTGCCGGCCTACCCGCCCGAGCTCCGCGTCGGCGTGCGCCTCGGTGTCGTCGGCAGCGATCACGTGTCACCTTCGTTCGCGATCGCGGCGCATTGGCAGCTGCTCGCGCTGCGCGCGGATGGTAGCGAACGTCGCTACAAGAACGAGAGCTACGATGATCTGGGGCTGACCGCAGGCATCGCGCACGTGGTCGTGACGGCGCAAGCCGCATGGCTGTCACTCGGCGTCGGGTTGCGCGGTGATCTACGCGCGAGTGCAGCGATGACAACATCGCGCGCTGGGATCGGCGCGAACGCCGAGCTCGAGCTCGCGCTGCGTTCGCTGCCGATCACGCTCGCGGCGCGCTTCGAGCAAGGGTTCGCGGGCGAGCACGCCGTGATCGTCGAGCTCGGCGCCGATTGGCGCATCTTTGAATAGGTCGCACGGCCATGTCCGTTAGCTGATCACGAGCGAGGTGCCGGTCCAGCGCGCGACCTTGTCGGCGGTCGGGACGCGTGACCACGCGAAGCTCTGGACGAGCTCCTGCGGCGCGCCCGTGCCGAGGTTTGCGGCGACGGCGATCACGCTGCACAGCTCGCGCGGATCGGTGTAGCACCCGCGCAGAACAGTCCACGGGATCGAGCCGTGGAGCTTCGCGAGCTTTTCGCCAGCAGGCTCGAGGAACAGGAAGTGATGGCGATATCGCGGCTGCGCAAAACCGAGGAGCCGCTGCAGCATCACTTGCGTGGCAGTCGAGGCGGCGATATCGCGACCGCGGATCACGTCGGTGATGCCTTCATCGGCATCGTCGACAACGACCGCGAGCTGATAAGCGATCGCACCGTCTCGGCGGCGCACGATCGGATCGCCGAGGTCGAACGCCGGCGTCTGCGACAATACGAAGCCTCCTTCATCGACGAGCTCGACGCGATCGTCAGGCAAGCGTACGCGCACCGCGGTCTCGGTCAGGGCGCGCCAGCCCCCCGCCGGCATTTCGCTAGTGCGGCACGTGTTCTCGTACGCCCAGCCACCGTCGGGCGCGACCCTGCCGCGATCTAGCGCGAGCACGCGCCCCCGCCGCGCCGCGCGACTGCACGTGCACGGGTACAGGCGACCCTGCGCGGCGAGCTGATCGAGCGCGGCTTCGTACCGTCGTGTGCGCGAACTCTGGACCACGGTCTCGTCCCACGCGAGCCCGAGGCAGGCGAGCGCAACGACCATCTGCTCGCTCCACGCGGCCTTGGTGCGCTCCGTGTCGATGTCCTCGAGCCGGAGGACCGCGCGACCACCGACCGAGCGCGCGCTCAGCCACACGAGCAGCGCGGAGAGCAGCGTGCCCGGATGGGCCTCGCCCGTCGTCGACGGCGCGAACCTCGTGATCACTCGTTATTCTAGCGCGGCTTCAAGAGCCAGCGCGATGCTCGTGCGGAGCGACGGCCACACCGGTCGCTTGGCGCCTGGCCGATTCAGCCCAGTACGGATGGTACCGGTTGTTGCCGTTCAAGAACGTCCACGCGGTGTTGTGGATCTGAGGGCGCGTATCGATGTGAACGAACTGCTCCTGCGGATACCAGCCGACACCGACGTCGTTGTAGGTCTTCCACACGTAGTCGCGAATATCGCGGAGTTGCACGCCGCGGATCCGGAAATCGAGCGCGGTGCCCGCGCGATGCGGCGAGGTCGAAGACTCGGCACCACCGGTGCGATACGCCGAGACGTACTCGACGACCTTGCCGGGATAGTGATCGGAGACATCCGCGAGCATCGCGAGCGTCTGCTGCGCCATCATCTTCTCGCGAAGGGTCCTGCGGCAGCGGAACAGCTTCTTCACGACGGCCTTCGTCGCATCGTCCACCGCGCCATCGCGCCAGATCGCGATCGTGCCGGTCTGGTGATCATTCTCGTCGTAGAGGCTCACCGCAACCGGCGCGGCAACCTCGGAATTCACGATCGTCGCGACCGCTTGGGCGGGCATCGGCGCCGGCGCGGCGGCGGTGGTCCAGCCTGCCATCGCAGTGGTCATGATCTTGATCTTGATCAGGATAGGAACCATCGAAGGATCGAACGCTCTCACGGATTTGCTTGGTGTTCAAACCGATTCTTGCTACCAGAAAAAGCGTACGGATCGCGGACAGATCGGCGTTCAGATGACACCTCCTTACAGTTCAAGTCAGGTTCTACCTGCAGGAAATTCACCGAGGAACACCTACAGTTTCCGCCGGACCGTTCGACGTTTTTGGGGAGCATGAGCTTTACCTGGGAGAACATCGCGGCGCGCGCCTTTCGCGACACGCGGCTTCTGCCCATCGGCTGTGGCGCAGACGAGATCATGCTCGGTATGATCTGCATGGTCATGGGCGTCCTCCTCAGCAAAAAGAAGAAACCGAAGTAGGCGTGCAGGTCCGCGCGGTCGTCGTCGCCGTTCTGCTCGCCGCCGCGCACCCAGCGCTTGCGGACGATGACGCGCGCGCTAGCGGATCAGGATCTACGACGGAACCTGCGCCACCACGAGCGGTCCCCCTACCAGCCCCAGCACCACCTGCGTCCGCCGTCGAGCAGCCGATCGTCGGCTTTCGCGTCCGCGGTGATTCGAAGTTGACCGAGCGAACGCTCGGCTACCTCGGCCATGTCGAGCTCGGCGACCTGATCTCGTCTCTCACGGTCGGCGAGGTCGAGGTCGCGCTGATGTCGAGCGAGCTGTTCAAGAGCGCGGTCGTCACCCTCGAGCCAACCGAAGGTGGCGTCCTCGTCGTCGCCACGCTCCAAGACAAGCTGTCGTGGATCGCGGCGCCGACACTGTTCATCTTGCCGTCGAGCTACTCGATCGGCGCGGGCTATGCGGAGAGCAACCTCGGCGGCGAGAACAAGAAGCTATTGCTCTACGGTCAGATCGGCAGCCGCACCTCGCTGTTGCTCGGCACGTTCCTCGATCCTTCGGTCCACGGCTCGCACTGGGAAGCGCGCTACGACCTGTACCTGCTCCACCAGATCACGACCGAGTACTCGAACGTCAACCCTCGCTCGTTCGCGATCGAGCGCGAATCGACCGAGACGTTTCTCGATGCCGGCTTTCTACTCGGTTACCGCTTCGCGTGGTGGCTCGTCCAGGAGTTCCGCTTACGCGGCGCGTACGTATACTTTCGCGATAGCAACGCAGCGGACACCGCGAAGACGCCGGTCGTCGAGCCGCAGAACGACGGCTGGGATATCTCGCTGCAAGCGATCACGACGCTCGACAGGCGCAGCCATCGCTTCGGCGTGACCTGGGGGCCGTATCTCCAGGTCCAACTCGAATCCGCCCTCCCTGGCATCGACAGCTACGGCTATCAATCGTTCAAGACTCGCGCGTATTACAGCTGGCGCTTGTTCGAGGAGCACGAGCTCGAGCTCCGCTCTCGGTTCCAGACCGGCCGGCGGTTACCGTTTCACGAAGACATCACGCTCGGTGGCGCGTCTGACCTGCGCGGCTACAGCGTCGATCAGTTCCGCGGCAACCTCGCGGCGATGTTCCGCGCCGAGTATTCGATCCCGGTCTACAAGTACAAGCTGTTCGCGTTTCGCACGGTCGGCTTCTACGACGCCGGCTACGTCCGCCGCGGCGCGGAGGATCTCCCGGGTCGCAACTACCTCCCGGATCAACCCGCGGGGACGTCGTGGTTCCGCAGCGACGCGGGTGCCGGCATCCGGCTGTACGTCTCGACGATCGTGCTACCGCTGCTCGGCTTCGACGTCGCGTGGGGCATCGAATCGCACGCGCCCAAGTACTACTTCGAGCTCGGTCTCACTGATTTTTAGGCCGGGCTCTTCGGCAGCTGGAGCTCGATATCGAGCGTCTTCTTCTTCGTATCGAGCTTCGTCACCGGCTCGACCTGCGCTTTGACCGCATCCTGGATCTTCAAGATGCCGGCCTGCAGCTTCGAGCGATTGAAGATATCGCCGGTCTTCGCGCCGATGAACGCGATGTACTTCGCAGCATCGACGGGCGACGCGTTCGTCACCGAAAGCTTGCCGATCCGATACTGATCGCCTTCGATGACCGTGAACACCGCGGGTGAGGCCGCGCCGGCTGGCTTCGGCGGATCGATCGTGACGTTGAGATAGCCGTGGTCGTAGTAGTACGCGGTCAGCGCGAGCGTCGCATGATCGACCGCCTCCGAGCTCCACGGCGATTTTTCAGCGAGGTTCGCGCCGATCGCCTTCATCAGCTCGGGCTTCTTGGCGTGCGCATTGCCCTTCATCTCGATCGTCGTGATCGAGGAAGCGGCACCTGGCGTCACCTCGATCGCGACATCGGTCATCTGGCCGCTCGGGATCTGTTTCCAGGTCGCGTGGACCTCCGTGAAGCCCTTCGCGAGGTACTGCCCGCGCAGCTGGCCGACGACTGCATCGAGCAGCCCCGGATCGAGCGGTAAGCCGGTCGCGGTCGCGAGCTGGCTCGGCAGCGGGATGTCCGCGCCGCCGACTTCGTGTGCGGTGAGCGCGTGCAGTGCGGGTTGCGACGTGACGTTGACGACGAGCTCGACACCATCCTCGAGCTGGACAGCCGAGGCCGTCGCATCCGCGACGCTCTTGGTGCCGAGCATCGAGGCGAGCTCGCCGCGCAGCCGTTTGCGATCGAGCGGCTTGCCGAGCTCGGGTGCGAGCGTCTGCTTGATCGCGGAGACCTGCGTCGCGTCCTCGCTGTTGACGGTGATCTGCTTGACGTTGCCCTCGAGCTCGGACCAAAGCACGTGCGGCGGTGGCCCCGCAGCAGGCTTGGAATCTTCAGGCAGCGGCGATGCGACTTGCTTCGGCGTGCTACCACAGGCGCCCAGCCCAGCGGCAGCGAGCAAGATGAGAGCTGCGAGCTTCACGAGTGCTTCTCCTTCACGAATGCTTCTCGATGTGGGAGGTCGAGCGCTGCTTCTTCATCCATTCGGCTTGCGCAGCCGCGGCTTTGTCATCGAACAGCGACGCTTTGACCTTGTCGTGCTCGGCCTCGTACGCGCCGAGATTCTTGTCGAGCTTCTTGACCTCGTCGTAGCGCTTCTTGACGTCGTCCTCGCTGACTTGAACCTTGGTCGCGAACGCGAGCTGGAACAACTTCGCCCCGCGGAGCTGGCGCTCGATCTCGTCGCGATACGACTCGCGCGAGAAGTGCTGCTCGGCGAGCGTCTTCTCCAGTTGCGCATCGTCGATGTGATTCTCTTGTTTGATCATCACGAACGCCTGATCGATCTCGGCGCTCGTCACGTCGAGATGCATGCGCCCCGCTTCGTTCGCGACGATCGCATTGTCGATCAGCGCGTCGATCGCGGACTGGGTCTGATCGAAGGTCGGTTTCGTCAGGTTGTTTCGCGTGTAGAGATCGTCCAGCTCGCTCTGCCAGATCGCGCGACCATCGACGACCGCGATCACGTGATCGAGCGTGGCGCTCGCGCCCGTGGGCGGCTTAGCAAACGCAGCAGAGGACGCGAGGCAGACAACCAGCAGGACGAAGCGTTTCATTGATCACTCGTGAGGTATGACGCCGTTGATCGGCACCCAGATTGTCTCGCCCGAGGCGCCGACCTCGAGCTCGTAATAGCCCTGTAACAGCTGACGCACGGTCGCTGCTTGCATGAGCCCGTTCGGCCCCGGCACCAGCACGCGCACGCCCGGCGCGATCTTTCTGACGATCTCACCGGACGCCACCGACGCCACCGAGGAAGACGCGATGCCAACGCCGATCTGGGCACCGATCGGCGACATGCCGATGCCCATGATGCTTCCTGAGTCTTCCCCGGACGTCGAGGTCACAGTCGTGGAAACCCGCATCGAGCCCGGCAGTGGCGTGTGGACCCCGGGCTGCGTGATCTCGTCGGTCGATCGCGGCATCTCGATGCTGCGCGGCTTCGCCGCGGGCGGCTTCGGCAGCGGAATGTCTCTGGCGGCCTCGGTCTTGGCCTCGGTCTTGGCCTCGGTGGCGACGTCGAAGCCGAGCGCCGCGAAGCCCTGCACGGTCGCGCGCGAACGCGCCGCTGGCAAAGGCGTGCCTGCTGGAATCCTCTCGGGCAGTGGCGTCGGAGGGGTCGACGACGGGCGCGGCCGCACGACGATCTCGCCGGAGGCCTGCTGCGAAGGTTGGCTCGACGCGCGCGGCGGCTTCGGCACCGCAGGCGGCTCGACGATGACCGTACTCATCGGAGGGGGCATCGTCTTCGCGGTGATGCGGCGCTTGGTGTTTTCGGCTTCTTCGACCTGCAGCAGCGGCGGCGGCATGACCGCAGGCGATGTCAGGTTGGGCGTGGCCTGCGTGCGCGGTGCGCGCAGCGTCTCGGCGAGCGGGGTCGCCGGGGAGCCGTTCGTGCCGATCAGGTGGTGACCTGACCACTCGAGGCTCGGCATCAGCTCCTCGATCGGGCGTGCGCCATCATCGGCGAGGATCGCGAGGTGCCCCATGCGCACGAGCTCGACCCCGAACACCGCACCGGCGGCAGGGTTGTAGGCGACGAGCTCTTCGAGGATGTGCGACTGCATCTGCATGTCGGTCACCGCATTGGCGGTGCCTGCCATGATCACGCGACGCGTGAGCAAGCGCGCGAGCATGCGTTCGACGCTGCGTGAGACCGAGCGCAAGATGGCTTCGTTCACGAGATCGAACGGCAGGCCGACGAACTGCGCGATCAGGAGCGCTGGATCGGTGCAGCGAACCTGGAGCGAACCGGTCGCGCGCAACCGCACGCCTTCGCCAGTGGTCGGCACGATGAACATCGTCACCATGTCGAACGAGACTTCGACCGGTGCGGTGAGCACGAAGAACGTGTGCACCGGTCGCGTGGGATCCGGCGTGCGCCAGCGATGGCGCCCGGTCTGCAGCAGATTGCCGACCAGCCACGCCGGGCACATGACGACTTGTTCGTCATCTGCGCACACGACTTCGTGCTCCTCCGGACCTATGGGGAACGGCCAAGCGTACACGAGATGGTCAGACGCGACAGCGTCGCGCGCGATGACCGGCATCCGCGAAATACTACAGGATCTCGACGGGGGAAGGCTCGCGTTGCCGGAACGTAAAATAGCTCGTCAGGCGCCCCGCGGGGAGCGGCTCAATCGTCGTCTGTCGGAACCTCGTCCGAGAGCGCGATGGGGTGGATTCTCACGCGCCGAACGCGCCTCGGTGAGGCTTCGATCACCTCGAGGACGGTCCCGTTATCGGTGGTCAACCGTTCGCCGGCCTGCGGAATTGCCTGCGCGAGCGACATGCACAGGCCCGCGATGGTGGTCCGATCGCGGCCGACCGGCAGGTCGAGGTAGAGGTCGCGGTTGACCTTGCGGACCGCCGCCCAGCCCTGCACGAGGATCGTGCCCGAAGGCTCGCGCGTGAAGTAGTGATCGGGGACATCGTCCTCGCTCATGATGTCGCCGACGAGCTCCTCGATCAGGTCCTCGGTGGTGACGAGGCCGGAGATGCCGCCGCTGTCGTCCATCACGATCGCCATCTGCGTGCGCCGCCGTTGCATCTCACGCAGCAGGTCGAGGGCGCGCGTCGCCTCCGGAACCTTGTGGGCTGGCCGCAAGATGTCTTCGAGCACGACGAGGCCCTTCTCCCAGGTCAGCGACAGCACATCGCGCGCGACGACGTAGCCGATGATGTTGTCGATATTGTTGTCGTAGACAGGCATGCGGCTGTGGCCCTCCTCGAGGAGGACGCGTTGCACCTCTTCCGGAGGCGCGTTGCGGCGCAGCGCGACCACGCGATTGCGCGGCACCATGACCTCGGCGACGGTGACCTCGCCGAACCCGAGCGCGCGCGACGCGATCTCCGATGCCCGCGGATCGACCGAACCGGTCTTTGCGGCTTCCTCGACGAGCTGCTGGAGCTCGTCGCGCGATAGCCGGGCCTCCGTGAACGTGGTGCGGTCGCCGAAGAACCGCAGGAACAGGTTCGACACGCCGGTCAGCATCCAGACGACCGGGCGCACCACGCGCGACATCGTACGGAGTGGCCGCGCGACGAAGAACGAGTAACGATCGGCGTAGCGCAGGGCAAGCGACTTGGGCACGAGCTCGCCAACGACGAGCTCGGTGAAAGCGACGATCGCGACGACCGTGATGAGCGAGATGGTGGGCGCCCAGGTGTCGAGGCCGAGCTTGCGATAAATCGGCTCGAGCCCACCCTCGAGGCGCGCACCGCCGAACGCGGCGGCAGCCGTGCCAGCGATCGTCATCCCGATCTGGACGGTCGCGAGGAACCGCTCCGGCTCGTCGCGCAGCCCCTTGAGCGCGAGGGCGCGGCGATCTTTACGCCGGATGAATTCGCGAAGCCGCGTCTTCCGGACCGTCAGGACCGCGATCTCCGAGCCAGAAAATAGCCCGTGGATCGTCAACAGCCCCACCACGATCAGCAACTCCGAGATCATTGCCCGCGACCGCACGGAGCATACGCTATATGCTCAGTCCCATGTCGCCCCGGCCGCCGCCGACGACACCCCCTCGTAAGTCGTACATCACGCCCGATGGAGCGAGGAAGCTTCGTTCGGAGCTCGAGCAGCTCTGGACCAAGGAACGACCGCGGGTGACGCAAGAAGTGGCGGACGCGGCGGCCCAGGGCGATCGCTCCGAGAACGCCGAATACATCTACGGCAAGAATCGCTTGCGCGAGATCGACCGCAGAGTCCGGTTCTTGTCGAAGCGGCTCGATGCCCTCACGATCGTGACCGAGGCGCCGAGCGATCCTTCGAGAGTGTTTTTTGGCGCGTGGGTCACGCTCGAAGATGATGCTGGCGATGAGGTCACGTATCGGATCGTCGGACCCGACGAATCGAACGTCGAGCTCGGTTGGATCAGCATGGAGGCACCGGTCGCGATGGCCTTGATGGGCAAACGCGACGGTCAGGACGTCACGGTGCAGCGCCCGAAGGGAGACATCGCGTACACGATCGTTGGAATCCGCTACTGATGGCCGCCCCCTCTCCATACGAGCCCCGCCCGACCTCCGATGGGGTGCCGCGTGCGATCGACGGCGAACCGCTGTCGCGAGCGATCGCGGTGCGGCTGCCTGCCGCGCTGACGACCTACGCCCGCACGCTGCTGCGGTGGCGACCCGCGTGCGAGATCATCGTGCTCCGCGAGGGCCGCGAGACGTTCCCCGCGATGCTCGCGGCGCTCACCACCGCGAAGAAATCGATCTGCCTCGAGGTCTACATCCTCGCCGCCGATCAGACCGGGCAGCGCTTCAAGGACATCATGCTCGAACGCGCGCGCGCCGGCATCGCCGTGCGGATCATGTACGACGCGGTCGGCTCGTTCGGCCTCGCCGATTCATGGTTCGCAGAGCTCCGCGAGGTCGGCGCCGTCGTCGTCGCGTTCAATCCGATCGCGGTGTGGCGGCGGCGATTCCGGCTCTCGCATCGCGATCACCGCAAGATCCTCGTCGTCGACGACGAGATCGCCTTCATCGGTGGCCTCAACATCGCCAACGAATACGCCTCCAAGGTCGATGGCGGCGAGGGATGGCACGACATGCACTGTCGCGTGCGCGGTCCCGCGGTGCTCGATCTCGCGCGCTTGTTCCGCCGGACCTGGATTTCGACCGGCGGCACGTCCTATCCCGCACCCGGTCGCGCGAGCAGAGCTCCCGACGGCCCCGGCACGAGCTTCGCGCGCGTGATCGAGAACACCAAGCTCCGTCAGCGCGGCACGTTCCGCCGGGCCTACATCCACGTGATCAAGTGCGCGACGAAATCGGTGCTGATCGAGAACGCGTATTTCTTGCCCGAGCGCGGCGTGCGGCGCGCGCTCTCGCTCGCGGTCAAGCGCGGCGTCCAGGTCGGCATCATCGTGCCGGGCAGCTCCGACGTGAAGATGGTGCAGTACGCGAGCGATTACATCTTGCGCCGGCTCGCGAAGGCCGGCGTCGAGATCCTGCACTGGCAGGGCTCGATGATGCACGCGAAGACCGCGGTCGTGGACGGCACGTGGTCGACGATCGGGAGCTACAACTTCGACGCGCAGAGCCGGTTGAACAACCTCGAGGTCACGCTCGAGGTCCTCGATCCCATCGTCGGCACCGAAATGATCACCCAGTTCGAGCGCGATCGCGAGCACTGCACGCGCTACGACGAAGCCGCGTGGCTGCGGCTTCCCTGGTATCGCAAGGTCCTCGCGTGGGTCGGCTACCGCATGCGCCGCTTCCTTTGAAATAGGGACGAAAACTTCGAGCGCGAGCTCACCACCGCTGAGCTGCGGCCCGGATACCGGCACGACCGCGAGCTCGATCGTGTTCTCGAGCTCGCGCACGTTGCCCGGCCACGGGTAGGTGACCCACTGGTGCTCCGATTCGAAGCACCGGCTGCTCTGAATTTGCGCCGCCGAACTTTACCGGGCTACGTTCGTTGCATGCGCTTCGCGTTCGCGGTGTTAGCGGTGCTTGCGGCCACGTCGAGTCCTCTACGCGCAGAAGACGATGCGCCTGTCGGAGAGAAGGGGCGGCCGGCCGAGAAGGGCACGCTCGGGGTCGGAATCATCGTCGGCGAGCCGACCGGCATCTGCGCGAAGATCTATCTCGCGAAGGATCGCGCGCTCCAGATCGCGGCGGGCTCGGCGTTCATCTCGAATGGCCTCCAGCTCCACGCCGACTACGTGTTCCATCCGTGGATCCTTCAGGATCGCGATTCGTTCGTGATGCCGGTCTACCTCGGGCCCGGCGTGCGCTTCATCGACTACAGTGGTGGCTCGCAAGGCGATAGCCACTTCGCGGCGGGCCTCCGCGGCGTGATCGGCTTGCTGTTCGATTTCAAGAACGCTCCGCTCGATGCGTTCCTCGAGCTCGCCGGCATCGTCGAGTACGACTTCAAGTCCGGCAACGGTGCCGGCGCCGCGCTCAACTTCGGCGGCGGCGTTCGCTATTACTTCTAGCTGCGCGACGCGGTAAACGCCGCGATCTCGGTCTGCGCCTCCGTAGCGAGGGCCTGCTCGTCGGCAGTGACCCCGCGCGCACGATCGAGACCCGTGATCAGGGCATCGGTCGCGATCAGCGTGAGCAGCATGATATTCGCGCCCATGCTGAGCGCGAAGGTCGCGAGCGACACCACCGAGGCCTTCTCGATCAGCTCCCACAGGCCGACGACGATGCACGCGATGCCGGCGACGAGTAGCACCATCCAGAGGGTCTGCGCGCGCTGCGTGGCCTTGCGCGCGACCTCGTCGGTCATCGGTCGCGTGAGCGCGAGTCCCGCGCGAACGAGCGTGCCCTTCGCGGTAAGCACGAGCACCGTCCCGAGCACGACGAGCCCGCTGTCGGTGAAGTGATAGGGCAAGAGCACGAAGACGTAGAAGATGATCATGTAGAGCGGCGCGGCGATCACCATCATCCAACCTGGAGCCGAGGCCCCGGGGAACAGCGTCTTCGTCGCGATCGACGCGCGGATCAGCCCCTGAAGGAGCGAGATGATCTTCGGCGCGAGCGAGAGAAAGGCCTGCGCACCGATCGCCATGCCGACCGCCATCCTCGCGGTCCGCGAATCGCCTTCGCCATAGTTCACCGCGGATGCGAACGGGTACAGGAAGACCAGGAACGGCGTGAGGAAGTAGAACAACCATCCCCACGCGAGCCGGCGCGATTGCGTACGCCAGGAACGCCACTTGCCTACCTGGGTCCACAAGAACAGCGCGAACACGACCTCGACCCCCACCTGGACATAGGCGAGCGTCTTCCAGATCTCGGGCGTGTTGTCCTCGAACGTCGTGTTGTCGACCGCGTGAAGAATCGCAACCGGGATCATGAGCAACGCGGCCACGAACAACACGGAGCGACGCCACGCCATGAATGCCTGTTGCGTCTCGTCGGTGATCGCCGGTCGCGCGGCGAGCATCGCGGTGCGCTCGTCCTCGAGCACCTCGTTGGCATCGATGCGGAGTCGAAGTGCGCGGCGCAGCGACAGCATCGCCATGGCGACCACGCCCGTCCCGGATGGCGGCCTGACCGCGGCGGCGAGGTGCGTGCGACGCGGCGCTGGGTACTGCGGCTGCGCGTAGGCCGGTGGTTGGGGGTACGGTGGTGGCGCGTACGCTGGAGGGCTCGATGGATACGGCTGCGGGTAGGGTTGCGGCTGGACGCCGAGCTGCTGGCGAAGCTGCTCCGCGTTCCCGAGCCACGGGCCGGCCTGCTGCGGGTTGGCCGGTGCACCGGACCCGGGTAGCGTCGTCGCACCCGCCGGTGGATTACGAGGGTCGCGTGGATCGCGAGGATCGTGCACCATCACGCCAGTCTAACGTGACTACGGGTACGTGGGGTGCGCCGGATCGAAGAACGCGATCGGCGCCGCGAGGCATGCATCCGGGATCCGGAATGCGTCGACGACCTCGCGCGCTCGTGGTGCGAGCTCGCGCAGCAAGAGCTCGACCTCGCGCCGGATCGCGCGAGACTTCGTCGTATCGAAGTAGCCGGTCTCGAGGAACCACGCGGCGTGACTCTCGAGCCGATTCAACAGCGCCAGATCACCAAGCCGGGTGATCAAATCGCCGGCCGATCCAGCGGGGACCGGCGTCGCCGCGAACCAGTCCGCGACGCGACGCTCGGCCATCGCTTCGGAGATCGCGACGACGTGCTCCTGGACCGCGAGGATGGCGCGCTCGCCTTCCATCCCGTCGTCGAGCCGCTTCTTGATCCGCGCGGCGCAGGTCTCGACCAGGTGCTCCTCGCGGAACTGGAAGGCCGCGAGCTGCCATGCGCGATCGCTCACCGCCTCACCGCCCGCGCGTCGCACGCCGAGCGCCAACGCGACGCGCTTACCCACTGCGCGCAACACCGCGCGATTGCCGCCGGTCGCGAGCTGCGTGCGATAAGCGCCGAGCATCGCCTTGCCCGCGAGCTGCGCGAGCACCGTGTTATCGCCTTCGAACGTCGTGAAGATCTCGACATCGTTGCGGATATCCGCGATCCGATTCACGAGCAAGTAACCTTGCCCACCACACGCTTCCCGCGCCGCTTGCACCGCATCGATCGCGTGGCGGCTCGCTAGCGCCTTGAGTGCGGCAGCTTCCGCTTCGAGCTCGCGCGTATCACCGAGCTCGCCGGTAAACACCTTCGCGTGCCGCTTGCGCAGCTCGCGAAACGCGATCCGGAACACGACCGTATCGGCGAGGTGCGGGAGCAACCGGCGCTGGTGGGTCGGGTAATCGATCAGCGCGCGTTCGGCTTCGCTGCCGAACTGGTGGCGCGATTCGGCGTAGCGCAGTGCGATCGCGAGGGCTGCTCGCGCGGCAGATACCGATCCGGCACCGACCGAGATCCGACCGCCGATCAGCGTGCCGAGCATCGTGAAGAACCGGCGATCGGGGCTCGCGATCGGCGAGCCGTACACGCCGTCCTTGTCGACCGATGCGAACCGATCGAGCAGGTTGCCAACCGGTACGCGCACGCGCTCGAACCACAGCCGACCGTTGTCGACGCCGTTGAGCCCCATCTTCACCCCCGAATCGCCCGTGCGCACGCCCGCGATCGGTTGGCCATCGGACGTCCGGATCGGCACGAGCACGGCGTGGACACCCTGTCGTGCGCCAGCCACCTCGAGCTGTGCGAACACCACGGCCCACCGGGCATCGTGCGCGGCACCACCGATCCACTCCTTGCGCGCCGACTCGCCCGGCGTGTGAATCTCGAGCTCGCGCGTCGCGTGATCGTACCTCGCGGTCGTCTCGACGCCGGCGACATTCGAGCCGTGGCCAACCTCGCTCATCGCGAAGCAGCCGAGCTCTTCGCCACTCGCGACCTTCGCGAGGCGCTGGCGATGCCGCTCGGTCCCGAGAGCCCAGATCGCACCACCGTACAAGCCGTATTGCACGCCGACCTTGATCAGCAGCGACAGATCGCCGTGACCGAGCTCCTCGAACAGAGCGCTAAACGCGGCCAGATCATCGGTCGAGGTCACGCCCGGAAACGCGAGCCGAGGCAATCCGGTCGAGGCGAGGTCCGCCATCCAGCCTCGAACGAGGCTGCGGTACTCCGCGAACGGGAGCCCGTACGCGCGATGCGCGGTCGACATCCACTGGCGCGCGCGCGCGCGAATTTCAGGATGATCGCCATCGAGAGCATCGGCCAGTACGGCTGGCTCGACCGCGACCGCGATCCGCGGGGCCCTCGTCCCTGAAGGGACGACGGTGGTCGCGCCAAAGATGCCGAGTGTGCGCGCGATCTCGTCTGCGACGTTCCTGGCGTCGGTATCGCTCGTCGTGGTGGCGACGTGCTCGATCAACTGGCGCAACCGTGCGAGCTCCTCGGCTTTCGGCGAGCTCGCCGGTTCGAGCCATGCCTCGACCACGGCTCTGGCGGCCGGGCGCAGCCACGGCTGCCTGGTCATCTCGAACAGGACCCGCGCGCGATCAGCGGTATCGAGATCCTGATCGCTCCACGCGACGTAGATCAGCGGTGCGAATGCACGGAGTTGCGGATCATCGAGGTCGCGGACGCGATCAGCGCTCATGCCTAATAGTGTCCGGAGTCCGGTTGAACGTCACGGCGCTTCCGTACGCTAGTTACTCGCGCTAGAACGGCTCGGTGCCGGCTGCCAAGTCCACGAAGGGGAAGGTCGCTGTGAAGCCTGGTAAGCCCGCCAAGCCAGCTGTCGCGAAGGCGTCCCCAAGATCAGCGGACAAAGCCGACGCGAAGCCTGGCAAAGAGGACGCGGCCACGCGCGGCGATCGCAGCAAGCGCTTGCTCGATCTCGTCATGATCCTGTTGCGCGCGCGTACGCCCGTCACGTACCGCGAGATTCGCGATCAGTTCGCGTCGTACCAGACGCTCAACGTCGAGGCCGGGCTACGCGCGTTCGAGCGCGACAAGGCAGACCTCCTGGATCTCGGCGTGCCGATTCGCTACGTCACGCCCGACGAGGATGATTCGCTCGAAGACGGCGGCTACGTCATCGACATGAAGCGATTCAAGATGCCGGAGGTCAGGCTCACCGCGGACGAAATCTCGGCGCTCGTACTTGCAGCGTCGGTCGCGCATGCGATGCCCGGTGGCACCTACCCGAAGATCGTCGATCTCGCGCTTCGCAAGCTCGCATTCGATCTGCCCGAGCTGCCCGATACGCCGACGGAGTTTCCACGCCCCGCCCCGATGTCCCCGACCGTGCTCGTGCACTTCCCCGAGAAGGCGATCTCGCGCCCCGAGCTCGGTGAAATCTACTCCACGCTCGAGGCAGCGACCCGCATGCACAAGCGCGTCACCCTCACGTATCAGACCGCGACCACTGGCATGACCTCGCGCCGCGACCTCGATCCGTATGCGATGGTGTATCGCGAGAGTGCCTGGCTCGTGGTCGGCTGGTGCCACCTGCGTCACGAGGTGCGCTCGTTCCGCGTCGATCGGATTCGCGAGGCGGTGATGGCGCCGAAGCCGAAATCGCCCGACTTCGAGCGGCCGGCCGATTTCGACGTGAAAGCGTACGCGACCCGCTCGCCGTGGACATTCGCGAGCGAGCCGCCCGAGGAGGTCCAGCTCGCGATCGCCGCTCAAGCCGCCGAGATCCTCAATGAAGATTTCGGCGCCACCGCGGTCAAGCGCGTCGATGGGAACCGCACGCTGATCACGTTCGACTGCACGAACCCGGAGTTCGCCGCGAGCCGCGTGCTCGCCGCGAAGGGTGCAGTCCAGGTCGTGCGGGGCGACAAGTTGCGCGCGCGGATCAGTGACGAGCTCGCCGCGATCGACGAGCGCTACGAAGGTTACGCGACGCTCGATGGAGCCGTGCAATGAGCCGCGATGTCGCGCAGCGATTGCGCCGCTTGCTGTTCATCGTGCCGTACGTCGCGAAGCACCCCGAGGGCGTGCCGGTCGAGGCGCTGGCGAAGCAGATCGGCGCCGATCGCGAAGAGCTGCTCGGCGATCTCGAGCTGCTGTCTCAAGTCGGGCCGCCGGATGGCGATCCGGGCGAGTACTTGCTGGTGTCCGTCGACGAGGGTCGCGTGTTCGTCGATCTCGCGCACCGGTTGACCCGCCCGCTGCGCCTGACCGCGGCCGAGGGCGCAGCGCTCCTGCTCGGCATTCGCGCCCTCCGCGAGAGCGGCATCGCGCCGTTCGATGCCGCGATGCAATCGGCCGAAGCGAAGCTGCTCACCGCCCTCGGTCGCGAGTCGCGCGAGGCCGAATCGCTCGCCACCACCACGGTCGTCGCCGAGCCCGATGCGGCGGTCGCGACGCACCTGCGCACGCTCGTCGCGGCAGCGCGCAAGCGCGAGCAGCTCGAGATCGATTACGTCTCCGCGTCGCATCATCAGAACGAGCGTCGCGAGCTCGATCCGTACGGCATCGTCCACCACGCCGGCGAGTGGTACGTCGTCGGATTCTGTCACAAGCGGGGCGATGTCCGGACGTTCCGCATCGATCGGATCGCGTCGCTGCGTCAGCTCGGCACGTGGTTCGATCGCCCCGCCGATTTCGACCTCGATGCTTATCGCCGCGAGCGGCTGTACGTGCCGAGCGCGAACGCGGTGACCGTGCGCGTCCAGCTCGATCCGGTCGCGGTCAACCGCATCGGTGCGAACTGGCCGGTCGGTGAAGTCACGATGCGCGACGATGGCTCCGCCGAGCTGCTTGTCGATTGCGAGGGCTTCGAGTGGATCTCTGGCTGGGTGCTCCAGCTCGGTCGTCACGCCTGGGTCGAGGGTCCGGTCGAGGCGCGCACCGCGATGCGCGAACGCGTCGCCCGCCTGCGCGGCGAGCTCGCCGCCGGCGCCCCGGCAGCGACGTAGAACGCATCCCGGATCCGTTGCACCGACCGGAGCGACCGAGCCTACTTGCCGGGCGCGGTTATGTGCGAGCCGGTGTCGGGCGCCGCGTTCGGCTTCGTTGGTTTTGTGTGCTCGGAATCGGACGTCGGGCCGGTCTTTGCCGCTGCCTTCGGATCGACAGGCGGAGCCGTCGTGCCCGGCGCGCCGACCGCGAGGCCCTGCTCGAGGTGGAACTGGACGAGCGTCTTCTTGGTCTTGTCTTTCGGATCCTGACCGGTCGCCACGCTCGTCGAGAAATCGTTGACGAGCGTCGTTGCCGAGGTCGGCATGAACACACCATCGCTGAGCGTCACGTCGACGCCACCCGAGCCACCGATCTTCTCGAACCTGTTCTCTTTGACGGTCTGGTCGTCACCGTTGAGCTTGGTCTTGCCCTTGATCACCCACGCGGTGCCCTTGTGCGAAACGACTTCGTAATCAGTGATCTGCGTCGCCTTGATCTGGTTCGCGATCACGTATGGCGTGGTGACCGTCCACTTCGCGCCGACGCCGATGGCTTCGTTCGGGACGAGCGGCCACATCGGCATCATCGAGATCTTGATGAGCTCGAGCGCTGCCATCGTGGTCGGGGTCGGTTTTTGGACGTGCAGCGACATGCCGCTGATCTGGCCGGACGGCGACACCGCCCCCGACATCTGGATACCGGTGAGGACGGCGAGCTCGCTCTTGAATTGATCCTTGGTCGCTTTCGCGCCCTTGCGATCGCGCGCATCGATGCCCGTGACCGTGACCTTGAATTTCGAGCCATCAGCACCGACATCACCGACAACGACATCGCTCGCGAGCACGAGGGTCGGCGCAACATCTTCTTGCGTGCCTCCGAGCTCGGCCGGCGCGATCTGCTTGCCTGCGAAGTCGAGGGCGAGCTCGACCTGCTGGGTCATGCCGGTCGTCGCGGCGATCTTGATCACCGCCTTGGTACCCTTGCCGGACGACGTCAGCTTGTAGAACGCAGTGCCGAGCTCGAGCGGAACGTCGATCGGATCCGGGTCCTTCGGCGGCGGTACCGGCTTGGCCGGCTCAGGAGCAGCGACGACGTCCGGCTTCTTGTCGTCCGGAAGCTGCGGCGGTGGCGTGGTGGGCTTGGGGGAGCCACCGCAGCTCGACGCAGCAGAAGAGATCAACAGCGCGATCAAAGTCCTACGCATGCGCGCGCTATAACACGCGAGGGCCTAGCCATGTGGGGGGCTTGTCGCCGGCACGATCGATGCTTCTAGTAACTGGAAGGAGTATGCCCGTGACCAACGAACCTAAGACGATCCCGGAGCCGGCTGCGTCGTGGAAATCGCTGCTCACCCAAGCAGCGCGGCGCAGCGACGTCGATGCGGATACGTTCATCCGCGGCGCGTATGCGGCGTACCTCGAGGCCCATCCAGGTATGAAAGAGCACCTCGAGGACCTCCAGCTAAAGCAGCAGCTCGAGGAGCTGCGCAACCGCGGCTTGATGGGTGAGGCGTAGGCGCTCGCTGCCAACTAGGAGCGTGTAGACCGTAGCGTGCACGTCGAAGCGTGAGCTTCCCAACGGGGCCGCCGCTGGCTCGCCGCTCAGGCGGCGGCGTTCAGTTGCTGCAT
>JAYVLQ010000142.1:0-7281 GCA_043759355.1 Kofleriaceae bacterium
GCGAGCCCTTCCCAGCCGCTCGGCTCGGGCTCGAGGTCGTCGTAGATGCAGCGCGCGAAGTACTCGACCTCTGCCGCGATCTGGTCGCGCTCCTCGAACCTCCGCGAGCGCGTGCCGTTGATTCCCTCGACGTACATACACTGCTTCTTCGTGTAGTCGTATGCGTTCGTGAGCGACAGCATGCCTTCGGTTCCGATCACCTCGTAGTGCGAGCGTTCGTGCGCGCCGAAGCTGCACGTGAACTGTGCGACGCGATCGTCGCCGAACCGCATCGTGACCGTAGAGGCCTCGTCGGCGGAGCGAAACCGCGCATCGTTGCTCGCGAATCGCATCGCCGTGATCTCGATCGGCTCCGCTCGAAAGAGGTAGCGCGCGGCATTGATGCAGTAGATGCCAAGATCGTACAGCGGCCCTTCTCCGCTCCGTGATTGCAGCCGGACGTTGCCCTCGCGCACTTGCTGCGCGAACGTCGAGTTGAAGATCCGCGGCTCGCCGATCTCGCCGCCGCGCGCGAGCTCGATCGCGACGAGATTCGCGGCTTCGGAGTGCAGGCGATATGCGCTCGAGCCGGTCGAGGCATTCACGGGCGCCGTGCAGGCGCTCGGCTAGCTCACTTCACGCCGGTGATCGTGCCCGAGGGCATCTTCACGACCGCCACGTCGTATCGCCGCTTGTAGGTCTGCTCCATCAGCCTGGCGACGCGCACGTTGTTCGTGAGCTCGAGGCGCTTGATCGACTTCGGCAGCGAGAGCTTCGGCCCTGCCCCACCCCAGAACCGCTCGAGGATGACGACCGCCTTCTCGCCATCGCGCGCAAACCGGATTTTTGCTTCGCTCGGCGTGATCGTCAGGGTGCGTAGCTTCGGCCACGCCTCCCACAGCTTCGCGCCAGCGGTCTGCGAGCAGTACACCGTGAGATCAGTGAGCCGCGCGGCGACGGGCTTCGGGATCGATGTGACCGACTGCGTATCCGTCAGCGTCAGCTGCGTGATCTGCGCACGGTCTACCAGCCACGGAGCGATCAGCGTCTCGAACCGTTCGTTGGCATCTGCACGGCGTCCCCAGTGACCATTGATGATGTGGACGAGTCGTGGCATGGGCGTCGAGGTCACGACCGCCCACCCGCTCTTGTCGAAGACCTCGACCGTCCGGATCGTCTTCGCGATCCGCCCCGCCAGGAACGCCGCGTAGACCTTCGCGTTCGCCTGCGCCGCGCTCAATTCTTCGACCGTCGCGAGCATCGGTTCCTGCGCGAGCGCGACCCAATGTTTCGAGCTCCACGAGCCGGCGAGCTCGAGACGTTGCAAGAACCCTCGCCGCATCTCGGCGCGATACGTAATAGGCCGGAGTGGGCCCAACCACGTCTTGCCGTGTTGCGTGACCAGCTCCTGCGCACGATCGCGCAGCGCCTCGCTCGGATCGCCTCGATGCTCGCGCAACTGCAACGCGATAAACTCGCCACGCGGATCCCCTGCCTCTTGCAGCGCATCGGCGAGGATCTCGCGGGGCTCGTCGGCATCGGGTGATTCGTAGACGGCCGAGAACAGCGCACTGGTATCCCGCTTGACCGGCGTTACCCTCGCCGCACTCGCCTTCACCGTGGCATCGAGGACGACGGGCTCGGGGAACTTGGCCTTCTTCAACACCGACGCGAACGCGCGGTCTTGTCGCATCTCGTCGATCTGCGGCGAGCTGCTGGTCCGATCGTCCGCGTGAAGGATCAACGCCTCGACAAGTCTGATCGTGTCCATGTTCGGCGACCGTAAGGTCCAGTAGGCGAGCATGGCGCGCCCGATCCGCGGATCGGGCGCGATCTTCTTGAGCACCTCGAGCCGTTCGATCACCGCGTCGACCTTCTCGCGATAGCTCAGTGCCGCGCCGTCGGACAACTTGGGCAATTTGTCGAGCAGCGTCTCGAGGCACCACGAGCGCCTGGCAGGGTCGGCAGCGAGCTGCTTCCACGCTTGATGAAACTCGAGGTTCTTCTTCGGCGTGGGCGCGGCGAAGTCCTCGAGCGCTTCGCGACCGAGCTGGTCGATTGCATCCGCGAGCTCGCTCGACCGCGTCCTGCAAAATTCGACCAGCGCTTCGTCGAGATTCACGCGAATCCTCTATCGAGAATCGAACACGGCATTGCACGAAATCGTACACGTTCGGCGGTGGGTTGTGACGTAATGAAGGTCGATGTCCCTGTCGAGCCAGCGCACGTATTCCCGGATCGTCGCGATGATCGCGATCATCGCGTTTCCGATCGCCCTCGTACTCTTTGCGTTCTCGAGCTGCGATGTCCGCAAGCGCTCCGAGAAGCACGCGTGCAAGGCGGGAAAGCTCGAGCAGTGCCTCGACGTGGCGCAGTACTACGATAACAAACAGGGCGGCATCATCAGCTTCCTGATGAGTCACGCCGACACGGCGATCGCGTACTACTTCGAGGCCTGCAAGCTCCAGTCATCGATCGGCTGCGACCGGATGATGTACGTGTTCCGCCACGGCGAACAGGCCAAGAATCTCAGCACCGATCTGGGACAGATGGCGGACGCGCTGATCGACGCGTGTGTCGGCCGGATCGACAAGGCATGCGACAACCTGGCCGCGTACACGAGCGATACCGACTGGGTCGCGAACCGCAGCGCGATCGCGTTCAAGCAGCGCTGCGACCGCGGCACCGCCGAGGCCTGTTTCCGGCTCGGCGCCATGCACGGCAAGAACCTCGGCGGGCTCCACAACAACGCCGAAGAAGTCCTACCGCTCTACGATAAGGCGTGCGTCGCGCACATCGCGAATTCGTGCGAGCTCGCGCAGGCCTATCGTGACGAACAGGCAAAGCGCGGCGGCAACGCAGCGGACAAGTAGTGGAGTCCAGCGGCGCGAAGACTTCGACACCAGCTCCTCACGGTCTACGAGAAGTCGGGCACCGCGTGGAAAGCTCGTGATGGCGCAGTTCTCGCAGTTCTCGTTCGACACCGGCAGCCGATTCTGACCGTCACCGCGCGGGTGGCGCACGAACCTCGACGTGTTCTTTGCCTTCCGACGACACCTTCGTGATGTCCACCTCGGTGACGACGCCACGCCGGATCACGAACCGTACGTGCTCGTTGTCTTTACCGCCGGTCGCGAACGAGACGTAGAGCTCGTGTGCGTTGTCCGGGCCGTCGCCGCGCAGGGAGAGCGTCGCGAGCTCGAGCGGCGGCAGACTCGTGATCCATGCGGGCGCCACGTCGACCGCCGAACCCGCGACATCGATCGTGATCGCCTGCACGTGGCCCTTCGGGTCCGCACTCGCTTTGACCTTCAGGACGCCGGACCGGTCGGAGTGAGCGACGACCTCGGCCGACTGCCACGCCGGCAGGTCCTGCACGATCGGGCTCGCCGACAGCGAGGCGATCATCAGCCTCGCGACCGTGAAGTAGATGAACAGACCGGATGCATCGACGAGCGTGGTGATCAACGGTGCCGAGATGACCGTCGGATCGACCGCCGAGCGCGGGCGCGAGCGGGATCGAACAGCATCAGATCGGTCTTCAGGATCTGATCGGGCTCGACGCCCACCGCGTCAGCGATCACGCGCGCCATGCTTCGCGTCGCGGCGAGGCCGTAGATCGGCGCCATGTGATCCTGCTATGCGCTATGCGCTCCTGCTTGTCCCCGGATTGGATCGCCCGCTCGAGCCGGCTGATCGCCTGGCGCTCGGCGTCCGACATCTTCATCACCGCATCCTCGACGTTATGCGCCCACGTGGACGCCATCGACCGGCAACTGGCGGATCCGCACGGCGCGAGACAGTAAAGTTCGATCCAACGCGGGCTTATCCTCTTCGCTCGGAGGGGTCCGGCGTCTGTGCGCGACGTGCAACAGCTGAGCAATCGCTACGCGCCTGCCTGTAGTAAAACACGATCTCGCGTGGCGCTGCGAGTGACGTGTTCATCGTTCCCGTGATCTGACGCTCGGGTGCTTGGTCTCCCGTAGTGTAACGCGGGAAGATCCGAACGCCTGGTGGCGATAGATTCGTGACAAAGAGTACGCTACCAAGAACGTCGACACTCACTCCTGCGATCGTACTCAGCGGACCGATGATGGATCGAAGCGGAGGGGTATCTCCTTGTGACGTCGTCGTGAATACCGTCAAACCGTACGCACTTTGAACGTAGATCTCGTCGTTCGCGACTTTGAGGCCGTAGGGGTTCGGCAGGTTCGTGTGTTCACCGACGATCGTGCGTGTCGGCGCGATGTCTCCAGAACCATTTGCAGGAAAGACGTCGATCTGCTTCATCACGTAGTCGGACACGTAGATTTCGTTCTCGTATACGGCGAGGCCATATGTGGTGCTCAATGTCGTTGCCATACCGGCAATCGTGCGGACGGGAGCAGTATCACCACTCGCATTCGTCGGAAAAACCAGAACTCTCCCATTCAAAAGGAGCACGTATATCTCGTCGTTGTAGATGGCGATCGACAGCGGAGTCACCAGCGACGCGTTGGTGATCGTGCGGGTCGGCGCGACATCACCCGTCGCGGTGACGGGCCATACCGAGATCGAGTTTTTGTTCACATCGGTAACGTAGATTTCATTATCGCGGACCACCACTCCCCACGGAGAGGAGATCCCAGTATTTGTTGCGCCCTTGATCTGCGAAATAGGTGCGGTATCGCCCGTTGCGTACCGATCGTAGGTGTTTACCGAGCCCTTCGCGATGTCCGCAACGAGCCGCTTCGCCGAGCGGATCGTGAGCTGACTCATCGCCTGAAGGCCGGAGCGCTGTGCCGTGATCGTTACACTCCCCGGAAGCAGCGGCGTGACCATCCCCGATGAGTTTACTGAGGCGAGCGTCGGGTCCGAGCTCGGCCAAGCAGTCGTATCGGTGACGTCGACGGTGGTCGCATCGGCGAGCGTCGCAGTTGCGACGAGCGACTTCGGCCCCTCGAGGGCCCGCACCAATGACGCGGTACTCGGTGTGATCTTCAACGCCGTGATCGGATTAGCCGGGCCGCTCGGCCGCGCGATCAACGAGGCGGGCGGTGACCGCGGGGTGCTGGCCGATGCCTATCGCGGGCTCGGCATCGCGTGGCGGTGGCGCGGCGATCTCGACAAAGCTATGCGCCGCTGCGCCGCGGGCTCAAGGTCAGCGCGCCGCCATCCGAAGCGGTCGCGATGAAGGCGGCGCTCGCAGTTACGCTGAGTCATGGTCCCGCTCTGGGTCGGGTCTCGCCGGACCTCGTGCTGGAGCTCATCGAAGCAACGTTCGATTTCGATGCGGCCGCGCTGTGCGAGTTGTCCGAGCGGGCGATGCTCGATGCTCGGGCGGACGCACCCGATGAACGTAGCGTGCGGGTTGCTGCTCGAGTTTGCGAGGAGCCCTAGTTGAAGCCCGAGATGCGCGCTCGCGGTAGCGACCGCCGACGGAGAAGTCGATGCAAAAGACGTTGCGCTTCGGCCCGCTCCACTCGTTGAAATCGACGTCGTCGAAAAGCTCGCGCTTGCCTCCACTCACGTTGGGGCCCTGCACAGCGCTGCGCCAGTAGTGGCCCACGCGCGTGGTCAGCGTTCCGTCGTCCGGCGCGACCACCTGCCCAGGTCTGATGCCCGGCTTCACCGCGGACGAACACGAAACCAGCACCATGAGAGTCGCAAGTCGATTCGTCACGTGGCGGAGCTCGACTTCCAAGTCGCTGGGCCGCGGCTCGCACGGCTGCCGCCGCGACCTGAGCGTGCCAGGATCTTTAGTCGGGCTCGCGCGGCCGGAGCACTACGCCAGCGCGTCGACACCGCGCGACGAAGTCCTCCATCTGCTCGGACGTCGCGACATCCGCCACCTGTCGAGGCATCGCGAGATCCGCCGCGAGACCGATCGGCCAGCTGTTCGCGGTATAGCCGCTCGCCAGCATCGCGAATGCTGCGAGATCCGCGTCGCACGCGAGCTGCGACACGACGACGCGCCACGGCTTGGGCGGCTGTGGCCGATGGTGCAACTCGACGCCGCCGGCACGACACCGCTCGACCAGTGAGTCGACGCGCTCCTGCGTGCCCTCGGTGCCACGCGTCGGGCGGTACAGATCCATGTACGTCCATCTTCCAACACCGTCGAGCGAATTCAGGTGTTCCGCGAGAAAGCTCGCGAAGCCGCGCTCGCTGAGGAACGTGTCCTCCGTGACCAGCGCATCGGCCGGCAGCTCGTTCGCGAACAGCACGTCGTCGCGATACTCGAACATGGTCGACAGCGCGAACGCGTCGTCGATGTCTCGGACTTGGACCAAGACCGCCTCCCACTCGGGCTCCTGCGGTCCGTACGTGATGTCGATCCCGAGCCCCAACCGGGTGATGGTGCCACGAAACTGCTGCGGCGACGTCGGTGAACTCATCGCGCCTGCCACGACTACGTGGCCCTTATCAAGAGGGGGAGCTGCGACGACCTCGATCCGAGCCGAACGAGCGCTACATGACATGAGCGAGGAACTGTGTAAGTTGCGCGAGCGCGTCGTCAGTGTAGTGACCAAAGAAACGTACCCCATCGCGGACCACGAATCGTCTCGCCCATGGCGACCGGCCGTCCTTCTGCGCCAGCACGCGCTGGTCCTGTTCGCGCGTCGCAGGAGGCGAGGCATGACGCAACGACCGTTGTATCTGCCCACAACGTGAGCCCCGCTCTGACGTCCACTGCATCGGTAAATGTGTGGTCATCGCGTCGAGCACGACCTGCGTGCCGAGCTTGGCGAGCGGTACTGAACCGAACAGTGCATGGCACGCATATCGGCACTGCGTCTGCGAAAGCGTTCAGGACGCTGCGCAATCCCTCGGCATCGATCCACTCGAGGATCTCGCCGACGTGCTGCCGATCCGGGCCCGCGACATCCGCCTGGCCGACATGTCGACGCTTCTCGCGGTTCACTGGAAAGCCCGACGCGACGCCGCGAAATCCTCGTAGTCGGGTTGTCCGCTCTTCGGACGACCCGGTGCGAAAAGCCGCGGGATATCGCGTTTCCCAGCGAGCAGGCGCAGCACGCCACCTACCGTCCAGCGTACGGACACCAAATTGGGTCAGCCGAAGTACATCGGAAAGCGACAAACGGTCTCGAATGCGAGCTTGTCGAGGATCGGTGCCGACGTCGCTTCGCGAGCGTGCGAAGTTGCGAGTCGAATTCCTCGCGCACGTGCGTGGGCAAGGCGCGCGCGCACGAGGTCGCGGTAGCCCTATGTGCCAACGTCGCTTGAGACAGTCGCTTCCCGATATCTTTGTACCGATGGGCGGAGAATGGTTTCTCAAGCGTGCCGAAGTCACCCCATGTT
>JAYVLQ010000143.1:0-40904 GCA_043759355.1 Kofleriaceae bacterium
TTCCGGAAGAGCCGTTCATCGCACCGCAGATCACGTTCGTCCCGTCGCAGATGACGATTCCGGTGAGCGCGCCAGCGACCGTCACGCCCGTGCCGTCGCGCGCGAACCGCCGCTCCGAGCCGATTCCGACCCAGGGTCGAGATAGCCCGCTCGCGATCGTCCGCGCTCGCGAATTGCTCGCGACCGCCGAGGATCGCGACACCGTGTTCCTCACGCTCCTGCGCGCGGCCCGCTCGAAAGCGCGCTACGCGGCGCTGCTCACGGTGCAAGGAGGGGCCGCGATCGGGCGCGTCGCGCTCGCCGAAGCAGGTGTCGATGTTGGTGCGATCGCGAACGTGCTCGTGCCGCTCGACGTGGTGTCACCGTTCCGCAGTGTCATCAACAACCAGCAGCCTCACATCGGCGCGCTCGGCTCCGGGGACGCCGGCATCGACGCGATGATCATGAAGCTCGGCGGCTCGCTGCCACCGTCGGCGCTGATCCTGCCGATCGTGCTGCGCGATCGCGTGGTCGCGATCGTCGTCGCGCATCGCGTGCACAGTGATCTCAAGCTCGTCGATATCGCGGAGCTGTTGCCGCTCGGTAGCGCCGCCGCCGATGCGCTCGGCCGCCTGATCGTCAAGCACAAGGCCGCCGGTTATCGCGTGCCCCAGGCGGATACCGGCATTCCGGTCGACGCGAGCGCCATCGATACGAAGAAGCACGTGAAGAGCGCGCCCGCCGAGTGGAGCGCGCCGCCGATCGTGGCCTTGCCTCCCCTTCAGGACGACCTGGCCGACGATGCCGAAATCTCGATCACGACCGACCCACAGCGCCCGATCGAGGAGGTCGTCGACCGGATCGAAGCGGCTCGAGAAGGCGGCGCCGAAGACGAGCTCAACGAAGCGGTCGAGCGCGCGGTCGAAGCGCTCGGTGCGCTGATGCGAAGGTTCCCGGGCACGCTGCGCGTCGATCGGTTCTCGGTCGCGGGCCGACCGCTGCGCGCCGCACAGTACGGCGGCTTGCTCGAGCTCGTGGTGCGGCTCGGCTCGGTCGCTTCGGAATTGCTGATCGACAAGATGAGCGATCCGAACCGCGACGTGCGGTTCTTCGCGACGATCTGCGCCGCCGAGCTCCGCCCGCGCAGCGCAGTATTCGCGCTCGTCGAGCGGTTGTTCGATCAGGACTACGGCGTGCGCTCGACCGCGATCGAAGCCTTGTCTGGTTATCCGCTGCAGGAGCTATCGCAGCCGCTCGCGCGCGTGCGTCGTGCGATCCATTCGAGCGAGCCCGAAGTCGTCGCGGCGTCGACCGCCGCGATCGTCGCGCTCGGAGATACCGATGCGATCGGCGACTTGATCGGCGCGATCGAGCGCTCGGACCGTGGTGGCGAGCACGTCAGGAAGGCGCTGATCGCGCTGACCGCCCAGGACTTCGGCACGAACGAGCGCAGGTGGCGCAAGTGGTACGAAGGCGCCCGGCGCGGCCACCGCATCGAGTGGCTGATCGACGGCCTCGGCCACAAAGAAGATGCGGTTCGAGAAGCCTCGATCCAGGATCTCCGGCGGTTGACCGGCGAATACTTCGGCTACCACCACGATCTGCCTCGCAAGGACCGCGAGACCGCGGCCGAACGCTGGCGGGCGTGGTGGAAGGCGACTGGAATGCGCCGGTTCGTGCTCCCGAAAGAAGACGAGCGGCTTCGCCCGACTGGCGTGCTGCCATCTCGCAGCGACGGCAAGTAGCGGTATGCTCGCGGCGTGCGCGCCTTAGCCCTCGCCTTGTTTGTCACCGCCTGTCACGCCTCGGCCACCGTACAGAACACGATGCCGGTCGCGAACATGCAGTTCTATCACTCGGTCGCCGTGCGCGTTCGCTCGAATGTCATGGGGTACCAAGGCTTCGGCCAGTTCCTCGAGCAGAGTGTGAACAGTAACCTGCGCCAGAAGTGCGGCTTCGCATCTGTCGGCGGCGCGAACGACAGGGCCGAGCTCGTGCTCGACCTCACGATCACGAAGGCCGGCAAGGATAGTGGGTTCATCACGATCCAGAACCAGACCGTGATGGAGGCCTTGCTCGTCCTCTCCGATGGCCAGAACGGCGACTTGCTCGGCACCGCGAAGATCAGCGGCAACTCCGCGGCAATGACGACCAGCGGCTCGAACCCCGACCAAGAAGCAGTCGAGGTGGTCGGCAAGGCCGTCGCCGATCTGCTCGCGAAATCGGGTTGCAGCGGTCCACGCATCGCGCGCGCCGAGCCGCCAAAGGTCGAAGCGCCGCTGCCTGGTGTTGACGAGAGTCATCGCGGCGAAGCCGAGAAGCTCAACGAGGATGGCAAGAACCAGATGTTCGGCGCGCACATGCCCGAAGCACTCGCGCTGTTCCAGCAAGCAGACCGGCTGCTACCGGATGCGCGCTACCAGTTCAATGTATGCCTCGCGCTCGGCGTCATGGAGAAGTGGGACGACGCGATCGGCGCCTGCAACAAGGCGAAGTCGATGAATGCGAAGCCCGAGCTCGTGGCGAAGATCGATCGCCGCATCGAAGCTCTCCAGAAGCATCAGTAGACGAACCGGGACCGCTAGTTCGAGGCGACGAGCACGATGTCGGCGGTCGAGGTCAGCGGATCGGAGACCAAGCGCACCGAGACGGTTTCCGGCTTGCCACGCGAGGCGAGCCGGGTGGTCAAGGCAGCGCGCGCTTGCTCGAGCCGATCCGAGCGCACGACATCGCCGCGACCGATCGTCATGATGCCGGTCTCGCTCGCATGCGCGCCGGTGACCTTGACCTCGCGGACGTGAAACAACGAGCCCGGCGTCAGCGCGAACGTGACGTACGCGCCGCCCGAGGCATCCAACAGCACTTGCGCCGCCTCGACCTTCGCGCCGAGGTAGCCCGATGACACGAGCGCGGCCTCGAGCGCGATGCGATCGGTCGTCAGCTTCGTGCTGTCGAGCGGGTCGCCCGTGTGCGTGACGAGCACCGAGCGCAATGCAGCAACCGGAAGATCGCGACCTTCGAGCGCCACGCTCTGGATCTCCTGCGGGCGCGACGTGTGTGGGTCCGCGTCTGCCTGACCTTCAGGCAGCTCGCAAACCACCACCGCCGCGGCGGCAGCACACACACCGAGCACGAGAAGCTTGCGCACGAGACCCGTACCTTGCAACCGCCAGACCGGTACCAGACCGGTCCTCAAAGCCGTAAACCGCCGCCGTTTGGGGCCTGTTCTGACCGAGGCTGTAGCTGGCGTTCACACCCTGTGACCCCCTGGTCACTCGCGCGAGGACAACGCTGCAGCTAGCCGGATTACTTGGTGAACGAGTAACGGAGCGACATCGAAACGTCATTGCGGTTCGGGCCTGTCGGGAACACGGCACCGGTCAGCGCCTTCGCGATGCAACGCGATTCGTCGGTCTCCTTCTCGGGGCGATGACTCGCGCTCTTGAAGTGACCGTCGCGCGAGATGCTGATCAGCATGTCGACGCGCGCCGACGTCGTCAAACACTTGTCGACATCGGTCGCCCGGATTACTGACGCGTAGTCGTCATCGCGTGCGGCCATCGGTGGCGGCGGCACGAGCTTCGGCGCGTCCGAGCAGCGCAACGGAGTGAGGAGCGGAGACGCTGTTCGCTCCCCGTGGCCGCGATGATGGTGATGCGGGGGGCGCAGCGCGAAGCCTGCAGCAGCGACCGCAAGGACGACCGAACCAATGCCGAACCAACGTTCCGCGAGCATCTGCCGAGCATGACACGCAAGAGAGCGAGCGGATCAGGAATCGAGGCCGCGGAGCAGCGCATCGCGAATCGCGTCGTAGCTCTCGGGCAGCTCGATCGGTGTGTTGCGAAACTTCGGCGCCGGTGCCTCGGCGAGTGTGCCCTCGTGATAGCCGATCTTGAAATCGGCGAACTTGAGGCCGCTCGCCGTCGAGACCACGACCGCGCGCTGGTCCTTCGTGACCTCCCCGCGCGCCGCGAGCTTGCCAAGGGCCGCGAGCGCGACGCCCGTGTGGGGGCATGTAAATAAGCCGCTGCGATCCGCGTGCGCCGACGCATCGGCGAGCTCCGCCTCGGTCACACTCTCGACCACACCCTCGAACGCCCTGAGCACGCGCACCGCCTTCGCGAAGCTCACCGGGTTCCCGATCTGGATCGCCGAGGCCAGCGTGGTCTTCGCCTTGATCGGCGCGAGCTCCGCCCAGTTCGCGCGGTAGCTCGTGTAGAGCGGATTTGCATGCGCGACCTGCGCGACGCAGATTCTCGGCCGCTTCGTGACCAAGCCGAGCGCGTGCAGCATCTCGAAGCCCGCGCCGAGCGCCGAGACATTGCCGAGATTGCCGCCCGGAATCACGACCCAATCCGGCACGTCCCAATGGAACTGCTGCGCGAGCTCGATCGCGACGGTCTTCTGACCTTCGAGCCGCAGCGAGTTCATCGAGTTCGCGAGGTACACGCCTTCGCGATCGGCGAGCTCTTGCACGAGCTTCATGCAGCCATCGAAGTCGGTATCGACGGCGAGCACGAGCGCGCCCATCGCGAGCGGCTGGACCAGCTGTGCGGTCGAGATCTTGCCGCGCGGCAGGATCACGACCGCGCGAATGTTCGCCGCCGCGGCATACGCGGCGAGCGCCGCTGACGTATCGCCCGTCGACGCGCAGGCGATCGCGCGAAGGTTCGCGCCGTTCACGATCATCTGCTTGACCATCGACACGAGCACGGTCATGCCGAGATCCTTGAACGAGCCCGAGTGCGACGTGCCGCACTGCTTGACGCGGACATCGCCGAGCCCGATCTCGCTCGCGTAGCGCGGGATCTTCGTGAGATGCGACGTGCCTTCGCCGAACGTGACGATATTCTCCGCGCGCAGCTGCGGCGCGACCCACTCGTGCTTGGCCCAGACGCCGCTCGCATACGGATCATCCACCGAGCGCCAGCGCGTCTGGAACGTCCGCTTCCATTCGGCGGCAGATGTCTCGCGCAGTGCGGCGAGATCGTGCGCAACCTCGAGCAGGCCACCACATCGGGGGCAGCGATAGATCACTTGCTCGAGGGAGTAACTTCCCGAGCAACCTGCGATGCATCGAAACACGGCCGACGGCGCCATGCCCCAGGTTACTCCGGTAGCGACTGCCAACCGAGTAGCCACACCGGATCTTCCAGCGCGGCGATCGCGAGCGGATACCTGCGATCGGTCAGGACCGCGCGCAGGGTGACGGCATCGCGGCGCACCTCGATGACCTCGAAATGGCATTCGCCCTCGCTCTTGGCCAAAGGTGCGCTCGCGGTCCAGCGCGAACCCATCAAGAACCGCCGTTGCACGCGCGCCATGATCGTTTGTAACCCGAAGCCCGCTCGGTGCAACCAAGCGCATGCTCGCACCTGGCAAGACTGTCGAAGTGTTCTACGACGGCGCGTGCCCGCTCTGCATGCGCGAGATTCGCATGCTGATGCGCAAAGATAGAACAGCCAAGATCGAGTTCACCGATATCGCCGCACCCGCATTCGATCCAGCAGCGGTAGGCACGACGATGAAGGATCTCATGTCGAAGATCAAAGGGCGGCGGCCCGACGGATCGTGGATCGAAGGCGTCGAGGTATTTCGCCAGCTCTACACCGCGATCGGCTGGGGTCGCATCGTCGCCGTGACACGGTTACCTGGCATCTCGCAGCTGCTCTCGCTCGGCTATCGCTGGTTCGCCAAGAACCGCTTGCGGCTTACCGGTCGCTGCGAGCCCGAGGGCGCGTGCGAGCTCCCGGCGAAGGCATAGCTCGGCTCAGGTCTTCGGTTTCGCGCGGATGATGACCTGATTGTCTTTGACGACGACCGAGAAATCCACGCCCTTGGCTTGGTACTGCTCCATGATCTTTGGAGCCTGCGCGTTGATCGTCTTCAGCAGCTTGTTGTGCTCGCCAGGACCGATCTGCTCGCCGACCATCTCCTTGGCTTTGACGTATGTCGCGTAGAGCGCATTGACGTCGGCGTCGGTCATGCCGGGAGGTGGCTTCTGCGGCGCTGCCGCGGGTGGCCGCGCACCGGCAACCGGCTTGGTCGTAGGCACGCCTTGCGCGCCTGTCGACGGCGTCTTCGTCACGATCACCACGGATTCGGGCCTCACCGGTGCGGGAACCCCGCCGGGAGGCGTGACGGTGCTCCCAGGCACTCGCGCCGCGGGTGCGCGACCGACGGCCGGTAGCGGTTGGGTTTCGGCGGACGCCGGGACGATCGGCGTTGGCACCGCACTCGGCCGCGGTGAATTGAACGGCGACAGCTTCCTGATCGCGGGCATGCCGATCGTAGGCGTGAGCGACGTGGGCCGCATCGGCGGTCCCGCACTCGGCGTCGGCTGCTTCGGCGGGGGGGGAATCGTCCCCGGTTTGGGAATCGCCGGAATCCCGACCGGCGGCGTCGCGAACTTTTCGCGCGGAAACGGGCCGTGCAGCGATTCGACAGGCACCGAGCCACGCGCCGCCGCCGCGCCGGGGATGATCGGAATCGGGCGCGACATCTGCGACGAGGCCGTGGGCGACGAGATACGACCACCAGAGGCCGGCACGATCGCGCCAGAGCTCGGCGGAGCTGGTGTGATCGCGGGCTGCGGACCGGTCGCGCGCGAAACCGCCGATTGCGGGCCCGCCGCGCGATCGCCCGGCACCGTCGCAACACGCTGCGGCCGGCCGGTCGCTGGATCGAGAGGCACCTGGCCGAAGGGAAAACCGGTTCGCGGATCGAGCACGGGTTGCGCGCCCGTCGTTCGACCGGCCGGTGTTGGAGGCGGGGACGGAGCTGCCGTCGCAGCGCGTGGCTGCTGACGCAGCGGCGCACCGCCGTTCAGATCGAGCGGCGCGTGGTTTCCTGTCGGGCTGTCGTCGTCGGTCTGGGTCGGGGGACGCGCGAGCGCAGACTGCGCCCCCGTCGCGCGACTGGGAATCGGCGGCGGTGCCGCGCGCCGCCCACCGACCGGCGAGCCGATCGCGGGGGTGACCGCTTCGTTCTGCGTATCGGGTCGCGCGAGCGGCTGGCTGCCGGAGGTCGGCGTGTTCGTAGCGGCGCGTGGCAGTGGCGGGGGAGCTGTGCCCTGGCGAATCAGCTCATTGCGCGTCGTCGACCGACCGCGCGGATTGGTGGTCGGGCTCTTCGTGCGCGGCGGCGTGGTGATGTCGGAGCCCCGGCGCTCGGGCTTCGCATCGCTCTGCTGTTCGACCTCGGCGAAGAACGCGTCGATATCGAAATCGCCTTCCGCGGCGTCGAGCAGGTGCGAGCCATCGGTGCCTTTGAGCTTGCGACGAATCTCCGTCGGCTCTTTGATCATCGCGATGAAATCGGCGTCGGCCTCGGGCGGTAGTTGCTCGCCGGCTTCGTCGAGCGCTGCGCCGCGCGCCTCGGCACCGGCGGCCTGGCGCCGGCGCGCCTGCGCGAGCGCGGCATCGCGATCGCGCATGACTTGATCGCGCATGCGCTTGGGCATTGCCGCGAGGATCTCTTCGGGCACCTCGGCGCCGCGTGCGATCGCATCGCGGCCAACCTTCTGGAGCTGGCGGGCGTAGGTGCCGTTCTCGATCTGGCGCAGGGTCCGCCGCCAGTACGAGTTATAGGAGCCGAACTTTTGAGTGAGCGTCGCGAGCCGGTAGCGAACACCGGTGTTGCGCAGATTCATCTGGGTCAGGTCACGGATCTTGCGCTCGACATCGTTGTGAATGAACGAAGGCGCCTGCTTTTGAATCCCCAGGAAGTACTGTTCGTACAGGGTCTTGAGCCGATCGAGGGTCTTGTCCAGATTGTCGAGGAGCTCCTCGATATCGGTGTCTGACGCCTTCGCCGGTCTGGTAGCCACCCTGGGATCAGGATAGCAGCTCTGCTATAGCGTCGGCGGCCCCGTCCGTGTCCGTCATCTATTTCATGCTCAGCGTCGGTGTCCTCGTGGTCATCCACGAGGCCGGGCACTTCGTCGCGGCCAAGTTGCTGGACGTCAAGGTGCTCCGGTTCTCCTTCGGGTATGGCAGGCCGCTGGTCCGGGCCCAGCTCGGTGAGACCGAGTACCAGATCGCGGTGTTCCCGATCGGCGGTTACGTACGGATCCTGGGCATTGAAGGGGAACCGTCCGGTTCGGAGCCTGCGAACAACGCTGATGTAGGGCGGAGCCTCGCGAGCCGGCCGTTATGGCAGCGCCTCACGATCATTCTTGCCGGCCCGGCCGCGAACCTCGTGCTGCCGATCATCATCTACTTCGCGTTCTATTCGGCGCACACGATGGTCGGCGCACCGGTGATCGGCGACGTGCTCGATAGCGGCGTCGCCCGGCGCGCGGGGCTCGAACCCGGTGATCGCGTGGTCGAGATCGACGGCTCCGCCGTGCACTACTGGGAAGACATCGAGCACCGCGTGCAATCGGCGCCCGGCAAGGAGCTCCATGTCCGGTTCACGCGCAACGGCAAGGTGTTCGAGCGCTACCTCACGCCGATCGAAGAGACCGTGTGGTCCAAAGATCGCGACGGCAAAGAATCGGTGCAAGGTCGGGTCGGCATCACGTACGCGCCGTTCGTGCCCCTTGTCGGCGTGATCGACGAGCAATCACCGGCGGCACGCGCCGGGCTGCGCACGCACGATCTCGTGATCAGCATCGACGGCCAGCCGGTGCGCAACTGGAGCGATGTCCAGCGTCACCTCGGCAAGATCGCGCGCCGCACGAGCCTGGTCTATTTTCGCGGCAGCGAGTTGCCTGGCATTCCGGCCGTCGAGCTCCTCGCACCGGGCTTCGCGGATCTCGTTCCCGATACGCAGATCGATCCGACCTTGAAGCGCGAGAGCTACACCGGCATCGAGCACGCGGAGATGTTCGTCGCGCGGGTCGATCCGGGCTCGCCTGCCGACGGTGCCGGGCTCAAGGTCGGCGACCTCGTCGTCGCGCTCGACGAGAAGCCTGTCGTCCACTGGATGGACCTCGATCAACGGTTGCAAGCCGAGCCGACCAGGACGTTCCACGTCACGTGGAAGCGCGCGGCCGCCGCCGGCAAGACCGAGACGATCACGGCCGAGCTCACCCAGGTCTGGCGCAAGGAGCTCGACGAGTACGATCACACGGTCACGCGCCTCGTGTTTGGCGCGCACAACGATGTCGATCGCGGCACCGGTGCGATGACGCCCGTCGAGGGTCGCTTCGGCTACGCGTTCGGCAAAGCGATCGATCGCACCGGCGACACGATCCGCACGATGGTCACCGGGTTCTTCCACATCCTGGGCGGCGACAAGCCGACCGAAGCGCTCGGCGGCCCGCTGATGATGTATCGGGTGGCGAAAGTGTCCGGAGATCAGGGCTGGGACACGTTTTGGCTGATGATCGCGCTCATCAGCATTAACCTTGGCCTCATCAACCTGCTACCGATACCGATGCTCGATGGCGGTCATCTCCTCGTGTTCGGCATCGAAGGTGCGCGGCGCAAGCCGCTGTCGCCGAAGGCGCGTGTGCGAATCCAGCAAGTCGGTCTCGGCATCATCGTGTTGATCACGATCCTCGCGTCACGCAACGATGTCGTGCGGTACCTACTCCGATGATCGTCCTGGGAATGGATACGTCCACTCGCTTCGCGAGCGTGGCGCTCGTCGATGCCGAAGATGGCCGCGTGCTCGCCGAACGCACGAGTGACGATCACGGCCGCGGCTCCGAGCTGCTGCTGTTGGTCGATGCTGCGTGCAAAGAAGCAGGGCTCGGACCGCGCGATATCGGCGCGGTCGCCGTCGGTGCCGGGCCCGGTTCTTTCACCGGCCTGCGGATCGGCATGGCGACGGGCAAAGGCATCGCGTTTGCCAACGGCTGCCCGCTGTGGGCCGTATCCTCGCTCGCGGCGCTGGCGCACGAACCGCTGCTCAAGCGCGAGCTGATCACGGTGGTCTCGGTCCTCGATGCGCGCAAGGGCGAGGTCTATGCAGGTGCGTTTTGGCGTGACAACGATTGCACGGTCGTGATGCGCGAAGAGACCGTGATGCATCCCGACGAGCTCAACTCGTGGATGCCCGCAGGTTGCCGGATCCTCGGCGATTTCATCGAATGGCACGACGGCCACGACGTCAGCTTCCCGGCGACTCCGAGCGGCCGTGCGGTCGCACTGCTCGCACTCGAAGGTCCGCGCGTCGATGTCACGACGACCGGCGCACCGACGTACATCCGACCCTCGGAGGCCGAGGTGAAATATCCCGACGGCGTGCCGGGAGCGCTTCCGAAACGCTGAGCCCCCACCGCGAAAAACATGCGCTAGGATCGATGCGTGGGAACACTCGAACCGAAGCCGCAAGTTATTGCCGAGCTCACCGCCGAACACCGCCGTCTCGACGCGCAGGTGCAACAACTCGAGAAGCGGCGCGCGCCGACGCCCGCCGAGCGAACCGAGATCGCGAACCTCAAGAAGCAGAAGCTGTTGACCAAGGAGCGCATCGCTCGCCTCGGCTCCTGAACCGGGGCATGGTTCGGGCGTGAGCTTCACACCCGAGCAGGTCGAGAAGATGCGAGCCATCGGCCTGCGCCTCGATAAAGCAGGCACGTTCTGGCAGGAGGGCGCACCGGTCACGCATGCGCGCCTCCGCCTGGCGCTACTCCGCTGGCTCGCTGTCCGCGATGACGGTCGCGACATCGTCAAGCTCGACGACACGCGCTACGCATACGTCGAGGTCGAAGATGCTCACCTGCGCGCGCGCTCGGCACACTGGCGCGACGACCGCTGCTTCATCCTGTGGGACGACGACGAAGAGTACGAGCTCGACTACGCGTCGCTGCGCCAGGCTCCCGACCACGCGCTCTACGCCATCGTGCGGAACCTGCGCGGTCGGATCGCCGGGCCCGCATATCACGCGGTCGCCGAACGCATCGTCGAGGAAGGCGCCGGCTTTGCGCTGGTCGCCGCCGGCCAGCACTGGCCGATCGCGCACGCGGCGTGACGATTTTGCGCAAAGTCGGGCGCCGCCTTCCCACTCTTGGATATGAGAACACCTCGCCTGACCTCCCTCGTGCTCGTGCCGGCGCTCCTGGCCGGCTGCGCGGCACTGCTTCCTGGCTCGGCGGATGCCGGACCGCAACACGGCCAGCCCGCAGCCGATGGCGGCGGCGACGTCGCGGCGGCGCGCAAGCAGTTCAGCGTGAAGGACGTCCAGATCGGCATGAAGCTCGCTGACCTAGCAGGGTTCAAGCCGCACCAGGCCGCGATCGACCGGGCCAAGATCTTGGCCGCCAGCGACGCCTTCGAGAAGATTCTCGACGAGAAGGAGTGCGTGGACCGTCCCGATTGTGGGCTCAACAGCGGCGAGGAGACCAACACGAACCTCGGCGAGTGGCGCGAGGGCGTCGATTTCCTCCGCGTCTACCCGACGAAGACCGACAGCAAGCGGATCTGGAAGGTCGAGTATCGCTTCCACAACAGCGACGTCTTCGCGCGCACCTCGAAGCTCGGCGCGGCGCTGATCGCGCGCTACGGCGAGCCTTACAAGTTCGAGCGCGGCACGGGCGAATGGCACTCGTCGTTCTATGTCCCGCCCGATGGCGGCCTGTTGGTGGAGATCGAGTGCGAGAGCAAGAACTGCGATCTCCGCGCGGAGGACGCGGTGCTGCGCTACACCGAAGAGAAGAAGCAGGAGCAGCTCGACCAGGACAAGCAGCGCAAATCCGCCCCGCCGCCGCCCAAGTTCTGACCGCTACTTGCGATTGACGACGGCCATGATCTCGTCGTTGGAGAGCACGCGATTGCCGCGCTTGGCTTCGTCGAAGATCGCGGCGACGAGATCCTTGGTCGGTTCGAAGCCGCGCTTCTTCAACCAGTAGATCACGTTCGATTCACCAGAATAGTGACCGACCTCGATCTCCTGCTCCTTGCCGAAGGTGCCGGCGGGAACCCCGGAGTAGATCCGGTCCGCGAGCCACGCATCGCCCTTCTTCTCGGCCTTGATGATCGCGGCGGCATGGACGCCGGTCGCGGTGCGAAACGCGTCGCTGCCAGCGAGCGGATACTGCGGATGGATCGGCACGCGAGTCGCGGCGGATGCGGTCTTGCACCACAGCACGAGCTTCGTGAGATCGTGATCGGGCAGCTCGCCGAGCAGCTTGAGGTTCAACAGGATCTGGTCGAGCGCCGCGTTGCCGACGCGCTCGCCGATGCCGAGCGCGGTGCCGTGGATGCGGTCGGCGCCGTACTCGATCGCGAAGATCGAATTGACCACACCGAGGCCACGATCGTTGTGGCCGTGCCAATCGATGCCGACATCGGGACGGCCGAGCCCGTCGAGCACGTTGCGCGTGAACTTGAGGAGGTTGCGAATGCCGTCGGGCGTGACGTGGCCGACCGTGTCGCACACGATCAAGCGCGAGGCACCGTGCTCGACCGCATTCGTGAATAGCTTCGTGAGCACCTCGGGCCGCGACCGCGTGGTGTCCTCGGTGACGTATGCGACCGGCAGGTTGTACTTGCGACCGAGATCGATCGCATCCGCCGACAGCTTCATCATCTTCGCGAGGTCCCACTCCTCGGCGTACGCCCGGATCGGCGAGCTACCGATGAAGCACAGGATCTCGATCTCGATGCCGACCTTCTGCGAGATGTCGACCACGGCCTGGACGTCGCCGAGGTGCGTGCGCGCCGCGCACGAGGCCTTGATCTTGAGCTTCGCATCGCGGATGTGCTCGGCGATGGTGGTGACGTCTTCGACGGCGCGCTTGCCGGCACCGGGCAAGCCGATATCGGAGGTGTCGATGCCGAGGCTGTTCGCGAGCTCGGTCAGCTTGATCTTGTCGTCGATCGAAGGGTCGACGACCGACGGCGATTGGATGCCATCGCGCAGCGTCTCGTCGAGGAATTGGATCCGACGTTTCGGCGAGATCTTGGCGACCTTCTCGATCGAATTCCAGTCGTAGATCAGATCGGTTTCTGCGGTCTCGGTTTGGCTCGGCATCGCAACCTCACATCACGGAATGAAGGATCAGGATCAACACAGCCGTCGCGCCGACGATGATCGCCAGCATCAGAAACCAACCGAGCACGAGCGCCGCTGCGGCCATGCCGAGGCCGAGCAGCCAGTACGTGCTCGAGTGTTCTTTACGCGCGACCGCGACGAGCGCCGCGATCGAGGTCACCGCGAACGCCGGCACGCTGATCCGCCAATCGGGCGTGGCCCACAGCTGATCCTGGGTGACCGCGACGACGGTGAACGCGAGCATGCCGAGCACGAGCGCGAGCGCGCCTGCCGCGTGCTTGGCAAGCCACTGGTTCGGCACGGGGCCGAAGTGGTCGGGCTTCGCGAGGGGGTCGAGCACCGCTCATGTATAGCGCACGGACCTGGGTTTTAGGTATTCAACCCGAGTTGCCGACGCAGCGTCACGTGCGAGACGCTGTACGCGAATTCGAGGATGTCGCGCTCGAGCTCGCCGACCTCGCGTGCGGCGGCGAATGCGGCGGGCACGTCGCCCGAGAGCAAGAGTCCTGCACGGTCCGCGGTGCGCGACAGGCTCTTGGCCCACACCGAGAGGTTGAGGCCACCACCGCTCTTGGACAGCAGGCGAAGCGCGGAGGCACGTGCGGCCTCGCGGGAGCTCGGTTGGAGCAAGCGAATGGCGGCGTCCGCGCGCGTCGCGAGTGGATCTTCGTGCCCGAGATCGGTGCCCGCCGCCTCGCGCACGATCGCGAGAACGATCGCCTTGAGGACGCGCCCCGGGCGCGATGCACCGACCGCGCGGCCGGGCCACAGGAAGGTCATCGCGCGCGCGAGCCGGAACACCAGCTCCGGTCGCTCCGGCGCGGTCAACGCTTCATCACCGGCGACGAGCACCGGCGGATCGGAGCCGAGAACGTGGATCTGCGCACCGAGCTCGACGCGCGGATAGACCGCCGCCGGCGCGACGCCGAGGGTCTCGGCGAGCTGGTCGCGCATGTGCTTGAACACCGCGGGGAGGTCGGCTTCAGCGATTCGCTGGCTCGGATCGAGGTCGCTATCAGCGAGCGTCATCGGCGTGAGCCAATGGACCGCCGGCGTGACCAGCTCGAGCAAGGCACCGAGCTCCGGTGAATCATCGCGATGGCGCAAGAGCGACCACTGTTGCGCGGTGAGCGGCGCGCTCGGCAGCCGCGATTCGCGCACCCGATGCTGCTCGTAGAGCTCGGTCATGCCGGCATCCGAGGTCCCGAGCGCGACCATCGTGGCAGCAGCGAGAAAGGCGGCATCGCCGTGGCCCGCCGCGACGGTGTTGCGCACGAGCGCAGCGCCGGTTTGAGTGTTGTGAAGTGCTTCGCGCCAGCCCGCACGCATCGGATCGCCGGTGTCACGTTTGACCGCACGGCCTGCGAGCGCGGCGAGAGCAGGATGGTTCGGCGCGAGCCGCTTCGCATTGTTGATCGCTGCCGAGGCGCCGGCCTGATCGTCGAGATGATCGAGATAGACCTTCGCGAGCCGCAGCCACGCCGAGGCCTCGGGCATGCCGCCCTTGCCACGCAGCCGGAACAACACGCGCTTGATCACGCGCTCGAGCCGACGCAGCTCGCCCGTGGCGACGAGCAACATCTCGATCGTCGCGATCGCATCGGTGCGGGTGGGATCGAGATCGATCGCGCGCTCGAGATGAAACAGCGCGCCGGCATCGTCGGTACGTAACGCAGCATCGACGCGACCTTTGTAATCGTGCGACGCCGCGTGGTCTGGATCGCTCGACAGCGCCTGATTGAGATGGCTGCGCGCGGCATCCGCGGCCTCGAACCTTGCCGCCGGTGTCGCCGCATTCCACAGCGCCCACCCGAGCGCCGCATGATAATCGGCTTCGTTCGGCGACCGCGCGATCACGGTCTTCAGGAGGCCGATCGCGCGCGGCCACTCCTTCTTGCCCATCGCATCCTCGGCGAGCTTGAACTGGAGCTCGGTATCGAGCGCCGGCGCAGCTTGCACGAGCTCGCCACCTGCGAGCTCGCGATCGTAGGCCGTGCGCTTGCGCGCATCGGTGAGCGCGGCATGCGCGGAAGCGTACGCCGCACGAATCTCGGCGACCTTCGCATTGTCGCGCGCGTCGGGGATCGTGTTCACGAGCTGCTCGAACAGCGCCAGCTTGATCTGATACGAGTCCGCGATGTCGTCGGTGCTCGCATCGCGATCGACGAGCAGCGCCGCGTAGTGGTCGGCACCACGCAAGCGCTGATGCTCCGCGCTGATCGCGGTACGCGTCGACGCGACGTGCTCTCGCTGCGCGCTGACTTCGGCGAGCTCGATCACGCCGGAATCCTCGGCGTCGCCTTCCATGACTTCCAGAGGTGTCGCGCCGGGAGCCGCCTTGGTCTGCGTGCCCTCCTCGTCGTCAAACAACATGTCGTACAAGTTCGCGTCGTCTGGAGCGACCGCCGGCAGGATCTCGAAGTTGACCGAAGGCGCACCCGCGGGCCGCGCGCCGAGCCCGATCGCGACTTGCTTTGCCACGATCGCATCGCACAACAGCAAGCAATCGACCGCCGTGCGCGCCTGCAGGCGATCGCCGTGCGCCCTTTCGATCTCGCTGATCGGTGCACCGGCGCTGAGCGCAGCAAATGACCGCTCGCCCATCAGCTTTTTGAGCTCGTGGCGCAGATGCGTGCCGCGCTCGGTTAGCTCGAAGCTCATCCCGTCGAGGCGGGATAGCCGCGACAGATCCTCGCTCGCCGTCTCGACCAGACCACCGAGTACGATATCCAGCATGCGCAGCTGCATGCCTTCGACTGCGAGCTCCGCGTCATCGAACCGCCACGCGCCTTGCGGCCAGCGCAGCGCTTGCACGAGCTTGTGTCGCGCTTGCTTGGCGAGCTGCTCGATCAGCTGCTCGACGCCGAGATATTGCAGTGCAACGAGCGCCTCGCCGAGCTTGCCACCGAGCGTCGCTGCGCGCTGCACCGCTTGATGGTGCTGGTGCCCGCTGATCACGCCGCTCGTGACGAGAAAGTGCCCGAAAGTTTCATCGCGCGGTGTCGAGGCGGCGCTGACCGGGTTGCCGTTGACGAAATCGACGACCTTCGAGACGCGGCCGCGCCGGAGTTGCAGCTTTCCCGTCGCAAGATCTTCGTAAAGATCGAGCAACACCGCTGGGAGCGGTCGCATCGCCAGCTCCCCAGAGCGCGACTGCATGGACTCGTCAAGTCTAACTCAAGCCGCGACGTGACACGCAGCGCGAGTGCCGTTCCCGAGCACGCGAAGCCTCGGGATTTCCTCGAAGCACGCCTTCGGTTTGTCCTTCAGGGGGCAACGAGGGTGAAACGCGCAGCCGGAGGGCGGATCGATCGGGCTCGGCACATCGCCGTGGAGCACGACCCGCGCGCGTCTGGGCGCGCCAATCGGCCCGATATGCGCGACGGCGCCGAGCAACGCCTGGGTGTAGGGGTGTTTCGGCGAGCGGTACAGCTCGGCTGCGAGGGCGACCTCGACGATCCGACCCAGATACATGACTGCGACGCGATCGCAGATGTGCTCCACGATCGCGAGGTCGTGCGAGATGAATAAATAAGTCAGGGCCTCCGCGGCCTGGAGGTCTTCGAGCAAGTTCACGATCTGCGCCTGGATCGAAACATCGAGCGCGCTGATCGGTTCGTCACACACGACGAGCTTCGGACCAACCGCGAGCGCGCGCGCGATGCCGACGCGCTGGCGCTGACCGCCCGACATCTCGTGCGGGTACCGCCGCGACGCATCCTCGCGCAGGCCGACCTTGGCGAGCAGGTCACGAACTTTTTCGGCACGCTCGCGCGGCGTGCCGAGCTGATGGATCTCGAGCGGCTCCGCGATCGCTGCCCCGATCGTCATCCGCGGATCGAGCGATGCGTAGGGATCCTGAAAGATCATCTGCATCTGCTTGCGCAGCGGCCGCAGTGCGCGTTGTCCGAGCGAGGTGATCGGGGTGCCCGCGAACGTTATCGATCCGGCCGTGGGCTCCTCGAGCCGCAACAGGGTGCGCCCGAGTGTCGATTTGCCGGATCCGGATTCGCCGACGAGCCCGAGCGTCTCGCCGGCGAAGATCTCGAGCGAGATATCGGTGACAGCCTGGACCATGGCGGTGCGCCGGCTGATCGCGTGCCACGGGTGAAAGCCGGGCCGCTTCGGCCACGCGAGCTTCGTGGGGAAGTGCTTCGACAGCCCGGCGATCTCGACGAGCGCGGTCACGCGAGCTCGTTCGGAAAGTAGCAGCGCACCTGCGCGACGCCGAGCGTGACAAGGGGTGGTTCGCTCTCGCCGCACCTCGGCTGCACCGCTTCGCAACGATCCTGGAATTTGCAGCCGACCGGCAGCTCGTGCAGCGACGGCACCATGCCGGGAATCTCGCGCAGCCGGACTCCTCCGCCGCCCGTGCTCGGCACCGAGCGCAAGAGGCCCGCGGTGTACGGATGGCGCGGCCTCGCGAACAGCTCCGCGGTCGGCGCTCGCTCGACGATTCGCCCGGCATACATGACGATCACATCCTGGCAGGTCTCCGCGACGACGCCGAGGTCGTGAGTGATCAGCAAGATGCTCATGCCGAGCTCTCGCTGGAGGGATTCGAGCAGATCGAGGATCTGCGCCTGGATCGTGACATCGAGCGCGGTGGTCGGCTCGTCGGCGATCAAGAGGTCCGGCTTGCACGCGAGCGCCATCGCGATCATCACGCGCTGGCGCATGCCACCCGACAGCTGATGCGGAAACGCGTCGACGCGCTCGCGAGGCGAGGGTATCCCGACGAGCTCGAACATCTCGATCGCGATGTTGCGCGCTTCGTCCTTGGACTTGTGCTGGTGCACGCGCACCGCTTCGCCGACCTGATCACCGACCGCGAGCACCGGGTTGAGCGCGGTCATCGGCTCCTGAAAGATCATCGCGATCCGATTACCGCGGATCGCGCGCATCTCCTCGGGCGCGAGCTTCAAGAGGTCTCGATTGCCATAGACGATCTCGCCTGCTGCGATCCGCCCGGGCGAGCCGACCAGCCGCATGATCGAGAGCGCGATCACCGATTTGCCACAGCCCGATTCTCCAACGACGCCGAGCGTGCCGCGCGCCGGAATCTCGAACGACACGCCATCGACCGCTCGGACCGTGCCGCGCTCGGTTCTGAACTCGGTCACGAGTCCTTTGATCTCGAGTAGCGCCATCCGCCTGCAGCCTAGCGCTGATGACAATCAGATAGACGCACCTGAACGAGCTCGTTCGCCTGCACGTCGACCGCGGGCCACCGCTGGGCTTCGATCGCGGGCCGAGCGCGGGCCGAGCGCGGGCCGAGTGCGGGCCGCGCGTCGCGTTGCCACAGAGGCCGCTCGATCGGGCCCGGCAAGACGTAAAAGTACGAGTTTGTATTCGATCGCAAGCGCACGTTCATCTACCACCCGCACGTCGACCGGATGACCTAGGCGCGCTCGGCGTGATGGGCATGATTGTGGTGAACCAGCGCGGTGGTGACCGTGCGCGCATGCGCGACTACGCCCTGATGACACACGAGATGATGGTGCCTATCGGAGCGGCCCGTGCCGAGCCGCTCGCCCTCACCGACTTCAGCGTCCTCACGTTCGACGGCAAGGCGTTCTCGGCGACCGACCCACTTGTCGCCGAGATCAGTGACACGGTTCGTATTCGGATCGGCCACTTGGGTCCGATAGACCACCATCTCATCCGCCGTCACGGTCACGCGTTCGAGGTCGGCGCGACCGACCGTGGCACGGTGAGACCGAGCGCTCGCGTCGCAGGGACGACGGTGCTGGTGCGCACGGGCACGGTACGAGTGATCGATTTCGCGTACGGGCTGCGCGGGACTGGCCCTTGCAATGGCATATGGTTCAGCACGCCACGAATCAGATGGGCCATGCCGTCGCTATAGGCGGCACGTTCACGGTCTGAAAAGTTCGCGACCGCCTCGCCACGGAAGACCGTACGTACCCGACGCGAAGCAGGGCACGGTCAGCGAAGCGAGCGCATCTGACCCTTTTGGCGATGGCATCAACCCTTGATACAGTGAGGATTCATGCGCTCTCTGGTGGTCGTGGTAGGGCTCGTCGCTTGCGGTTACAATAATCCCGGTAGCAATACCGACGGAGGCGTGGCGGACGACGGTGGTAGCGATGCGGGCTCCGGTACCGTCCAGCCCGCATGTGTGCTCCCCGCGCTGAGCGCGGATGCGGCAGCAACGCTCTCCGGCTGCGCCGATGCGGGTACGCAAGACGGCATACGTGGGGTCGCACGATTCTCGAACCCGGTCAACGTTGCGATCGGAGCGAGCGGCATCGCGTACGTCGCCGATTTCGATTCGAGCCGGCTGCGCAAGATCGACGCCGACGGCAAGGTCACGACGATCTATGCCCCGACAACGTTCAACCGCCCGTTCGGCATGGTCATGTCGACCGACGGATATCTCTACGTCGAGTGCGACAACGACGCCGCAGGCAACCACAACGACACGTCGGGTACGATCTGGAAGATCAATCCGGCAATGGGCACCGGCACGCAGGTCACGACCGGGCTGACCCGCCCACGTGGTCTCGCGATGCGAGACGACCACACGCTCGTGGTCACCGACTATCTTCGGATGATCGTCGAGACCATCGACATCGACACGCAGGCGGTGACCATCCTCGCTGGCGCGGGCGTCGAGGGGTCCAACAATGGCCACGGTACGAACGCCACGTTCGGCGTGCCCTGGGACCTCGTCGTTGATCAGAGCACGAGCAACCTCCTCGTCACCGAGTTCGACAACCACGTGATCCGTCAGGTCACACCCGGTGGTGACGTCACCGTCTATGCTGGCACGGTCGGCACGCCTGGGTTCAAGGACGGCACGCTCGCCGAGGCGCTGTTCGACAAGCCCAAGGGCATGACGATCGATGCGCAAGGCACCATCTACATCACCGACTCGGGCAACCACGCCATTCGCAGGATCTCGCATGGCATGGTCACCACCGTCTCCGGCAAGATCGAAGGAGGTTACGCCGATGCGGCGGATCCGATGTCCGCGCTGTACTACGGCATTGAAGGACTGGACGTCACGCCCGACGGTCACACACTGCTCGTCGCGGATGGCAACGACGGCGATGGCTCCGCGTACAACCACGTCCGCAAGATCACGCTGCCGTAGGCTTACTGGCAGCTTCGCAGGCCCGCGGGCGGCTCGAGCTTGAACTTGTCGGCTTCGAGCGCGACGTTGACGGAGCGGTTCGCCGCGTCGCCCCAATCGACGAGCAGATCCTGCTTGTTCGTGGGCGATTTGAACTGGCTCTTGTTAGGCACGCGCTTGCCGCCGACATCGGTGAAATCGGTGTTGGTGACCGACCACTTGGTCTTGCCGTCGGTGCCGACGAGCTCGGCATCGAGGACGTCGAAGTGACCATCCTTCATATCGATCGCGAGCTTCTCGATGCCTTCGGTACCCGCGAGCTCGACGTGCTCCACTCCGCGGTTCGCATCCCAGGTCAGCGTACCCTTCGGATTCGCGACCATCGGCGGCGTGCCGACCGCGAGGTGCAGGAAATCATCCGGCGCGAGCTCGATGTGGAAGAACTGCGCGATCGAACGCTCGTTGCATGGGCCCGTGATCGAGCAGTTGTTCTGATAGTCGACGTATACGAAGCTCTGCCCATCGCAGGCCATCTCGGCCATCGAGCTACCGCCCGCGGGCGAGAGCGCCGCGAACCGGACCTTCGCGCCGACCGCGCCCATCACGAGCACCTCGCCCTTCGCGCGCTGGCCCCCGAGCCAGTAGTCCATCGTGCTGTCCGCGCGAAACGACGTGAGCTCGGTGCGCGCCTTGGCGAGCCGCGCGACGACATCATCGACGCTCGGCTCGGGATACGGCCGGGAGCTCTTCGCACCACCGCTGCACGCGACGAGAAACAGAACCAACGCTAGGCGCATACAGCGGTGATAGCGCGCTACTTCAGCTCGTGCAGCAGGAACGCGAACTGATCGACGACGCGACCGACGGCAGACTTCACCATGTCCGCGCCACCGTGACCGGCGTTGCGTTCGATGCGAAGGTAGATCGGCGCCGTGCCGCTCTGTGACGCTTGTAACGCCGCCGCGAGCTTGCGCGCATGCATCGGATCGACGCGGTCATCGTGATCGGCCGATTCGAACAGCGTCGCCGGATACGCTCGCTTGCCCCCGTCGACGGCGACGCGATACGGCGAGTACGACCACAGCACCGCGAACTGCTCGGCATCGTCGGGCGAGCCGTACTCCGGCACCCACGTCTTGCCCGAGCCGAAGAGCTGGTAGCGCAGCATGTCAAGGAGCGGCACGCCGATGATCACGGCACGGAACAACTCCGGGCGTTGCGTGACCATGGCACCGGTGAGCAACCCTCCGTTCGAGCCGCCGCTGACCGCTAGGTGATTCGCCGAGGTCCAGCCTTCGCGCTGGAGGTACTCCGCGGCTGCGATGAAGTCGTCGAACACGTTCTGTTTCTCGAGCAGCATCCCGGCCTTGTGCCAGTCCTCGCCGTACTCGCCACCGCCGCGCAGATTCGGGATCGCGTAAACCCCACCCTGCGCGAGCCACACGATGCGCGAGCCCGCGAAGCCCGGCGTCATGCTGACCGAGAACCCGCCGTAGCCGTAAAGGATCGTCGGGTTGGAGCCATCTCGCTTCACATCCTTGTTGTGGATGATGAACATCGAGATCTTGGTGCCGTCCTTCGAAGGAAACCACACCTGCTCGGTCGTGATCTTCGAGGTATCGATCGGCAAATTGATGCGCGCCCACTCGGTGGTCGCACCCGTCGAGATCGAGGTCCGGAAGATCTGTTGCGGCTCCGTGAACGACGTGAACGCGAAATAGCCGAGATCCTCGTCGGGTTCCCCGCTGATCCCGCTCGAGGTACCGATGCCCGGGAGCACGACATCGCGCACGTGCGCGCCGCGCAGCGTGTGGATCGCGAGCCGGCTGCACGCGTTCTCGAGATATCCCAGCACCAGGTGATTACCGACGACACTCGCATGCTCGAGCGTCGCGTCGGTCTCCGCCACGAGCACGGTCCACTGCGTGCGATCCGACATCGTCGGCGTCGCGCGCATCAGCTTGTAGCAAGGTGCGCCGTCGTTGGTGTGGATATAGAAAACATCCTCCCAGATCTCGACCGAGAAGTTCGCTTCGATCCCGACCACGAGAGGCTGCCACTCGGCCCCCGCCACGCGTGCATCCTTGAAGTAGATGTCGCTCGAATTCCAGCCGTGCTGGATCTGCGCGAGCAACCAATGGCCATCTCGCGAGATGCCGCCGCCGAGGAAGGTCTCGGCGCTACCGGTCGCCGGATGGACGATCGCGTCGTTCGCCGGATCGGTCCCGATCACGTGAGAGCGGAGCTCCGCGAATCCCGGTCGATCCGCGATGCTGACCGTGCCACCGATCGGCGGCACCCACGTGTAGTAAAAGGCCAGGCTATCCGGCGTCCACGAAGCCGCGGCGTACTTGGTGCCCTCGATCACGATGCCGGTCTCTTTACCGGTCGCGACCTCGAGCACGTGCATCACGGTCTCGTCGGAGTTGTTCTCGCTGATCTGAAATGCGACGTGCTTGCCGTCGTAGCTCGGCCAGTATCCGTGGAGCCCCGTGCTGCCGTCGGCGCTCCAGCCGTTTGGATCGAACAGCACGGTCTCTTCACCGTCTTCACCCTGCTTCCAGTAGACGATCGTCTTTTCTTTATCGGCGTGCTTGCGCGAATAGAAGTAGCGACCGTTGCGATGCGTCGGTGCGCCGATCGAGTCGTAGTAGAACAGCTCCTTGATCCGCGCTTCGATGGTCTCGCGGTTCGGCAGCGTCGCGAGCCCTTTGCGCGTGTAGTCGTCCTGCTCGTTCATCCATTGCTGGACCTCGGGCGCAGCCTCGTCTTCGAGCCAGCGAAACGGATCGCGAACCGTCTTACCGAATAGCGTCTCGCTGATGGCTTCTTCGCGCGTCGCCGGAGGCATCCGCGGATTTAACTAGAGATCGCCGTAATGCGCGAGGTCGACGCGCCAACGACCATCGGCTTCGACCAGATCGAGGCGGGAGCGCCCACTCGGCGCGACGATCTCGACGATCGCGTGTTCGCCACGCTGTTCGATCACGGTGATATCCGTCGGTGCCGCGCTCGAATCGAACGCGCCGATCGAGATCAGATCCTTCGCCGAGAACCGCACCGCGGCGCCGACCAGATCGGTCGCGCGCTTCGCACTCGTCTCGAGCGCATTGCGCGTCGCCGGAGTCAGTAGCTCGTAGATCGTGTCGCGATCACCGGTCTTGGCGGCGGTGAGGAGGTCGCGCACGGTGACCTCCGGGCCGGCCGTGACGACGCGACAGCTCCGACCTGCAACCGCTGCTGCAAACGCCATCGCCGCGATCACGCTAGCGACTGCGGCAGCGGTGGACCGGCGTGTGCCAAGCGCGAGCGCCATGAGGCACGCTTTGTACACCACACTTCGTGAACGGCTGGAAACACTGACATCCGGCATGCGCGTTCAGCAGCCCCGCGTGGGGCGGTATTGCTCTTGCACTATGGGTCAACTAGACTGAATCATTGGGCGGCTCGGCGCCTAGTAAACGAAAAGGGTAAGCTATGCGTTTGCATCTCGTTGCGAAGTGGATCGGTGCTGTTGGCCTCGGGCTCGCGGTGCAAGCGTGCGTCGTCGAACCCAACACCCCGGTCAATAGCGGGTACGGATACGGCTACCAGCAGAACAACCCTTCGTACCAGGCCTCCGCGAGCGTCTCCGTCGGAACGCCGAGCCCGTACACGGTCTCGAGCATGCCGCCCGAACCACTCTACGAAAATATGACTGCGGCGCCGGGCTATGGCTACGCGTGGATCGACGGCTACTGGCACTGGAACTCCTACGAATGGGTGTGGGTCAGTGGCCGGTGGGAGCGTCAGCAAGACGGCTATGTCTACGTGCAGCCGTACTACGACTACTCGGGCGGCGCGTACATCTACACCCCCGGCTACTGGGCATCGCACGATCGCGTTCCGGCCGGCTGGCAGGTTCGTGATCATCGCGATGGTCGTCCCGCGGTCGTCGCGCCACCGAGTGGCTGGCACAACTCGGCGCCGCCCGTCCGTGGTGGTGGCAGCAACGGTGGCTGGGGCAACGGCAACGGTGGTCGTCCGACGAATCCCAATGGCGGTTGGGGAAACAACAGCGGCCAACCCGGTGGTCAGGGCGGCACGCGTCCCGGTGGCGAGTGGGGCAACAACGGTGGCGTGCGTCCGACCCAGGAGCCCCAGCGACCGGAGTACCCGACGCGCCCCGAACAAGGCGGGCGTCCAACCCAGGAGCCCCAGCGACCGGAGTACCCGACGCGCCCCGAACAAGGCGGGCGTCCGACCCAAGAGCCCCAGCGGCCCGCGTATCCGACACGCCCCGAACAAGGCACGCGTCCGACGCAGCCGCAGCGGCCCGAGTATCCGACGCGTCCGGAGCAAGGCACGCGCCCGACGCAGCCGCAACGCCCCGACTATCCGACGCGCCCGGAGCAAGGCACGCGTCCGCAAGATGGCGGCGTGCGCCCGAGCGGTCCGTTGGTTGGCCCCATCCGTCCGGAAGTTCCACCGCAGCAACCGACCGCGCCGCGCACGGCACCGCCGCAACGTCCAACGGCACCTCAGCAGGCGCCGTCGAGGGTCCGCGTTCACAAAGAGTAGTTATTCGACGCGGAGCGCGCGCTCGAACTCTTCGGGGTTCGAGCTCGCGTAGATCGCGGTCTCCATCGAGACGAGGCCGGAGTTCACGAGATCGATCAGGTGTTGATCGAACAGTTGCATCGAGTACAGGTCGCGGCCCTTCCGGATCAGCTCCGGAATGTCCTGCAACCGACCCGAGCGAATGCATTCGCGGATCGTGCGAGTGACGCGGAGAATCTCGACGGCGGGTAGCCGACGACGACCATCCTTGCTCGCGACGAGGCGCAAGCACACGACGGCCTGCAGCGTATCGCCGAGACGATCGCGAATCACGTCCTGCGCATCGGTCTCGAACAGGCCGACGTAACGCTGCACCGTCGCGACGGCATCCGGCGTGTGGATCGCCGAGAGCACGAGGTGACCGGTCTCGGCCGCCTTGAGGCACGTCGCGGCGGTCTCGCGATCGCGGATCTCTCCAACCATGATCACGTCCGGATCTTGGCGAAGCGCCGCGGTCATCGCATCCTTGAACGATTCGGTATCCGCGCCGATTTCGCGCTGGATGATCATGCACTTCTGCGGCTCGTGGATGAACTCGATCGGATCTTCGATCGTGATGATGTGCGCGTGCCGGGTCTCGTTGATGTAGCGCAACATCGCGGCCATCGACGTGGTCTTGCCGTTACCGGTCGCACCGGTGATGAGCACGAGGCCGCGTCGAGCGTCGGCGATCTCGGCGAGCACGGGCGGCAGGTTGAGCTGCTCGATCGAAAGCACCTGGATCGGAATGAGGCGCATCACGATGCCGACCGCGCCGCGCTGGCGGAACACCGAGGCCCGGAACCGTCCGCGTTGCGCGAGCGAGTACGAGACATCGATCTCGGCGAACCGGCGCGTGAAATCGGTCTGGATGTTGCGATCCTCGAGGATCATCCGCGCGATAGCTTCGGTGTCTCCAGCCGTGAGCGGCGGCACCTTGATCGCGCCGAGCAGCTCACCGTGAAGGCGGTAGTGTGGCGGGTAGCCAACTTCGAAGTGGATATCGGAGACGCCGCGCTCGACGCCGAATGCTAACAGCTTGTGAAACGCGTTGCGATCCATGCAGACCCCGTCAGTTTAGACCGGGTCGACCTCCGCTGGGCTTTTCGTCGGCCGCGTTTTCGGGGTCTCCAGGCTTCTTCAGGCTGGACAGAAGTGCCTCGCCGGTCGCCTCGTCATCGCTGAGCGGTTGCCACGCCTGGACGGTCGGTTCGCGAACGTCCATGGGTGGTTCAGAGGCGCGGGGCCGACGCACCTCGGCCGCACCGGGTAGGGCGAAATCGGAGGTGATTTCTTCCTCCGGCCGACCGAACGCATTGCGCGGAATCGCGTTGGTCAGGCTGCCATGCGCCCTTGAAATCGGGAGGTCGCGATCCTCATCCTCGTCCTCATCTTCGTCCTCATCCGCGTCGTGCTGGACCTGAACCAGGACCTGCGGCTTCGAGATTGTCGACGAGCTCGCCGAGCGGAGCTCCGCGCGGACCGCATCCGGCAGCGTCGGGAACGGCGGGCCTGGCCGCGCCATGTAGTAGCCTTGGCCGTAGCGAATCCCGAGGTCACGCAGCGCCTCGACATCTTCAACCTGCTCGATGCCCTCCGCGATCATCACGGCGTCGATCGTCTCGGCGATGTGGCGGAGCGAGCGCAACATCTCGCGCTTCACCGTCGAGCGAGCGATCCCTCGCACGAGCACATCCGAGATCTTGATGAAGTGCGGCCGCAGCGACATCACGGTCTCGAGGTTCGAGTGGCGAGTCCCGACATCGTCGATCGCGACGCCGAAGCCCATCGCGGTGTATACGCCGAGCGCGCGCTTGAACGAGGTGAAGTTCTCGATCGCGAGCCGCTCGGTGATCTCGAACACGATGTTCGCCGGCGTGAGACCGGCCGCCGTGAGCAAGTTGCCGACCTCGACCTCGATGAACGCGTGGTCGTAGAACGACATCGGCAGGAGGTTCACGAACAGGCGATGCACCGGCTCGAGCGTTTTGGCCGAACGCAACGCACCGCGGAAGCATGCGCGATCGAGTTCGACGGTGAGATCGACTTCTTCCGCGATCGCGAACAGCGTCGCCGGCGACTCGAGCGCGGTGCCGCGCGGACCACGCGTCAAGGCCTCGAAGGCGAACACGTCGCCGGTGCCGAGATCGACGATCGGCTGATACACGCTCGTGAGGCCTTCGCCCAGGATGACGTCCTGCAGCGTGGAGCGATCGCGATGGGCTTTGCGTTCGCGCAGGTTGCGCGCCGATTCGGTCGCATCGCTGATCAGCCGCGCGGTGAGGCGCTCGGGGCGGAGCAGCGAGTTGCCGAGCACACGCGCCGCACCGACGACGATGCGCGGCTGTTCGCGCAACACCTCGCTGACCATCGTCACGAGCGCTTCTTCGACCGCGCGTTCGACCGCTTGCGCGAGCGCCTCGAGATCGAGGCGTTGCGCGCCGCGCGGCGCGAGGATGACGAAGTAGCCATCACCGTCACCGGAGCGACAGATGATGTCGGCTGGCTCGAGCACCGCGCCGCGCAGACGATCGAGCACCGCCGCGGCGTGATCGTAGATCTCGCTGTGGTGCGCGACGCCGAGATCGAGCTCGACGCGATGCAGGCGCGATAGATCGACGAGCAAGCAAGATAGCGAGCGATCGCGCTGGAGGATCGACGTGACCTCCGCCATGCGCTCTTGATACGGACGAAACCGATCGACCTCGGGTTCGCGCGCCTTGTTGAATGGCTTACTCGCCGTGGTCTTGGGCTCGGCATCTTCGCCGGCGGAGAAGTGATGAACGCGACCCGTGCCACCGCGCTTCGCACCACGCAGCGCGGACTCCGCGGCGGTCAACAGGCTCTCCGGATCGGCCGCGTCTTCGGGCAAGCAGGCGACGCCGATCGAGATCGTGATCTTGCGATCGTTGGGCATCATCGCCGCGGCGACCGCGTCGCGAATCCGCCCGGCCTTGGTCAGCGCTCCGGCCTTGTTGGTCTCCGGCAAGAGCAGCACGAACTCCTCGCCGGAGTAGCGCGCGACGACATCGGACGTCCGCACCCGATCGGCATCCTCGAGCAAGATGGTCGCGATCTTGCGAAGAATATCGTCGCCGGCTTGATAGCCGAGGTCGTAGTTGACGCTCGCGAAGCTATCGATGTCGGCGATCAAGAGTGACATCGGTTGCGAGTAGCGCAGAGCGCGCGCGCACTCTTCGCGTAGGCGTTCTTGGAACGCGAGATGGGTGTAAAGGCCGGTCAGCGGATCGCGCAGCGTCATCGCGTCGAGCTGCATCCCCATCTGCGCCAGCTGTTCGGTCGCTGCTGAGATCTCGCGACCACGATCCGTGAGCTGAGTCTGCAGCGCGACCTCGTGCTCGCGCAGCTGCACGTTGACCGTGCGGAGCTCGTCCATCAGGCGCGTGTTCGCGCGCTCGAGCCGATAGGTGTGGATCAACTGATCGACGACCTGCAAGAGGTCGGTGAGCTTCCACGGTTTCGTGATCACGTAATGCAGATGACCTGCGTTGATCGCGGTGATGAGCTCTTCAGAATCTGGAAAGCCGGTGACGACCGCGCGACGACAATGGGGTCGCAGCGTCGCGATTCGCGCGAGGAGCTCCGCGCCGGGGAGCCCTGGCATGTGAAGGTCCGCTAATACGGCGACGACGTCGGGCTGCGCCTCGATCATTTCGAGGGCTTCTTGCCCGCTCGTGGCAAGCATCACGTTGCAGCGCGCACCCAGCACGCGAGCGAGCGCGTCCAGGTTGGCGCGATCGTCATCTACGCAGATGACAACCGGCTTGCTCTCGTCCCCCGAGCCCGCCTGCGAAGGGTTTACTGCCAATGTGGCTCCAGTATAGACAGGTCGACCTATCGCTTTGAACTATGAAGGGTAGTGCTGTTTTCTCGCGCACACGTAGGCGAAGGTGCGGCAAAGCACGCTGTCCCGGGCCTAGAATTCGCAGACGTACGCGTACGAGCCGGAGGGCACGGGCGCGAGGCCTGTCGTGCACGGACGGTCGTCCCAGGTATTTGCGGGGATGCGCAGTCCAGCCATCACGAGACAGTCCTCTTGATAGCCGCCGCTGCCGCCGTTATTCGGCTCGCCAACGTGGAACATCTTGAACGTGAGCGGCGTGCTGTCCTGCCACAGGAACGCGCCTTCGGTCGCCGAATCGGTCGCACCAAGGAACATGTCGTAGCCAGTGCCCAGCGTCGCGACCAGATCGTTCTGCGCGGCGTTCTCGATCTTCGCGAGGTGTGCGTCGACCGCGACGCACGCGGCCTTCGCGGCATTGAAGGTCGTCGCCGTCTTGAACAGCATGAAGCAGTTGCCGCTGGCATCCGCCATGTTCGAATCACCGCCGGTGCACGGCCGCGCATCCGGCATCGCGTCGACCGGAATCGCGAGCTTGCCATCGACACCTGCCGTATGGGTGCCGATCGCATCACCGAGCTGCGCGCTGCACGCGGCCCACGCAGCCACCGCTGGCACGATGGCAATGGCGTACTTCACACCCATTATTGTGCCGGAGCTCAGGGTGCTCTGACGAGAAACTTCGGTGTACGTTTCATGCCACATGAGTCGTCAAGCCCCCCTCGTCTTCATCATGGCCGCCGGCCTCGGCACGCGGATGAAGAGCGAAACGGCCAAAGTGCTGCACAAAGTCGCAGGTCGCCCGATGTTGCATTGGGTCGTGACCACGGCGCGCAGCGCCGGAGCCTCGCGCGTCGTCGCGATCCTCGGCCATCAGATCGAAGCCGTGAAGACCTCGCTCGACGCCAGCTTCGGCGCGGGTGCCGTCGACATCGCGCAACAGGCCGAACAGCGCGGCACCGGTCACGCGGTGCAATGCGCCCTGTCCTCGGTCGCGAGCGAGCCCGACGACCGGATCGTCGTGATCCTCACCGGCGATGCGCCCCTGCTCCCCGCCGAGCGGATCTCCGAGCTGGTCGCCGCCGCCGCCGCGTCGCCGGCCGGCATGGCGCTCGTCTCGACCGTGCCCGATCGGCCGATGCCGTACGGCCGGCTCGTGCGCGACCCCAAGGGTGTGCTCGCGAAGATCGTCGAGCATCCCGATGCATCGCCCGAGCAACGCCTGATCAAAGATACGAACGCCGGGTTCTACGCGATCCGGCTCGGCCATCTGCGCTCGGATCTCACGAAGCTCTCCGCCGATAATGCAAAGGCCGAGCTCTATCTCACCGACCTGGTCGCGCACGCGTACGCGCGCGGTGGTGCGACCTCGATCGATGCGCCGTTCACCGAAGTCACTGGCATCAACGATCGCGTCGACCTCGCGGCCGTCGAGACCGCCGCGCGCAAGCGGATCAACGAAGGCTGGATGCGCGCCGGTGTCACGATGATCGACCCGGCGAGCACGTACGTCGATGCCGATGTCGGCCCGCTCGGCAAGGACGTGATCCTCGGCGCGAACGTCGCGCTACGCGGCAAGACCACGGTCGGCGATGGCGTCCGAATCGATCACGGCGCGGTGATCACCGACGCGTCGATCGCCGCCGGCACGCACGTCAAGCCGTACTCGGTGATCGCCGAATCACAGGTCGGCGAGCGCGCCCAGATCGGTCCGTTCAGCCATCTGCGCCCCGGCACGCGCGTCGACGAAGATGTCCATCTCGGCAACTTCGTCGAGACCAAGAAGACCCACATGATGGCGGGCGCAAAGGCGAACCATCTCGCATATCTTGGCGATGCCTCGGTCGGCTCCAGGTGCAACATCGGCGCGGGCGTGATCACGTGCAACTACGACGGGGTCGGCAAGTACAAGACCACGATCGAAGCCGGCGCGTTCGTCGGTTCCGATAGCCAGCTCGTCGCTCCGGTCACGATCGGGCGCGATGCGTATGTCGGCTCGGGCACGACGGTAACCAAAGATGTCCCGCGTGGGGCCCTCGCCATCACGCGCGTCAAGCAAGTCAACGTCGAGGGTTGGGCCGACCGCTTCCGCGAAGCACAATCCAAGCGCAAGAAGCCGCCTGAAGGCGGTTGAGTCCCGTGCTACCTCTTAACCGAGGTGTACTGCTCGATCGACAAAATCGACCTGGCTGCTCGGATCGACGGAAGACCGATCGCGATCCAGACCGATCACCGCACCACCGCGGAGATTGCGGCGGAGCCCGAGCTATCGGTGCTGTTCGCGATGGCGCGCATCGTCAACGCACGGGCGCAGCTCGCGGACGACGGTCACCGCAACGCCGCGGTGCACTACGTGATAGGCGCGAAGCCTCCGGATAGGCTGCGCGAAGCACTCGTCGCGACCGGCGCGAAGATCGAGCGCTCGGATCGCAAGATGGCGCTCGAGGCACTCGGCCCCGGCTCGACCGTGGCGACCGGCGACCTGGCAGATCGCATGTTCGCTCAGCTCGCGAAGCGTGCCGCCGCACGGATCGGCGTGCGCGATCTCGCGATGGCGCTGCACATGCTAGAACAGCAGACCACCACGAACCCACCGGACCGCGCCGACGAGGAGGCGTATTGGACACGCGTGCTCGAGCTTGCGGCGCTGACCGGCGAGCTGCTGCGCACCAGGTACGGGGGCCGCTGGATCCAGACCGAGCGCGCGCTCGTACCTTTCGGCTTCGCGCTCGACGAGACCGGTCATCTGGTGTTCCCCACGAATCGCGCGCAACGCGTGATCGAGGACGTCGGGGCGGCATCGCTGTTCGAGCTGCTCGCTGCAGCCGGTGATCGGGTGCCCGCCGCGACCGGCCGGCTGATGCCGAGCTTGCGCGCGCGGGCTGATGTCATGCTCGACGAGATCCTGTGGCGCCCAGTCGTCGACGACGAGGCGCCGAAGGATCTGCCCATCATCGTGTGTGGCATCGATGGCGAGCGGACGTTCGCGATGCTCCGCAAAGAAGCGCTGCCAACATCTGCCGAGCAAGCGCTCGCCGAAGCGTACGCGAACCTCGCCGAGGAGACGGTGCAGTGCGACGTGCTGCCATTCGACGATGCGAAGATCATCATCGTGTCGGGAAGTTTTTACGCGGCAGAGAAGTTGCTGGACCGCGACTTCATGCGCTCGCTTCACGTCGATCTCGGTGCGGATCTGCTCGCAGCCGCCGCGCCTGCACGCGGTTGCTTGCTGGTCGGCAAGATCACCGGCGCGCCCGAGGCGATCGCACGGTTCACGCAGCTCGCGCGCACGCGCCACGACCAGAGTGGAGGCCGCTCGATCTCGCCCGCGGTGATGCTCGTCTCCGACGGGCGCGTCGCCGGCTACGTGCGTGGCCCCGGCGATCTCGATTCGCTAGCAGCCGCGCCTGAACCCGAGAAACGGCCGAGCTTCTTGCGTCGTATGTTCGGTCGCAAGTGAAGCGGTTCGCCTTGGTTCTGGTTGCGATCGGTTGCAAGGGCAAACCGGAGGCGCACGTGTTCGAGGACGCCGCGACCGCCGCCGCATTGCACGGCGATGCCGCGCCGAAGCAGGACGAGTGGGCCGAGCTCGCGCGGTTCACCAAGACCGAGCCGATGCACGTCGTACCGCTGCCCGTAAGGACGACGGTTCCGCGCTTCGATGTCGGCGGGCCAGCGCTCGCGAATGGCATCGCGGTCGTATCGTCATCGCAGTTTGGCTTCGTCGCGGTCGATTATCGCCGCGGGCAGGTGATCTGGAGTAAGCCCGCAGGGCTCCATGTCGCGCCGCCGATCGCGCGCGCGGGTACGTTCGTGCTCGTCGGAGAATGCCTGCAGCCGCCCGAGGTGAAGCGCGAGGATCTGTTGCTCGGCTGCGTGCGCACCGTGAACACGACCGGCGAAGACATCAACTACACCGCGATTCGTGGTCATCAAAAAGAAGTCCAGGAGTTCGCCGACGAGCCAGGACCACAACATCTGTGGCCTGCGGGCGGCGAAAGGTTGCTCTGGAAGCGCGGCGACAAGGCCGTGCTCGTCGACGCGGTCACCGGGCTCGCGAGCTCCGCGCCCGCGACCGAGCCGCCGCTCACGATCACCTACAAGGATCGCGCGTGGGACGTCACGCGAGATGACGAAGGTGTCTTGTCAGCGACGCAAAAGGGCAAGCCTGCGTGGAAATCGCAGCGCACGTTCACCGAGCTGATCGGCGCGGTCTACCTGCCGGAGCAAACACCGATGGTGCGCGTCTCGAACGTCGGCCGGTTCAGGGGCGTGGCCGAGATGAGCTTGTTCGATATCGATGCCACGGGCTCGCTCCACGGCACGGTCGCGTTTCCCGTGCCGGGCATCGGCATCCATGGTCACGGCATCGATTCGGTCGGCGATGCCGCGCTCGCGATCCAGCTCGATCGCTCGCTCGACCATCACTTCGTCGTGGGCTACGCGGCGAATGCGCTGCTGATGTGGGTGTACCCGCTCCCTGTCGTTCAGCGTCCCGACCCGATCGGGATCGCGGTTGGCCCGGATGCAGTTGTCGTGTTCCACGACGGCGACACCCTCACGGTCTTGCCGGAGTTGTCGGCCCCTCCTACGGCTCCCGGCGCGACGCGTCCGCCGTCGGAAAACGCTGCACCGTAACTACGCGATCAGGCTCTCAAAACATTGGCATCCAAGGTGCTCTAGCAGCTCGTCATGATGAACATGATGAAGCGCCTGCTCGCCACGACCGTCGTGATGTCCCTCGCCGCCACCGGTTGCGTCCGCCAGGATGCCACCCCGACGAGCGACATCGACAACGCAATCCCGACCGCTGATCAGATCACGATCAAGCTCCCGACCGCGGGGCAGAGCCGGACGGTCGGCGACCTCGCGACGTACTACCTGACGACGCGCGCCGCGACGCTGACGTTCAATGGCGGCGCCGCCTGGGTGCTCACGCTCCTCCACGCGATCGTCCAGTACCCGGTCACGTCGGTCAGCGGCAACACCTATACGTGGGGCCCGTGGAGCCACGCGCTTGACCCGGCAGAGTACCGCCTCGACGTCACCGCGAATGGCGACGGCACGTACGCCTACTCGCTCTCGGGTCGCAGTAAGACTCAGGGCGGTTCGCAGTTCCAGATGATCATCACGGGCGATGCGGACCCGACCCCGGGCGAGCTCGCCGGCAACGGTCACTTTACCCTCGACCTGAACGCGAGCCACAGCGTCGATCCGATCGATAACCCGACGGACAAGGGTGTGATCGAAGCGACCTACGATCTCGCGGCGAAGAAGCTCTCGCTTCACATCGACACGACCGATGACAATGGCGCGGCGGAAGTCGCCGACTACGCGTACGCCGAAGGCGCCGATGGTTCGGGCGACATGACCTTCAACGTGTTCGGCAACGCGGGCGGCACGGCCGCGAACGAACAGATGACGGTGCGGTCGCGGTGGACCGCAGCCGGCGCGGGCCGTGGCGATGCGCGGATCGCCGGTGGCGACCTGGGCACGGTCCAGGCGATTGCCTCGGAATGCTGGGGCACGGACTACCGCCGGACCTACTACACGGACAACGCCAGCTTCCAGCCCACCGAGGGTGCCGCATCCTCCTGCGCGTTCGCCGACGTCGACCTGCCGCCGGTTCAGTAAGCTGCGGTCACCGTTGACTGTATCTTGTCGCCCGCGGTAACAACCTCGTCGGAGGAACGCATGGCGAATCTGCCCAAAGACGCTCAGGATCTGTTCGACAACCTCGTCCCCGAAGGCTTGAAGGCTTATCCGGATAAGGCCCGCGAGCTCAACGCGATCTACTGCTTCAAGGTCAGCGGTGAAGGCGGCGGCGAGTGGACGGTTGACTGCACGAGCGACCCGCCGGCCTGCGTCCGTGGTGACACGGGCAAAGCGCAGTGCACGGTCGAAGTCGCTGCGGACGACTTCAAAACGATGCTCTCGGATCCGAACGCGGGCATGCAGCTGTACTTCCAGGGCAAGCTTCGTGTCTCGGGCGACCCGATGCTCGCGATGAAGCTGCAGCAGCTGTTCGAAATCGCTCGCCCGAAGTGATTTCTACTTCGTAGGTGTCGGATCTGCGAAGTGCACTGACTTCGCGATCACGTCACACGGCGTATCGGTACAGACCAAACGGAACAGCCGGTGCTGGAAGGGATTCCAGATGGCTGTTGCTTTGGGCTTTTTGTTTTGGAGCTCGGCGAGCTTGGTCGGTCCGAGCGCGAGCGCGTCCCACACCGACATCTCCGAGATCGTGAGGACGTACTTCGCGCGCTTCTGGGTCGAGGTTGCCGTGACCACCACGGCGTGACCCGGCGCATCGACCGTGCGCTTGATCTCCGGCTTGGCCGGCACCTCGAGCGTGAAGCTTTCGGTCTGATCGTGGATGACGAACTTGCCCTTGGCGCCGCTGCGCGAGCGGATGCCGGTGAGCGTTGCCGAATCGTCGACCGCATCTGAACCCTGACGCAGGTGGACGCTCGCGAGAAAGCCCTCGGTCACGGCGGACTGTGCGCCGTTCGCGCTCGAGCTCGCGATCAGCCCACGCGCGGTATCGATCTGCGCATCGACGACGATCTCGACGCCGGTGCCCTTCACCGTGAACCTCGTGATCACTTGCTTGTCGTCGGTGCGCTCGGCCTTCGTCACGGTGCCGTGCTTCGCGAGCTCGGTCCCGATCTCTTTGAGCCCACCTTGATCGCGCATGTTGCGCCCCATCGCGATCAGCTCGAGCTCGTAGACCGGTCCATTCGAGCCGGCCGGCGGTTGCGCCGAGATCGTGTAGATGTCGAAGCGCTTGCCATCGGCATTCGGCTTCGAAGACTGGGTCGCCTTCGCGGTCGGCTTGAACGGGAATATCGCGGTGACGAGCGGCGATGTCACGACGAACGCGCCATCGGAGCGCGGCGCGACCCAGAAGTCAGCGATGCCGAGCTGCGTCGCGGGACCGAGCGTCGCGTTCGAATCGAGCGTGGGAGTCGCCGCTTCGGGCGCGATCGAGGCGAGCGCAGGCACCGACGCGATCGCGGTGCGAACATCCGCGAGCTCATTCGCATCGAGGTCGTTGAAGCACGATTTCGCATCGGCGAGCTGCAGCGCGTGGGTCGTGCACTCGATCACCTTCGGCGCCCACGCGTCGTCGCTGCATGCGGCGACGAGCGATGCTTCGACCTTCGCGGCCTCGGCCTGGACCATCACGAGCTGTGCGATCGCGGCGTCACAACCGCCGAGCTTCGGGGCCGTCGCAACGAAGAACCGACCCTCGACTTCGGTGATGACGAGCGTGGCGTCGGTCGTCGACGGCTTGCCATTGCGCGCGAGCTGCAACTGGACCGCGAGCTTGTGGCTCGTGAACGGCTGCGTGAGCTTGCAGCCGCGCGACATCGGCTCGCCCTTCGCGATCACCTTCGCTGCGGTCGGCTCTTCGATCTTGGTGACCGAAAACGAGGTGCCCTTCGCGTGATCGACCGCGTGCGAGAGCTCGTCGCGAACGAGCCCGACGGCCTTCTGGTCATCGGCGGCGGTCTGCTCGTGGCGGTCGTCACAATCGACGATCATCCGTATGAGACCGCTGCCAGACTTCGCGACAAGACCTTCGAGGTCCGCTGCCTCCAGTGCGCGAAAGGTCTCGCGCACGGCGGTGTCGCGGTCGGCGTAGCCGCCGAGGTCGGCGACCTTCGGCGTCGGCTTGTGAAGCAGCAGCAGCGTCACACCGGTCGCACCTCCCGCGAGCAAGAGCCCTGCGATGACGAGCGGCAAAAGTCGCCACTTCTTCGCGGGCGCCTGGCGCTGCGCACGCTTGTGGCGCGGCGCACCGGTCGCGTAGTCCTGCGGATGGACCATTACCTGCGGAGGGAACATGACCCTGCACGTGTCACATCCCCACTGCTGCTGGTCGGAATACCAGCGCAGCAGCGAGCCGCAGTTTGGGCAGGGCGGCCCCTGATTCATCGGCTGGGATCGTACACTGCCGCCATGGCTCCGTCTCCGCTCGCCGACGCGTTGCAAGGTCTCCGCGTCCTCGATCTCTCGCGTCTGCTACCGGGCCCGTTTCTGACGATGATTCTCGCGGATATGGGGGCCGACGTCGTCAAAGTCGAGGATCCGAACCTCGGCGACTACATGCGGGCCGTCCCGCCTGTCAAGGGCGGTGTGGGCGGGCGTTATCTCGCGGTCAATCGCGGCAAGCGCTCGATGGTGCTCGACCTCAAGCAGGCGGCGGGGCGCGATGCACTGCTCGCGATGGTCGAGAAAGCCGACGTCGTCGTCGAGAGCTTTCGCCCGGGGGTGATGGCCAAGCTCGGGCTCTCGTACGAAGTGCTGGCGGCGAGAAATCCCAAGATCGTCATGTGCTCGATCAGCGGCTATGGCCAGACCGGCCCGTATAGCCATCGCGCGGGCCACGATCTGGATTACATCGCACTCGCGGGCGTGCTCGCGATGACGGGCACTGCCCACGCCGGACCGCAGATGCCGGGAGTGCAGATCGCGGATCTCGCCGGCGGTGCACTCTGGAGCGCGACCGCGATCCTGGGCGCGCTCGTCGGTCGCCATCGCACCGGTAAGGGTGCGCACCTCGATATCTCGATGACCGAAGGCGCGCTCGCACTCGTCACGCCGGAGCTCGGCAATCTCGATTGCGGAGCCAGGCCCACGCGTGGCGTCGAGATGTTGAATGGTGGCCTCGCGTGCTATGGCGTTTACCGCACGAAGGACGAGCGTTACCTCGCGGTCGGCGCGCTCGAGCCGAAGTTCTGGCTCGCGCTGAACGCCGCGATCGGGCGCCCGCCTGTCGCGGCCGAGCTGATCGGTTCGCCGGCCGATCAGGCGCGGATTCGCGGCGAGCTCGCCGACATCTTCATGCAGCAGACTGCCGCCGAATGGCATGCGGTGCTCGCTCCCCACGATTGCTGCGTCGAGATCGTGACCGAGCTCGAGGAGTTGCCGACCCACCCGCTCCACGCGGCGCGCGAAGTATTCTTCGAGATCGATGGCGGACCCGGCATCGGTTCCATCTTGCAGGTGCGGACGCCGGTCGGTAAACCGGCAAAGGCCTCGCCGCCGCCCAAGCACGGACAACATACCGCGGAGGTCCTCGCCGAATACGGCGTGACGATCTAGGACCACGGTCCGCGCCCACCTTGCTCGGATCGGCGATAGCGTCCACCCGCGCCCCTGCCCTCCCAAAGCCCTTCACGCCCTTCACGCCACTCGTGCCCCCGTGATCTTGCGTGCCTGCCACGCCGTCCCGCATGCAAGGCTCAACGCAAAGAGCGCGGCGAGTGCGAGTAACAACCGTGCGTGCGGGAACAGCGTCAGCACGCCGTCGACTCTACGCGCCATCACGATCTGAGCGATCTCCTGACCGTCGTCGACCACGGGGAATTGCAGCACGCGATATTCGTGACCGTGCTCGCTGACCTGCGCGATGCCATCGCGCGGTGCTGCACGCACGATGCTCTCGTCGAGGCCAAGATCGGCGACGAAGGTATTATTCGGTGCGACGACCGCGAACAGCGTCTCGTCGTCGAGGCGGAGGTCGGCGATGATCTCGTTGAGGTCTTCGAACTGGAGCAGAATCGCGCGGGTCTCGTTCGAGCTGGTCGCGTTATTGCCGAGGGTGAGCGCGCGCAGGTGAGTGATGACCAACCCCGCGGGTGGCACGTTGCCGAAGATCTGACTCGGCTTGAACACCGGATCAGCGTACGAACTCACAGTCAGGCTCTGACTCGTCCCGGAATCGAGTGCGCGTTTGACCGCCGGAATCGCGTGCGTGTCGGTGTTCCAGATTTGCGGCGCGAAGCTCGTGAACAGCAGCCGGCCTTTGTAGTCGACCACCGCGCGGTGCCGCGTCGCGAGTCCCGACCACTGCAGCGAGGCGAGTGTGCCGTGCAGCTTCTCGAGATCCTCGAGATCCGCCTCGGGTGTGCCGAGCCCAAAATCGGCCTGGTCGTGATGCCCGGCAACTTCGCGCATCGCGGATTCGTTGTAGGCGATCTCGGACGAACGATTGAAGTTTTTTCCGACGCGGATCAAGGTCTTGTCGACCTGGCGCCCGGTCAGCGCGAACGACTCGTCGACCTGTGCGTTCAGCCGCCCGCGCACGGTCCAGTCTGTGACGAGCCCGAGGCCAAGCACCGCCGCGACGGCGAGTGCGATCCACGCCGTGCGTCGCCACGGCCGCGCGCGATCGCGACCGAGCTCGGCGAGCAAGAAGTCCATCGTCGGAAAGCGATCGCCGGGCTTGACCGAAAGCCCGCGCACGAGGATCGCGCGCAACCCGTTCGAAACCGACGTGGTACCGGGCGCGGGTTTGATCTTGCCCGCGATCACGTTCTCCGACAGCTCGGCGAACATCTTGCCTTCGAACGGACGCTCGCCGTAGAGCGCTTCGTAGAGCGTCGCGCAGAAGTTGAACTGATCGGTGCGCGGATCAACATTGAGCCCCGCGAATTGCTCCGGCGCCATGTATGCCGGCGTGCCGAGCACCGATCCTTCGGTCGTGAGGTTGACCTCGGCGATCGGATGTTTCGTGCCGGTCTCGCTCGGCTTCGCTGCGGCGAGGCCGAAATCGGTGACCTTGACGCTGCCATCCTGCCCGACCAGCACGTTGTCCGCTTTGAAGTCGCGGTGAATGATGCCCGCGCTGTGCGCGGCGGCGAGTCCGCGACCTGCAGCGATGTACGCGGTGATGATTTCGGGCAACGTCCGCTTACCTTCGGTCTGCCACGCGCGAAGGCTCTGACCCGAGACGAGCTCCATCGCGATAAAGCTCGCGCCATCGGTCGCGCCCACGTCGTAGACACCGACGACATTCGGATGGGTGACCTGGGCCATCGACTGGGCTTCGCGCACGAGGCGATCCATCAGCGCCGGGTCGTAGCGGCGCAACAGCTTCAGCGCGACGAGCCGACCGAGCTTCGGATCGTGCGCGCGCCAGACCACGCCCATCGCGCCGGAGCCGATCTTCTCGTCGAGCACGTAGCGCCCGAAAGGCCCGCCTTCGCTTACCGCGCGCCCACGTGGCGGCACCAACCGCGAGGTCGGACGCATCGTGCCGCCCGCCGAGTGATCACCGCTATCGAGCGTCGCGCCCAATGCCTGCCCGGCATCGCTCGGCGCGATCGTTTCGTCGAGCGCGAGATCTCCGGACCCGCGGCGCGGAGCGATCAGGTGGGACGAATAAGGCTGCGTCTCGGTAACAACCTCTTGCAGCGCGACCTTGGCGGTCACGCCGAGCAGCTCTCGACAGTCCTCGCATGTATCGAGATGACCGAGAACATTTGCTCGCATCACCTCGTCGAGAGCTCCCGACATCAGGTCCTGGACGACGTTCGCGTCGAGGCACTCCACCGCGAACATTGTGACACAATAGAACGCAGTGGCATCGGACCGTGTAGCTCAGCTGACGACCGCGAGCGGGCTGGCCGCAGGTGCGGCTGCCGCGGTGATCGGCGCGTGGGACACGCTGCTCGCGACAGCGCGAGAGACGCTACCGGGAGTCGCCGTCGATGAAGAACGTCTCGCTGCGTTCATCGGCGAGCGGCTCTACGGCACCGAGCTCGCCGCCGCCCTCGCCGCCGCGCCCGCCGCGGATCTGGTGCTCGCCGCCGGCTGTGTCGAACAGGTCCCGAGTGCGCATGCCGCCTTCGATATGGTGCTCGTCGAGGTCGATGCCGCGGGCTCGGCGGTGGGCGCGAGCAAAGATCAGATCGATGAAGTGAAGCAGGTGCTGCGCATGCAGCTGCTCGTCGCGAAGGATGGCAAACCGCCCGGCATCGCGGGCTATCGCGGCAAAGGCCCCCTGCGCGGGTGGGTCCGGATCACCGCGACGCGTGAGCTGATCCGCCACAAGAAGAAGTCCGCGCGCAACGTCACGCTCGATCACGTCTCGGCCAAGGGCACGCGCACGCTCGAAGGCATGCTGACGAGTGGCGGCGATCCGGCGCTCGAAGCCCTGAAGTCCGAATACCGCGCCGAGTTCTCGCTCGCGTTGCGCGAAGCGATCGACCTCTTGGGCGCCGAAGACCGCACGCTCTTGCGGCAATCGATCGTCGACGATCTTTCGATCGATGCGATTGGCGTCGCATACGGCGTGCATCGCGCGACCGCGGCGCGCTGGCTCACGCGTGCACGCGCGGCGCTCGTCGCGGCGACCCATCAGCGGCTATCCGAGCGCTTGAAGATCCCGGTCGAGCAGATCGAGAGCGTGATCCGCTTGGTGTCGAGCAAGCTCGACGCTTCGATGATCCGGTACCTCGGCGAAGACTAGCGATACGTCGTCGTCGCGTTATCGTGATACTTCTCGCCGTACTTGTTCAGGTGATCTGGCTCGGCGCCGCGCGTGAGAGCGAGGTTGATGAGGGAGTCCTGACCCGCCGTGACGGTCACCGGCGCACTGACCGGTTTCGCAGCGCGCCGGGTGTATGCGAACACCGTCCACGATCC
>JAYVLQ010000144.1:0-27231 GCA_043759355.1 Kofleriaceae bacterium
GTGAAGTCCTGCTCGTCGCTGGAGGGTCGCGTTGGTCGTTCGGCTCACCGGTCGAGTCGACGGCGCAGGCAACGCGGAGGAGGGAGGGAACTGCGAAAAGGATGGATGGAGGCCTCATGGCTGTCCGGAACTAAAAAGGCTGCCTAGGCAGCCTTTTTGGTGGTGGAGATTAGGGGGATCGAACCCCTGACCTCGTGAATGCCATTCACGCGCTCTCCCAGCTGAGCTAAATCCCCGAGTATCTGTAACGCCGCGTTTTTACCGACGTGCTCGAACCAAGTCAAGCGCCGGCCGTCGGTGGTTGGCTATTTGGCCTTCGACGGGACGTCGTCCGGATGCATGTAGTCGGCGAGATCGCTGTCGTCGTCATCCCTCGCAAAGCTGATCCCACCGAGCTTTTTCGGGGCAGCGCGGTCGGACGGCGGCGGCGGCGGCGGCGCGTTGGCACCCGGTCGCCACACGCGAGCAGCCGCAGCCGTCGCGGCCGTCCGGGCGGCCTCTCGGGCGGGCGCGACCCACTTCGACGACGAGACCGTGCCTTCTTCGCGCGCATCGAACCGGGACCGTGAGGGCGACACGGCGATGCCTCGATCGCCGTTCCCGCGGGACCGATCGTCGTCGGGCGGATGCTCGGCATCGAGCTGGTCGAGATGCGCGACGAGCTCGGCGGCCTCGGGCAGCTGGTCGAGCTCGATCTCGCCGCGCCGGATGAGATCGAGGACGAGCTCGCCGAGGTCGGCGAGGGCTTCGTTCCGGCGACGGCCCGAGAGCGCATCGTCGAGGCGAGCGCGACCTTCACGCGCACCGCGCTCGAGCACGTCGCGGAGACCGCCGGCCTGGGCGAGCGTGGTGCGAAGCAGCGTACCGAGGGTTCCCCGAAGCTCGGGAGGACGGAAGCTTCCACGTCGTTGCCGTGCCATGTGGTGAGAGTAGCGCAATTGGATTACCGTCGCGGGGCCGTGAGCTCGCGCGCGTTGGTCATCGCCTGTTCGCTACTCGCAGGATGTCCGCCGCCGGAGCCCGTCGCGCCCCCGCCGATTCCACCGGCGTCGTCCGGCAAGGTCCGCGTCCGGGTGTTCAGCGAACCCTCGCCCGTCAAAGAGATCGGAAGTGCGGGTCGATTCCTGTTCGTCGCGACGGATGATTCGATCCAGCGCTGGGACGAGAACGGCACCGTGATGGTGATGTCCGCCGAGCACGGCCTCTCGGGCGAGAAGATGGTCGCGCTCGCCTCGGATTCGGATCGCAAATGGCTGTGGGTGCTGACCGATGCCGGCCTCGGTCACTACGACGCGCAGACCGAGATCTATACGGAGCTGTCGGCACCACCGGCCGCGATGAACATCGATTACGCAGAGCTCGCGAAGGATGGCGCGAGCCTGAGCTCGGCTGCCGAAGGCGGCGTGTGGTTGGGCACGTCGAAGGGCTTGGTGTTCGCGAGCGACAAGGGCGGCTGGCTGTCGCTGCCCGTCAAGGATCCGGTGCGCGCGGTCATTCGCGATCACGCGAACTGGGTGTGGATCGCGACCAAGCAGGGCTTGCTCGCACGCAAGACCAACGGCGACGTGATCAAGATCGGTCCGAGCGTGGGCTGCGATGTGACCGAGCCGCGCATCCTCGTCGCGGCGCCGGGCGACCGCGTGATGGCGATCGGCAGCGATGCCGAAGGTCACGAAAAGATCGCGATCGGTAACAAGGCCGGCTGGGTGAGCTATCGCGCGCTGCCGGACCTCACGTGGGATGCGGCGACGCGCGAGGGCGACTCGCTGATGCTGATGGGCGGAAATCGCGTATATCGCGTATCGCCCGCGATCGTGACCGGTGCCGTGCGCCCGCTCGCGCGCGAGGGCGTCCGGCTCGTGCCGACGCAGAGCGGCGTGACGAGCGAGTGGGTGATCGATCCGATCGACATGGTGCTGCCGCCGAGCCCGACCACGCTCGGCGCGACCAAAGATGAATTACTCGTCGGCACGCGTGACCTCGGCACCGCTCGCTATGCGAGGGGCGATGCCCATCCGCGCGATTGGTTCCGGCGCAAGCAGATGTTCGAAGATGCGAACACGCTCTCGGTCGCGTGCCATACGCAAAACGATTGCTGGGTCGCGACGGGTGCGCGCCAAGCGTGGCACTGGACCGGCGAGCGGCTCGCGGCGGGCGGTCCCGATCAGATCGTGCTCGCGGTCGCGCGCGATCCGGGCGGCGTGATCTACGCGCTACATCGCGCGTCGAACGAAAAAGAGATCCACATGTCGCGCGTCGAGGCGACCGGCCCATGGACACAGGTCGCGAAGGTCGCGCTCACCACGCCGGGCGACGTGCCCGAGGTCAGCTTCACGCGATTCAACTCGGCGGGCGCATTGTGGATCGGCCTGCGCTACCGCGATGGCAACGAGCGCCGCGCGTACGGCGTCGCGATCGTCGAGCCCGCGACCGGCAAGGTCACCTATCACCGCACCGAGCAGGCGGCGCCGGCTGCGAAGTTGAAGATGTTGCCGATTCCGGTCGGCGTCGTCGACGGCGATCTGCGCGGCGACACCGCGTGGTTCGCGACGAACGAAGGCGTCGCGCGGCTCCAGAACAACGGCGTCAAGGTGTGGACCGAGGCCGATGGGCTGCGCAGCGAGCTCGCGCGCGCGATCACGATCACGCAGGACGGCATCGTCTACGTCGGCACGGGCGCCGGCGCCGCGGTGTGGGACGGCAAGACCTGGGCGTTCCCGCCGGCCTTGCAGTTCGAGGTCAACGACGTCGTCGCCACGCACAACGGTCAGGTCTGGATGGCGACCGAGCGCGGCATCGCCGCATGGGATGGCAAGAAGGTGCGTCGCGTCGATACGCGGCGCGGCCTCGCCGAGAACTCCGTGCTCGATGTCGCCGCGGATCAGTTCGATCGCGTGTGGGCCCGCGGCCCGGGCTCGCTAACGCTGATCAGCCAGTAAGAATCCGCACGCGATCGCCGCACCGGATCACCCCACCGCGCTCGATCTTCGCGCAGATCCCGCCGTGACCGCGCATCGCCTGGAAGCCGCCGGGTCCGAGCGCGATGTCCATCTTGTCGCACGGCGCACACGCGCTCGTGCCGACCAGGATCACCTCGCCGATCGCGAAGCGCTGCTTTTGCAGCGAGATCAAATTCACGCCGCTGACTACGAGGTTGCGCCGCACGATCGGCGGCGTGACCTCGCGGCCGACGAGCGCGCCGATCACCGGTAGGTGCTCGGCCTGGATCAGCGTGACCTGGCGAGTGCCGCTCGCCTTGTAGCGATCGCCAACCAGGCCGCGGTCCGCGACCGCTTCGACGTCATCGAGCACGGTCATGGCTTCACCCCGCGACGGGCGAATGCCGATCCACGCGACGGTGCCGACCTGCGGCACGATCTGGAGGCGTTGGGCGAGCGACAGCACGGATTAGGTGTAGCTCAATCCGCGACTTCGGCCGCCGACGGATGCTTCGTTCGATACGTCGCATCGATGTGATCCATCAGCTCGAGCAAGTTGACCTCGGAGCGCGCGGTGCCACCGAGCGGCGCATCGAGATAGAACGTGCCTTGCTCGCACTGATCACCACTCGGATCGACCGGCACGCCGCTCTTCTGCGGCTGACATTCACCGTCGACGAACACCATGATGAACTTCTGCAGCCGGCTCGCGAGCGGCTCGCTGCCGATCATGTGGTTCGCGACGACCGCCGACAGCGCGATCAAGTCATCGGGCTTCTGACCATAGCCGTGGAGCACGTAGACCACCGGGTAGCGCTTTGCCTCGTTGCCGGAAACGTTGTAGCCGGGCGGCAAGAACAGTGCGTAGGGGCTGTTGCGACCGGTGGTCGGCGAGACGAACGTCTGGCTCTTGAGGGTCTGGCCACCGTCGAACACCTCGTCGCGGTCACCTTCCGGAAAGTGCCGATCGATGAACGCGAACGCGGTCTCGATGCGGTAGATGATCTGGTTCGCGGTCCCGACGTGGCGGCCATCGCCCGCTGCGATCTCGGCCGCCGATGCATCGGGGTTGCCGTAGCGGAGGTAGCCGTGCTTCGGCAGATCATGCCACGCGACCGTCGTGAAGTCGTAGGTCGCATCGGTCGCGCCCGGCACGAGGCCGCCAAAGCCTTCGTAGACGCCGAATGGCAGCCCGTAGATGCCGGTCGCTTGGCCGACCGCCTGGTTGGTCGAGACCGAGTTGTTGAGGAAGTCGCGCACGCCGGCGTCGAACCACATCGCCATGTGGTCGCGCTGCTCGTCGGACAACACGGCGAGGTCGCGCATGAAATCGCTCTTGTACCAATTGAGGACGTTCGGCGAGACATCCCACGTCCCGTTGCCCTCGCCAAAGTCGTAGCAGGTCGGGCCGCTGCCCGCCTGGCAGGTTCCGGCCACGCCATCGAGACCTACGTCCTCGAACGGCTCGTTCGGTTCGCGATCGCCGTTGCCTTCGGTGCCGGTCGGGTTGCGCAGGTAGTGATAGTCGTCGTGATCCGGATCCGGGTTTGTGACCGGGTCGTAGCCGGGCTCGTCCTGGTCGGCGAGCCCGTCGTTGCCGACATCGCTGAAGGGCTCGTAGCCATTCGTGATGACCGGCTCGCCCGGATCGCGCTTGCCGTTGCCATTCAGATCGACGGCGAGCACGAGCTCTGCCGGATCTTGCTGCGCGAGCGTCGGGTCGTAGACGCCGAGGCCGAGCGAGGTGCTGTCGCCGCCATCGCAGAACGTGATCACGGGCTTTTCGCCGGCCGGGTTGAGCTCGCGATCGTAGAAGTTGGTCAACACCTTCGCGTTCTCGGGCAAGCAACGGGTCGCCGGCTGGATCGCGAAGTAGCTGAAGTCGACGCCCGGTGGCGCGTACGCGTTCATCGGGTTGTAGAGCGCAGGGTTGCCCATCGCGCGCGCCATGTCGCGCGTGCCCTTCATATAGAGCGAGCGATCGAGCGTGAGCCCGACGCCATCGCCGGCTTGATAGAGCATGTGCTCGAAGTCCGAGGCGATCTCGAACTGGCCGGGCTTCTGCGAGGTCAGCGGGCAGAGCTGGCCGAGCTTGGTGGTGGTCGCATCGCAGAAGCCGCCGTAGACGAAGTCGCGCACCATCGCGAGCGTGTAGACCATCGAAGGTCCGGGCTCGCCGCCCATGTCGCCGAACGAGTCGAACCGATCCGGATGGCGTAAGGCGATCGACATCGAGGCGTTGCCACCCATCGACACGCCGGTGACCGCGTTCCACGCGAACTGCTCCATGTGCGTCGTGCCCGCGGTCTTCTGCGCGACGACCTGGTACGTCGTGAGCTCGCCACCCTTGAACGTGGTCCGCGACGCGTAGCTGTCGGTGTCGTCGATCGTGCGGTTCGCGACCGGCGGAAAGAACGGCGTACCGCCTGTATGCTTGGCGACGATCCGCACGTTGCCGCGCGTGCCGTGGTTCGGCATCCGCGCCATCTTGTAGGGCAGCGTCAACAGAAACGCTCGATCGGACGCCGTTCCTTCGGCCCCGAATGCGACCGCCGGGCCGAGCGCCAGATAGCCCTCCGGCACGATGTCCGCGGCGCACGCGATCGTGAGCGGTTGACTCGGGATGGTCGTGTGCTCGTCCGCCGCGATCGTCGCGCCGGTCAGATCGGCGCCGGCGGTCACCGTGAGCGGCGTACCCATCGCCAAGGCCCCGGCCGTCCCGGTCCCGCAGGTGATCGCGTCGTTCTTGTCATCGCCGCAGCCGAACAACAGGCTGCCGGTCAGCAGGCACGCGGCCGGTATAAGTCCCCTCATGTGCGCGCAGCGTACACATAGTCGACCGAAAATACTGGGGTTCCGATCCCGGCCAAAAGTTGGCGATCGTGGTTCGAGGTCATTACCTTCGAGCCCAGGTGAAGACTCTGGCCGACACGCACGTCGAGCCCGCGCTACGGCGCTGGGCTATTCGGTTCGTGCTCGCGATCGTCGTCGCGATCCTGATCGGCTATCTGCCGGGCGAAGCCCTGCGCCGCGATCCGCGCGCGGTAAAGCTCGAAGGTCAGGTCCAGATGCTCGAGGCCGACGCGCAGAACCTCGCTGCGGGAAATGCGGCGCTCGCCCGTGAAGTCGAGGCGCTGCGCAGCGACGTCGGCGCCATCGAGGACCACGCACGCGCCGACCTCGGCATGGTCTACCCCGACGAAGTCGTGCTGCGCGTGAACACGCCGGTGTCCCCCCCGCCGGTGGTTCGATGAGTGCGCCACCGACGGCAATGACGCGGTATCGCCGCGCGCTCCGCCGCGCTGGTAAGGTCTCGATCGGCGCCTCGGCAGGCGCGCTGGCATGCGTGATCGTCGCGGTCGGCGGCGTCGACGGTGCGTCGGTCTTCGGCACGCACATTCCTCTGCCGCAAGCGATCGTCTCGGCCGCGGCACTCGCGCTCGTGGTTGTCGCGGTGATCCGGCGCATCCAGTTCACCCCGCCGACCGCGCGTGCCCAGCGCGTCTCGATGTGGCTCGCGGCCGCCGAAGATCTTGCGGATCTCGAGCTCGCGCTGGCGCTCGTCGCCGGCATCCACGTGATCATCGCGGTCAGTGGCGGCCAGGGCTCGCCGGCGTACCCCGTGCTCTACGGTCTGGTCGCGTTCTCGGCGACGGTGCTCGCGCGCCCCGGTGCGATGGCAACCTACGGAGCGGCGCTGTTTCTGGAGGCTGCGCTGCTCGTGCGCACCGGTATCAGCGACGTGTCGGTCATCGCGTTCACGCTCCACGCGCTCTATCTCAGTGGTGCCGGCATCGCGCACGCGGTGCTGCTGCGTGGGTTGACCTCGCGCTATCGCAAGCGCCGCGCGAAGCGGCTCGACGACGAGTTGCTCGCGCTCCGCGATTCGGCCAAGGACTATCGGTTGATCGCCGCAGCGCTCAGCCCGGATTCGCGCGCGCCGCGCAGCCGCGATGAAGAAGAGCGCCTGCTCGCGGTCGGTGGGGTCGGTATGATCGGCGATGCGACGAGCTGGGTGCTCGCGACCCTGAAGCGCTCGCTCGCCGCGCGCACGGTCGCGCTCCTGTGGGTCGAAGATGATGGCGAGCGCGTGAAGCTAAAGGACATCGCCTCCGACGCCGACGACATCACCGAGCAACCGCGGCTCGCCTCGGCCGGGGTGCTCGGTGCGGTGCTCCGTGATCGCGCGCCGTTGATCGTCGGTGCCACCAAGCCCGGCCAGGTGCCGTACTACGATTCGAATCGCTCCGGGATCGCACTCGTCGCGGTGCCGATCCTCGAGGGCGGCCACTTGCGCGGCATCCTCGCGGCCGATCGCGATGGAGCATTCGCGGAAGCCGATCGCGATCTGCTCGCCGATGCCGGCGGCCAAGTGCTGCGCGCCGTGCAAGCCGAGCAAGTGTTCCGCGCCGTCGAGCGCGCGAAGTACGAGCACGAGCGCTTCTTCACGGCGACCGCGATGCTCGGTCGCGCACTCACTCCCGAGCAGGTCATGGAGACCGCGTTCGATGCGTGCGCCGCGATCGTCGAGTACGACGCTGCCGTGATCGCGCTCTACGATAAAGATCGCGCGCGCCACCACGTCTCGGCGGTGCGCATCGGACCGAACGGCGGCGGCCTCGTCGATCCGGTCCAGCTCGCCGAGCTCGAGTTCAAGGACAACGCTGGCCTCGCCTCGATGGTCGTCAAGAACCGCCACTACCTCCCGGCCGCTGGCGAGGTCCGCGAGCTCTCGGCGCCGATCTACACCCGCAAGATCAAGCTCGACGAGGATGCGAAGTCGTTGCTCGTGTTGCCGCTACTCTCCGCGGACGAAGCGATCGGCACGCTGACGCTCGTCGCTCGCGCCGAGAAGCGGTTCAACAAGGACGTGCGCGAGATGCTCGCGGTGATCGCGAACCAGGTCGCCGTCTCGCTCCAGAACGGGTTCCTCTACAAAAAGATGGAGACCATGGCGACGACGGATGGTCTGACCGGCCTGACGAACCATCGCTCGTTCCAGACCCGGTTCGAGGATCTCCTGCTCCGCGCGCAGCGTCACGACCACAAGGTCGCGCTGCTCTTGTGCGACGTTGACTTCTTCAAGAAGGTCAACGATGGCTACGGTCACCCGGTCGGCGACGAGGTGCTCCGGCGCGTCGCGAAGGTGCTCCAAGAAGTGCCACGCAAGATCGATATCCCGGCGCGGTACGGCGGCGAGGAGTTCGCGGTCTTGCTCGACAACGTCGACGTGATCCAGGCCAAGGCCGTTGCCGATCGGATCCGGATCGAGATCTCGAAGGTCGTCGTCGAGACCGAGAAGGGTCCGCTCAGCGTCACCCAATCGATCGGTGTCGCCGTGTTCCCCGAAGATGGTCGCGATCGCGCGACGCTCATCGAGCGCGCCGACCTGTCGCTCTATCACGCGAAGCACACGGGCCGTAACCGCGTCGTCACCTGGGCCGAAGCCCAGGCTGCGAAGCGCAACGTCAAAGCTGGCTAGCCGAAAAGCGTTACCGGCAACGCTTTTCACAGATCCGACGACCGTGGTCCCACCAGCAATCGGTGTGGCACGGACGCGGACGCGTCTCGACAAAGCAGCTGGTCGCGAACGTCGCGATCAGCGCGCCCACGATGAAGAGGCGAGACTTCGACATGATTACTTCTCCTCGTTCGCGGTTTCGGCGGCCAGCACGATCGCGTCCTTGACCTTGGCGTTGGCAGCGTGACCACCGAGATCGAACTCGCTCGACTCTTGAGTTTCGGTGATCTTGGCGTCAGCGGCACCGCCGGCGAAGACGCCCAGGGGAAGAGCGACGAGGGCAACGATGAAGCCAAGCTTGAGTTTGGTCATGCGATAGATCCAACTCCAGCACATCTCGTTCCGTTTAGTGGTCTCCAAGTCTCGGGAACTCGAGGGCGCATACTCCTACATGTCGATGGTGCGTTTGGCCTCGGCGGGCTGTGGCGCTCACCTCTTGGATCAGGGGCATCTCGTCGTGATGCCGATGGCAAGTAATCGGTCGGCCGGGCTCACAATTTCCGCCTGGTTCTGACGTACGATCGCCCCGTGGCGGTGAAGAACTACGTCCTGGACACCAACGTGCTCTTGCACGATGCGCGTTCAATGTTCGCGTTTGGTGATAACGCGGTGATCATCCCGATCTACGTGATCGAGGAAGTCGATACCTTCAAGAAGGATCAATCCGAGCTCGGTCGCAACGCGCGCCAGATCGCGCGTCTGCTCGACGAGCATCGCTCCAAACCGGGCGGTCTGTCGCAGAACCAACCGCTCGAGAATGGCGGCACGATCCGTGTCGCATTGTCGAAGAATCCGCCGAAGAACCCGAGCTACGACTCGCGCTCGATGGATCAGCGGATCCTCGAGGTCGCACTCGAGGTTCGCGATGCGGATCCGTCGCTCTCGACCGTCCTCGTCACGAAGGACGTCAACATGCGCGTCCGTGGCGACGCGCTCGGCCTCCAAGCGGTCGATTACGAACCGGAACAGATCTCGATCGACGAGCTCTACACGGGCAACCGCGAGCTGACCGTGCCGGTGGGCGCGATCGATACGTTCTTCGCGCAGAACGCGGTCGTCGTCGACGCGCCCAGCCTGCACGCGAACGAGTTCCTCACGCTCAAGGACGAGTCGGGCAAGTCCGCGCTCACGCGATGGGACAAGCCGACCGGCAAGGCCGTTCCGGTCCGCAAGCTCCGCGAAGGCGTATGGGGGATCAAGCCGCGTAACCGCGAGCAGCACTTCGCACTCGATCTCGTCCTCAACGACGACATCAAGCTCGTCACGCTCGTCGGTAAAGCCGGCACCGGTAAGACCTTGCTCGCGATCGCGGCGGGGCTCCAGAAGGTGACCGAAGAGCAGGTGTTCTCGAAGCTGCTCGTCTCGCGTCCGATCTTTCCGCTCGGTCGCGACATCGGTTATCTGCCGGGCGACATCGAAGAGAAGCTCAACCCGTGGATGCAGCCGATCTACGACAACCTCGAGCTGCTCCTCGGCCTCAACAAGACTGACAAGAAAGACGGCCGGTCGTATGCCGAGCTCGTCGACATGGGCTTCGTCGAGATCGAGCCGCTCACCTACATCCGTGGTCGCTCGCTGCCGAACGTCTACATGATCGTCGACGAGGCACAGAACCTCACGCCGCACGAAGTGAAGACGATCATCACGCGTGCGGGTGAAGGTACGAAGATCATCCTCACCGGTGATCCGTACCAGATCGACCATCCGTACCTCGACTCGTCGAACAACGGCCTGACGTACGTCGCCGAGCGTTTCAAGAACGAAGCGATCGCGGGTCACATCATCCTGACCAAGGGCGAGCGTTCACCGCTCGCGGAGCTCGCTACTCAAATTCTGTGAAGCTCGCGGTCGCGATCCTGTTGGTGGTCGCGGCGCCCGTATTTGCGGACGAGGCGCCCGGGTGGAAGCTCGATGTGCCCGAGCGCATCGAGCTCGCGGGTACGGGCACGCTACCGATCACTGTCGCGCTCGATCGCGGTCGCACGGTCTCGAAGGATGCCGGCCTCGTGCTCGATCTGTCGCCAGACAGTGGCGTATCGGTAAAACGCCGCCGGCTCGGCCGCACGGATGCGATCGATCCCGATGAAGATGCGCCGCGGTTCTCGATTCCGCTGCGTGCCGAAGCGGCCGGCGACTTCACGATCAAGCTCCATCTGCGGTTCTGGCTGTGCGGCACCAAGGTCTGCCGGCCGATCGACGCCCGGCGCTCCGTGACGGTCAGCGTCACCGCCCGCCAGTGACGGCCGCCACCGTCCCGGTCGTCGTGCAGGCCTCGTGGTCGGGCACCTAGTCCCGGGGATCAGGGAACGAGCGACACCGGTTTCGAGCCGTCCTTGGGTCGGTATTCTCCATGAAACTCGAACGGTTAGCGTTAGATCCGAATTCGTGCTGGTGCGTATGTACGGGTCACCATGATCGACCGCCAGCGCATCACGACCCTTGGAATCACCACGCTTGCCCTCGCCTCTGTAGGCCTCGCTCTCTGGATGAAGCCGTGGGCGAGCGGGTCGCTGACCCAGCCCCGGCCGGTCGTCTCGGTGCCGGCGCACGAGACGGCCAACGACCCGCTCGAGGTTCGCTCGAAGGGGCATCGCGTCGACGTCGTGTTCGCGGTCGATACGACGGGCTCGATGTCGGGCTTGATCGAAGGCGCGAAGCGGACCGTCTGGTCGATCGCATCGCACATTCGCGAGGTCGATGCGAACGCCGATGTTCACGTCGGCCTGGTCGCATACAAGGATCTCGGTGAGGTCTACGTCACGAAGGATTTCGCGTTGAGCTCGGATCTCGATGCGATGTTCGCGGAGCTCTCGACCTACGAGGCGAGCGGCGGTGGCGACGAGCCCGAAGATGTCGACGCCGCGCTCGACGACGCCGTGCACAAGATGGCGTGGCGCCAGGATGCCAAGAAGATGATCTTCCTCGTCGGAGATGCGCCCCCGGCGAGCCGCGGCGAAGTGCCGAAATTCGATGTCAGCGCCCGCGATGCGGCGACAAAAGGCATCACGATCAACACGATTCGCTGTGGCACGGCGGAGAACACCAAGCAGGTGTGGCAACAGATCGCCGCGCTCAGCAATGGCGAGTTCTCTACGATCCAGCAGAATGGTGGCGTCCAGCAGATCGCGACGCCGTTCGACGACAAGATGGCGGAGCTGTCGCGCAAGATCGATGCGACGCAGGTGATCTACGGCGATACCGCGACGCGCGGTGCCTACGAAGGCAAGATGGCGGCGGCGGCGGCGGCGCCTGCGGCCGCGAAAGCGGATCGCGCGGCGTACTACTCGAAGCCCGCGAAGGCCGGCGGATCCCGCGATTCGGCCGACGTCGTCACGAGCATCGCGTCCGGCGAGATGAGCGTCGATGCGCTCGACGAGTCAAAGTTGCCCGCCTCGATGCATGGCAAGTCGAAACCCGAGATCGCTGCCGAGATCTCGGCGAAGGCGAAAGAGCGCGAGGCAGCGCAGACCGAGCTCGCCCAGGTGGCAGCCCAGCGCGCCGACTACCTGAAGGCGCATTCAAAAGAAGCGGGCGATGGCTTCGACGTGAAGGTGAAGGGCACCGTCGATCGCGAGCTCGCGAAGTAACGCGGATACGCGTTTACGGGCCGGGCGCGGGGTGCTAAAGCGCCCCCATGCAGTTCTCGGAGCTAGGTCTGATACCGCCGATCGCGCAAGCGGTGGCGGCGGAGGGGTATGTCACGCCGACGCCCATCCAGGCGGCGGCGATTCCACACGTGCTCGCGGGTCGCGATCTGCTCGGTCTCGCGCAGACTGGCACCGGCAAGACCGCGGCCTTCGCGCTGCCGATCTTGCAGCGGCTCTCGCAGCTCGCGCCCGGTAACGGCCGGCGAAACATCCGCTGCCTGGTCCTCACACCGACGCGCGAGCTCGCCTCGCAAATTGGCGACAGCTTCCGGACCTACGGCAAGCACTTGCCGCTCCGCTACACGGTGATCTTTGGCGGTGTCGGCACGGAGGCGCAGAAGCAAGCGCTCCGCAACGGCATCGACATTCTCGTCGCGACGCCGGGCCGGTTGCTGGACCTCTGCGGTCAAGGCCTCGTCGAACTGCGCTCGCTCGAAGTGTTCGTGCTCGATGAAGCCGACCGCATGCTCGACATGGGTTTCATCCACGACGTCAAGCGCATCATCAGCCTCCTGCCGGATCGCCGCCAGACGCTGTTCTTCTCGGCGACGATGCCGCGCGAAGCGCAGGAGCTTGCGGACCGCTTGCTCTACAAGCCGGAGACCGTCGCGGTCACGCCGGTGTCCTCGACCGCCGAGCGCGTCGAACAAGAAGTCTTCATGGTCGAGAAGGCCGACAAGCGCGCGCTGCTCAGCGAAGTGTTGCGCGACACCGCGATGAAGCGCGTGCTCGTGTTCTCGCGCACCAAGCACGGTGCCAACCGGATCGCGGAGCACCTCATCAAGGACGGCATCGGCGCCGAAGCGATCCACGGCAACAAATCGCAGAACGCTCGCGAGCGCGCGCTCGCAAACTTCAAGGCCGGCAAGATCCGCGTGATGGTCGCGACCGATATTGCCGCGCGCGGTATCGATATCGATGAAGTCACGCATGTCGTGAACTTCGACGTGCCGGAAGTGCCGGAGACCTACGTCCACCGCATCGGCCGCACCGCGCGCGCCGGCGCTTCGGGCATGGCGATGACGTTCGTCGATGCCGAAGAACGCCCCGATTGGCGCAACATCGTGAAGCTCACGCGCCAGGACATCCCGGTCGTCGACGGTCATCCGTACCAATCGAAGATTCCGCCCGGTGGTCAGCCACCCCCGTCCCCGCCCGATGATCGCGGCCCGCGGCCGCCAGGTCGTGGGCGCAGCGGCGGTGGTGGTGGACGTCGTGGTGGCGGTGGCGGCGGGCGCGGCTACCGCAGCTAGTGGCGCACGGCTTCATTCGGCGGCACTACCCGGTCGCGATCGCATTCATCTTCGGTGCGTTTGTCGCGCTCGTGGCCTCGCTCGTCTGGGCGCAACGCTACGCGGTCAAGGCCAAGACGACGTACGAGCTCGCGCTTGAGCCGACGGAGCTCGCGACGACGCTCTACCAGGGGCTCGGCGTGGAGCTTCGTCCCGGTCACACCGTCGAGGTGATCGCGAACGGCGACGTCATCGAGCGGGTCGCCACCGAGGTTAAAAAAGCAAAACGCAGCATCGATATCGTGATGTACATCTGGGAGCCGGGCGTCGCTTCCACGATGGTCTCCACCGCACTCGCCGCACGCGCGCGCGGCGTGGCCTGCCGGATCGTGGTCGACGCTTTCGGGAGCCCGACGTTCGATCGCATCTTGCGCCCGGAGCTCACCGCCGCCGGTTGCGAGGTCCACGTCTTCCGCCCACTACCCGGCATAGATCCGATCGCGCGCAATCATCGCAAGATCCTCATCTTCGACGGTCAGGTCGCGATCATCGGTGGTCTCGGCGTGCGCGACGACTGGTTGGGCGACGGCGTCCACGGCTATGGCTGGCGCGATACCGGCGCGCTCTTCACGGGGCCTGCGGTGCGCGAGGCGCAGCAGGCGTTTGCCGAGAATTGGCAAGAGGCAGGCGGCGCCGCGCTTCCGGCGATCGATCTCGCACCGTCGCCCGCGACCGGCACCGTCACCGCCGCGTGGATCGCGAGCACGAGCTCGACGGTCGTCACGCGCGCCGAGCGCCTCACCCAGATCGTGATCACGCAGGCGAAGCATCGGCTGTGGATCACGAATGCGTACTTCGCGCCTTCGCCTGCGATCGTGGACCTGTTGCAGCGCAAAGCCGAGGCCGGTGTCGACGTGCGCCTGCTCGTGCCGGGCGACAAGAGCGATGTCCCGGCGGCGCTGCGCACCGGTCGCGAGCTTTACCCCCGGCTGCGTAAATCAGGCGTGAAGATCTGGGAGTACCTGCCGGTGATGATCCACGCCAAGACGATGCTCGCCGACGCCGATCTCACCGTGATCGGCTCGATCAATCTCGATCCGCTCTCGCTCAACAAGCTCGACGAGAACGCGCTCTTGATCAAAGATCCAGCTACCGCGGCCAGGCTCGAGGCAATGTTCACCGCGGACACCGCCCTCGCGAAGCCGATCATTCAACACTAGGCTCACTTGGTGCGAGGAGAACCTGCCGGCTCTCCGATCACGGATCAGGTGAAGAACTTCGGGACCAGATCGTCGGCAGGGCCCGCGTGCACTTCGCTGTAGGACACCATCGCGTCGTCATCGACATCGAGGTTGAGCAAGATCGTTCGCGCGCCCGCGTAGTCCGCCGACCGGACGAATGACGCCGCGGGCCACACGGTGCCCGACGTGCCGATCGCGACGAACAGATCGCACTCGCGCAGCTCGCTCTTCACTGCACGCTCGGCGGCGATGGGAATCGCTTCGCCGAAAAAGATGATGTCGGGCCGCATCGCCTGGCCGTCGCACATCGGCACTGTCCCGGCCGGCGGATCGGTCTCGCGTCCGCAAACCTCGCAACGCCAGTGCGCGAGGTTGCCGTGATACTCGACGACGTGTTGCGAGCCCGCGCGCTGGTGCAGGCCGTCGATGTTCTGCGTGACGATCATGAACTTGCCGGTGCTTCGCTGCTCGAACGCGGCGAGGGCTTTGTGCGCAGCGGTGGGCTCGGCGATCCGGGCCTCCTGGCGAAAGTCCCAGAACATGTCGGTGACTTCGGTGCGGCGCGTCTCGAGCGCGGCGAGCTCGGCGAGCTCCATCTTCCTCGGATCGTTCCACAGCCCGCCGGGTCCGCGATAGGTGGCGAGGCCTGCGGCATGAGAGATGCCGGCTCCGGTCAGAACGACGATGTTCTTGTAGCTCGCGAGCGCCCGCACCTTACCTCCAGTCTTGAATCACAGACCGCAGCTCGCCGAGGCGCGCGCGTGAGAGCGAGCCGACCGCTGCGACGACGAGATTTTTCGGCGAGAGCACGTGCTCCGCGACGGCCTTGAGATCCTGGACCCGGACCTGTGCCATCTGTTCCAGGCGATGCGACAGGGACGGCGGCTCGTAGTACAGCGCCGTGCCACCGAACCAGCCGGCCATCGAGGCGGCGTCGTCGATCGAGGCGAGCGTCTCGTAGCGATAGCGGACCCGGACCTTCGCGAGCTCGTCGTCGGTGATCTTTCCGGCGCGGAGCTGATCGAGAAGGATCAGCAGCTCTTTGACGAGCGATGGGACCTTGTTGTTCGCGGTCGCGCTCGAGATCTCGAACAACGCGGTATCGGCGAGCGGCTCGATCGCGGCGTGGACCGAATACGCGAGGCCCTTTTGATCGGCAAGGGTGTAGTGCAAGCGCGTCGACATGCCGTCGTCGAGGACGCGGAGCAGCGCGACCAGCGAGATGTACGCGGGATCGAGCTCGGGGACCGCACGGAACACGACCGAGAGCGCGGTCTGGGAGCCGGCATCTTTGACGTGCTCGAGGATCGGGCCGCCGTGGAACGCGGGCGCGGTCGGGACCTGGGCTCGATGACCCGCGGGCATCCTGGCGAGGGCGCGCTGGGCCTGGGCAACCACCTGCTGGTGGGTCACCGGGCCGGCGATACACAGGTTCGCGTTGCGCGCGCCGTAGAACGTCGAGTGGTGGCGGCGGACGTCGGCGAGGGAGAACTTCTCGACGTTCGATTTCGGGCCGATGATCCGCTGGCCGAGCGGATGGTTCGCGAAGATCAGGCCGCGGGCGATGTCGTCGACGTTGATCTCGACGCCGTTCTCGTCGTAGTCCTCGTTGATCTCCTCGAGGATGAGGCGGCGCTCGAGCTCGATATCGTCGAACCGGGGGCTCCCGATGAGCTCGCCGAGGACGCCGATGGCGTCGCCTACCAGCTCCGGCTCGAGCGCTAGCTGGTAAAGGCTGTAATCGCGGCCGGTTTCGGCGTGGAGGGTCGATCCCAGCTGCTCGACCGCCGTATTGAGGGCCAGGGAGGTCGGATAGCGCTCGGTGCCCCGAAACAGCATGTGCTCGGTGAAATGCGAGAGCCCGTTGTCGTCGGGAGTCTCGAATCTGGACCCCACTTTGACAAAAAGAGCACAAACCGCCGTGTGGAGGTGGGGGAGGGGGACCGTCGTGACGGCGAGGCCATTGTCGAGCGTCGTCGTTTCAACAGCCGGATCGAGCACGAATTCAGGCTTACCACGTGGTATCAACAGGACGATCCGATGCTCCTGAAAAAGATCGTGATTGCCGAAGACGACGACGCCATCGCGCACATGGTCAACATGGCGCTCGGTGACGCCGGTTTCTTGTGCCTCCGTGCACGAGATGGTGAAGAGGCCTTGAAGCTCGTGAAGGCTCACGACCCCGACCTCTTGGTCCTGGACGTGATGATGCCGCGCGTGGATGGTCACGAAGTCGCGCGCCGCCTCAAAGCGGACGTGATGTGGTCGCGCACGCCGATCCTGATGCTGACGGCGCTCGCCGGTGTGGACAATGAAGTGACCGGTCTCGAAGCCGGCGCCGATGTCTACATGCCCAAGCCGTTCGACCTGCGCGAGTTCGGGGCGCGTTGCAAGGCGCTGATCCGCGCGGCTCGCCGCGAGCGCGATCGCAACCCCACGACGAACCTCCCCGGATCGCGCGCGATCGACGAAGAGATCGAGGGCGCGCTCAAGAGTGGCAAGCCCACGACCGTCATCCACATCGATATCCTCCACTGGGATGCCTACGCCGATGCGATCGGCATCGCGCGCTCGGAAGACACGGTCAAGAACCTCGGCCAGTGGCTGCTCGATGCCGCGCGCAAGGCGAGTGGTGGCGGCGCGTTCATCGGCCACATCGGTGGTTCCGATTTCATCGCCGTGCTCGCGCCCTCGCAAAGCGACGTGTTCATCGATCACGCCGAGAATGCGTTCGATGCGCACAAGACCACATTGCCGGGCGATGCCTCGGCCCTGTGGCTGGTGCTCGCGATTACGAACACCGAAGGCTTGAATCTCCAGACCGGCGCCGACGAGCTCGGCCGTCGGCTTGGCAAGGCGATGAAGACCGCGAAGGCCAACGGCAAGACCGGTCACGTCAAGTTCACGGGCTAGCGGTTTGGCCGAGCCAGGCGACGAGAACGACGCCGATTCACTCGCCGATACGGCGGCGCCCGCATTCGAACCGGGGACGCAAAAGAAGCGCGCCGTCCACACCGGCGACACGCTCGGCCGCTACGAGCTCGCCGAAGACGTCGGCGAAGGCGGCATGGCGACCGTCTATCGCGCGCGCGACAAGGAGCTGAGGCGCGAGGTCGCGATCAAGGTGTTGTTCCCGCACCTCGCGAGGCGCCCCGATATCGTGCGGCGGTTCCAGCGCGAAGCGCGCGCGGCCGCGGGCCTCGAGCACGCGAACATCCTGCGAATCTACGACGTCGGCGGCGATGTCGAGAGCGATGACCCGCCCTTCATCGTGATGGAGCTCATCCGCGGCTCGACACTGCTCGGCGAGATCGAGCAGCGCGGGCCGATGTTCGCGGAGGTCGTCGCGTGCGTCGGAGCGCTGCTCGCAGATGCGCTCGCTGCGGCGCACGCGGCCGGCATCATCCATCGCGATATCAAGCCGGCGAACGTACTCATCGCCCGAGACGGCCGGTTGCTGCTCGCGGATTTTGGAGTGGCGCGGCTCGAGACCCAGGACTCGCTCGTGACCAAGACCGGCGCGGTGCTCGGCACGCCGGCGTACATGAGCCCCGAGCAAGCGAGCGGCGATACGGCGACCGCGAAGAGCGACCTCTACTCGCTCGGCGCGACGCTGTACCAGCTCGCGACCGGCACGCTGCCGTATGCCGGTTCTCCGGCAAAGGTCATGGCGCAGATCGCGACCGGTCAGCGAATCGCGGCGGTGAAGAAGCGCGCCGAGGTCGGGCCGGATCTCTCCCGCGTGATCGATCGCTTGATGGCGACCGGGCCCGATGGCCGGCCGGAGAGCGCCAGAGAAGTCGCAAGCGAGCTGCGCGCGATCGCCGCGGCGGGCGGGCTTGGCGATCCGGCGCTCGAGCTCGAGGCGTACTTGCAGGCACCGGCCGCGTTCGTCGCGCAGAAGACGCCGGCGGTCGTGACGTCCTTGGTCGCCGCAGGCAAGCGCGCGATCGCCGAAGCGAAGCTGCCGCGCGCGATGGCGATCGCGGATCGCGCGAGTGCCCTGGCGCCGGACGATCCGAGCGTGATCGCCCTGGTCACCGCGGTGACCGAGGGTGGACGGAGCTCGGCGCGCCGGCGAGTGCTCGGGCTCGCCGCGATCGGCGTGGTGTGCGCAGGCGGAGTGACGCTCGGCGCGATGAACCTGCTCGGTGGCCACGCGACGCCGCTGCGCGATGCGGCTGCCGTGGTCGCGATCGCGGACGACGCGGCTGTCGGGGTGGTTCCCGATGCGCCCGATGCATTGGTCCGTATCGTCCCGGGGGACATCGTCGATGCGGGCATGAAGCGCGATGCGAGGCGCGTGCCCGCCGTGGCGCGCGATGCAACGGTCGTGCTCGATGCCCCGGTCGCCGCGCAGCTCGTCGTCGAGGTGGTCTTGCCAGACGGGCATGGCGTGGAGCCTGCGGCCGTCCAGCGCGGCACGATCCGCGTGAGTAACGATACCTGGTGCGATGTCACGATCGACAAGGTGACCCTGGGTCGTGCTGACAGGGCGTACCCGGTCGAGGTCGGGCATCATGTCGTGACCTGCGCGCAAGGCGGCACGCGAGCGTGGACGCGCGAGGTCGATGTCGTCGCGAACGGCACGGCGACCGCGACGGGCGCAATGCTATCGACGTTCACGATCCACTTCGCCGTCGACGCGACGTGGAATGGCCAGGGGTTCGCGAAGGGCGCCACGACCACGGCGAAGCCCGGCCAGTATTCGCTCCAGGTCAGTGGCGCGAAGAAGTTCGTGGCGGTCGCGGCGTCGTGCGAGGTTCGTGATCGACCCGAGCTCGATTGTTATCGATGAAGGTTGGAGGCTCGGTCCACGATCTCGATGAAGCCAACGAACCACTCGCCCGTACACCCATCGTGGCTTCGTGCCGACGTTCGCGCTCTCGCGTGGCGTGCGCCCACAGCTGGTCAAAGGAACTTCAAAGCAGGGCAACAATGTCGTGATCCGCGCCGCACGACCCGCGGTCAACTCTACGTTCCGAGTACTTAGCCGTGGCAGGATGGTTGCAATCCTACGGACCGAGTGAACCGCCTCATCCTCATACCGGCGTGCTTGAGCGGGTGCTTCTACACCGACCCGATCAATCAACGACCCTCGCTCGACATCCATCAGGTGGATCCGGGCAGCGCGGTGTATCGCAACACCACACTCGGATTCTCCACGATCCCGATGGATCCAGATGGTGACTCGGTCGCGGTGACCTGGCGGGCCTACGCGTGCACGGGCATCGACTGCGATCCGGTGGAGTTCGACAGCGGCGCGGACACGACATTCACGGTGCTGACGCCAAAGGTGCGCACGACCGGCGGCGTGTTCGACACGCTCCACATCGTCCTCGAGGCACGCGACGTTCACGGCGCGACCGCGAAACCGGTCCAGACCCTCGATCTGAACGTGATCGATGCGCCCCCGACGCTGGCGCTTCGCAAGGAAGCGCGCAACACGTACGTCGTCGGTACGGACATCGGGTTGTACGCGAAGGTCGGTGACGCCGACGATGGATATGCCGCGCTCGATCCACTCACCTGGGTGGTGCACGGACCGCCGACGATGGCGACGTACACGCTCACCGAGCTTGCCATCGCGCAGGACTCGGCCGACCTTGCGCATCACCAGTTCGGTAAGACGTTCAGGCCTGCAGGTCTTGGCGACTGGAACATCGAGGTCACGGCGACCGATCCTAGTGGGGTGATGGCTAGCCAAGAGCTGCCGGTCTCGGTCGTCGCCGATCATCCGCCGTGTCTCGCGCAATGGGACCCGACCGCGACCCCGATGGCGGGTACTACCTTGCCGATGACCGATCCGACATTGTTTCAGGTCCTGGTCGTGGCCGATGATCTCGATCCGTTTCCGTCGACGCCGAGCACCCTCTACGGCACGGCCGAGTTTCATTGGTCGATCGTGCCGCCGAGTGGCACGCGTCAGAGCCTGACCGGTGTAACCGGCAGCGGCGTCGCGCTCGATCCGGATAGCTACACGCCGGGCGATATCGTCGAGCTTCGCGTCGAGATCCAGGATCGTAACCACACGGCGGTGAATTGTCCGGCGACGGATCTCACGTGCTCGGTGATCTCGGATCAGGGCTGCTTGCAGCGGTTGTCGTGGAGGGTCGAGGTCCGATGAAGGCGCTCGCAGGGCTCGCACTGGTCGCGTCGTGTGCCAGCTCGCCTGGCAACCAGGTCGAGGCCGACGCCCCGATTGGCATGAGCGATGGCGGCGGTTGCGACATCAACCTGATCTTCGATCCGGCCGTGCCCTTCAAGGGCGACCACGTCAAGGTCACCGCCCAGGCGATGACCGCGGGCGTGCTCGCGTACGCGTGGCAGCTCGATGGTGCGCCGAACACGAGCTACGAGGCGGCAGATCATTCGGCGATCGGGTTCGACGTGCCCGAAGCGGTGAGTCACACGGCCAGCGTCGACATCACGCCTTCGAGCGGATGTAGCCACCAGCAGGCCACGATCAACGTGACCACCAATGGCGCGGTCGTGATGTATCGGATGCGCGTAATTCCGCCGGCGAATCTCGCGCCGCCGCAGGAGAGCTTGATCCAGGTCCACGGTGGCCAGACCTCGGCGACCCGGCCCTTCTTGATCGATCCGGGCGCGATCGTGACGGGCAGCGTGCGATCGGGCGGGACGCCGATTCCTGCGTACCTCAAGTGGATCCCGCTCGTCGGGCCGGCGTTCGGTCTCGTGACGAGCAATGGTTCGTTCAGCACGCACGCGCAACTACAGATGCACACGGTGGTCGTGATCCCCCAGGACAACACGCTCGCGCCGCGCGCGTTGCCGTGGCTGCCGAGCAACTCGGGCACATTCACGGTCGATGCGGGTACGGCGGCGACCGGCACGGTGCTCGATCGCAGCGGCAATCCGCTCGCGAACGCGCAGGTCCAGCTCGAGCAGCTCGGCGTGCCTTCGACGATCGCGACGACCGCTGCGAACGGCACGTTCACGGTGCGCACCGCCTTCATGACAAACCAGGTGATCACCGCATTGATCACGCCGCCCGCGACGAGCGGCCTGGCCAAGCTCCGCGCGAGTGCGTTGTTCGATCTGGCGATACCGTTGAACGTCTCGTTTGCGACGAGCCCGGCGGTTTGCGATCTCGCAGGGACGCCGGTGAAGCGCGGTGGTGCGAATCAAGGTTTGGCCGCGGTCACGATCGTCGGCACACTGCCGGGTAGCGCGGGCACGGTCACGAACGGTGCGATGGTAATAACGGCGACCGGTAGCGTTCATCTCAACGCGGTGGCGAGCGCCGGTGGCACGTTGCCAGCGACGCTCGTGCCACGCGCAGCACTTTCGGCGGTGATCCAGCTCGCGGCGCAGGGCGACCTCGCGGTGACGACCTTCGATGCATCGGCGTGCGCCGCGCAAGCGTTCGATGCGCCGGCGCGCATGACGGCGACCGGCGTGGTCCACGGCCCGGATGCGGCGACGACCCCGCTCTCCAACACGCGGATCGAGGCGACTCCGATCGGGGCGCTCGCGATGGCGAACCTCATCCCGGTCCAGACCACGTCCGATGCGAACGGTACCTTCTCGCTCCTGCTCGCCTCCGGCGCGCACTACGCGCTGCACTTCTTCGATCCATCCGGTCGCGGCTCGCCTCGCGACTTCGCGGATCAAACCGCGGCGGGCGTGCCCGCGACGGTTCAGCTCGCGGCCGCGATCGCGATCACCGGCAACGTCTCGGTGCAGAACGATCCGAATGCGATCCAGAACGCCTCGGTGCAGCTGCTGTGCGCGAGCTGCACCGGCGTCGCAGCGAGCCAACCGATCGCGCAGGCCGCGACCGACATCACGGGCAACTACCGGGTCGCAGTCCCGGATCCGGGACCGTAAGATCCGAGATCATGTCGATGAAGCCGTTCCTCGCACTGCTGTTACTCGCCCGCGTTGCCCACGCCGAGCCCGAGCCGGCGCATGCCGTGGCGCTGCTTCCTCTCGATGCCGATCCCAAGCTCGAGCTCTATGGCCAGCCGGTCGCGAGCGAGCTCGCGCGTGCGCTCGTACAAGGCGGGCTCGACGTCGTCGTCGTCGGGCCGAAGATGGCGGTGCCGGAGAAGGCGCGACTCGTCGTCGACGGCACGATCAAAGCCGGCAAGGGCGCGATCGTCACGTTGACCGCGCGGATCCGCGATTCGCGCGACGGCACGATCTACGATACGTTGGTCGTCACCGCGGCTTCGCTGACCGGGATCGATCGCGCCGAGGAAGAGCTGTCCGCGAAGGTCTTGCCGTCGGTGCGCGGCCGGCTCGCGACGTTGGTCGAGGCCGACAACGCGGCGCATGCCGTGAAGCCCGCCATCGAACCCAAGCCGTCGATCGTCAAGCCGGCCGTCACGCCGGCCGTCACTCCGGCCGCCACTCCGGCCGCGATGCTGGCGTCGTTTCACGCCGATGCGGCTGCGGGCGCGACGGGCGAGACGTTGCGCGCCGCGCTCGCGACGGCGTTGGTGCCGTGGGCCGCGCACCGTCATCACGACGTCCACGTCGTCGATCAGAAGGAGCTAGCGGGCAAGACCGCACCGCAGGCGGTCGTCGCACAGAAGGCCGAGCTGGCGATCACGCTCGACGTTTTGTCGGTCACCATCGTCGAGGCGAGCCTCGCGCCGATTCCCACGGCCCGCGCGCGCGTCCATGTGCGGATCTCGGATCCGCAGGGCGTCGTCTTCGATCGCATCGTCCACACCGATACGATCGTCGGGGACAAGGGCATCGGTCAGCCCGCGCTGATCGAGCGCGTCGCGCGCGAGATCCTCTCGATCGCCGATCCACAGGTTCGGCGAAGGATCCCGAGCTGGTTTTGAAGGCGCTCGTGCTCTTGATCGCGCTCGCGAGGACGGCCTCTGCGGATCCCGACATCACGCTGCGCGCTGCGAACGATGCGGCGATCGCAGGTGACTGGGCGCGCGTCGAGCAGCTCGTCACGCCGCTGCTCGCACCGAGTGGTGTGCTCTCGAATGTCGATCGCGCCGAAGCGGATCGGCTCGCCGGGCTCGCGGCGTTCTTCGCGAAGCGCACCGACGAGGCCGAGCGCGAGTTCGTCGCGTACATGAAACTCGACCTCGAAGGTCATCTCGATCCCGCGTTATATCCGCCCGAGGTCGTGAACTTCTTTAACGACGTGCGTGCGCGCCATGCGAGCGAGCTCCACGCGGTGAAGCCACCACCGAAGCGGTACTGGCCGCTCGCGCTCGTGCCGCCGTTCGCGCAGTTCCAGAACGGTGACCGCGTGAAGGGCATCGTCCTGGGGAGTTTGCTCGGCGGGTTCCTCGCGACGAACATCACGACGTACCTGGTGCTGCGCTCGTGGTGCCATAACCCGGGGAGCACCTGCGACGACTCCGGCAAGAACCACTACCAAGGCGCTAGGTCGTTGGCCGGATGGAACACGTTCGCTGGCGTCGGCTTCATCCTCACGTATGCCTACGGCGTGTGGGATGGAGTGCGCGGTTACCGGCGGACCACCCACGAGCTCGCGCCCTATGTGATCGCGACCGGGGATGTTGCATCCGTCGGAATGATCGGTCGTTTCTGAGTTGCGTGGTGTAGCCACCATGGGCTGCAGCCCCCGACCACGGTAAAAGAGATCGTCCTGACGATCGAGTGTCGCCGGTAGCCCTCAGTTCCCAGACCGTAGTAGATTGTTCCTCGGTGAGGCAGCCCGTTCCCTTTGGGAAGTATTTGCTACTCGATCGCGTCAGCGTCGGGGGCATGGCCGAGGTCTTCAAAGCGAAGTCCTACGGCGTGGAGGGCTTCGAGAAGATCATCGCGATCAAACGGATCCTCCCGACGATGGGTGAGGACCGCGACTTCATCAAGATGTTTATCGACGAGGCGAAGATCGCCGGTCAGCTCGCGCACGCGAACATCTGCCAGATCTTCGAGCTCGGTCGGATCGACGGCTCTCACTTCATCGCGATGGAATATATCTGGGGCAAGGACCTGCTCCAGATCCAGAACCGGCTGCGCAAGCTCAAGCAACCGATGCCGATCTCGATGGCGTGTTTCTCGATCGCGAAGGTGCTCGAGGGTCTCGACTACGCGCATCGCAAGCGGGATCCACTCGGGCGTCCGCTCGAGATCGTGCACCGCGATTGCTCGCCGCAGAATGTGCTCGTCTCGTACGAGGGCGAAGTCAAAGTCATCGACTTCGGCATCGCGAAGGCGACCTCGCGAAACTCGCGCACCATGGCCGGCGTCCTCAAGGGCAAGTTCGGTTACATGTCGCCGGAGCAGGTCCGCGGGCTGCCGCTCGATCGCCGCAGCGATATCTTCGCGCTGGGCACGATGCTCTACGAGTGCCTCACCGGCGATCGACTGTTCCAGGGTGAGACCGATTTTTCGACACTGGAGAAGGTCCGCAACGTCGACATCGTGCCGCCGCGCCAGATCAACCCCGCGATTCCGGAAGCCGTCGAGAAGGTGATCCTCAAGGCGCTCGCGAAGGACGTAGACGATCGCTACCAGTGGTGCAGCGAGATGCTCACCGATCTGCAGGCGTACCTGATGAGTCAGGACGTCGTGTACACGGCGAAGTCGCTATCGAGCTGGCTCAAGGAAATCTTCCTGCCCGAGATCGAGCGCGAGCGTCAGCAGCTCGAGCAGTACAAGCGCGTCGGTCGCGATGGCTTGATCGGCGGTCTGCCATCGGCGGAAGCCGATAAAAATGTCATCTCGCATCTCGGCGAAGCCGGCGTGCCAGAAGGAGATGCGACCACGCTCGGTGGTCCCTCGTTCGAGGATATCGAACAAGCGATCGCGAACAACGCCGCGCCGAACGTCGACGAGCGTCCATCGGGGCGTGTGCAACAACGACGCGCGGCCTCCGCCGACGCTGGCGATTCGAACGACTTCGGCGAAGAAGCGCCGACCGAGATCTTTGGCGATTCGATCGATCCCGCGCTGTTCCCAGCTGCATCTCCACCTCCCGCGGCGGGTACGCCTGCCAGCATGACGGGTCGTGGGCCGGCGGTGATGCCGCCGCAGACCAAGCCGCCGAAGCCGCCGCCGGGTCGCTCCCCGACCCTGTCCCCGCCGATGTCGCGCCCGCAAGAGATTCCCGTCGGTGTTGCGCAGGCAGCCGGCGCATCACAGAGCGGCGCGATGCCGATGTTGATGCGACAGAATTCGCCGAGTGGTCCGGCGCCCTACGGCTCGCAACCGGGCAATCCGTACGACCAGCAGAGCGCGACCGGAACGCCGGGAAGCATGCCGGCGCAAAGTCATCCCGGGATGCAGAACCCGAATCCGAATCGGACCGTGCTCGGCATGAGTGCGCCGGTGATTCCGATGGGGGTCCAAGCCACGGGACCACAGCTTCCACCACAGTACGGTCAGCCGCCACAGTACGGTCAGCCGCCACAGTACGGTTACAACCCGACCGGCTCGCAGCAAGCGCAACAACCGCCGCAAGGCTACGGTCAGTATCCGCAGTATCAAGGACCGGGTCCGTACCCGTCGACGTCGATGCCCGGCTACGGCCCTCCGCAACAACAGCAAGGCGGCTATCCAGGCTATCCCTCGGGTCCCGCTCGGATGCATGGAGCGGCGACGCCAGTCGATCAACAGGGCATGCCGCAGGGCGAGGGCAAGCGCTCCACGCTCGTTCGCGACATCTTGATCGGCGTCGCGATCGCGGCGCTGGTGCTCGGTGGCTTCTTCGTCGTGAAGATCTTGTTCCTCGACAAGAAGGACGAGCCCGCCGCACCCGAATCGACGATCGCGACGATCCACATCAGCATGGCGTCGGGCGGCACGGCGACGTTGCTCGTCGACGACAAGAACATCGCGACCGTCAGCGACGGCAAAGACATCCCGGTCAGCGCCGGCAAGCGTCACGTCGTGCTCGTCGGATCGAACGGCGGCAAGTGCGAGACCACGGTGACCCTCGAAGCGGGCAAGACCACCCCCCTCAAGTGCCAGCTCGCTGCGGCACCTGCGCCGCTTCCGACGGTACCGGCAATGAATTCGGCGTCGGGTTCGGCGTCGGGCTCGGGCTCGGGCTCGGGCTCGGGCTCGACCTCCGGCTCGTCGTCGACCTCCTGCTCCATCGCGAGCAGCGCCTCGTCGGGCTTGCAGACGCCACACGCGGTGAAGCCCTCCTCGCGGGCGTCCAGGACGTCGAGCTCCTCGGCCTGCTTGCCGCTCAGGTAGCGGCACCCCTCGACGTGGTAGCGCGGGCGGCCGGCGACGACGAGCACCGTCCCGCCGTACTCCAGGTCCTGCTCGTCGTCCCCGTCGACGACCGCAGCGGAGTCCGCCGAGACGCGAGCCGTCGGGATGACCGCTGTGACGTCGTCGGCGGGCGCCGTGACCTCGGCAGTGGGCGCAGCCACCTCGGCAGCCGGAAGCGTCTCGCCACGTCGCTGCACGATGCCGATGATGAGGAAGACCAACGAGACCAGGCTGACCACGATCGAGGCGTAGACGAAGCCCAGCGTGCTGCCGACGATGCCGATCACAAGCAGGATGAGGGCGACGAGCACGAGTGCCCCGCTGATGACGATCACGTGATGGGTCCTCCGGACAGGGGCGACACGGACACGTGCCACCCGGGCAGGGCGCTGGGGCAGGCGCACCCTACCGGCGCGCCCGGGATCACCGGTCGGTGGGCTCCTGCGCCGCCGCGGTGGG
>JAYVLQ010000145.1:0-61896 GCA_043759355.1 Kofleriaceae bacterium
GATATCGTGGTGCCGTTCCTGATCTTGTTCGCCGTGTTGTTGCTCGGCTTTCAAGAGCGCATCCGCGCGCGCGTCCACACGCTGATCAAGTCGGAGAACATCGCGATTCCGATCGTCGGCATCGCTTCGGTCTACGGCGGTTACTTCGGTGCCGGGCTCGGCGTGATCATCCTCTCGGCGCTCGCGATCGTGATCGACGATCTGCTCGTGCGCTTGAACGGGCTCAAGCAGGCGGTCTCGCTCGCGGCCAACCTCACCGCCGCGATCGTATTCTTGGTCATCGCGCCGCTCGATCCCGCGATCGTCGGCGTGATGGCGGTGTGCTCGCTCGTCGGCGGCATGATCGGTGGCGCGACCGCGACGCGGGTCTCGGCCAAGGTGCTGCGCGCGATGGTAGTCAGCGTTGGCCTGGTCGTGTCGGCGATCTACTTCGTGAAGCTGTTCGAGCACTTCTGAACCAATCGTCGCCGGCACACGGGGATGTGTATGCCAGCCGTTGGTCTAGCGTGCGCAGTTGTAGATCGAGTCCGGCGTCACGCCGGCGAGGCCGGCACCGTCGAACTCGCACGAGAAATTGTCGCCTCCGCAATCGCCGGCAACGAAATCGAGGATGACGGGCATGACCAGCGTGTGCGTCCCGACGACGAGCGCGAACGCACCGTGACCCAGAGCGGCACTGGGCCTCGACCCTGTCATGTTCGTGAGGTTGTTGCCGATCGTGACCGGTCATGGCGACGTCGTCATGACCGTCGGGATCTGGAGCGACCCCGAGAACGTGTTCGTGGTGAACGCGATGCTGGGGCTCGCGATGAAGCCGGGGTACGTGTTCGCGAAGCTCGCGAACTGCCCTTCGCAGGCGAGGTTGGTGAGGTCGGTCCCTATCCTGGCTTCCGTGGTCGATCCCGAGCAGATCGCATACGAGTTCTGCGAGTTGTAGGTCGCCGTGCAGCGCAACGCGGCGACCTTGCCCGCCGTGCCCAGCGCCGTTGGCTCGATGAGGCTGGCGAGACACGGCTCAGCGTCGAACTGGCCACACGCCGGAACCGTGCACGCCTTCTCGGGAAAGCAATAGCGCCCCTCCGAGGTGCAACCGGTGGTCGAGCCGGCGATGCAGCGGCCATCGTTGATGCCCACCACACATGCGGGTTGCGGTGGAGCATCGGTCAGACACATGGTCGGCGACTGGAGCGAGGGTGCGGACGCGTAATCGTACCAGTCCGGATCGCACTCGTTGGCGATGAAGCCGTCGCAGTCTGGATCCGCGGGCGGGACGATAAATTGATTCGTGCCATCGGCGCGTTCGATCGCGAGGCAGCTCGGCGTGGTCGCATCGGCGGTGGGCGAGCGCCAGACCATGACGTGGGTCGTGGGATCGTCGCCGCCATTCTTGGGACTCTGCGGTGCGAACGCAGGCACGGCGCTCGGCGGTTGCACCGTCTCGATCGGGCGCGTGGTCAGCTCGTAGCGGCGGATCGTGCCCTTCGCGGCATCGAGCGAGAAGCTCGTGGCGTCGAGCACGTAACTGCGGTTCCGGTCGCGGTGTAGCCCACGGCCGCGAGCTTGGTGATCGTCGTGCTCGTCGATCCGGTCGCACTCGGTTCGAGTCGGAAGCCGGCGATGCCTTTGCTGACGCTCGAGGTGAAGCCGTCGTTCGTGATCGTGTAGTCGACCCGGCCGAGGGGCCTCGGTTGGCTCGCGGTCACGCCGGGTGGTGCAATCCCGACGCAGGCGACGCACTGCGTGTCGGCGACGAAAAGCTCGACCGAGGTGATCGAGCTATCGCTGGTCGAGACCTGGATCGCGACCGACGTGTCACTGCCGGATGCAGCTATCAAGATCGCGACGGCCAGCGAGACCTTACCCATCGCGACGAACCTATCACGCGTGTACAGTCCGCCCGCGGTGGATAAAGTCACACAAGAAGTCGTTCCGATCCTGTTCTTGGTGGTGGCCATCTCTCTCGTCGTGGCGCGCCTCCCCAAGGTCGATGTGGGGCTCTCGGCTGCGTTCAAGCGCCGCCGGATCATGAACTGGCTGCCACTCGGGTTGTCGTACGCGTTCCTCTACATGGGCCGCTACAACATGACCTCGCTGATCGATCACGGCTTGATCACCAGCAAGCAGTTCGGGGAGATCGACGCGGTCGGCGCGGTGGTCTACGGCCTCGCGTTTCTCGTGAATGGTCCGCTCTGCGACCGTCTGGGAGGTCGGTTCACGATGTTGATCGCGACTGCAGGTGCGGCAGTCGCGAACCTCGCGATCGGGATCATTTACTGGAAGCAGGGCGCGCTGCCTTCGGTGTTGACGCTGACGCTGCTCAACGCGGTCAACATGTACTTCCAGAGTTTCGGCGCGGTCTCGATCGTCAAGGTCAACGCATCGTGGTTCCACCTCCGCGAGCGCGGCACGTTCGGCGGCATCTTCGGGATCTTGATCTCGCTTGGCCTGTATCTCGCGCTCGATTGGGCGCCGAAGATCGCGGACCTCACCGAGTGGAGCCCGAGCCTGTTTGTCGCGCCGGCGATCTTTATCGCACTCACGTTCGTTGGCTCGTTCATCTGGGTGCGCGACACGCCGAAGGATGCGGGTCTCGGCGAGTTCGATGTCGCGGATGCCTCGAGCGGTGACGAAGGGCCGCCCGACAAGGCGTGGACGATCATCAAGCGCCTCGTCACGAACCGCGTGATCCTCACGATCGCGTTGATCTCCGGCTGCTCGGGGTTCTTGCGCCAGGGCATCTTGAAGTGGTTTCGCACGTTCGCCTCGGGCGTCGGGATCAACGTCAAGGACGCCGCAGGTCACGTCGCGAACCCCTCGTTCATCGTCCAGCACTGGGGCATGGTCTCGTGCTGCGCGGGGATCCTCGGGGGCGTGTTCGCGGGCGTGCTCTCCGATCACTTGTTCAAGTCGCGGCGCCCGCCGGTAGCCGTCGCGCTCCTCGGGTTCCTGCTCGTCGGTTCGATCGCGATCATCCCCGCACTCGCAGCGCCGATCGCGGTCACGTTCATCGTCGCGTTCATGGCGATGGCCGTGATCGGCGTACACGGCATGCTCTCGGGTGTCGCGAGCCAGGACTTCGGCGGTCGCAAGAACGCGGGCACCGCGACGGGCTTGATCGATGGCTTCGTCTATTTCGGCACCGCGCTGCAGGCGACGGTGTTTGGCCACATCCTTCCAGAGGGTAAGGTGCTCGGGCCTGATGGCCACACGATGATCTCGAACCCCGCGAGCAAGGTGATGTCGAACTGGTACGGCTGGCCGATCGCGATGATCATCATGGCGGTCATCGGCATCATCTTGGCGCTCACCGTGATCAACGCGCGTGTGCAGCCGATGAAGTTCGTGGGACCAGCGACAGCTACCGAGAAAACCTGAGTCGCCGAACCCAATTTATTTCTCGGTTCTCTCGGCAAAGATTTGTAATCGCGCTCGCACGGTGCTGATCGAAAGACCGATACTCCGTCGAGGATTCGCACTCAGAATAGTTTGCACTCAAACAATGTGCCGTCGTGTCGGACAATTAACACAGAGACGAGGGCGCACGCTAAAGCTACCCACGTGCGGAGATGCAACGATCTAACGGACTCACGATGGTGTCGATTTGCCTGGGCGGGCTGCTCGCGGCATGTACCGGTTCCCTGACCGACGGCACGAACCATGGCAGCGATTACGCTGGCAGTGACACGAGCCAAGGCTCCGACGCCGGTAGCGATACCTCGATGCCGACGTACCCCAGCGCTCATCCGCGCATCGTGCTCGGCTCGCGCAAGGCCGATCTTCAAGCGGCGCTCGCGGCGAACACGCCCGCCGCCGCGCGGTTCAAGACCGTCATCGATAGCTGGATCGGTGGCAACGACCTCGGCCTGTCCGCGTGGCACGCGGCGCTCCTCGGTCAGCTCACGAGCGATCCGAAATACTGCGCGAAGGCGATCAGCGTGGTCGACACGATGGTGAATGCCGCGCAGGCCGCGATCGCGGCGGGCACGGTTCCGCACGCGGGCAACGATAGCTACTACTTCGTGGGTGAAGACATCGGCGATCTCGCGCTGACTTACGACTGGTGCTTCGACTCGGTCACCGCTGATCAGAAGACTCGCTGGCTCGCGTATGCGAACCAGGCGATCTGGAACACGTGGAACCCGACCGCCGCGACGTGGGGCGGCACAACGATGGCGTGGTCGGGCTGGGCGACCCACGATCCGTCCGACAACTACTACTACGGATTCTTGAAGGCGACGATGCTCGTCGGGCTCGCCGCGCAAGGCGAAGACGCGACCGCCGATCAATGGATCGCGCAGTTTCATGACACGAAGATCATGTCCGAGCTCGTGCCGACGTTCGATGCCGATCTCGTCGGCGGTGGCTCGCGCGAAGGCACGGGCTACGGCGTCGCGATGAAGAACCTGTTCCAGCTCTACGATTTCTGGAACCAGACCACCGGCGAGCACCTGTTCGCGAAGACGCGGCATACGCGCGCGTCGATGCTCGCGTTCATGCACCAGGTGGTGCCGACGCTCGATCGGATCGCACCGACGGGAGATCAATCGCGCGACTCGACCGCGTCGTTCTTCGATTACCACCGCCAGTATCTGCAAGAGCTCGTCGCGATGTTCCCGACAGATTCACTCGCGCCGCGCGCCCAGGCCCTGCTCGCCGCTTCGAGCGTGCCGAAGATGGGACAAGCGTTCATGGCGGTGGATGACTTCCTGTATGCGAATTCGGACGTGCCCGCGACGACGCTCGCCGGGCTGAACACGACGTACTACGCGCCAGGCATCGGCGAGCTCTACACGCGCTCGGGCTGGGACACGCACGCGACGTGGGTCAACTTGATCGCGGGTCCGTACACGCAGTCGCATGCGCATCAGGATCAAGGCTCGCTGATGCTCTACAAGGATGGCTGGCTGTCGTACGACGCCGGTGTCGATTCGCACTCGGGCCTCCGCCAGGAGACCGGCGCGCACAGCCTCGTACGGATCGACAATGCAGGCACGCCGGTGACGCAGGTCGCGACGACCACGTCCAAGCTGCTTGCACTTCACAAGACCGACAACTGGGTCTATGCCGCGAGCGACCTCTTGCCCGCGTACAACAACAAGGCGCAGGTCACCAAGGATCAGCGCGAGGTCGTGTACCTCTTGCCCGATACGGTCGTGGTCTACGATCGCGTCGCATCGCCGAGCGGGACCTCGCAGACCTGGCAGCTCGCGACGCCGGTGAGCCCCACGATCAGCGGCACGACCGCGACCGCGACGAGTGGCCACGCACTCCACATCACGCGGTATGCGCCGGCTGCCGCGACAAGCTCGGTGCACGTGATGTCGACCGACTCGGACTATCACTCCGGCTATCGGCTGGACGAGACGATCGCGGGCGGTGACCAGCGCTATCTCCACGTCCTGGCGATCGATGGATCGGTGAGCTCGGCGACGTCCGCGAACGACTCGACGATTACGGTTCAGCTCTCCAGCGGGCACACTGCCACGATCGCGTTTAACCGGGATTCCGCTGGCGCCACCATCACTTATGACGGCACGGTGACCAATCTGAGCCTGGCAGTGGATGCCATGCCGGAGTAGCCGAGAAACCGTGTTACGTCGGATGCCTATGTGGCGCTTATCAGGTGTCCTGGTTGTCGTGGTCGCAGCGTGTGGTGGCAGCGGAGACGACGGTCCGAACTACGCGGATCAGCACCCGCGGATCAAGATCAGCGTCAATGCGGATGCGGCGAAGGCCGCGTACGACGCGCAGTCTCCCGCGGCCGTGAAGTTTGCCAAGACGGTCGACCGCTGGGTCGCGTCGCCGAATGATGTCTACGGCTTCAACGAGTGGAACGCGGCCTGGCTGGGGCAGCTCTCGGGCGATGCGAAGTACTGCACCGCCGCGGTCGCATCGATCGACAAGTTCGTGACCTCGGAGCAAGCGCTGATCGACGGCGGTCAGACTCCGACCGTCGCAGGTGACGACTACTACGCGCTCGGGGATGCCGTCGGCAACCTCGCGCTGGTCTACGACTGGTGTTACTCGACGATCGCGAGCGACCGCCGCCAAGCGTGGCTCGGCTACGCCCAGCAAGCGGTGTGGAACGTGTGGAACCCCGACGATGCCAAGTGGGGCGCCACCAAGACGCCGTGGACCGGCTGGGCCGCCGACGATCCGGAGAACAATTATTATTATAACTTCCTGCGCGCGACGATGCTGCTGGGCCTCACGGCGCACGGCGAGCTCGACGGCACGGACGCGTGGATCACGCAATTCCACGACACCAAGGTGATCGGCGAGTTGAACCCCCTGTTCGACAGCGATATCGTTGGCGGCGGCTCGCGCGAGGGCACCGGCTACGGCGTCTCGCTGATGCGGCTGTGGGAGCTTTACGACATCTGGCAGGCCTCGACCGGCGAGAACCTCGCGGTCAGGAGCGGCCACACGCGTGCCTCGATGCTGTTCATGCTGCACGAGATCGTGCCGACGCTCGATCGCATCGCGCCGACTGGCGATCAATCGCGCGACTCGACCGCGAGCCTGTTCGACTACCATCGTCACTACATCCAGGGTCTGGTCACGCTGTTCCCGAACGACCCCCTCGCGCCGAAAGCAAAGAGCCTGATCGATGCATCGTCGGTGCCGGAGATGGCCCAGCCATTCATGTACGCCTACGACCTGATCGCCACGAACAGCGTCGCGAACACCGGCGGCTTCGATAGCCTCAACACCGCGTTCTACGGCCCGGGCACCGGCCAGCTGTTCGCGCGCTCGGGTTGGGACAAGCACGCGACCTGGATCAACATGAACGCGGGCCCGTACACGCAAAGCCACGCGCACCAGGATCAGGGTGCGATCATGATCTACAAGGATGGCTGGCTCGCGTACGACCCGTGCATCGACTCGCACTCTGGTCTGCCGCAAGGCATCGACGATCACGGCACGCTGCGCGTGATGAACGGTACCACGGCCTTCAAGCAGACGGTCGGGAAGTCCTCGACGATGCTCGCGCTCCATCAGGGCTCTGGCTACGTGCACGTGGCTCTGGATCTCGCGCCGGTCTACGGCAGCCCAGTCTCGAGGTTTCAGCGCGAGATGGTCTACCTCGAGCCCGACACCGTCGTGATCTTCGATCGCGTGTCGTCCACCAACTCGCAGGTGTGGAGCCTCGCGTTCCCGACTCAGCCGACGATCAGCGGCGCGACCACGACGGTCACGGCTGCGGGTCACACGCTCACCGTGCAGCGCCTGACCGAGACCGGTGCGACCTCGAGCGTCCATGCGTACAACAGCGACAGCGACTTCTCGGCCGGCTATCGCCTCGACGAGACCGTCGCGGGTGGTGATCACACGTGGCTCCATGTCGCCTACGTCGACGGCGGCGTGACCGCGATGGCCGCGACCGACGCGACCTCAGCGGACATCACGCTCGCAGGGGGCAAGATGGTGCACGTCTCGTTCAACGCGAACGCACCGGGTGGCACGCTTAAGATCGGTAACGACACGTCGACCCTTGGCGCGACAGTCGATACCCTCGCGGAGTGAAATCACACTGGCTCAAGGCGACGATCAGGCTCCTGCCGATCGTGCTCGGGTTTTCGATCCTCTCGATCGTGGGCCTCTGTGCATTCCGTGCGATCGTGCCGCTCGAGGTACTCAAGCCGGCGGGCGACGCGGTCGGTAACTATCTCCAGACCGTCGGCGGCATCTACGCGGTGCTGCTGGCGTTCATCGTGTTCGTGGTGTGGGGCCAGTTCAACGACAGTCGCGGCTACGTCGAGCGCGAGGCGACCGCGATCGTCGATCTGCATCGCACCGCGAGTGGCTTGCCGGCGCGTACCGCCGATGCGATCCAGCGACCGCTCGAGGCCTACATCGAAGACGTGCTCTCGACGGAGTGGGTCGCGATGGCTCATCACGACGAAGACGCGATCGAGAATGTCGGCACGCACCTCGAACTCGTCTGGTCGGCGGTGCACTCGTGCCAGCCGATGAACGATTGCCAGCAATCGGTATTCGGCGAGGTGTTGTCGCGATGCAACGATCTCTCCGATCTGCGGACGAACCGGCTGTCGTCATCGCGCGCGCGCGTACCGCTGATGATGCGCTTGCTGCTGTATGCGGGTGGATTGATCACGATCGTCTCGATCTACTTCATGGCCGTCGAGCCGTTCTGGATCCACGCGGTGATGGCAGGCGCGCTCGGCGGCGTGGTCGCGCACATCATCTACTTGATCTGGGACCTCGATAATGCGTTCGCGGGCAATCTCCAGATCTCGAAAGAGGCATTCGAGCGCGCGAGGAAGACCGTCCAGCGCAGCGTGCATCGCGTCGACGCTGCCGCGTGAGCGCTCGATGTAGCGAGAGCGCTCGGTAGACGCGCGCTCCGCGCCTCGCCGCGTGATCGCGTAGGCACGGACGTCGCATTAGAGAATTACCGATGCGAGTTCCACTTGTCGACGCAATACGAGAGCGGGCCGTGATTCTCGCCATCCGGCCCGAGGTCCACGGTGGCCGTGATCCCGTGAAGCGCGTCGGCGAGGTGTCGAGTGTCGACGTCGAGCTGGGAGCGGACGGGCACGATCTGCTCGGCGTCGTGCGCCATTTTTGGCGCGGTGCGCGAAGCTTTGTCGAGCTGGGTTTCGAACAGTCGCCGGCGCACGTTTTGGCGATCCACGGGTTCGTGCGTGGCGAACCGCAATTCGAGTACGTCCTATGAGCGAAACCTCTGATGTCCTCACCGACGATCCGCTCTGGTTCAAAGACGCGATCATCTACGAGATCCACATTCGCGCGTTCCAGGATTCGACAAACGATGGCATCGGCGACATCGTCGGCCTGATCAGCCGGTTGGATTATCTTTCCGACCTCGGTATCACCGCGATCTGGGTGCTGCCGTTCTACCCCTCGCCGCTGCGCGATGGCGGTTACGACATCGCGGACTACACGAGCGTGCATGACAACTACGGCACCCGCGAAGACTTCGCCCGGTTGCTGACCGAGGCCCACAAGCGCGGCATCCGCGTGATCACCGAGCTCGTTTTGAACCACACCTCGTCGGAGCATCCGTGGTTTCAGGCGGCGCGGCGCGCGCCAGCCGGCTCGCCCGAGCGCGAGTTCTATGTCTGGAGCGAGACGCCGGCGCCGTACAGCGACACGCGGATCATCTTCAAAGACTACGAGAGCTCGAACTGGTCGTGGGATCCGGTCGCGAAGGCGTACTACTGGCACAGGTTTTACAGCCATCAGCCCGATCTCAACTTCGACAATCCCGTGGTCCACGAGGCGCTGTTCGCGGTCCTCGATTTTTGGTTCGAGATGGGTGTCGACGGTATGCGGCTCGATGCGGTGCCGTATCTCTACGAGCGCGAAGGCACGAGCTGCGAGAACCTCCCCGAGACCCACGACTTCTTGAAACAGCTGCGGGCGCGGATCGACGCGAAGTTCAAAAACCGCATGCTGCTCGCCGAGGCCAACCAGTGGCCCGCGGATGCCGCGGCGTACTTCGGCGATGGCGACGAATGTCACATGAACTTCCACTTTCCGCTGATGCCGCGGATGTTCATGGCGCTCGAGACCGAGGACTCGTTTCCGATCATCAATATCCTCAAGCGCACGCCGAAGATTCCGGATAGCTGCCAGTGGGCGACGTTCCTCCGCAACCACGACGAGCTCACGCTCGAGATGGTCACCGACGAGGATCGCGACACGATGTATCGCGGTTACGCCGTCGATCGCATGGCCCGGATCAACTTGGGCATCCGTCGCCGACTGGCGCCGCTGCTCGGTGTCCGCCGCAAGATCGAGCTGATGACGGCGCTCCTCCTCTCGCTGCCCGGCACGCCCGTACTGTACTACGGCGACGAGATCGGGATGGGCGACAATATCTATCTCGGCGACCGCGATGGCGTGCGTACGCCGATGCAGTGGAGCTCGGATCGCAACGGAGGGTTCTCGAAAGCGAATCCCCAGAAGCTGTTCCTGCCCACGATCATCGATCCCGAATATCACTACGAGGCGATCAATGTCGAAGCGCAGCAAGGCAACTCTGCGTCGCTCTTGTGGTGGATGAAGCGCACGCTCGCGAAGCGCAAGGAGAGCCGGATCTTCGGGCGTGGCTCGATCGAGTTCGTGACGAACGATAATCCGCGCGTGCTCGCGTTCGTACGCGAATACGAGGGCGAGAGCGTGCTCGTGGTCGCGAACCTGTCGCGATTCGTGCAATGCGTGCGGCTCAACCTCGAGGCGCGCCGAGGCATGGTGCCGAGCGAGCTGTTCGGACGGACGCAGTTTCCCGAGATCAGCGACGCGCCGTACTTCATGTCGCTCGGCGCGTACGACTTCTATTGGTTCGCGCTCGAGAAGCCGGTGGCCGAACACCCGGCCGAGCGACCCGCGCTCGTTGCGAAGGGCGCGTGGACCAACGTGCTCGAGGCGAAGCGGCCACTCACTCGCGCGCTCGTGCAGTACGCCAAGGCGAAGCGCTGGTACCGCGGCAAGGCGCGCACTCCCAAAACGACGCAGATCACCGATGTGATCCGGTTCGGCGCTCAGCCGTTCGTGATCGTGTTACTGGCGATCGAGTACGACCGCGGCAAGCCGGAGACCTACGTGATGCCGGTCGCATTCGCCGAGGATGCAGATCCGGTCGAGGCGGCGCGGACTCCGAGCATGGTGATCGCAAGCGTCGCGCTCGAGGTCGAAGGCCGCGGCACCGTGACCGGTCTGCTGTACGACGCGCTCGCGAACGATGCGTTCGATGTGGCGATGCTCGTGACGATCCAGGGCGGTTTGAAGGGCCGCGGCACGCGCGGTGATGTCACCGGCGAGGCGATGGCGGCACTCCGCAACATGCCGCCCGAGACGCCGCTCGTGCCGCACATGACCTCGACGGATCAAACCAACAGCAGCGTCGTGTATGGCGAGCATCTGATGCTGAAGTTGTTCCGCGTGATGGAGGAGGGCCCGAGCGCGGAGCTCGAGATCGGCCGCCAGCTCGCGACTATCCCGGAGTATCGCGGCACCGCACGACTCGCGGGCGTGCTCGAGTATCACGACCAGGGCACCGACTCGACGCTCGGGACGCTGTTCGAGTTCGTCCCGAACCACGGCGATGCCTGGCAGCTCACACAAGATGCGCTGGATCGCTACTTCGATCGGCTGGTGTCCGACGATCATCGGCCGGAGTCACCGCCGATCGAATCGCTACCGCTGACCGCGCAGGCAACCCGTATCGTTCCGGATCGCGCGGTCGATTGGCTCGGCCCGGTGCTCGATCGGATAAGACTGCTCGGCATTCGCACCGCGGAGCTTCACCTGGTGCTCGCCGCGAGCGAGAGCCCGCTGTTCGCGCCCGAGCCGTACGACATCATGCACCAGCAGTCGGTGTATGGATCGGCGACCGCTCACGTCGCACGCACGTTCGATCTCCTGCGCAGCCAGCTGCGAAAACTACCGGCGGAGATCGTGCCGCTCGCGGAGACCGCGCTCGCACGCGAGAGCCAGCTCGATCGGGTGTTGGCCGCGATTACGCGGCATCGCATCGATGTCTCGCGCATCCGCGCGCACGGCGATTATCACCTCGGTCAGGTGCTGTGGACCGGCAACGATTTCGTGATCATCGACTTCGAGGGCGAGCCGGGGCGGCCGCTGTCGCAGCGGCGCTTCAAGCGGACTCCGCTGCGCGACGTCGCCGGGATGGTGCGCTCGCTGCACTACGCGAGCGCCGCAGCGCTGCGCAATGGCAAGCATCGCCCCGAGGATGTCGCGATGTTGCAGCCGTGGGCGCGCGCGTGGTCGGAGTGGATGTCGGCAGCGTTTGTCGCGGGCTACCTCGGCAAAGCCGCCGGCACGCGGCTCGTGCCGAAGAAGGAGACCGATCTCTCACTGGTCCTGGAGTTCTTCCTGCTCGAGAAGTGCGTCTACGAGATCGGCTACGAGCTAGATAACCGCCCCGACTGGGTCGAGATTCCGCTCCGCGACCTGCTGTCGCTCCTGGAGCAGAGATGAGCTTCGGTGAGCTCGATGCGCACCTGATGCACGAGGGCACCCATCCAAAATTGTTCGAGAAGCTTGGCTCGCACCTCGACGCCACCGGCGTGACTTTCGGCGTGTGGGCGCCTCATGCCAATGCGGTGAGCATCATCGGTGATTTCAATCAGTGGAAGCCGGGCGCGAATCCCTTGCGCGAGGCCGACGGCGTGTGGAGTGGGCGGGTCGAGGGGCTAGAGCGCGGTGCGCTCTACAAGTTTCACATTCACGCGAAGCACTACGAGGTCGCGAAAGCGGATCCATTCGCGCAGCGCCACGAGGCTGCCCCGGGGACGGCCTCGGTCGTGTGGTCGATGCAGTACGAGTGGCGCGATGCCGGCTGGATGAAGACGCGCGCACAGCACTCGAAGCCCGACGCACCCGTCGCGATCTACGAGGTGCATCTCGGATCGTGGAAGCGCGATGGTGATCGGATGCTGACGTATCGAGAGATCACGCCCTTGCTCGTCGAGCATGTGAAGAAGCTGGGGTTCACGCACGTCGAGCTGATGCCGTTGACCGAGCACCCGTTCTACGGGTCGTGGGGCTACGAGACGACCGGATACTTTGCCGCGACCTCGCGCTACGGCACGCCGGAGGATCTGATGGCCATGATCGATGCACTGCACGCCGCGGGCGTGGCGGTGATCCTCGATTGGGTGCCGGCGCACTTCCCGACCGACGAACACGGGCTCGGCTACTTCGACGGCACGCCGCTGTTCGAGCACCCGGATCGCAAGCTCGGGTTCCATCCCGAATGGGACACCGCGATCTTTGACTTCGGTCGACCGGAGGTGCGCAGCTTCCTGCTCTCGAGCGCGCTGTACTGGCTCGAGACCTTTCACCTCGACGGGCTGCGCGTCGATGGCGTGGCCTCGATGCTGTATCGCGACTACGCGCGCGAGCAGGGCGAGTGGATTCCCAACGATCGAGGCGGCAACGAGTACTTCGAGGCGGTCGAGCTGCTGAAGCAGCTGAACGTCGCGATCACGCGCGAGCTCCCCGACACGATCACGATCGCGGAAGAGTCGACTTCGTGGCCGAACGTGACGAAGCCCGAAGGCCTGGGGTTCTCGTACAAGTGGGACATGGGCTGGATGCACGACACGCTCGAGTATCTCGAGCGCGATCCGATCCATCGCAAGTTTCACCACACCCAGCTCACGACGCGCGGGCTCTACGCGTGGAGCGAGAAGTTCGTGATGCCGCTCTCGCACGACGAGGTCGTCCACGGGAAGCATTCGCTGCTCGAGAAGTTCCCGGGCGATCGGTGGCAACAGCTCGCGACGCTGCGCTTGCTCTACGCGTACATGTACACGCTGCCGGGCAAGAAGCTGTTGTTCATGGGCAGCGAGCTCGCCGAGGCGCGCGAGTGGAATCACGATGCCGCGCTCGACTGGGCGCATGCGCATACGGAGATCGAGCTGGTCGTCGGCACGCTCAATCATCTGTATCGCAGCGAGCCGGCGCTGCACGAGCTCGATTGCGAGCCGCGCGGGTTCCGCTGGATCGATCCGGACGATGCGGAAAATTCGATCCTGACGTACGAGCGCCTGGCGCGCGACGGCACGAGCATCGTGTGCGCACTGAACTTCACGCCGGTGCCGCGTCACAACTACCGCGTCGGAGTACCGAGACCGGGAATGTGGCGCGAGATCTTGAACACCGATGCGACGTCGCTCGGAGGCAGCGGGCAGGGCAACCTGGGCGGCGCCGAGGCAATGCCGGTGCGGTCACACGGTCGGGAGCTATCGCTGGCGATCACGGTGCCGCCGCTCGGCGCCGTGCTGTTCAAGCGATGAGCTCCTCGCGCCGGCACCACGTACGTGTCGCGGTAGCTTTAGGGCTCGACGCTGCCGGACGTGCAGCCGGTCGCGGGGCGAGGCATGCCGCGCTGGTCGGTCGCCGGGCACATCACGCCGGCGCCGTGCGCGGAACCGGTCGTCGCGGGCACGATCGTCGGGCTCGCGCCGCCGTGATCGCCGAGGTCCCCGAGCATCGGATCAGCAAACGTGGTCGTCGGCGTGCACTTGGCATCCGCTGCACCGCCAACCACGTGCGTGGCCGGAAACTGCACGTTGCCATCGCCCGTGCCGGTGACCTGGCACTGCATCGGCGCGCCAGGATTCTTCGCGGTGTTGTTGACGAACAAGTTGCTGACCAGAGACAGCGTCGGGTTGCCGCCGATCGCCGCGCCGAAGTACGGGTCGCCACCGTCGGCGTGATTGGCCGAGAATGTCGAGAACGCGATCGTGCCGTCGCCGCCGAACAGGTCGACCGCGCCGCCGAGCCCGGCGAGGGCGGTGTTGCCGCTGAACGTCAGGTTCAAGAACGAGAACGTGGTGCCGTCGGCCTGGATCGCGCCGGCGCCTTTGGTCGCGATGTTGTTCGAGAACGTCGAGGCCAGCACGTTGAGCTGGCTGTTGTGGAAGTACAGCGCCGCGGCTTCGTCGCCGGTATTTCCATCGAACGTGCTGCGATCGATCGTGGTGGTCTGGCGCGCGCCATCGGACGTGCGGCCGAGAGCACCGCCGAGCGCGCCGAGGCCTGCTTTGTTGTGCGTGAACTTCACGCCGCAGAACGTGTGCGTGGTGTCGTCGCCGCCGTCGATGCCGATCGCGCCGGCGTTGCCGCCGGAGCCGGTCTGGTGCTGGCCGTTCGTCGCGACGATGCTGCACATCGACGAGTCATCGCCGTTGGCGCCATTGCCGGTCGCGGTGTTGCCATCGAACACCGAATCGTAGACATCGAGCTGGCTGTTGAGCGAGTTGACCGCACCGCCACTCGAGCCTTGGTTGCCCTGGAACACGCTGTTCGCGATCACCGCGCGGCTCACGCCGAGTAAAGCGATCGCGCCACCACCGACATCGGGGCCGAGCGTCTCTGCGGAGTTGGAGAGAAATTGCGAATCGATCACGACGAGCTCGCCATCGCGGAAGTACAGCGCGCCGCCGTAGCCGTCGTAGTAGCCCTGCGAGCACGGCGAGGGCGCCTGCGCGTACTTCATCGTGCCGTGCGAGTGGCCGTGCGCGAACGCGAGGTGCTGCAGCGTCAAGACCGTGTGGTTCACGCGATAATCGGGGTGCAGGAACGACATGATCTGCACGGCATCGCCACCGTCGAGCGTGATGCGGTTGCCGCCGTCGATCGTGGTGTCGACATCCGTGCGGACGCTCAGCGTGGTCGTGATCGCGATCGTCTTTGCTCCACCGCACGAGAACGTGATCTTGCCGCCGGCCGCGAGTGCGGTGACGAGCGCTGCCTGGGTGCACGAATCGGCCGTGCCGGTGCCGACCACTTGATCAGACGTCGAGGTATCGACCGCGGTGACGGGTGCGCCGCAGGTCGTGCCCGGTGGCGTGATCGGTGTCGCGTCGATCGTCGTACCACCGTCGCCGGTAGCCCCATCGTCGCCGCCGCATGCAGCAAGAGCCAATCCAAACACCAGGTGGCGCGAAATCCTCATCTCGTGAGCTTAGAGCGTTGGCGCGGCGAGCGCGAGATCCGTCGCGAGCTCAAGATCGAGCGCACCACCCACCTCGCGGCGTTGCGCATACATCGCGGCAAAGTCACTCGGCAGGCGCAGCGACCAGTTCGCCGTGTGATCGATCACGCCGGGACTATTGAAGCGCTCGTGATAGCCAAACAGGTCGGCGAAGAAGATCGAGACGTTCTCGGCGCGGCACGCGAATAGCTCGGCGAGCATCGCGTTCGCGAGGAAGCCCGGATCCGCCAACCTCCACGGGCGAGCGAGCCCGAGCCGTGCCGCGAGATGGCGGCCCCATGCATCGCGCGTCGCCGTCGGCCACGCGCGGATCAGCTCGAAGATCGGGGCCGTGTCGTGATTGCCGAGCATCACCCAATCGGCGCGCTCGGCATTCTCCATGCGATAGACATCGCTCGCATCGTTGAGGTTCGCCTTCTGCGCGACGCGCCAGCGCCCACACCCGTAGGCGGCCAGCACGGCGCCGAGCGGGCACGGCATCGTCGAGAGCACTTCGAAGCTCAGGTCCGCGGCACTGCGCCCGTGCGCTTCCGCGGCAGCCACGAGCGGGCGCAGCTTCGCGGCATACGCGCGCGCTTGGTCATCGGTGAGCCCGCGCACCCAGCCATCCGCATAACGCTGTTGCACCGGATCGAGTTGCTCGACACCGACCAGCGCGTACGCCGCGAGCTCGGGTAGATCCGGCGACTCGAACAGCCGCGCACCGTCGCGCACCGCCTGGCCATCGTTGCCGGTCTCGGTCTTGTAGACCCACGGGCAGATCCAGCCGTGCGGATGATCGATCCGCATCGAATCGTACTCGGCAAAGGCTTTATGCGCGCGGGCCCGCAGTAGCTCGCCGGCTCGACCGATCGTCTGCTCGGGATCGAGTACGGGATAGCCCCACGGCTGGCCTGCCGGGTTCGTACGGCTCGGTGGAGCGCCCATCCGATAGCCGGGCAAGAAGGCGGCGCTGTACGCCCATGCATCGGCATCCGCATAGCCAACGGCCAGGTCCCCGTACAACGCGAGGCCCAGCGCCCCGGCATGCCGCCGCACGCGTGCGTGCTCGCGATGCGCCAGGAACTGGCCGAAGCTGTAGCGATCGATCGCGGTCGCGTGGCGCTCGACCAGGGCCGCGACTTGCGGGCCGATCGAGCTCGCAACGATGGCCTCGAGCTGGGCCACTGCATTCGCGCGGCTCGCGATGACCGCGTCCGTCGGTGCGGTTAGCTGGTCGAAGAACGCGATCGCCCGGCCGAGGTTCGCGGCGACGCGCCGATCGAGCGGCGAGCTCACGTTCCACAGATCGCGCTCTGCCTCCGGCCAATCGCGATGCGCCGCTCCACCGTGCGCGGTGGCGAGCGCGGCATACAGTGCGTCGCTCGCGAGCCACGCGTGGTTGTCCATGCGAAACGCGTCGAGCTCTTCCTGTAGATCCGGTCGCGCACCCTTCGCCATCGCGACGTGCGCCGCCGCCACCAACGCGTGGCTCGCGTCATACGCGTGCACGTGGTTCGTCGCGCCGGTCCACCGGACCTGTGCGATCGCATCTTCATCGACCAATCCGAGATAGCCTTCGGGGCTGATCGTCGCGAGGTTGCGCGAGAAGATCGTCGCATCGTACGGCGAAGGGTTGTCGCGCGAGGTCTGGCCCGGCGGTCCGAGCTGCAAGCCGGTAAACCCGAGCTCCTTCGCGAAGCTCGTGAACCGGGCGGCGGCCTTGGTCGCCGGCGAGCCCCGCCCGAGATCCTCGTCCGGATCCGAGGGAAAGCTCACGTCGTGGATCGCTAGCAACAGCCGGCGTACGCCGAGCTGGTCGAGCTTGTTCGCGAAGGCCACGCCGCTAGGCTATCTCACTATTTCAGGGCGCGTCGCTGCGTGCGACCGCTTGGGTACTTGCCGGTACCGCAGGGGTCAGCGTGGTCTCGAGGTCCGCCAGCTTCTGGGGGCTGCCGTCACCCTTGAGCTTCTTCGCGACGTCGAGCGCAGCGGCCACGCTCTCGCGCTGGCCATCGAGCAGCTTGCCGAGGGCCTTCTTCTGGCCGGCGACCTTCTCGTACGAGTCCTTTGACTTGTCGGCGGTCGGCGCCGACGCGCGATATTCGAACGCGGTGAGGGCATCGGTGCGAAGCAGGTCGAGTGCCCTGGTCACCTGGTTCTGCGTGGCGGCATCGGCCTCGGCGAGCACGGTCGCTTGCAGCCCGTTGGCACCACCGACGTAGACATTGCCGAGCGCGCCGAAGCCCGACGGATCCGGGAGGTCTTCGATCACCAACGTCGGGCGCGTTGTCGCCGGGAAGTCGCTCGGATAGACCGCGAATACGAGGGCGCCATCGCTGCGCGCGCGCACCGAGGCAATCAGCGATCCGAACGCGAAGAACGGCGGGTCACTCTGGTTCGCCGCGTTGATCAAGCGCGAGCGCGCGGCGACATCGAGCTCGAGCGGTGCATCGCCATGTTTCGGCGAGCGCTTCAGCGTGGTCATCAAGTCGCGGACCTGATCGATCGCGACGACGACGTTCAGCGCACTCGCGCCGTTATAGTGCGCGTGAAAGATGCCGACGAGCTCCCACTCGCCGGTCTTGCACGACAGCGCCAGCACCGGCGATCCCGAGCCACCGTGCGTGAGTAGTGCATCGATCACGAAGTCGTCGTGGTTCCACATGCCGAAGTCATCGTGGTCGTAGGCCGAGACCACCTTGCCAACGTTCGTCGCGTTGAACGCGCCGAGCGGATAGCCCTTCACCTCGACCGCGATCCGCGCGGTGACGGCGGCGGAGTGACCGATCTTCCACGGCATGATCGTGAGCTTCGTCTTGGCGCGGAGGATCGCGATATCCATCGTCGGATCGACCACGACCTTCGTCAGCGTCACGTCATCGGCCGCGTAGTCGTCTTGATCGTTATCGACGATGCGAAGCGAATCGGAAACACGCCGGCAACCTTGCGGCACGCCATCGACGGCATTCGCCGCATCGGTGACCGCGGGCCAGTCGGAGACGTGCTGGTTGGTGACGAGGAGCGTGTCGGAGCCCCCGGGGCCATCCTTGCGAAACGCGAAGGCGGTGCCATACGCGATCGCGCTGACGCGAGAGGTCTTCAGCTTCGCGTCCGAGCCGTAGGACACGCATTCGTAGACCGCCGAGGTCCGAACCGCATACGAGTAGGAGGGTGTGCGCGCTTCGAGGTCTCGCGCTCCTGGCGACAGCGCCGTGAGATCTTCCGCGTAATCTCCGACGCAGCGGCCTGCGGCAGCGGCAGGTTGACTCGCGAGGACGCAGGCGACGCCAGCTACGGACAGCGCGGCGAAGAACAACCTCATTACTGAAGAAGACGGCCACTTCGCGCGCGTGTTCACGCGTAAGTGGTTTGTAAGGACTGATCCGATCGCGCATTTCTTCGCCGCGACGCGAGTCCTACAAGCATGACCAAACTTCTCGTACTCCTGCCGCTGTTCGCCGCCTGCCACGAGCGCGTCATTGCCATTTCGCCCGCCGACACGTCGGCCCAACCGGGGCTGATGACCGTGACCGGTTCCGCCACGCTGGACGTCAGCCCCGATTGTGCGGATCTGACCATGACGCTGACCTCCGACGACCCACGGCCGGGCACCGCGACGAGCACGGTCAACTCGCTCGAGGGCAAGCTCGTCCAGGCGCTCCAGAAGCAGGGCGTCTCGCCTCGGGATATGAAGCTATCCTTGCTGTCGCTCGGGCCGGTGTACGAGCCGAACCTCTACCCGCTGAAGATCCACACCTACCGCGCCCAGATCACGGTGACCGCGACGACGCGCGACTTTGCGAAGATCGGCCCGCTGATGGAGCTCGGCGCCGAGTCGGGTGTGACCGAGATGGCGAGCAATTTCCGCCGCAGCGACATGCCGGAGCTCAAGAAAAAGGTCCGTGACATGGCGCTCGCTGCGGCGAAAGAAAAAGCGCAGCAGACAGCGAGTGCCCTCGGGATCGAAGTCGGTCGCGTAGTCGCGGTGAGTGAATCGGCCGGTGGCTCGATGTGGAACCGCGAGTACTTTCCGCAGAATGCCGCGACGATGAGCAACGCGAGTGGCCCGAGCCTCGGCGGCACGCTGCAACCGCTCTCGCTCGAAGTTTCGATCGGTTATCAACTCGGCCCCAAGGGCTAAACTGCCTCTGGAGTTTTCGCGTATCGTGAAGCGCGATGGCGGTGGATCCAGGGTTTCTCGCGAACATTTCGCTGTTCCAGCACTTCGATGACGACGAGCGGACACTGCTCGCCGCCTCGATGGCGGAGCGCACGGTCAAGGCCGGCGACGTGCTGTTCAAGACCGGCGATCCGGGCGACTCGATGTTCATCGTCCGCACCGGGCAGGTCGAGCTGTTCGTGAAGGACAAGGCCGGCCAGAAGATCGTGCTGCACGTCGCCGAGCCCGGCGATTTCTTCGGCGAGCTCTCCCTGCTCGATGGCGGTTCGCGCACCGCCACCGGTTGCGCGCTCGGCGAAGGAGAGCTGTGGATCCTCGATCGCGAGGATCTCCAGCAGCTGTTCCGCAAGCGCCCCGATGCGGCGCTCGACATGCTCGCGGCGATGGGCCGGATGACACGCAAGGCGAATGCGATGTTGCAGGCGCGCGTGTCGCGCAACGTCAACGAAGAGGTCCAGGTCGATCGCGGCAACCTCGTGATGCGGACCGCCGATATCGTCGCGGACTTCTCGGGCAGCATCACGTTCCTCGTGATCCACGTCATGCTGTTCGCGGTGTGGCTTGGCTTCAACTCGACGCCATTCGCGTTCGATCCGTTCCCGTACAACTTGCTGACCATGACGGTGTCGCTCGAGGCGATCATCCTCTCCACGCTGCTGTTGTTCAGCGGCAATCGCTCGGCCGCACGCGACCGGATCCGCAGCGACATCGAGTACGAGGTGAACCTCAAGGCCGAGCTCGAGGTCGCGCACCTCCACGAGAAGTCCGATTCGATGCACGAAGAGATGCTCGAGCGGTTCTCGCGGATCGAAAAGGCGCTAAACATCACGCGCACGTCGAGGCCCATCCCGATCGTCGAGCCGGCCAAGCCTGCCTGAGCCGACATCCTGCGACGGTGGGCGAGTACGCTGGCAGCTGAAAACCCCGCGGTATATCGTGCGTCGCATGCGCACGTTCCTCTTGTTGTTCGTCGTTGCTTGCTCAGCTGCCCAGGCGGATCCGCACGACAAGGGGCGGATGCAGATGGCGCCGGCGCCGATGACGCTCGCCCAGTCTGGCATCGTCGCGGGCTGGCTCGACAAGACCGCGGATCCTTGCACCAACTTTTTTCAGTACGCGTGCGGTGGGTTCACCAAGAACGCAGAGATTCCGGCGGACCGATCGAGCTGGGGCACGATCCCGATGGTCGTCAAGGAGAGCGAAGAGTTCCAGAAGAAGACGCTCGAGGAAGCCGCGAAGGCGACCTCGCGCGATCCGGTCACGCAGAAGCTCGGCGCGTACTACGCGGCGTGCATGGATGAAGCAGCGATCGAGAAGGCGGGCATCACGCCGATCCAGGCGCTGCTCGCGAGCGCCGCGGCGATCAAGACCACCGATGACGTGAAGTCCTCGATCACCCTCCTGCATACCGACGGTGTGTTCCCGTTCTTCGCGGCGGGTCCCACGCAAGATTTCGTCGATGCGACGAAGGTGATAGCGTCGTTCGATCAAGCCGGGCTCGGTCTGCCCGAGCGCAAGTACTACCTCCAGAACAGCGACACGATCCCGAAGACGCGCAAGGTGTACCAGGCGCACCAGGTTCGCATGTTCCAGCTGCTCGGCCTCGACGCGAAGCAGGCGAAGGTCGCGGCGGGCAATGCGTTCAAGGTCGAGACCGCGATCGCGAAGCTCCAGCAGGACAAGGTCACGCGTCGCGATCCGCACGCCGTGTATCACCGGGTCGAGCGCGCCGGTCTCGAGAAGGCGGCGCCGACGTTCCCGTGGGGCGACTACCTCGCGAAGAACGGCATCGGTTCGGTTACCCAGATCACGGTCAACGATCCGAAGTACTTCACGGGTATCGCGAAGCTGCTCCAGACCGAGAAGCCTGGCGTGCTCGCCGACTATCTCACGTGGACCGTGTTGCGCTCGAGCGCGGACGACCTGGCCAAGCCGTGGGTCGACGAGTCGTTCACGATGCAGAAGGAGCTCTCGGGCGTGAAGGAGCTGCCGCCACGCTGGCGTCGCTGCGTGCATCACGTCGATAGCGAGCTCGGGGAGCTGCTCGCGCAGTCGTACGTCAAGGCGAAGTTCTCGGGCTCGGCGAAGGTCTCGGCGACGGATCTCACCAAGTCGGTGCTCGCGGCGATGCGCAGCGAGATCGATACGCTGCCGTGGATGGATGCGGCGACGCGCGGTCCGGCGAAGGCGAAGCTCGACAAGATGGCGTACCTCGTCGGCTACCCCGACAAGTGGCGCGCATATGACTTCCCTGTCGCGAACAACGACTTCGCCGGCAATGTTCGCGCAGCGACCAAGTTCGAGCTCGCGCGTCAGTTGAGTAAGATCGGCAGGCCCGTCGATCGCTTCGATTGGCAGATGACGCCGCCGACGGTGAACGCGTACTACGATTCTTCGTTGAACGAGCTCGTGCTGCCGGCGGGCCAGCTCCAGCCGCCGTTCTACGGTGCGGGTTTCCATCCGGCGGTCAACTTCGGTGACACCGGTGGCGGCACGATCGGCCACGAGATGACGCACGGCTTCGACGACGAGGGCAGCCAGTTCGATGCCGATGGCAACCTCCACGATTGGTGGACCGCCGATACGAAGAAGAAGTTCGCGGCCGCGACCAAGTGCATCCAGGACCAGTACTCGAAGTACGAAGCGGTCCCCCAGGTGCATCTCGATGGCAAGCTGACCTCGGGCGAGAACATCGCCGACAATGGCGGCGTGAAGCTGGCGTACGAGGCCTACAAGGCGTGGCGCTCGGCGCAGAAGACGCCGGTCCAGAAGGACGTCGAGGGCATCTCCGACGACCAGCTGTTCTATCTCGGCTACGGCCAGTCGTGGTGCATGAAGGTCACGCCGGAGTCGTTGATCACGAGCGTGCACTCCGATCCGCACTCGCCGGCGCAGTGGCGCGTCAACGGTGTGATCGTGAATCAGCCCGGCTTCGCGGCCGCGTTCAGCTGCAAGGCCGGCGCGGCGATGGCGCCTGCGAAGAACTGTAGCGTCTGGTAGCTGTCCGGCGAGATCGCTGGCCAACGAGGTTCGGACAACATCGGCCGAGAGCCGGTCGCCTCGGACAAGCACGCGTACATATTCGCGTGGTTGCGCGGGCACGCGAATTGGAGTCTAGCGGTGCATGGAGGCTCGGCTATGCTTGCAGCAATGCTGGACGGACAGATCGCGCTCGGATCGATCCGGCCGCTATCGCGCGCTGAATACGATCGGATGGTCGATCTCGGCATGTTCCACGACGAGCGGATCGAGCTCTTGCGCGGCGTGCTGGTCGAGATGAGTCCGATTGGCTGGCTCCATCATGAAGTGGTCCGATGGCTGACGACGAAGTTGATCCGCCAGCTCGACGAACCTGTCGTGGTCTCGTGCCAGGGGCCGATCGCCGCAAGTGACTGGTCGGAGCCGGAGCCAGATATCGCGGTCTTTCTTCAAGACCGTGGTCGGCGCGATCATCCAAGCGAGCTTCTGCTCGTGATCGAAGTTGCCGATTCATCGCTCCACCACGATCGCACGACCAAGCTGACGCTCTACGCCGAGTCCGCGATCCCGGAATACTGGATCATCGACCTGAGGACAGCGACGGTCGAGGTTTACACCCAGCCGATCGGGAGCACGTATGCGAAGGTCGAGACGTTCGGTGACGGTGCGATCCTTCGCCCGCTGCTCCTGCCGACGGTAGCGATCGCGGTTGCCGAGCTTCCGCGCTAGCTGTTCGACGAATCTGTTCAGTAGTACTGAACAGATTGTCAGACCGACCTGCGATGGTCCTCGCATGGAAACACCTCGGTTCCAGTTAACGCACAGTGACGCCGTCACCTGGTTGCGTTCGCTAGCCGCGGGGTCCGTCGATCTGGTCGTCACCGATCCGCCGTACGAATCCCTCGAGAAGCATCGCGCGATCGGTACCACCACCCGGCTCAAGCACTCGAAAGCTTCGAGCAATGACTGGTTCTCGATCTTCCCGAACAAGCGCTTCCCCGAGCTGTTCGCCGAGGTCTACCGCGTCCTCAAGAAGGACACGCACTTCTATCTCTACTGCGATCCCGAGACGATGTTCGTCGCCAAGCCGATGGCCGAAGCGGCTGGCTTCAAGTTCTGGAAGCCGATCATCTGGGATAAGTGCCTTGGTCCCGACACGCTGGTGTGGACAGAGCGCGGCACCGTTCGGATTGCCGAGATCGTGGAAGGTGATCGGGTCGCGTTGCCGGATGGTGGAACCACGCGCGTGCGCGCCACGCGCGAGACACGTTCGCCGTCTGTGAAGTTGCACTTCTCGGATGGTACGAGCGTGATCGCCTCGCGCGATCATCGGTTCCAGCGGATCGACGGCTTGCTCGTCGAAGCCGGCCAGATGAAGGTAGGCGAAGCTGTTCGCACCCGCGCAGTTCGTCGCAACTACAAAATCCCTACGCACGCGTCCATGCTTGCGCGGTTGATGGCGAACGAGCCGATGCAGGGCGTTCGAGTCGCTGCCAATCCGAAGTCGGTGCGCCGTGTAATGCGCTACTTTGACGGCGTGGGCATGGCTGCCTCGTCAAAGCCTGCCTTCGCGACGACGACCAGTCATGAAGTGGGTGCCAGCGGTGAGACGAGCCAGGCTTCGATCTCTTCGCCAGCATGGATGAGTGCAGGTCGTCACAGCAGCACTCGAATCGATCAAACGGGACCGGGTCCGATGGTGGTCGTGGCAACAGAAGAGTTCGGGATGCAGGATCTCGTCGATATTTCGGTCGAGCACGTGGATCAGCTGTTCTTGCTCGCAAGCGGCGTGGTCACGCATAACTGCAACATCGGTATGGGCTACCACTACCGCGCTCGGTACGAATGCATCCTGTTCTTCGAGAAGGGGAAGCGGAAGCTGAACGACCTCGGCGTCGCCGATATCCTCGTGGCGCCGCGCGTGACGGGTGGCTATCCGGCGGAGAAGCCGCCGAAGATCAGCGAGACGCTGATCACGCAGAGCACGCAGCCAGACCAACTGGTGATCGATCCGTTCATGGGATCGGGCTCGATCGGGTTTGCGGCGATCAACAAGGGCCGCAACTTCATGGGTAACGACCTGTGCAAAGAGGCGGTCGATATCACGCGCTCGCGGCTGCTCGAGACACATGCGGAGGAAGTGGCCAGGGACGACAAGCCTGGCAAAGACCCAGCGCAGGGCGCTCCGCAGCTCGGCCTGACCCTGTGAGAGTCACTTCGTGACGATGACTGGCAACCAGTATCGCGATTTGATCGCGAGCTACATCCATCACAACTACGGGCCGCACGGGCTTGTCGTGTATGTCGAGATCACGCTCGGCAAGACGGTGATCGGCAAGGACCGCTACATCGACGTGTTCGTGATCCGGCCCGATGATCGCAAGGCGATCGCGATCGAGTGCAAGTACCAGGACTCGATGGGCTCGGTCGACGAGAAGATTCCATACGCGCTGCTCGATCTACAGGCGCTGTGGGTGCCGGGTTGTCTGGTCTACGCGGGCAAGGGCTGGTCGCGCGGCGTGCTGCACTCGCTCGAGGCGGATCGGCTGGCGGCGTACTGCCTTCCGGACAACGACAAGCTTCACAAGACGAAGATGACGCGCGAGCTCGATCACATGCTCGCGAGCGTGTTTGGCTTCTGGGATCTCGTGCTACCCGCGGCCAAGCGGTTCAAGCGCGCGTAGCGCACACCGTCGATCCCGAGCCGCCAGCCAACTCGTGCAAACGCGACAGACCTTGTCGCTCCGAGCAACAGCGAAACCACCAGCCCGATCGCGGCGGGCAGCCCGATCGCCGCGGGCAGCCCGATCGCGGCGGGCAGCCCGATCGCGGCGGGCAGCATCGAGCTTTACGGCACGAAGGTGATGCTGTGGGTCCACGAGCGTGTCGACGGCTGATCGAATTGGGTGGCGCGGTGCGTGGCGACTCGACGAGCCACCCCGAGCTCAACAGTCTCGCGGAGCTGCGCGGGACCACCGATGGCATGCCGGCTGCTCTTGTACCGGTGATATGAGGAGGTTCCTGCCGTTGCTCGGCGTGACCGCGGCGACTGTCGCGTTAGGGGGCTGCGCCACCGATGCCGATCAGGGCACCGAACTCCCCCAACCGATCGCCACGGTCTGGGCCGACAGCATCCGCGCCGGCGACATGTTCGTGCTCGTCCCGGGCACCGGCTCCTACGACTACATTGCCAAGGTCATCGATCCGATGACCGACAAGGTCCCGGTCGTCGACCCGCGCACGAACAAGCGCATCGCCGGCGACAGCATCGTCTTCGAACAGGCGATCGCGTCCGCGCATCGCGCTGGTATTCCAGACTCGGCGCTCGAAGACGGCACGATGCAGTTCGGCCTCTGGGGCGCAGGCCTCACCGGCACCCACGAGCAGTTCATCTACGTCAGCTATGAAGGCATCCGCGTGCCGATCAACATTCTCGGCGGCGCGAACACCTGCACATACGGCTCGGTCTCCGACAACATCCTCAACTACAGCAGCGCGAACGCGCTGATCGATGCGACCGACATGTACAAGCGGGTCCAGGCGTGGCTGCCCGCGCGTCCCTCGGTCACGGGGCAGCCGCGGAACATCATCCTCGACTCGCACAGCTGGGGCGGCGCCGATGCCGAGTATCTCACGCTCGAGTTCGCAAAGATCGCGGCCGCGAATGGTCCGTGGACCGATGCCGGTGGTGTCGCGAAGATCTCGCTCACCGTCGCGATGGGCGTGCCGGGCTTCGTCATCGGCTACGCGTTCCAGGGCCCGGGCCTCAAGTATCTCGATCCGGTCGTGAAGAACGCGCTCTACGAAGTCGATCGTCCCGACGATCCGGTGCACTCGCTCCAGCTCCAGAACAACGGCGACGGCCACCAGTACACGATCCTTTTCGGAAGCGACTTTCAGGGCTCGTACGGGGTGACGACCGAGGAGATGAGCTGCGACGGCGTTCCCGGCGAATGCGTCAATCCGTAGTCAATCCGTAGTCAGTCCGTAGTCAGTCCGTAGGCGTCGGCGCGGGCGATGCTGAGGACCACGACCCATTTGACCTGCGAACTCGATAGCGCTCTCGGGGCGGCCTGGCGCAGCGCCGGCGGCTTGAAGAAGTTCACATGCCGTGCGGAAGCGCTACAGTACTTCGCGATGTTGCAAGTCCCTCTCACGCTGCGTTCCGGTGTCGTTCTTCCGAATCGCGTCGCGCTCGCCGCGATGACGAACGGCCAGTCGCAGGCCGACGGTCTTCTCGGGGACGACGAGCTGAGCTGGCTCGAGAGCCGCGCGATCGGTGGCTTCGGCCTCGTCACCACGTGCGCCGCCTATGTCGCGCGCGATGGCAAGGCGTGGGACGGCGAGCTCGGCGTCGACCGCGACGAATGTCTGCCCGGTCTCACGCGCCTCGCCTCTGCGATCTCGAAGCACGGCTCGGTCGGCATGGTCCAGCTGTTCCACGGTGGCGTGCGCGCCACCCAGCGCCTCAGCGGTGAGCAGGTGTGGAGCGCGAGTACCTGGCAGGAAGATCACGAGGACTTCGAGACCCCGCGGGTCGCGACCGAGGCCGACATCCTTCGCACGATCGAAAACTTCGCGGCCGCCGCCGAGCGCTGCGAGAAGGCCGGCTTCCAGGGCGTCGAGCTCCACGGCGCGCACGGCTACTTGATCACGCAGTTCCTCTCGCCGGTCACGAACACGCGTACCGATGATTGGGGCGGAGACAACGCCGGACGCGCACGGTTCGCGCGCGAGATCATGCGCGCGGTGAAGCAGCGTACGAGCAAGAAGTTCTCGGTCGGCATCCGGCTCTCCATCGAGCACGGCGGTCACGCGAAGGGCCTCGATCTCGACGAGAGCTTGCAGGTCGCGAGCTGGTTGGCCGAAGACGGCGCCGACTTCATCCACGCGTCGCTGTGGCGGTCCGAGAATATGACGCGCAAGCGGCCCAGCGAGCATCCGATTCCGCTCGTGCGTGCGGCGTTGCCGAAGGACGTCGCGCTGATCGTCGCGGGCAATATCTGGACGTACGAAGATGCGCAGCTCGCGATCGAGCGCGGCGCGGATGTCGTCGCGCTCGCGCGGCCGGCGATCCCGAACCCCGAGTGGCCGAAGCTCGCGAAGCCCGGCTTCGTGCCCAACACCTTGCCGAAGTCGCCCGCCGAGCTCGCGGCGGTCGGCATCTCGCCGACGTTCCTGGGCTATCTGCGCAGCTTCAAGAACATCGTCGCGGAGTAGCTGCTCGCTCCGCAGTGCCGGTCCGCTCCGCGGTGGCGGGCGCGCGATGCTCGCAGCATCGCAGCATCGCAGCATCGCAGCACCGCAGCATCGCAGCGCGCCGGGGCTGACTTCGCGCGATCGGCCTACTCCGCAGTGGTACCGGTGCCCTTGCCGCGGGCATTTGTGCGCGAAGCAGCGGCCGTGGAATTCATCGCTCGCCGAACTCCGGCGTCTCCGCGCGCTCGCACGCTCGCGCGCTCGCGCGCTCGGAGCACGGCGCACCCGCCGCCGCGTCGCTCTACTTTTCTTGAATCGTCGCTCGCAGAACGTCGCTCGCAGAACGTCGTCGCCGAACAGCTACACTAGCGTGGAAGGTTGAAAGCGCGAAATGCTAGGCCGAGCTGCTGGGCGTCGGTCGTAGCGGCGTCGGTTTGCTCGTGATATCTCGCGTAGTGAGGTTGGGCCGCAGCGTCAGCGGTGCTGCGGAGCGCGGCCGAGTAGGCCTCCCACGAAGTCTGGCGTTCGGCGATGTAGCGATTCAGCGTGGTGAACAGCTCTCGATCGGTGACGGGCACGGTCGCCGAGGACATGCGGGTGCGGAGCTCGCGCCACGGTGGGAGCACGTTCTTGTCGAGCGCATCGGCGAGGCCGAGCTCGTCGATCTGGTTCGCGCGCTGCAGACCGAGCGCGGTGTTGAACGCGGCGAGGGTGGTGCGTTCGGTGGCACGGAAGTCGTCGATCGCGGGCGTGTTGACGAGGCCGGTGGGCGAGCCGGAGGTTGAAGGCGCGGCTGTGCTGCACGCGATCAGCTCGCTGCACGTGAGGAGCAGCACGAACGCGAGTCTCACTTTTTTCCCGCCTTCGGTTTCGAGTTCGCCTTGGTCGGTTCGCTCGGTTTCGGTGCCTTCGGTGCCTTCGTCACCTTCGGTGCCTTCGTCACCTTCGGTGCCTTCGGTGCCTTCGGTGCCGGCCCGGCATCGAGCTGGTGCTGGAGCTTCGCGGCGCGACCGCGCGATAGCTCTCGTCGATCAGCTCTTTGATCATCTCGACAGGGACTGGGTCACGATGGAGTTTACCGACCGTCATCGAGATCCCGGAATATCACGTAGCGAATGTGCGCGCTCGATCCCATTGTTCGCGAAGCGCGAGCTCGTCGACCCAGCGCTCGATGTAAAAGAGATCGAGGGCGCTGCCTCGAACCCGCAAGATGCCGGCAACATCGATTAGCTGACGTTCGGAAGTTCCGAGCTTTGCCCACTCGAGCTTCGAAATGATCGTGTCCTCGGCGGATGCGGTCGGCACCTCGATCTCGACAACACGCATCGGTGATCGACGGGCAAGCTCCTCGATCGAAAACGGCGCTCTTTGCGGATGATCAGATCGATCTTCCAGCCGGAGGTCATCTCGATCAGGTTGAACATCGAGCGCCGCTGGAGTGCATCACGCGCCACATCTGCATCCACGTAGAACTGAGCCACATCGATGGCTGCCAGAAACTGGTCGAGCTGTCGTGCCGTCGGATCGATCACGAGATCGAGGTTGCGGGTCGTGCGCGGTTCACCGTGCGTGGCGCTGGTGAACGAGCCGACGACCATGTAGCCGATGGCCGCGCCGTCGAGCGCGATCATCACACTTCGTAGCGCGTTCGCGACGCCGCCGTCGCTCATGCCGCAACGAGCGGCGCCGCGGGCCAAGCGCGCGCGAACAGCTCGTCGCCGACGAGCAACCGGCAGAGTGCCCACTTCGCGGTCTCTTCGTCGTACTCCGGGTGGCGATGCCGGATCCCAGCGAGCGTGATGGCACGCGCTTGCTCGGACATCTGTGCGGCGACCACCGTGCGGCGAGCAGGACCCATCTTGCGATAGATCTCGAACTGGATCTCCTCTGCTTGGGGCGTCGTATCCGGCGAACGGGGCACGAAGCTAGCGTCGCATGTCGAGCCTAGGGCTTCAACCACGCCGAGAGCGTCGCGCGATCGCCCTCGGTGAGGACCGTGCCGGCGGGCGGCATCGTCGTGGTGACGAGTACGCGGCGCACGATCTCGTCGTGCTCGAGCGTCCACGATGCGGAGGTCGAGAGATCGAGGTCGGCATCGCCGCCCGGCAGATGGCAGTGCGCGCACACGCGCTGGAAGATCGGCTGGATCTTCGCGGTCCAGGTCGGATCGCCGGTGGAGGCGCCGAGCGAGTAGCGGCGTAGGCCGTGATCGCCGATCCAGACATCGCCGTTCGGCGTGCCGAAAATCGGTTCGTTGCCGGCGCTCGCGACGGTGGTGTCGAGGGGTGTGGTGTCGGTCACGACGTAGAGGCGCTTGCCGACCTCGAGCCACAGGTGCGCGCCAGCAATCGCGGAGGCGGCGACGGTGCCGATATCGAGCGGTTCGAGCGCGGAGCCGTGCTCGATCCAGATGCCGCGCGAAGACATCGCGACGAGGCGCGGCGCCTTGCTATCGGCGTCGAGGAACGCGGCGCGAGCGTTGTCGATCGCGAACGTGCGGCGCGTGGATGTCGTGAGGTTCCACAGCGAGATCGCGTGCGGGCTCGCGAGCGCGATTCGATCTTCTGCCACGGCGAGCGAGGCGTGCGCTCCGTCCAGATCGTAGCGCGTGATGTGAACGCCGTCGTCCGTGACGAGCAGCGCGCGATCGAGGAGGACCGCGATGGTCGAGCCCGCGGAGGCGACCGCGCGAAACGGTTCGTGCGTGATGCCGAACCGCGTGCCGATCGCTTCGAGCTCGCCGTCGAGGCGAATGCGCCAGAGCGTGCCATCGAAGCGCGTCGCGACGATCCAGCGACCGTCACCGTCGAGCGCGGGGATCGCGGCGGCGCTGGTCCATACGCGGGCAGGGCAGGTCGGCGTGCCGCAATCGATCGGGACGAGCGTCGTGACGTTGGTGCCGCGCGCGATCGCGAGCTGCGCACCGAGCGCGTAGGTGATATCGCCTTGCGTGACGACTTGATCGGCATGGACGTCCGCGAGCGCGGACACCGGGGCCGCCGCGAGTGGCAGCGTGCGAGCACCACCACACGCGGCGAGCAGCAGGAATACGGGGACGAGTCTCACGCGCGGAGCATCGCCTTGACGACTTCGCCGTCGCGCAGGTACTTGCGCGGCTCGATCGCGAACGCGGCGAGGAAGGTCGCGAGCAGATCCGGAGGCGAGATCGGGCGCGGGCCATCGGAGAAGCCGAGGCCCGCATCGGCGGGCAGCATCTGCTCGTGATCGGTCTTGCCGAAGACCTTGTTCGCGACGAATCGCGGCGAGATCACGAGTGCGGAGTTGTTCGGATAGTGATCGCGGCCGCCGCTGAGATTGATCTGTGGCGTGCGACAGAAATCGGAGAACACCAGGATGTGCGTGTGCTCCGAGAGCTTCACGCCGTGCTTGTTCGGGTGCGGCGTCGCATCGAGCAGCTTCACGAGCGAGGCGATCGTGCCGAAGATCTCCTGCTGCGTGTGCGCGTGCTGCTTGTAGTTCTGGTTGTGGGTGTCGAGGCCACCGAGCGAGAAGCCCATGCAGCGGACCAGGTTGCGCTTCATCGCCTCGACGGCGAACGCGGCGCCGAGCGCGCCGTTGCCGGTGTTCTTCGCCTTGTAGTCGAACACCGGATACGCATCCTGCAAGGCCTTCTGCGTGAACACCGTCTTCAACTGATCGCCGAGCAGGCGCGGCAATGCTTGCTCCTGGCTCGCGAGCCGCTCGAACGTTTCGGGATAGACCGAGCGACCCGCGAGCGCGTGCGCTTCTTCACTCAACAGGGCCGTGATCGCAGCGCGGTCGTCGGCTTGGAGGTACGCGTCGCTGCGGGCGAGCGATTTTGCCATGACGCCGGCGTTGGCGACGCGCAGTGGAATCGCGCGGCGATCGAGGTGCTCGCCGATGTACGCCGAGGGGAAGTTGATCGAGACATCCGGCAAGAGCTGCATCGTGCCGAGCTCGTTGGTCAGCGCGACATCGATCGAGGCCGCAGGCGAGCGGCCACCCGCGAGGTGACGCCCCGTGCACGAGAACGAGGTGCCATCGGGATGGCTCACGGTGTTCATCGCGAGACCGTTGACGACGGTGAACCGATCGTGGAGATCGATCAGGTCGCCGATGCCGGGACCGAACCGCAGCTCGCTCTTCGCGGGTGACAGGATCTCGAACGTGTCGGTATCGCCATCGAGCTTGGTCGGCCTCCAGTGCGAGAGCGGCGCCGGGTCGGTGTTGTCGGTCGAGGCGGGCTCGACGAGGCCTTTGCGCTCGTTGCGCGGATCGGCCCACAGCGTGACGTCCCAGCCGCCACTGGCGTGGATGAACACGAAGAACTCGTCGGCGGGTGCCTGTGTGGTCGCGGCGAACAGCGGGCGACGCATCGCGAGCGTCGCCGAACCGGCACCGAGCAATTGTAGAAACGTCCGGCGCTTCATCATCAATAGAGCTCCGCTTCGGGGTGTTCGATCAAGGCCGTGCACACGGCGACCCAGCCAGTCTCGTCGGCGGTGAGTGGCCCTTTCACGCTCGCGTGGCGGGCGGCCACGTCCTTGTAGAGCGCGTGAAACGTCTCGGCACGATCGCCCGGCGCGAGCTTCACGGGATAGCCGAGGAACGTGCGATGGAGGACATCGAAGCGCTCGGCGAACGCGGCCTCGGGCCCGGCATTGGCCGCGGGCATCTCGAACGCGAACACGACGCGCTGCTCGAGCGGGGTCTTGCCGCCGTGTAGATCATGCTCGGCCGCGCGCACGCACAGTGCCTCGCCGAGGCGACCGAGCGTGGCGAGCATCAGCGTGTTGCTCTGGTTCTGGCGCGGCAGATCGGTCTTGTAATCGGGCAAGCCGAGCGCGGAGAGATAGTCGTCCCACGCATCGAACAGGCCTTTTGGCCGCGCACGGTTCTGGACGTCGAGCGGCACCAGCCCGCCGAACCACGCGAGGTACGCGCGGAGATAGACCTCGGGCGGCACCATGCGGCGCCGCTCTTTCGGCGTGGTGTCGAGCATGCGGGTCTGATGCGCGGGCAGCGCCGTGGCCTCGCCGCCGCCGACCGCGCCGGTCCCGCACGCCGCGAGCAGGGAGAAGAGGACCGCCTTCACGTGTGATCGTTCCCGGCGCGGTAGCGCGGCGACTTGACGATCGCACGCACGAGCGCCTTCATCCGATAGCCACCTTCGACGAACACCTTGACGAGCTGGGTCTTCCACGCCTCGTCCTCGGGCGCGAGCGAGCGGCCGAGCAGCGATTCGGAGACGTTCTGCACGACGCACGGCGCGAACTCCGGCGCGGTGACGAGATCTTGCGCGAGCCCGTTCGGACCGGTCTCGGCATGCGCGGGCGAGGCGTACGCACCGCGCAGCTTGTCGAACGCCTGATCGTAGATCTGCTTGCACAGACCCGAGGGTTTCGGCCCGGTGCACTTGGCCTCGGGCTTCGGCGTCATCGGAAAGATGCTCGCGGGCAACCACGTCCAATCCGATTCCTGCACGCGCGTGAAGTACGCGGCCATCGGCTCGAGCGTCTGGTGACACGACGAACAGCCCGCGCGCTTCGTGAGATCCGGATCGTTCGAAGGCGAAAGCTTCACCGAATCGGCGATGAAGTCTTTGCAGAGAAATGCGTTGTAAAGCACGTGGGCCCGCGCACGCCGCGAGCCGTACTTCGTGAGGAACACCGGCATCGTCAAGATGCCCGAGGCGTGCGGCCCGCGGTCGGCGACGGGCATCCAAGTCGCGGTGTCCTCGGGCGTGAGAGCCTGCGGAACCGCGGCCGGATCGAACAAGGGATCGGGCTCGGAGTAGCCGGCATCGGCACCGGGACCGCAGCAGCTCGCGCCGGCGAGGAACTTGTAGAACTGCGCGAGCGGCCCATTCACCGACGACGCGTGCGAGGTCAGCACCTCGCGGAAATCGCGATCGGCGGAGAACAGTGAATCGAGGAAGCGCGCCGCCTCCTCTCCCCACCACATCCGTACCCATGCCGCGGGCGGCGACGGATTCGCTTCGAACGGTAGCGCGGTGCCTAGCGGTGTCCGCGCGGGGATCACGAACGCTTGCGCTTCGTTCTGCGGCCCCGCATTCGGCAAGCACCGCTCGAGCCCGATGCCGCAACCGCACTCGATCGACGAGGAGAAGCCGGTACCCGAGAGGCAGGACACGGCGCGCCCCTTCGCATTCTTCGCGAAGCCCGAATCGCCGGGGGGCTGCGACATCCGACCACCGGGCAACGGATCACCCTTCTTCATGCCGGCGCGACCCGAGACGTAGACCGCACCACTGTCGGCGGTCTGCGCTTCTTCGCGGCACACCCGCACCGCCCGTGACGTGGTCTTACCATCCGGCTCGGTCAGAAGGGCCGGCGCGGGGGTGAAGCCGGGGTATCGCTTCGCCCAATCCGGCGCGACAAAATCCTCCGGCATCGAATCGCGATAATCGGCGTACAGCCACCATGGCTTGACGACGATCGTCCGCGCATCGAGGACGGCTTGCGCGACGGGCTTCGCGGTTCCGGTCGCGACTGCATTTGTCGGAAATTGCTGACCGGTCTCGTCTTGCGTCAAACAGAAATCACCATCGCGCGCCGCATCGACGCGACGCTGGCCGCGCCGGAAGTAGATCCAGATCGGCGTGCCATCGGGCCCGGCGACTTGCTGGCGCCGCAGCATGACGGGATTCGGCACGTACTGGAAGCTGCCACCGATCTCGAGCCGCAGCGCATCCATGTAGATCCGGCGCAAGCGCTCGGCGTAGGCGGGGCCGGTGAGATGCGCTTCGATCCACGCATCGAGAGCGAAGTCCGCTTTGTCGTATGCAGCGAGCTCGTCACGCGTCGGCGGACGACCCGCGAGATCGATCGACAGCGAGCGGAAGTAGCGGTAATCGGCAATCTCGTGGGTCGCGCCCGAATCGCTCGCGAACACGAGCGTCAACAGCATGATCCACCGCATAGATTTTCGACTCGTCATCAGGAGGATTGGTTAAGCCTGGAGTGCTCGCGGTGCCGCGGCAACCGCCGGCAAACGCTCGATCAGATTCTTCCCGATCAACCACGCATCGCCTGGCCAGAGCCCTGAGACGTAGCGACCATCTTCGACGACGAACGCCGCGCGATCGTCGTCGCGCGTCGTATCAGCGCGGCTACGCCCGCTCGTCACGAGCGTACTACCTACCAGGCGTTTGTTTTCCAGAACGCCCACTCGAGCTCGGTCGCGCTCTCGTACGCGCCGCACGAGTAGACGTTCGTGCCGTCACCACCGGCCCAGCAGTGGCCCATCGCGGTGAACGTGCAGAGCTCGACTTGCCCACCCGCGGGACAACCGGCGTAGCTCACGCACGTGCCGTTCTCGACGGTGTGGCTCGTTGTCGTCGTCGCGCAGCCGTTGTGCGCGGCCCAGCGCGCGGCCGACGAGGCATCGCTGCCACCGTACGCGTTCGGGTCATCGCACGCGGGCGGTACGACGGAATCTGCAGCGCCGTGGAAGATGATGATCGGCTTCTTCGCCGACGCGCATGCATCGAGGGCGTGGGTGCCTCCGGAGTGCGGCGCGATGCCCGCGATATCAGTGCGCTCGCAGCCCGCTTGATGCGCGAAGTAACCGCCCATCGAGAAGCCGGTCACGAACACGTGCGCACTATCGATGCACTGATCGTCGGAGATGTCGGCCTTCATGCCTTCGAGAAACGCGAAGTCATCGCCGGTCGCATTCGGCGGCGCCACGCCGTATGCCGGGCACACGTTCGCGCCGACATTCCACGGTGCGCCCGTGCTGTACGGTCCGCCTTGACCATCGGGAAATGCGACCGCGACGTGCTCGCGATCGGCGAGCGCCGGGTAGCCCGTGATGTCGAACATGTTCTGGCCCGACATCGTGTAGCCGTGATGCACGAACACGAGTGGGATCGGCGTAATCGGAGCGACGTCGGGCAGATACACGATGTACGTGCGATCGAGATCCGCGATGTGGATCGTGCGGTTTGTCTTGCCGCGCATGCCGGCGCGCGTGCCGCAGGTCAGCGGCGTAATGCTTTCGATCGCTGCGTCGTGGGCGCCGCTGCCGGTGGTCGCGTCGCCGTTGACCGCGCCGGTCCCACTACTGCCGCAGGCGCTCGCGCACAGGAGAGCAGCAACGGCGGTTCGCATCCAGCGCACTCTAGGCTTTGCGGAGTGTGGTAGGAACCAAATTGTGGCGCTCGCGCAGGTGAAACACTCCGCAACGTTGTCCGAGGCCGTGCGTCGGATCGCGGTAGTGGCGGATACCCATTCGTCTCCGCATGCCGGGACCGCGGCGGCGCTCGCCGCCCTTAAACCTGATGCGATTTTCCACGCTGGCGATATCGGCGACCTCGCGTGTCTCGAGATGTTTCGGGCGATCGCGCCGCTCTACGCGATTCGCGGCAACATCGACACGCGCGCCGACGAGCTGCCCGATCAGCTCGTGATCGATCACCCGAACGGGCTCCGCGTGCTGATGGTGCACATCGGCGTTTACGGGCCAACGCTCCGCGCCGAGGTCGGCAAGCTCGCTCGCGCGGAGAAGGCGACGCTCGTGGTGTGTGGTCACTCGCACGTACCGTTTGTCGGCGTCGACCGCGGCCTGTACATCTTCAATCCCGGCTCGTGCGGGCCGCGCCGCCTGCACTTGCCGATCGTTTGCGGCCACATCGATTTCACCCCGACAGGCGTCAAGCTGGCACACGTCGACTGCGAGACCGGCAAGGCCTGGTCGCCGCCATAGCCCAAGCGAGGGTCGAGCTAGACCGAGCTATGCCGAGCTATAATCGAGCGAGCTTGGCGGAGCTCGATCGCGATGCCGCCTCGCGACTCTCGAGGCCGAGGGCCGCCTCGAGCTCGCGCAGCGACTCATCGGTGTAATCGAGCATGCGCTGGAGCTGCGGGACCGAGCGCCGGCACGCGGTAAAACCGAAGCCGAGGTCCTTGTTGTAGCCGGTGATCGTGATGTTGAGCGCGAGGTAGTCGACCGGGATCGAGACCGGATAGCTCTCGTCCAGCCGCATGCCGTCGAGGTACAGGGTCTGTTGCGGACCCGGCACGTTCGAGATCACGACGTTGTAGATCGGCCGGCGCTTCGCGTGACCGGTCACCATGCTCGCGCCCATCGGTGCGCTCATCGCCGCGGCGTGCGCGACGCGCTCGAGCTTCGACATCTTGCCGAGCCGCTCCTTCGCGAGCGTGGTCGATTCGATGATCAGCTTCATGCGCTCGAGTGGATCTTCGAGATGCGTACCGAGGTTCGCGATCAAGATCGTGAGTGAATTACCACCATCTTCATTTTTATCTCGCAGTGAGACCGGCACCATCGCGGTGAGCGGCTTGTCGGGCAGCGAGTTGTGCGCGAGCAGGTAGCGGCGCAGCGTGCCCGAGCAGATCGCGAGCGCGACATCGTTGACCTTCGCCGAAGCCGCCTTGCCGATGGCCTGGAAGCGCTCGAGCTGGAACGACTGCGCGGCGAACCGGCGCGAACCGGAGATCTTGACGTTGAACATCGTCGGTGGCGCTCCGTACGGCTGGGCGTGCGCGGCGGTCTCGTCTCCAATCAGCTCGCGCAGCCCGGATTGCACGCCCGGAAAAATCTCGGCGCCCATCTTGAGTGCGCGTTCGAGCAGGCCTGGCGGATGCTGCTCCTCAAGCGCCTTGTCGTGTGGAGCGCGAGCGTTCTGCGGCCGCGTCTGCGCCCAGATCGGCGGGCGTTGCTCGGTCGGATCCGGTGTGAGCAAGCGGGACATCATCCGCATCGCGGCGACGCCATCGAACATCGCGTGGTGGACCTTCATGTAGAGCGCGACGCGACCATCGGCGAGGCCCTCGATGACGTTGACCTCCCACAGCGGGCGCGTGCGATCCATCAGCGTGCCGTGGAGCCGCGAGACCAAGCCAAGCAGCTCGCGCACGCGGCCGGGTCGCGGCAGCGCGGAATGGCGCAGGTGGTAATCGAGCTCGAACTCCGGGTCTGCATCCCAGAAGTAATGACCGAGCCGGAAGTGCGGAAACTGATCGAACGGCGCGAACGCTTTCGGATATTCGCGCCAACCCTCGACGAGCCGCTGCACGAAATCAGTACCCGCTCCGATGGGTGGCGTGTAGAGGTGCAGCCCTGCCACGTGCATCGGCTGGCGGCGACCCTCGAGCCACAAGAACATCGCGTCCGTCGGAGACAGCGGCTTCATCCGGCCGCCATCATGGCATCGATCCAGATGCTTCGTGCTAGCATTTCGGCAGAGTGCTCGGCACGACGATCGGGAACTTCAAGATCGTTCGCAAGCTCGGTCACGGCGGAATGGGCGAGGTCTGGCTTGCGGAGCAGCAGAACCTAGGAACGAAGGTCGCGGTCAAGATCCTGCTCGACGCGTTCCCGGCGGATTCCGAGGATGTCCAACGATTCTTCAACGAGGCCCGCGCGGTCAGCGTGATCCAGCACTCCGGGACCGCGAAGATCTTTGACAGTGGCCTGCTGCCGGATGGCCGCGCGTACATGGTGATGGAGTTTCTTGAAGGCGAATCGCTCGCGAACCGGATCGCGCGCGGGAGCATGGCCTCGGTGGAGCTCGCCGAAATCGGTCGCCAGATCGCGAGCGTGCTCGAAGCCACGCACGCGGCAGGCATCATCCATCGCGACCTCAAGCCCGAGAACGTGTTCCTGGTTCGCGATTTGGAGATGACCGGCGGCGAGCGCGTCAAGGTGCTCGACTTTGGCGTGGCGAAGCTCAACGGCTTGCTCGGCGCAAACTCGCCCAAGACCTTCGGTACGCTCGGCACGCCGAACTACATGGCGCCGGAGCAGTGGCGCGATGCGTCGCAGGTCGATAGCCGCGTGGATCTCTACGCCCTCGGTTGCGTGACGTTCGAGATGGCGTGCGGTCGGCCGCCGTTCGTGTGCAAGACCGTCGCGGAGGCCTGCATGAAGCATCTCAACGAGGTGCCGCCGCTCGCGAGCTCGTTCGTCGCCGACGTGCCGGTCAGCCTGGATCGGTTGATCACGCAGCTGCTCGCGAAGGAGCCCGAAGCGCGACCGCGATCGATGCGCGAGGTTGCGAAGTCGTTTGCCCAGATCGGGCGCGGCGCGAGCGAGGGCGCGCTCGAGACGATGCTGAGTGGGTCCACCGTGACCTCGGGCGCAGGATCGGTGCCGAACGCTTCGACCGAGTCGACGCGGCCGAAGCGCATCACGCTACTCGTGATCGCGGGCGCGGTGGCCGTCGCGGGCATGGCGGTCGCGATGGTCGCTCTCCTCGAAGTACCGGCCAGGGCAATCGCGACCGCGCGGCCGATCGTGACCGCGATCATCGAGCAGGATGCGGGCGCGGCGATCACCGACCATCACGAGCTCGTCGCGGCGGTCGCGCACACGGTCGCCGAGCGGCCACCCGATGCAGGCGTGGTCGCTCCGAAACCGCGCCACCTCGATCCTTCGATCGATCGCGCAGCGGTGCAAGCCGTACTCGGCGTGCATCACGCCGCGCTCGCCGCATGCAACTCGCATCAAGGATCGGCGATGCAGCTCACGCTGTTGTTCACGATCGGCAACGAGGGTCGCGTCACGAAGCTCTCTGCGAAGGGGGCCGATCTGTCCGTGAAGTGCGTGCTCGGTGTGGTCCGTACGATCGCGTTTCCCAAGCCCGTTGGCGGAAGTGTCGAGCTCACCATGCCGCTCGCGCTCGAGGCCCCGGCGCTCGTGGATCACCTGGGCAGAGACCAGATCGCGAACGGGTTGATGCTAGCCGAGAAGGATCTGGATGCTTGCATGCGCGCGAACCACGTCGAGGACAAGACGATCCTGAAGATCGAGATTTCACCGACGGGACGCGTTGCCTCGACGACCGTGGTCGGCGCCCTCGCGGGCTCGGTGTTTGAAAAATGCGCAGCGGACGCACTGCGTTCGATCGAATTTCCTGCGGCTCAGAAGGGCCTCAACATCTCCGTACCTGTCACGCCCCCTGAGGCCCCTGAGGCCCCCTGAGGCCCCCTGAGGCCCCCTGAGTGCACGTTCATGCACAACGTTTCGCGTTGACTGCCAACGCCAACGTTCTAGATTACCTGCGTGTTTCGCCTGACCTTTGTCGTGATGGTTCTCGCAGCGTGTGGCGCCAAAGATCATTCGAGCTCGACCGTCGTGGACGCGCAGATCTCGACGAGTGTCGATGCGCCTCGCACCCCGAGTGATGGCCCAATAGCGGGTGCGATCGACCCGGCCGATGATGGTTCCTCGATGGTCAGCGAGACCACCGCATCGATTCCTGGAGCGACCTCGGATCACACGCTCGCGGCGACGATCTACACGCCGAGCGGGGTGACCGCGCCCGCGCTAGTCGTGATCTCGCCCGGCTTTCGAATGGCGCGCACGCAGTACGCCTCGTACGCGCACCATCTCGCGACGTGGGGCTTCAAAGTGATCCTCACCGATTACGCGGACTCTGGCTTCTTCGCAGACCACCAGATGATGGCGAACGACGTCGGCGCGGTGATCACGTATGCTCTGGCGCTCACGCCCGCGGTCGATTCGACCAAGATCGCGCTTGCTGGTCATTCGCTCGGTGGCGACATCAGCGTGCTGGCCGCTGCGGGTGATGCACGTGTGAAGGCCGTCGTCGGCTGGGATCCAGTCGATGGCTCGAGCCCTTCGGTCGTGCCCGAGAAGATGACCGCGTTCACCGCGAAGCTCGCCGTGATCGGAGAGACCACCGATGCGACCGGCGGCTTCACGCCGTGTGCGCCGACGGCCGATAACTTCACCCAGTTTTACGCCTCGGCGGCGTCGCCCGCGTACCAGATGACGGTGATGGGCGCCGATCACATGGACTGGGTCGACGACGGCACCTGCACGTTCTGCACGCTGTGCACCGCAGGAACCGCTGCGCCCGAGCTCTCGCACACCACGACGCGCCGCTTGAACGTGGCGTGGTTGCGCGCGCAGCTGTTCAGCGACTCGATGATGACGCCGTGGTTGATGGCGCCGCCCGAGGTCGCGGCAGGCAAGGCGAGCATCACGACCAAGTAGCGCCAGGCTGCAGCGCTAGCGCAGCTGCATGCCTTCGAAGAAGATCTTGTCGAACATCTCGGCGATCTTCTCCGCCGACAGGGTAGTTGCGGTCGTAAGAGCTCAGCAGATGCACCGCGAGAAGCCGGAGCTTTTCGCGAGCCGAGATCGTGGACTCGGCGAGCAACAGCTCCGCTGTAGCCATGTTCTCGGCGAGCACTCCGTCGAACGAAGTCTGGAATAGCTCCTGCTTGTTGCCGACGTAATAGTAGACGGTCGCGCGGTCTAGCCGCGCTCGCTCTGCGACATCCGCGAGGGTCCTTCAAAGCCATTCTCGCGAAACAGCCTGGCAGCGATGGCGACCAGCTCGTCTCGCTTGGCGATGTAATCACGCCCGCCGTCGACCCGCGCGGATTGGCGTCGCTTGGCGATCTTGCTGAGGGTGGACCGATCTTGCTTCGCCAACGTTCGTTCTTTATCGCGCGCTAGCCGGCTAGCGGTGGCCTCCGTGACCTCCGTGGCCTCCGCCACCGCCGCCATGGAAACCGCCGCCGCCGCCGCGACCACCGCCGCGACTCATCGGCCGTGCACCCTGGCCGGGCGCGGAGCGAGCCGGTGCGGAGCGATAGCCGGTGCCGCCGCGCTGGCTTCCGAACGCGCCACCCCTGCGGTAGCTTCCGCCCGCGTAACCCCGGTGATCGCGGATCTCACTGCCCCAGTGGGCGTAACCCGCGGGATTACGGATGCCACGAACGCCGTACGGAACGTTGTACGCCAGGCCCCAACCGCCGCCCCAGTACGCGGACTGGTACCAGATGCCGCCGTCGTAGCGCCAGTACTCTCCGTCCGAGTAGAACACTGGATAGTCATAATCGGCGATGACTTCGACGCCTGGGCTCACCTCGATCAGTCCAGGCGCGCCGTCGACTGCGACTACGCCGCCGCCGCCGTAAACGACGCCAGGCTCTTCACTATAACAGCCTGCCAGTAGCGCGCTGCAGAGAAGGAGTGATCGCAACATGCAGCCAAGATGCGCATCCCCAGGACCAACGCCAAGGGCCTGGGATCGCGGCTCGCGCGGCGAGCGTTTAGACCACGATGTGCGCAGCGCGCACATCGAGGGGCGCCGAAGCGTAAATCTGCCACGCCGTCGCCATGAACTTCGCCGAATCGACGAGCGCGACCGAATAGGGGGCAGTCAGGTGCTTGAGCCCATTCTTCTCGCACCACGCGCGCGTGATCTCGGCAGCGCGGGGGAGGTTCTGATGCGGAATCTTCGGGAACAGGTGGTGCTCGACCTGGTAGTCGAGTCCGATAAAGAAGAACGAAACGACCTTCGGCAGCTGCAAATTGCGCGTGGTCTCGAGCTGGTGGACCCAGTCGTGGTTCTGACCGTCGGTGATCGGCAGGCTCATGTGTGCCGGCGCGAACACGAGCGCGAGGCACACGCCGACGACCGCCCATACGAGGGAGTACACCCCGAGCCCGACGAGCGGGCCGAACGCGATGATCGGCAGGACCAGCCACGAGATGTAATGTACGAGCAGCGACGCGACATCGCCGAACCACGCGGCGGTGAAGCCGTGCTCCTTCGGATACTTGACGAGGTACAGGATCGACGAGCGGCGCATGCCGAGTGCCATCAGCGTCGACATCGGCCAGAACACGGTGCGCTGCAGGTTGCGCTGGAACCAGCGCAGGCCGTTTGGCGACTTGATGTGATCACCGTGCGACGACACGAAGGGGAACGGCTTGATATCCGGATCGACGCCTTCGACGTTCGGATGACCGTGATGCAGACGATCGTGCTTGTTGCGCCAGTAGAGCGAACCCAGGCCCGAGAACATCGGGAACGCGAGGTATACGAGCAGCTGGTTCCGGAACTTCGAGGTCGAGAACGCCTTGTGACTGCCCTCGTGACCCGTCATCGAGATCGACGTTGCGATCACGCCGGCAACTGGAGTCAGCAGCAGTGCTGCCCACAGGGGTAGGTGCCGCATCGCGACGAAGCACGCCGCGAGGCTGGAACCCAATACGGCGAGCTTCATCCAGCTGCGCAACTCGTGGTGCTGGAAAGCACCGGCTGCTCGTAGCTCCGCTCGCAAACCACCGAGCTCGGGGATGCCGTTCATGGAGCGTAACATCGACCCAAAGCGTGCTGTTTTGCGACAGCTCCATGTCACGAAATGGCCACGAAGGCTCTAATTTAGCCGTCTGACACGTGACGCGCTGCGTTACCGAATGTACGTGACCCTGGCGCTCCCGAGCATATGCGGGAGTGGAGGAAGGCCGAGCGCGGCCAAGGTCGTGGCGGCGGTATCGACCGTCTCCACACTCGCGTCGAGCGTGACGCCGTGACCGACGCCTGGACCGCGCATGATCCACGGGATGTCGCGGTCGACGCTCGCGTGACCGCCGGAGTGTTTGGTGCCGTGGCCGCCGTGGTCCGCTGTCACGATCACCAGCGTGCTCGCGGCATCCGGGCTCGCATCGATCGCCGCGAGCACTGTGGTGAGACACGCATCGCTGTGCTTCACCGCCGTGATGTACTCCTTCGACATCCAGCCGTGCGAGTGGCCGTACTCGTCCGGATCGGAGAAGTGCACGAACATGACATCGGGCTTGGCCTCCGCGAAGTATTCGCCCGCGCGTTTCGCGACGCCGCCGCACAAGTAGCTCGGGCGCTCGAAGTGATCGACGGTGCCGGGGCTCGCGATGTGCTTGAGCTTCGGCTTGCCCACGATCATCGCGGTCGTGAGACCGGCTTGATGCGCGGCCGAGAAGATCGTGGGCACGTGAATGAAGCCGCGCTGCGCTTGGTAGCTGTTCCACCACAAGCCGTGCGCGTTCGCGCCGACGCCCGAGAGCATCGAAGCGTGCGAGGGCAGGGTGTCGCTCTCGGGAATCGTCTCGGCGTGGTGCGCGATCGCACCTTCGCTCATCAGCTTTACGTGGCGCGGCGCGACGGCTTGGGTCAGCACGTCGGGGCGCATGCCATCCTCGCTGATGATCACGACGTGCTTCGGCACGATCGGCTTTGGCGCGGCGATCACCTTTTTTTGCGCGATGACCGGGGCCGGCGCCACGGCGACCTGCTGCGCAGGTGGTGCGCTACCTCGGCATCCGAACGCCACTATCAGAACAAATGGGCGCCGATCCACGCGCTCAGAGTAGCACTACTTGTCGTGGCGAATCGCGGTGTCGGTCCCGCGCGATGCGACGTGGAGCTCTCGGCCATCCAGCGTGACGTGCGCGATGAACTCGCGCACGGTTGTGTCGAGCTGCAAGCCGGTTCTTCGAGGAGCCGAGCCTTGACGCAGATGTCGATCCAGAGGCGAACAGCATGATGTGGTGATCGTGGTTGATCGCGTCGCCGGGCTGCAGATCGATCGCGTCGATCGTGCGCGAGACCGGCTCCACGCCTACGACACGAGGCCCGAGCCATCCGAGCGATACGGATCTCCGTTCGCGGTAGCGCGGCGCGTGCCCGGAGCTGCGCGCGTGCGACCGCTTCATTATCGACAACCGCAGGTGCGTCGCTGCCGCCAGCGTCGGCGCTCGAGCTCGCAATCGAAGCACGCACGCACGCGCGCAAGCGACACGAGCGCGAAATCGCCGTCAGCTGGCGACCGTAATTGCCACGTGCGAATCAGGTGCCCCGATCCTAGAGATCGAGGGGGACCTCGCCGAGCGGCTCGCCGAGCATGGTAAGCGTCACGGCCGAGCAGGTCGCGTAGCTGACGACGTCGGTGGCGAGATCGAGCGTGGCGCGGGCGGCGAGCTCGCAGCGCGCGAGCGCGGGCACGCGCGCGAACAGCCCCGCCTTGTCTCGCGTGTACCAGGCCTTCGCGGCATCGAGCTCCTGCTGTGCGCGTGCGAACCCTGCGGCCTTCGCTCCTTCTTGATCGGGCACGGGCTCGACGATCGTGCAGACGCGATCCGTGATCGCGATGCAGGTCGCGCGGCACGTTCTGCCGGTGCACGCGAGCTCGACGTTGGTGGCGACGCACTTGCTTGCCGCGAGGCTGTGCTCGCGACGCTTGGCGATCACCGCGAGCGCGGTCACGAGCCGAGGGTTCGCGCGGCCCTGGCCCTCGTCGCGCGCGATGCTGGCGACGATCGCGCCGGCGACTTTCAGGCCTTCGCTAATCGCGCGCGGCAGATGGTTGCCGGTCCGCAGGCGAGAACCTTCGGCGATCGCTTCGGTCGTGCGATCCTCGAGGTCGCGGCCCCAGGTGCTGGCGACCGCGCCGACGCGGCTCGCGACCTCACCGTCGGTCGCCTGGCAGATCGCATCGTGCAACACCGTGCGGCCCTGGAGCGCCAGCTCGCGGAGCGTGCGCACCGACGCGAGCCAGGCGTTGTAGTCCTTCGCGAGCGCGGTCGCAGCGGTGTGGTCGGTGCGGATGCGCGTGCGCAGCGCCGCGAGCACGGGCGCGACCTCCGCGTGGTGCTGGCCCAGCCCGAGCGGCGCGCACGCCGCGGTGACCGCCGCGTATCGATCGGGCCACGGTTCGACGATCGCGTTGGCTTCAGCGGCGACACTGGTCGTCACGGCCATCCAGTAGCCATCGGTGATCGCGAGCTTGGATGCAGTGACCTCGCGCACGATCGAACGACCGGTGTTCGCGAGGTCGATGAGTGTGGGGCTCCAGGTCGCGGCGTACTCGTCGGCCTTGGCGGCGACCGCTTCGAGATCGCGGGCCGGATCGGGGGAGGGGCGACTCGTGCGTCGCTGGATGAACGCGTGCAGCTCGAGGTCGTCTTTCGAACAGCGTGCCGCCACGTTGTCGGTGCGATGGACTTCCTGCGCGAGCACGCCGAGGCGTGCGATCGCCGCATCCGCGACGTTCGCGTAGGTGGGATAGTGCGCGACGATGTCCGCGGCGCGACCGTCGTTCCCTTGGACCGCCGCGAGCTGCGCGATCAGCTCGCGGACTTCGCGATCGTGCAGCGCTGCGTCGTCGAGCTTGTGGGCATCGAGTGCGGTCGCGATCGCGTGGATCGCATCTTCGATCCGAGCCATCAACTCGGTTCGATCGCTCTCGCCCGCGCCCGCGCTCGAGCCAAGTGCGAGCGCGAGCGCGAGCGCGACGATGATGGTGCCTATCAGCAACGCGCGCACCGTACCAGCGTAGCACGCGCGGCCGCTCGTCCTGAGCCAGGTTGGCATGGTCGAGGACAATGCGGTTGATTTGCCAATGTCCGGCGTCCGGACATCACGTCGGTAAGGTTTGTCAGGGTGGAGTGGTCAGGTGCAGGTGGTGAAGCCGCAGTTCTGCGAACCACAGGTGGCAATCACCGCGCATTGAGCGCCCGCGCCCGTATCGCCTACGCACAGCTGGACCCACCCCATTTCAAGTACGGCAAGGGGAATGGGCTTCTCGCGAGCCTGCCTCGCGAGGAGCTCGTCGCGCTAACTGCAAAAGCAGCTCGCCGGCGATAGTGACTATCGAATTGAAAAAAAAGACCTCATCACGACCTGACAAGACGTCTGCTCGACCTCTCGATCGAGAGCTCGCACTTCACCAGAGCGCTCGGGCGCGTGGAAGGACCAGAGACACCGACGCTTCTCTCGAACGTGGCGCGCAGCTTCGCGCGTTATCCAAACGACGAGATGTTCATCGAACGTTCACTGATCACTGGCAAGGGTCTCTTGTCGCGGCTCTTGCGCCTCGGCTTGCGCTACGAAAGCAAGCACCGCGGCAACGTTCGGGAGCCGTCGATGCTGCGCATGGTATAAACCGCGCGCGCGAGCGTGTTGGAACGGTAGACAACCCGGTCTTAGAAGCCGGTGGACGAAAGTCCGTGGGGGTTCGAGTCCCCCCGCTCGCACAACTCAAGCAGCGATGATCGCTGCGGTTCCCTCCGACGAGGCGGGAGCCACTGCCACACCACTGCCACGAACTTCACTCAGTTCGACGCTGCCGCGTGCTCCGAGCATCGCGAGCACGCGCTGATCGGGATCGTCGATCCCGCGCGCTTTCTCGCGGACGATTTCGGGTAGCTCGCGGTGATGCGCCTCCGCCACGTGGACGTAGAGCATCGTCTCGTCGATCCGCTTGTGGCCCAGCCACGCCTGCAACCGCCACGGGTTCACGCCGAACAACGCAGCGTGGGTTCCGAAGCTGTGGCGCAACGTGTGGAACAGCCGAGCCGGTAGTCCGGCACGTCGGCAAATCCGCTGGATGGCCTTGTCCGCCTGATCGTCGGTCTTTGCCGATCCGTCGATGTTCCGCAAGACCAATCCTTCGCGGATGACACTCATTCTCTTGAGCGCGTCGTGCAGCCTCGTCGTCATCGGAATCGTCCGCCGGGTGCGGCCCTTGGGCGTCGTCGTCTGCTTGTTCCGGGTCTGAAAGTTCACCGTGACCGTTCTGGCGATCATGTCGACGTCTTCACGCCAGCGCAGGGCTTTCACCTCGCCAACGCGTAGGCCGGCTTCACCGGCCAGGCAGATCGCCGTGTACCACTCCTCACCCTCGACCTTCGCCGACGCGAGGAGACGAGCGTACTGCTCGAAGTCCCACGCGACGATCTCCGGCCGCTCGCACTTGAACATGCCGATGCGCGGTGACTTGTCGATCACCTCGCAGTCGACCGCGTATCTCATCGGCTTGGACAACACCGCGAGGATGTTGTTGATGCGCTTGTCGCCGAGCTTCTTCGCCACGAGGTCCGCGCGAAATCGCGCGACCACGGGCGTCGTAATCTCGTCGAGGCGCATCCGACCGAAACGCGGCTCGAGGTGCAGGTCGTAGATGATGTTCTTCGACCGCACCTCGCTCGGCTTGTTCTTCCGTCCGATCACCCACTCATGCCAGAACGAACCTTTGAACCACTCTGCGAACGTCGGTACCTCCTTCTTGATGGAGGGCTCGAGCTTCGGCGCGCACACTTCGCGGATGGCGCGCTGCTCGGCCTCCTGGGCCCCGACGCGGGATTGCGCGAGATCGTGGTACGGCCCGGGAACACCGGGCGTACCGAAGATTCGCACCTTCCTACCGTCGGGGGACTTCACGGTGGTTCGGAAGAACCAGCCGCCATAAATGGAATCACGTCGTACAGGCATCGTTAGTGCCTTTCCTTCGCGTCCCGCGATGACCACGAAGACAACCATGACATGACGGCTGCACGGCTGAAACGGATCGCTTTGCCCAATCGGCGATGCGGAATCTCGTTTCGCGCGACGAGCCCGTAGATCGTGTTCCGTCCGACGGAGAGCAAGCTGGCAACCTGTGGCACGTCGAGCACGTCGTGGCCCGATTCGAGCGGGACCTTCGCGTCCTGATCCGAATCCGGCCATTTTGCCGGGTTCGTGGCCGGATCGTGGCCCAATTCGGTGTCGACGCGAGACATGACTACGCGGCCTCGGCCCTCGCGCTCGGCGGAGCGGGCGTGAACGCGTCGGAGCGCTCGACGAGCTTCCACGCGGCGAGATGCGGGCGTGGATCCGTCGGCACGAACACCCGCTCGAGGTCGCGTTGCCACAGCTCGAAGTACAGCGACTTGAACGCGTTCGGCTCGCGCGAACCGACGTAGCCGATCGTGTCACCCGCACGGACGTATTGCGCGCGCGGACGATAGAGGTCCGTGCGGATCGCGACGAGGGTTTGGAGGTTCGAGTAGTGCGAAGCCCAGCCGTTACCGTGGTTGATGATCATGCCGAAGCCGTTGCCGAGGCGTCCGGCGAACGTGATCTCGCCACCGTCGATCGCAAGCGCCTGTGTCATCGGCGGCATCAGGTGCGTGGCCGTGCCGTTCGGCGAGCCGAGCGGGCAGCTCTCGACCGCGTCGGCCGTGTCCATGCGCGGATAGGCGAGCTCGACACCGCGCAGCTCGGCACACCGCGTGTCGAACGCGACGGGCGCGCGGCCATTGATCGAGGCGAGCGGCCACACGCGCGACGTGACCTCGGAGATCCGGATCGGCGGCCGGCGGATCTTCAGGTACTTCGGTGGGTTGAGCGCGAGCGAGATGTCATCCATGGGTGTTCTCCTCGTGGCGACGACCGCGGAACAGGAGCACCGCACCGAGCACGCCGGCACCGATCAAGATCGGCACACCAGCGCCCGAGAGCAGCCCCTTTCCGGCGGCGTTGACGACCTTGCCTGCGGCCTGCGCGGTATCGGCAAGCGCCTCGACGCCCTTGCTCGCGACGGTGCTGAGCGTATCGGGCAAGTGCACGACGCTGTCCTTGATCGCGTCCTTCGCGAGGTCCCACTTGCTCGGCGCTTCGTCGGCGACCGCGACGTGGATCGCCGTGGTGGAGAGCGCCCGCCAGAACGCGTTGTTTTTCGCATAGACGGCGGCGGGATTCGCGGCGTGACGCGCGAGCTGGTCGACGTCTGCGGTCGCCGCGCGCCAGACCTTGATGACGTAGTCGGTCCCCATGATGTCCTTCACGTCGCCGAGTTGCTTCGTCCAGTAGTCCGAGAGTGCGACGACATCGGCGTTCGTCGTGCGTGGGATCGTGCGTTCGACGCCGGCAATCCCTGCGTCGGGCGTCATCTGGTCGGAGCCACGCAGGTCGCGCAGGTACTTGAACTCCGCGTTGTAGAGGTCGTCGAACGTCTGGATACTGTCGAAGTGCTTGAACGGTCCGTCACCGTCCGGTCCGACGTTGCGGGGCTCGGCGACGTCATTGGTCTCGATGATCGAAAACAGCGCCATCCATGCGCGCGTCGCCGGCGGACGGAGCCCGAGGTTGTCGAGGTAGACCGCGACGGCTTCGAGCGTCGCCCAGAACGCGCGGTTGTCGACGTAGGTTTCATGGAGGTCCGCGAGCGCGTCGCGCTGGATGTCGGCGAGGGTGGCGCGCCAACGCCGCACCACCTTCGGCGCGGCGTTCGCGCGGATCGCCGGCGTCAACGCGGCAGCGATCGCGGCGACCTGCTCGCCCGTCGTCCGCGGCCAGCGCGTTCCGTCGGGCAGCTCGATCGCGCCGCGGTCGGCGAACGCACGATGGCGAAGCTCGAGGTATCCGTCGAGCCAGGTCGAGATCGTCATCACGGCTTCCTCGCGTTAAAGTTGGAGCGCTTGGGCAACTCCTTCATCGACGGACGCGGCAAGGCGACCGGGACGAGAAGACCGCGCGGCGATGGCGCGGCCGTGGGCACCGGCTCCGCATCGCGCTGCGCCGCGATGGTCGTGAGGCGTCCGATCATCAGATCGAGCATCTGGTCGACCGAGACGCGCGAGGTCGGCGCGGGCATCGTCATCCCGGGAAGCACGATCGGCTTCCCGGGCTCGGTATTGAGCGCCGCGACGATCGTGCGGCACGCTTGGACACCGTTCGCCTTCTGCTCGACGCTCGCGTCGGTGGCAACGGCCAAACGGATGGCTTCGATGAGCTCTTGCATGGGATCCTTTCAGAACGGAACGGGTTCGTCGGTCGCCGCGTCGGGCTGGCCGATCTGGTTGTCGCGAGGCCGGAGCCGCGCGATGGTGCGCATCTCTTCGTCGAGTGCGTCACTGGGAGAAGTGAGGCGCACCGCGACTTCGACGTCGGCGCGCGGATACGTCAGGCCCGGATCGGCGCCTTCGCCGTACTGGCCTTTCCAGAAGCCCTTCCACCGACGCCACGTTTGAAAATGGCGCGTGAGGGTGTCGTACAAGCGCCCCGCCGACGAGCCGACGTAGAGACACTCGTGCGTCTCGGCGTCACGGATGATGTAGACGCCGGCCTTGCCCTTCAGCGCGCGCACCCACTCCGGGTATGGCTCTCCGCGATCGCCGAGCGCGCGATACGCCGAGGTCGTGCCGTTACGCGCATTGCGCGCGACTTGCGGAGCATCCGACGGCGACCACGGCGAGGTAACGCGCGTCCAGGTCGCGAGGTAGGGCGCGGGATCGACGGCGCCCGACCGCTTCCCACCGCTCCACAGCTCGAAGTGCAGGTGCTTGAGGTGCTCGCCGTCGGTGGGGCTCGCTCCGATCGTGCCGAGCGGCTGGCCCGCACGAACGAGCTCGCCGCGCTTCACCACGAGCGCGGAGAGGTGCGTGTAGTACGTCGCCCAGCCGACCGGGTGCTGGATGATCACGCTGTAGCCCATGCCGGTCATGTCGGCGAACGAGACCGTCCCGGTCGAGGCGGCGAGTGCCGAGACCCCTTTGGGCATGAAGAACAGCGCCGTGCCGTTCGTGGTCTTCGGCGGATACACCGCGATCAGATCGCGTGCGTCCCGACGACGGAACATGAGGTCGACACCGAGGTGTTCGCGTTCGTTTGCTTGCGTACCGCGATGGAACTCGTTGGAGACCACGACAGGACGTTCGCCAAGCGTCGGAACCGGAACGGTCCACCCGACGAGCGGCGGCGCGAGCCCTTCTCTGGTCGGCGACGCCGTGCGCGAGCGACGCCACAGGAGGACGCCGGCGGCAACGACGCCACCGCCGAGGACGAGGCCGAGTGAACGGTGCCGCATCACCGCGCTCCGCGGCGATTGAGGAGGCGGACGATCTTCTCGGCCAGCTCGTCGGTCTCGTACGGCGAGAGCGCATAGCGGTCATCGCCGAGGTCCACGCGTTCGAGACGCACGAGCGGTTGTCCATCGCGCACGATGACGCGCCCGCCGTCGAGCGCGTACCGGCCAGCGCGGCTCGCGTCGCGCGTGCGCTTCGCGGGTCCGGGCAGTGGTTCGGCCTTGTCCTCGCGGAATGCGTTGGCCGAGCTCGTGAGGATCCAGTAGTTCGGGTCGGTCGTCTTGTTGGCGTTGAGATCCAGTACCCCCGCCGCGGCAAGCCGATCACGCGCGGCGTCCCACATCGTCGGGCGCGAGGCCGTGAACCAGCGCGTCTTCTTCGGCCCCCCGACACCTTCGGGGTAGACGACCAGCGTGAAGGTCGTCGAGATGTACGAGTTGCGTGCCGTGCCCGGCAGCGGCTGCGCGCGCATCGGCATGAACACGCGCGAATCCGTGACGAGCTTCCAATAGCCGGCCTGGTTCGGCGCGATCGCGGTCGGATCGATGATGCGCGCGGCAACGAGCTGATCGCGCGCCGCTCGCCAGGTCATCGGCGCGTCGGTGCGGAACCAGCTCGTCTTGCGCGAGCCAGCGATGCCTTCGGGATACGTGACGAGCGTGAACGCCGAGAAGGTCTCGGTGTTCGCGTTGCGCGTCGACGCGACCAGCGTGCGCGCGTGCGCCGCGACGCCACCGACGCGGAGCCCGGTCATCAGCGCCGCGCAGATCGACGCCGGCGCATCGGGCGCCACGGTGACGAGCGCGAGCCCGACGACCTGCGCGCGGCGCACGGCCTCGTCGACCTCGACGGTCTCGCCGTCGATCGAGAGTCCGGTCCAATCGAGCTGGATGACGTACGGACCACCACTCGCGTTTCGCAACGCGGGCGGCGTGCTCGGCGCGAAATGCCAGAGCGCCAGGCCACCGGCGAGACCCAACATCAACGGAGTTGTGTTCGACATGGGACCTTTCAGGCGACGAGGGTCACGGGTGGCTGCGCGAGTGCGGACTCGCGCTGGTAAAGCGCGACGACGCTCTTGCACCACGCGACCTTCGCGGGGTTGGAGAGGTGCTTGCTGGCGCCCGCGACACGCGCGTGCGCGGTGATGAGATCGAGCGTGATGTCGACCGCGCCGAGTTGCTCGAGGTAGCGCGCCACGCGCCCGACGCCACCTGCTTCGGAGAAGCCGGCGTTCCAGCCGAAGGTGAGCAGCTCGACGAAGCGCGGGTTGTTCCAGTCCGGCTGGAAGTTCGGGACGTGCGGGTGGTACTTACGATAGTTCTCGACGATCAGACGAAGCAGCTCGCAGCCCATCGCGACGTTGGTCGCCGGGTCGACGAGGTGTTCGCTCTGATAGGCCGTGCCGTGCCGCTTGTTGTAGTCGACCAGGACAACGGGAACGATCTGCATGAGGCCGACGGCGCTGCCGGTCCGAACGCTCGGGCGACCATCGGATTCGCGCTCGACGAGCGCGCGCACGTACGCGAGTGGAATGCTGCCGCGATAGCGATCGAACACGGCGTCGAAGCGGCGCACGCCGGCCGACGTCGCGAACTTCCCGCTCGAGCTCGGCGGTGGCGTCGGTCCGGGCCGACTCGGCATCGTGACGATCGGCGGATGCGTCGGTGCCGCCACGAGTGGCGGCGGCGACGTGATCGGACCTTTGGTGCGCGCGGGTGCTGCGAGTGTCGGGTCGACCTGCCAGGGCGACGTGATCGGCCCATCGATCGAGGGCGTCGCTGTGCTCGGAGCAGGCGCGACCGCGATCGGCGCGGCGACAGCGCTCGGAGCAGGTACGACCGTGATCGGCGCGACGACAACGTTCGACGGCTCGTCGCCGTAGGGATCGATGGGCTTCATCTCGCCCGATGGCCCGGCGTACGGATCGATGGGACCGGCGGCGAGAGAGCGCCGCAGCAGAGTCGTTCCGTGCGATCGACTCGTGCGCGTCGCGAGCCACGGGTCGACGATCCACCGACCAGCGGCGTAGCCGGCTGCGCCGCCCACGACCAGCGTGAGCACGGCGCCGAGCGTGTTGTCGTCGTTGGACATGAGGTTTCTCGGATGGAGGAGGAGGAGGAGGAGGAGAACGGATCGGGGCCTCGGTTCGCGCGAGCGACCAGCGGGCCACCTTGGTTTGAGTTCGTGACTAGGTTCGAGTTCGATCAGGCATGCTCAGCGCACGCCTCGTTGCGCCATCGCGGCGCTACAGCACGACGATCGTGTCGGTCGGAGGCATGCACGCGTCATCCGCGTCGCCACCGTCCTCGTCGTTGATGACCTCCGAGTCCGCCGGCTGCGCCGTCTTGTACGACGGCGAGCTTCCGACAAAGATGCGGAGCAGTCCCAACGACGACGCCGGCGCCTGGCCGGCTTGACCGTCGAGCGTCTTGTAGACCGGCGTCCTGCCGCCGATCAGCGAGCCAAACAAGCCCGCGAGCCCGCTCGACGGAGCGACCGGCGCATACGCAACCGCGTTCGGCGAAGCCGCCGTCTTGTACGCCGGAGAGCTGGAGTTAAAGAGCGCCATGGTCATGCCTCCTCTACTTTAGGATGCGAACGAGCAGGCCACCGAGCGTACGAAGCTGCTCGTCGCGCTTCGCGTGCTGCCAGAGCGCACCCTGGTACGTCATCAGGTTGTCGATATCGGTCGAAGCCTCGCCCTGCGCGACCGGCGCCGCGGGCAGCGGCGTGATCGCGGTGAGCAGCTGGATGCCGGTATCGATCAGCTCGCCCGTCGTCATGCCGAAGCGCGACGCGAACGAGTCCTGAGGCGGGTAGTACGGCATGTACTGCGGCGCGAACTGCTGCGGCGCGTACTGCGGCCGATAGCTCGAGCTACCCCCGCCGGTGATCACCGTCGGGCGAGCGCCCGGCGGAACGATCACCGTGCGCGAGCCGCCCGGGCGGCGAGAGCCCGACATGGGACGGCCCGTACGGTGAGCGACGGTGGCGTTGCGTTCGTCACCTGCAAAAATGACATCGTAGTCCATAGGATTCCTTTCAGTTGCGGCGGCCATGGCCGCTCGCGCGAACCCAGGCTCCGATCCGTTCTCCTCGTTACGCGGCTTCGTCCAGGTCGATGACGATCGGTTCGTCGCTCTGGTACGGCGTGGCGTCGCGCACGCCGTAGCGCCACTCGTCCTCTACGAGATCGAGGTCGTTCGCGGCATCGCGGAACATGTCCACGACCATGCGGCCCGTGTTCGCGCTCTGCCGCGGCACGGCGGGAGGCGCGGGCAGCTGCGCCGGGGCCGGCGCGAGCGTCGGGTTCGCCTGTCCGTGCGCCTTCAGCGCGCTCTTGTTCATGAGCGCGAGCGCGAACTGGCCCGCACCCGCGGCGGCGATGCTCGTACCGACGATCCGCGGCGTGCCGTCGGAAAAGTACGCCGTGGCGCCGCCGCCGAGCATGAGACCGATGCCGACGGCCTCCGGCGACAGGATCTGCTGGTTGACGACCAGGCCACCGAGCGCGGCGCTACCCGCGCCGCCGGCGACCGCGGCGGCGATGGTCTTCCAGTTGGGCGGGGCCGAGCGCGTGATCCGCGTGCCGGGGCGCGGCGAGGCCGGCGCGAATCCCGCGGTGGCGTTGCGCGGGCGCGCGTGCTTGTTGCGTTTGGGATGATGACGATGCGGTTTCTTCTTCATGGCGATCCTTCTTTGGGGTTGGGGCGCGTGATTCGCTTCAGGCGGCGTTGCGGTACCCAAAGTGCTGGCCGAGCTCGTGGACGTGGCCGCACTCGTCGAAGAGGCGCAGCGGTGGCGGGACGAACGAGCGCGGGGACATCGGCTGCGTGCGCGTCGGCGCGCGGACCGGCACGACATCGGTGGGCAGCTCGAGTGCGCCGAAGATCTCGAACGCGTCGGCGACATCGAGGTCGAGGTCGTCGTCGAAGATCCGCGCGAGCAGGCTCGCCGTGAAGATCACGTCCTCGACCGGCATGTGACGGTCCTTGCCGGCGATCCGCGCGAGGACGAACCGGCGCGTGTTGCGAATGCGCTTGCGCGCCTCCGGCCAGTCACCGACGTCGCGTTCGGCGACGTCGAGCGCCCACGTGGCGAGATCGCGCGCCGCGGTGGCAGCCGGGCCGTAGTCGATGTCGCCGTCGAGCCAGGGGGGCTTCGACGCAGCGAGCGCGGACCCGGCCTTCTTCTTCGCGCGACCAGAACGAGTGACAGAACGAGACGCAGACATGAGAACTCCTTGGCTCGCGAGGCGAGCCGCATGGGGGCCGCGCCGCGAAATGCGGACGGCGGCGAAATGGGCATCGACGCGGAGTGCGCCGACGGAGGGAAGGTCAGAGCTTCTGTGCCAGCCAGCGGCCGGCGAGCGCCTGCGGCGTCATCGCGTCGAGTGAACCCGGCATCGGCGACGGCTTGCTGATCGCGCCGAGCGTCAGCCCTTCGCGATTCAGCTCCTTCTCGAACGCGGAAAGGATCGGCTGGCTCACCCCGACACTGGCGAGTTGCGACTTGAGCACCTCGACGCCTGCTCCGCCGAGAACCCGTCCACCGACGCGGGTGACCGCGCCGAGCCAGGACTGAACATCCTTGTTGTTCAGCATGCCGAGTGCGAGGGATGCGAGTGGGGCGAAGTTGCGCGTCGACGTGGTCTGGCGCTCCGCCGCGACGCGGTCGATCGCGTCGAGCGCACGCGCCGCGGAGTGAACGACCTTGACCGCGGGCATCCCGTAGCTGCGCGCCTCGCGCTCGGCGAGCGCCAGGACGAGCGCGACGGCCTGGGCATCTGCAACGCAGATCGGCAGCATGAGCAGCGCCGCGCATCGCGCGGTGGCCGCGGTTCACGTGGCGAGCCATGCCGGGTAGCGGCTCGACGCGCGCCCGTGCGAGATCCGCGATCCAATCGATCGCCTGCATCGGCGTGAGCACCATCGGCCCGGAGCCGGCGCCGTTGCGGGCGCCGCTCTCCTCATCGTCCTCGGCGTCCAGCTCGGCGAGCGTGGCCTGGTAGCGCGCGAGCGCCTTCTCGTACGTCGCGATCGCGTCGTCGATCGGCTCGCCGTTGACCCAGGTGGTATGGCCGAGCTCCTTCGCGCGGCGCGCACGCCCGAGGTCCCCCCGCACGCCCTTGGTCTCATCGGTTCCGAAAAGACGCTGGATGCGTAGGCGCCGCGTCGCGTTGTCGATCGTGGAAGGCGCGACGCGCGGCGTGTTGCGCACGCCCTTCGGGTCGAGAACGACGGGCTCGCCGTCGCACGTCGGGAACGTGTGCAGGCCGTTCGGTGTCGAGATCGTGGCGAGGCGGTAGACGTGATCGGGTGCGATCAGCTCGGCGGCCCCTACAAATCGGGCTGTGCGCTCGAAGCAGTTCGGATCGATCGCCTCGAAGCGAAGGCGCTGCGCCGGCCGACACGCATCGACCTTCGGCCCGTCGCTGGGAATGCCGTCGTCGTCGCGTTGCGGCAGCGTGCGGAACCACGCCGCGAGATCGTCCGTGTTTGCGAACCGCTCGGCAAGCTCGAGGAGCGCCGGGTTGCCCTCGGCGATCTCGGCGCGGATCTGCTCGGTCGTCGGACCGAGGCATCCGTGGTCATTCATGGGGGACGCGATCACGTTCGTGCTCCTTGAGGGAGTTGAGGGAGGGGTTGGTTCGTCGCGGTGATCAGCGCTGCGTCGCGGGCCGGGCCTGCGCGATGAGCGAGCGGATGAACGTCGTCGCGTCGTCGATAGACATCGCCGACAGCGTGCCGAGGTACTGGTTCATCAATTCCGGCGGCATCCGCTTGATGACGTGTTCGACGAGCGCCTGCTCCGCAGGAGAAAGCCGCTCGCGAACCGCGAAGAGGTGCGCGAAGTCGTCGGGGGTTGCCGTGGCGGGGGTAACCGTCGCGGCCTCGGAGGACGACTGCGCTGCCGATGCCGAATCGGCCCTCGTGAGGGTCGGCTCGTCGTCGATGATGGCGGCTTCGAACAACTCGGCCTCGAAGCCGATGTCCCCAGGCTCGAACCCCGCGGCGACGCCCACCGGCTGCGCCACGACGCGCGGCGCCGCCGAAGCGGTGGCCGGAGTCGTGGGCGCGGGTGTCGACGTCGCCGCGGGGGGCGTCGGGGCGGGCGCCGCGGGGACCTGGCGGAAGAACTCGACGAACTTCGTATAGAGGAAGGCGCCCAGCCGCGGGAGGTGCGGCTCGAGCATGCTCAGCATCGGGGCGAACGCGCTGTTCTCGTCGAGCTCGTCGTCTTCCTCGTCGTCGTCGGTATCGTCCGCGTTCTCATTCGCGGCGTCGGCGTTGCGAAGATCGGCCGCGGGCAGCAGCGGCACCGGGCGATACGGCGCGCGCATGATCTCAGCGCTCGACGCGAGGATCGCGGCGTGCTGCGAGGCCATCGTCTTCATGACGTCCGCTTGCAACGCGACGAGCCGCTCGATGATCAGCAGCGGGCTCACCTCGCCCACCTGCGCGGTCTCGACGACACCGCCGGCGTTGCGCAGCTGGTCGATCGACACGTAGGCAGGCGAGGCGTCCTCGATCTCGACGCCGTCTTCATCGCACTGGTCGAGGCGGTACAGCCCGGGCACGCCGCTGACGGCGCGACGAAGCTCGGCGTAGTCGATGTCCGCGTCGACGAAGAGCGGCGCACCAGCCGCGTCGAGCACCTGGCAGCAGGTGCCCCGCGCCGACGGCGTACGGAACAACCGCACGCGCAGCTTGGCGGTGCGCTTGTGCCAGGCGAACGGCATTCCTTGTTTGTCGAAGGCGAGCGAAGACATCGGTTCTCCGGAGGACGCGGTGAGCGCGGTCTGCACGGCAGACGGCGCGGGTGTTGGGCGTCGCTCGTCACCGCGGCCGGTGATTCGATCGTCGCCCTATACTTACCAAGGGGGGCGAGAAGCTTCGCGCTACCACGAATCGACCAGATTCTTGGCGCGGCTCGTTTGCGCAGCAAATGTCGCGAACTTCGCGAACTGATTTCGGTGGCGGTGCAGGCGGGCGTCCCTGTCGCGGGATCGCGCGCGGTCCTCTACTTTGATCCGCACGTTCTCGTGATCGCGCGCCGGATCAATGGCGAAGAAATCGAAGCACGCGAAATGAAACGCCGGGCGCGGCGATCGTGCCGATGCGGCTCACGAAGGCCCGCGGACTTGGGCGAGGGGACCGGCAAATCGGCGGCGATTTGCGCGGCGATTTGTTCGCGAGGTGCAGTCGCGCGTGGAATCCACTACTTGCGATTTGTGCCCCGGGCGTGATCGCGGCTGCTACCGTGCTCTCCAAGGATGAAGAAGCGGCTCCGCAAGAAGAAACACGTTGGCGAGTTCCAGGAGCTCGGCTTCGACGTCGATAGCAGCCTTTGTCCGAGCATGGATCGAGATGCGGTGCACGCGTTCGGCGACCGCTTCATCGCGCACATCGAGGCGCAGCAGTTGGCGTTCGGTGGCGGGATCGGCCCACGGTCGGCGGCTTCGTCACGCGGTTCGGTCGCGGCAACGCCACGGAGGATGATCGCGCGAGCATTAGGTCATTCCTCGCAAGCGATCCCGACGTTGTCCAACACATCATCGGCGAGCTGCGCGATGCCTGGCACTCCTAGCATCGCTATCTCGATCAAAATCGCAGGTCCGCGTAAACCTTGGCTCCGGGGCGACTACGGTACCTCCAAGCGATCAACTGATCGCGTGTTCAGTGTCAGACCTGGGCGCTAATTTCAGTCCCACAAGGAGACCGAATGCACGAGAGCAACACGCCGCAGCAACTGGGGCGGACCGCGACGACTGTCCATGATCCTGCCTGGGAGAACGCGTTCGAGGTGCAACTGACGGGCGAGATGACCGCGTCGGTGATGATCTACGCGAAGAAGCGCGCCGAGTGGATCCAGAGGACCACCAAGCGCCACGACACCTTTCTTGCGCGCGAGCTCTATCAGGACGCGGTCACGGACACGTGGCTCGGTGACGTAACGTGGGATCCCGCGAAGGTGCCGCTCGAACTTCATCTCAAACGGACGATCCGCAGCCGTTCCGCGGCGCGCGTAGAGCACCTCATGCAGTTCCCCGAAGATCGCGTGCGCAACCTCAAGCTCGACATGGAGACGAGGATGTCCGACGCGATGGAGGTCGGGCAGGCCACCGATCTGACCAGCTACGTCGACAACGTCGTCGCCAAACTCTACGAGTTGGCGGGCGACGACACCGAGGTCGTGCAGGTCCTCGACTGCTTCGCCAGCGACCAGATCGAGCGGCGCGACATCATGCGCGTTACCGGCCTCGACCGACTCACCTATCACAACGCTCGCCGCCGCTTGGTGCGGCTCGTCGAGCAACTTCCCAATGAACTGCGTGAGCGCGCCATCCGGGCGATGGCGTGAGGAGTCGATCATGAACGAACAACAGAAGAAGAACTTCCGCATCTACGAGGCCGTCTCGCACGAGGCCGCGATGGACGCGTCCGAGGCGGGCGTCGACCTCACCGACGAGGAGCGTGTTGAGGCGTACCGCTTCGCCGAGGAGTTCCGCGCGAGCATCCGCGCCAAGCGGCGCGCGGAACGTGCCGCGCAGATGAAGGAGCGTGTCCGGCCGTCGATCCTCGTGATGGCCCGCGATGCGGTCGAGCAGTGGCTCCGCGAGCTATTCGCGGCGTACCCGACTGCGGTGATCGCGCACCGCGATCTGACCGAGCTGAGCGACGACGATCTCCGTACGGCGCTCGAAGACGCGCTGACGCTGATCGAGCGCATGTCCTGAACCGCGAACACGCAACAGGGGGAGCTATGGCGGAATCACACGACTCCGATCGGGACACGTTAACGCGCATTTTCGTGGCGCTCGCCGTCAACGACGCCGAGCCGCTGCCGACGAGATCCGAGATCGATCAGCTCGCCGACGAGGTGATCGAATGGGAACATCGGCTGCGGTGCGAATTCCGTCGGGCCGCAATCGCCGATCAGATCGCGAGACTCTCGCGCACCGAAATCGAGGCGCGACTCGCCGCACAGCGCGCGCCCACGGCGTGCTGCACGCAGCTGACGTCGACGAACTCCGGCGATTCGTTCGCGCTCGCCGACGATGACCTCCGCGCTCAGCTGGTCGAAGTTGAGACGTTCAGCGACCGGATGGCCGCGTAGTCATGGCCTCGCTCCGGGGTCAGAAGAAGTCGGCCGACGAGAGAGCGGTCGAAGCCGCGCGCCACGCCGCGATCCGCGCGCAGGCGATCGCGGCGACCGCAGCGCTTGGCGCGCAGGCCGGAGACGGTGGGGGCGCGATCGACATCGAGAAGCTCGCGGACCTGTTCGGCGCCGAGATCGTCTACGGCGATCTCGACGGCGCGAAGGCGCGCGTGGTTCAGATCGGCGATCGTGCGCGGGTCATCATCTCGAAGAAGATCGTGGACGTCGGTGCGATCCGGTTCTGCATCGCTCATGAGATTGGACATCTGCTGCTCAAGCACTACGCCCAAGGCGACGTGCTCGGGAGGGCGTTCAAACGCCAGCGGACGTGTTCGCCGCTGACGTCCGATGGCTCCGAGATCGAACGCGACGCGTGCGTGTTCGCGACCGAGTGCCTCATGCCCACGCCGCTTGCGGGACCGATGTGCCAGGTTGCGCCGGCCTCGTTCGATCCCGTGCGCGCGATCGCGAGCGCATTCGCCACTTCGTTGCAGGCGAGCGCGATGCGGTTCGTCGAGCTGACCCCGGAGCGGTGTGCGGTGGTCTACATGCAGCGGGGCCGCGTTCTCTGGGCCAAGAAGAGCCCGGGATTCCAGGCCTGGATTCCGGACGGCCGCGCCGTGGAGCCGAACTCGGCCGCCTCCGACTACTTCGACGATGGGTATCTGGAAGCGAGTCGCGTGTTGCCAGCCACGACCTGGTTCCCGCGTGAAAGTCACGCCAAGGACGCCTCAATGTACGAGCACATGACGGCGATCCCAGAGGCGGCAGCAGCGTTCTCGCTACTTTGGCTACCCCGCCCCTGATCTGTGTCGGCGCGATCCGGTCCTCGATCGTGCACGAGATCGCTCGCCTCTTGAGGGGATGGTCGGTCGTGCCGACCCTGGATCTGCGTGAACGCGCCGATCAGCCCCGTCGGGCAGCGCAGGAGCGAGTTGAGTGTCGCCGTGGCTCGTCGTCGTGCTCGCGCATAAGGCCCCATTGTGGACGTTCGTCGAAACCGAAGGCGTCGAGCCGACCAACAACCACGTCGGGCGCGAGCTGCGCGCGTCGTGTGCTGACACGCAAGCGCAGCTTCCCGCGCCGGGCGACCGCGGCAATCTGTTCGCACGAAGTCTCGTTGGGGTCGATCCTTGAAGGCCACGCGTCCAGCCGAGCCAAAAAACCGAGTAGCTGGATCCCGGCGGCGCATGCAGTGAACATGGGATATCCGGCGTGCCGGTCGGCAGTTGCTCACGGCTGGCGGCGCGGCATCGGCCCTGCCAATCCGACCCGCTCGAGCAACTAGATGCGCGCCTGAGCGGCTACGTTCGCGGGCCGTCGTGCCGTGACGGCTACCAATCGCTCTGACGAACCGCGCGGCCGACCGCTCGTGCACGCAAACAGTCACGACCTCAGAACGTGGCGCCATAACTCAGTGCCACAACCGACCAGTGATCGCCGACCGGCAACGCGAGAACGAACGCGCTCATTGCCTGAG
>JAYVLQ010000146.1:0-22500 GCA_043759355.1 Kofleriaceae bacterium
TCATGTCCTCGACGCTGGGCAAGACCACGACGGCGATATTGGAGAAGTACGACGGCCCGGAGAGGATGGCGGAGTGGACGAAGTGCTTCCTCGTCAATCGCAACCTCCGGATCGCTGGCGCGGCGAACGTCACGGGCACCAAGGGCCTCGACCTGCGCATGGTGTGGTCCGGGATGACGCTCGGCGACGTCGCGACTTGCGCGGCGAAGGGCAGCCTCAAGACGACGCTCTCGGACGACAAACAGTTCCTCACCGTCGAGCTGCCGGCGCCGTTGGGCACGCAAGGCTATCTCGTCACGTCGACCGGAGCGATCTACGTGCGCCAGTCGATGGTGATCAGCGCGGCACTCGTGATGACGCCGTCGTCGCGCGCGGATCTCGATGCCGACCTCAAGGTTGCGGCCGCGTCGAACGTGCTCTCGGACACCAAGATGATGGCGCTGATCGCGAAGGCCGACCGTACCAAAACGTTGTGGATCGTGGGCAGCGGCGCGGGCACCGCCGCGGCGACGAAGCTCGGCGACGTGGTGGGCAGCTTCGATATCGACGACGGCATCGCGGTCGATGTCAGCGCGCAGGTGCTCGACGACGCGATGCTCGGCAAGCTCGAGGGCGGCGTCGCGGAGCTCAAGAAGATGTCGGATCAGCTACCGGGCAACATGAGAGAGATCGTCAGCCAGCTGCAGTTTTCGCGCAAAGGCGACCGCGCGCGGTTCGCGATCAAGGTCAACGACAAGCAGCTCGCCGACCTCGTCAAGCAGGCAGGCATGTTCGGCGTTCACTGAATATGGCGGTCCGGATCGAACGCAGCGGGCACGTAGCGACGGTGGTCCTCGATCGTCCCGACGTGCGGAACGCGGTCGATCGCGATACGGCGCAGGCGCTCGCAGATGCATTTCGCGAGATCGAAGCGGAGCCCGAGATCCATGTCGGTGTGTTGTTCGGCGCAGGCGGCCACTTCTGTGGTGGCGCGGACCTCAAGGCGTTCAGCGAAGGGCGTGCGAATCGCGTCGCGCCGGATGGCGACGGGCCAATGGGGCCGACCAGAATGCTGCTCGGCAAGCCGGTGATCGCGGCGGTCGCGGGCTACGCGGTTGCCGGTGGGCTCGAGCTCGCGCTGTGGTGTGACCTGCGGGTCGTCGAGGAGACCGCGACGTTCGGCGTGTTCTGTCGGCGCTGGGGCGTGCCGCTCATCGATGGCGGCACGATCCGGCTGCCGCGGTTGATCGGCCACAGCCGCGCGCTCGATCTGATCCTCACGGGCCGGCCGGTCGGCGCCGCCGAAGCCCTCGCGATCGGGCTCGCGAATCGCGTGGTTCCGACAGGCGAAGCGCGCGGCGCCGCCGAAGCGCTCGCCGCGGAGATCGCGCGGTTCCCGCAAGCGACGATGAACAGCGACCGGCGCTCGAGCTACGAGCAATGGGATCTCGAGGTCGAAGCTGCCCTCGCGCGCGAGCTCGAGCTCGGCGCCGCGAATCTCGGAAGTGCGGCGGCCGGTGCCGCGCGGTTCGCGAGCGGCAAAGGCCGCGGCGGCGGGTTCGAAGGTATCTAGTACGGGTTTGGCATCGAGCTGCCCGGATTCGTCGACGGTGCCGGCGTCTTGATCACGGGTGGAGTTGGCGTGAATGCATCGGTCGGCGCGCCGGGCGTCAGGATCACGACCGGCTTCTTCGCAACGCCGGCGCTGTTCGAGTGTGGATTGGGCGTGACCGCTGGAGCGGGCGTTGACCCGGGACGCATCGTGATGACAACCGTCGTGCGCTCCTTCGCGGTGACCAGCTGATCGAGATCCATTGTCGCGTAGCCGGCGAGCTCGGTGTGGAGCTGATGCATGCCAGCTTCGACGCTGACCTGGATCGGCGTCGAGCCGACCTCCTTGCCATCAACCTTGACGATCGCTCCACTCACCGGGGCAGTGCGGATCTGCAGATCGCCGATCGTGCTGGTCTCGCGCAGCGGTGCGGTGCTGATGGCGGGCGCGGTGGTCGGCGCGGCCTTCGACTCGTCAGCACGCTTCAGCAACACGGTGGCCGCGGCGATCGCGCCCGCAAATGCGAGGAGGCCGCCGATCCATTTGCGCGACGCTCTGCGCGGAGCGTCTATCGTGCGCGCGGCAGCGACACGCCCGGGTGCCGAGTGCTTCGCGCCCGGCGGGACCGAGCTCCCGGGCGGCAGCGTCGCACCCTGCTCGAGCTCGGGCTGCGCGACAGCGACAACCGGCAGCGCCTGCGCGAACGTTTCGCAGTTCGCGAACCGGCTATCGGGATCCTTCTTGAGCGCCTTCGCGACCGCGTTGACGAGCGAGGCGGGCGTGCCCTTGCGCAGATCCGAGAGCAGCGGCGGCTCGGCGGTGAGCAGCTTCGCGACGAGCATGTTGTAGTTCGGTTCATCAAACGGCGGCCGACCCGCGAGCATCTCGAACAGGATCACGCCGCACGCGTAGATGTCGACGCCGCGCTCGGCAGGCGCACCCATGGCTTGCTCGGGTGCCATGTAGAGCGGCGTGCCCATCACGACACCGGTCGTGGTCAGCCGGGTCGCGGCCGCCATCTCGGCCGTGTCGACCATCTTCGAGATCCCGAAATCAAGGAGCTTCACGAAGTCGTGCTCGTCGTCGCGATTGACGATGAAGATATTATCGGGCTTGAGGTCGCGGTGAATGATGCCCTTGCTGTGCGCGGCTCCGACCGCGCGCAGGACCTGGCGCATGATGTGGATCGCGCGCCACGGTTGCATCGGGCCGGTGCCGGCGAGGATCGCCGAGAGCGGCTGGCCATCGAGCAGCTCCATCACGGCGAATGGCCGGCCATCCGGTGCGATGCCGATGTGGCTGACATCGATGATGTGCGGATTGCCGATCCGGCTCGCAGCGAGGGCTTCGCGCTTGAATCGGATGACCGCTTCTTCGTCGTTCGCGTACTTGTCGAGCATCACCTTGATGGCGATGCGCTTGCCGAGCTCCTTGTGCTCGGCCTCGTAGACCACACCCATGCCGCCGCGCCCGATCTCCCGGAGGATCGTGTAGCGGTCTTCTAGCGCGAGGCCGATCAGCGGCTGAGATTCTGCAGCCTTCACCCGCGCTGATGGTAGCCGATGATCGGTTCCGCGCAGCCCTGATTTCGTGTGCGATTACGTACGAGTGCGCTCCTTGGGGAACGCGGCGACCTCGACCACCGCGTTCGCGTAGGCCACGGCAGCGGCTTCACAATCCGCGAGTGATCCGGTCAGCCAGCAGGCGGCAAAGTTGGTCTCGGTCGGAGGTGTCATCACGCGAACCGCTCGGACATCGGCGGCCTTGAGCGCGGCATCGAGGGCGATCGAGGCCTCGATCGGCGGGGCGACCAGGTAGGCCATCGGATCGCCGGGAGAGAGCTTGGCTTCGCGCGCGAGATATTCACCGAGGGAAGTAATCACGTGTGGGAACACGGTGACAGAGCCCGTCGCGTCGGCCGTGTAGAAGCAGGCGTCGTGCTGCAGGCACCGGAGCAGTACCTCGAGCGCAGCATCGATCGCTTCGGGCTCGGATGCGCCGATCACGCCGAGGATCTCCCCGGATAGCCGGCCGCTCGCGTGCTTCGCGCCCGCGTAGAAACTGCGCGCGAAGATCACGTCGATGGGGGCGTGCTTCGTCGCTTCGTCGAGCGCGACATAGGTCGGGTCATCTTGATCGACGGTGACGAGGCCGAGCGAGCGATGCTTTTCGGGATCGCCGCCGTACGCGCGAACCATTGCCGGGTCGGCGTTCGGCAAGCGCTGGACCGAGAGCACGGTCGGCAGGATCGGTTCGAGGATCACGTGCCCACCAGCTTCTGGCGAACCTGCGGCGCTCGCGGCGTGCGCTCGCTCGGTTCGCCGAGCTTGGCGAGATCGAGCGCGACCCCGCTCGTGCGCTGCGAGATCATGCCGGCGGCGAGCGATGCGAGCCGATGCGCGACGCTCTCGATCGGGATGCCACGTGCGTGGATGTTCGAGATCATGTTGCGGTTGCCATCGGTGTTGCCGATCTTCGGACCGAAGACGATGTACGCGGACAGCCCGTCACCGGTGCCAAGACCAGGACGCTCGCCGAGGAGGATCATCGCGATCTTCGACTCGGTCTCCTGGCCGATCTCGTCCTCGAGCCACACCCGTGCGAACCGCGCGCAGACCGGCGTGCCGACGGTGAGGCCCTTCGCTTGGCACGCGCGCGAGACCGCGTCATGCAGTGCTTTGCCCGAGCCCATGCACGCGACCGCCGAGAGGCCATCGGCGACGATCAGTTGCACGTCGGCGCCTTTGAGCGCGTGTGCGCGGAGCTCGCCGAGAGATGCGTCGGACAGCCGGCGTCCAAGATCGGGCCGCAGCAAGAACTCGCGATGATCGGTGACGCGCGTTTGAACGCCGAGGAACCCATTCGCCGCGGCCCACTCGGCCGGGAGCACGGTGTCGACCGCGGCATGCGCGACTGCGAGCTCGGCTTGGAACTGCAACACGACATCGGTCGCGTAGCGCGTGCCGACATGGCCGATGCCGACGAGCGCCGTCGTGTGATTCGCGGCTTCTGCGGCGAACGGATGCTTCTCGGGATGCGGCGAGTACACGCGCGCAGGTGGCGCGGGAATGTCCGGTATCGCGGGGGGTGGCGGCAGTGGCGCGGTTCCGCCGAGCTCGTCTCGCAGCGCCGCGATCAACTGCCGGGTCCGACTCACGCTTCGACGACACCACGCGCTGTCCGGCTTGTCCAGCCGGCGGACAGCGATCGTCCGAGCACCGGCCACGACCGGACAACCGCAGACGCGTTGTCACGTAGTTGCGGGCGGCACGGTGATCGCAATGGACCAGCTCACACGCAAACCGGCAGTCGCCGAGAAAACCGAGCTCGTCATGTCCCATCGCTTCGCATATGTCGCCGTTGTTGTTTCTGCCTGCGCTTCTGCCGATGTCGCTCCCGCGCCGGACGCCACACCGGTCTCGACGGCCCCGACGATCCTGACCGGCACGTACGATGTCGTTGGTCAGCTCGATCTCGCTACGTTGCCGGCACCCGCGGTCGAGCTCCTCGCGGAGCTCTCGAATGCCACCGACACGCCGGACGACCCGGCGCGCTACCTCGTCGATCACATGGTCGCCGCGCTGCCGGATGGCATCGTCAAGCTGATCGCGTCCGGGCTGTCCGGGTTTGTCGCGTCGTACGTCGAGCTCGAGCTCGACAAGATCGCACCGAACTTTGCACCCGGGCTTCGTGCATTGAGCCTCGGGCTCGGGTCGGTCGGTCGTCACGTCACGACGATCGAGCGGTTGATCATCGCTAGCGACGGCATCATGACGCGCTCGCTGATCGGGTTGCAGCTCGCGAACACGCCGGTCGAGCTCGCGGCGGGTGGCGCACCCGACGAGCTCTCGATCACGCGCGCTGCAGTCGATGGCGAAGGCACGGTCGCGATCGCGACGCACAAGCTCGCGCTGCCGTACGGCGAGATGCTGCGGCTCGGCCTCGATCGCGCGGTGATTCCGCCGATCGATCTCGGCGCCGGTAATCTCGCCGATACGCTGCGCGACCTCGTCGATTGTCATCAGCTCGGCGTCACGGTCGCCGCGCACGCGCCGATCGGGTCGGCCGGGCTGTACGAGACCGCGTGCACGATCGCGATGACCAAGCTCGCGAGCGACGTCTACGCCAAGCTCGCCGCGATCGACGACGCTCCGTTCGAGCTCAATGTTTCGGGCACCGCACTCGGCTTCGATCGCGATGGCGACGGCACGATGGACGAGCTGCGCAGCGGCGTGTGGGCCGGCACAACGAGCTATGGCGGCGCGAAGGGTCCGATCGGCGCGGCCACGTTCACCGGCGTGAAAGAGTAGTGTCACGCTATTCGACGATTGGCTTCACTGAGGCGAAGAAGGCCACAATGGATGACCATGAAGTCGCTCTACACGAGGGGCTTGGTCCCCGGTGAGCTCCTACGAGGCGTCGAAGGCCGAAGAGCTCGAGCTGCTCTATCCGTTCTATCCGTTCACTACTTGATCGCGCCGACGTTGCCGAACATCGGGCCGGGATTGTCACCGACCCAGATGCCCGTGTTGTCCATCCACGCATCGAACTCGGGCGTGGCGCGCTTGTGGAGTAAGCGGCGCAGCGTCGGGATGTCGTGATAGCTCGTCGATTGATAGTTCAGCATGATGTCGTCGCCGACCGGCAGCGACATCAGGTACGTGCAGCCCGCGGCACCGAGCAGGACCTTCAAGCTCTCGAGCTCGTCCTGGCTCATCCGCGCGTGATACGTGAAGCAGGCATCGCAGCCCATCGGCAAGCCGAGCAGCTTGCCCATGCAGTGGTCCTCGAGTGCTGCACGCGAGATCTGTGGACCATCTTCGAGATACTCGGGGCCGATGAAGCCGACGACCGTGTTGACGAGGAACGGCTTGTAGCGCCGCGCGAAGCCGTAGGCGCGCGCCTCGATCGTGACCTGGTCGGCGCCGTGGTGCGTGTTCGACGATAGCGCCGAACCCTGGCCGGTCTCGAAGTACATGCAGTTCGGCCCGCGCGCAGAACCCATTTCTTTCATCAGCGCGTACGCCTCGTCGATCAGCTTCACGCTGATCCCGAAGGCGCGGTTGCCACCCTCGGTGCCGGCGACCGACTGGAACATCAGGTCCATCGGGCAGTTCAGCGCGAGCGCCTTCATCTGCACGGTGACATGCGAGAGCACGCAGTGCTGGGTCGGGATCGCGTTGCGCTTGAGGACGTCATCGATCGCGGTGAGGATCTCGGCGGTCGATTCGGGCGTGTCGGTCGCGGGGTTCACGCCGATCACGGCATCGCCGCAGCCGTACGACAGGCCCTCGCGCATCGACGCGAGGATACCGAGCACGTCGTCGGTCGGATGGTTCGGCTGACAGCGCGAAGACAACCGCCCCGGCAGGCCGAGCGTGTTATTCGCGCGGACGACGACCGTGCACTTCGCCCCGACCGTCATGAGGTCGAAGTTGGACATCAGCTTTGCCGCTGCGGCGACCATCTCCGGCGTGAGGCCGGGCGCCACCGCGCGCAACGTGGCGCCGGTGGTCTCGATATCGAGCAGCCATTCGCGGAATTGGCCCACGCTCAGGTGCGAAACCGCGCGATACGCTTGCTCGTCGAGATCGTGCTCGACGAGGCGCGTGAGCTCGTCTTCCTCGTACGGCACGACCGGATTCATGCGGAGATCCGCGAGCGTGAGCTCCGCAAGCACCGCGCGGGCCGCCACGCGCTCGACCGCATCGCGCGCCGAGACGCCGGCCAGGTCGTCCCCACTCTTGGGCGGATTCGCCTTCGCGAGGACTTCCTTCACGGACCCGAAACGGTAATTCACGCCTCGGATCGAGCTGACGAGCTGCACGGCGACGCCACTATAGACAGGTTCGGCAATAGAGTTGCGACAACGAAAGACGCACTCCGCTTGCACCCGTATTAAGGTCCGCTTCTATGAAGAAGCTCCCCTTGTCCGTCCTGATGGTGCTCGCCCTCGCGAGCTGCGCGAAGAAAGACCCTGCCGCGCCTGGTGGCTCGGCAGGCTCGACAGGCTCGAGCACCGTGACCGGCTCGGACATGGGCTCGCCGCCCAAGGGTTCGGCCGAGCCCACGGGGTCTGCCGCCGGTTCGGGTTTGGGCTCGGCGATGGCCGGCTCGGACAGGGGCTCCGCCGCGATGGCCGGCTCGGGCTCGGCGATGGCTGGCTCGGCCGATGGCAGCGCGGTCGCGATGGCCGCTGGGGCCGGTGCGGGCGCAGGCTCGGCAGCGTGGGACTTCGACAAGCTCACGCACGAAGAGCAGCTGGACTTCATGAAGAAGGAAGTCGTTCCGACGATGAAGCCGCTGTTCCAGAAGTTCGACGCTAAGCACTACGCGAATTTCGGCTGCAAGACCTGCCACGGAAAGGAGCCGCAGAAGATGAAGTACAAGATGCCTTCCTCGGATCTGCCGAAGCTCGACTTCGTCGCGCTCGAGGCTGGCAAGCAGAAGCCGGAAGTCGCGAAGTTCATGGGCACGGTCGTGAAGCCCCAGATGGCCAAGCTCCTCAAGCAGCCCGAGTTCGACCCGAAGAACCCGAAAGCCGGTGGCTTCGGCTGTCTCGAGTGTCACGAGCAGAAGAAGTAAGCTTTTCTTGGGGACGTTGATTGCCCCAACCCGACCGGACAGAAGGCCGGTGGTAACGCCGAGAGATAGCGGTGCCGCTGCGGTGACGAGCGCGGTCGCGAGTTGCTGGCTATACCAACCGGCGGCACCGATCGAGGCGAGGCCGAACATGCCGAGCACCAGCGGCACGCCATCGCCAAGAACTTGATTGGTCGCGCCGTTCTTCCAGATCACTGCGGCGCTCGCCACAAAGAACAGGAGTGCGAGGCCGTTGAACGCGGTGTGCCGCAGCCCGTTGTCTCGCATGTTCGAAAACGCAGGCGCGTTTGCTGCGTCGACGTAGCGGGGGACGAGCGCGACCAGCGCGGCGAGTACGCCTGCAACATTTGCGTAGAGCGCGACGTGATAGAGCCAACTGGCACCGGTGATCGCATGCGCGACGAGCGCGACCACGGTCGTGGCATAGAGCGCGATCGGAAACGCGGTGAATGTGGGATGCACGGTCCGCGGCGTCGCCATGGCGCTTGTAGTGCAGTGGTCGTTCCCGGCTAAACACCCCGCGAAGCGACGAACGCGAAGCGTCGCGTGCGTGGTCGCTCGGTGGGCGCTCGGTGGGCGCTCGGTAGGCGCTCGGTGGGCGCTCGCCTCCGCGAACGTGAGCACGAAGCTCACCGAGCTGCAGCGCCGCGACTGCGCGTGCCGGTGTCGCGTTTTGGTAGTTCGTCGTGCCGATACTGACACCGGCTCGGTGCGAACTTGCGCATCGCATTGCACACCGCGAGCAGATGATTGACCCGGCACGCTGGTTTGCGCGCGAATGCTGTTCGCCGCGGTGGGGCACGCACATTGCTCAACAGGCATGCACGTGCGCACGTTGTTCCTCGTTCTCGTCGCGACGACGACGGTCTTCGCAGGCACGCCGCCAGTCGTCGGCGGCTCGACCGTGCCGAGTGGAAAATGGCCCGACGCCGTCGCCGTGTTGGGCGCGAAGGGGATGTGCACCGGCACGTTGATCGCGCCCACCGTGGTGGTCACTGCCGGTCATTGCGCCGGGATCGAAGCCAACCAGGTCATCGCGAACACCACCGATTACGCGAGCGGTGGCGGCGCGCGAGCGAACATCAAATCTGTGACCGCGTATCCCGATTGGAAAAATACGTTCGACGTGAGTGTGATCGTGCTCGAGACGCCGATTGCTGGCATCGAGCCGCGGGCGGTTGGCACCGCGTGCACGTTCTCGACGTTCACGACGGCCTCGCACGTTCATCTCGTCGGCTTCGGTCGTACGACCGAAACAGGCTCTGGTGGCAACACCCAGCTGCACGAGGCGATGGCGAGCGTGCGCGATCCCGATTGCTCGAAGGGGCTTGGCTGCGAGCCAGCGATCGCTCCCGGCGGCGAGTTCGTTGCCGGTGGCGACGGTACCGATTCGTGCTTCGGCGATTCCGGTGGTCCCGTCTACCTCGATACCGCATCTGGCCAGGTCTTGATCGGCGCGGTCTCGCGTGGCGTCGATGGCTCGTCGAGCGTGTGCGGCGGCGGTGGCATCTACGTACGCACCGACAAGATCGTCGACTGGCTCGAAGCGACGGCCAAAACGACGATCACGAAAAACGCTTGTGCTGCGCAACCGTCGAGCGACGGTTCGGATTCCGGTTCGAGCAGTGCCGGTGCAGGCACAGACGCCGGCGGTTGCGCAGCCTCTTCTCCGAGCTTCGCGCTCGCGCCATTCGCGGCGCTGCTGCTGCTGCTACGTCGTCGTCGCCGATAGTCCGGTTGTCCGACGGACTCCGGACGCAGCTGGCCGCACCTCGGACGAGGCGAAGCCAGGTACCCGAAATCACACGTACGCATTGTGGCAAGCCGGTTGCTGAACGCGGTGGCCATGCGGAATGTATTTCTGAGCACCCTCCTGTTCACCACCACCACTGCGTTCGCGGCCACGCCGGCTCCGGTCGTCGGAGGCACATCCGTCCCGGCAGGCGAGTATCCCGATGTAGCTCTCGTGATCGCGCCGATGGCACTGTGTACCGGCACGTTGATCGCGCCGGACGTCGTGCTCACCGCCGGTCACTGCATCGACACCGATCCCAAGGAGGTCTTGCTCGGCAGCATCGACTACACGAAGTCGACCGGCGAGGTAATCGCGGTGAAGTCCGCGACCGCGTACCCGTCGTGGGAAAGCGAGTTCGATGTCGGTGTGCTCGTGCTCGAGCACGAGAGCAAAGCAAAGCCGCGTCCGATCGCGGCCGCGTGCACCGCGAACAACCTCGATGCCGGTGCGAGCGTGAAGCTCGTTGGCTTCGGGCTCACGGATGCCGCAGGCACGGGCGGTAACTCGAAGCTCCACCAAGCCACGCTCACGGTCAGCGATCCGAGCTGCACGACTGACCCGGCGTGCGCCCCCAAGGTCGCGCCGAATGGCGAGTTCGTTGCGGGCGGCGCGGGCAAGGACTCGTGCTTCGGCGACTCCGGGGGCCCGATCTATCTCCAGGACGCGCTGATCGGCGTCGTCTCGCGCGGAGTCGGAACCTCAACGGAGCCCTGCGGCGGTGGTGGCATCTACGTCCGCGCCGACCGCGTCGCCGCCTGGATCGAACGGGTCAGCGGCCGCAAGGTCACGCGCTCGACATGCGACGCGCCTGCCGACGATGCCGGTTCGAACAATTCGGCCGAGATGACTCCCGAGACTTCTGCGGGCGGCTGCTCGGCGACCGGCGGCGTGGCGAGCTGGTTTGTACTCGCGCTGGTCGCTGCCTCGGCGGTCGTCTTGGCGCGGCGACGGTGATACAACTCGCGTCGCAATGCCAAAGATCAAGGTGAAGAACCCCGTCGTCGAGATGGACGGCGACGAGATGACCCGGATCATCTGGAAGTTCATCAAAGACAAGCTGATCCTCCCGTACCTCGAGATCGATCTGAAATACTTCGATCTCGGCGTCGAGCATCGCGATCAGACGAACGATCAGGTGACCGTCGATTCGGCGAACGCCACGAAGCAGTACGGCGTCGCCGTGAAGTGCGCGACGATCACGCCCGACGAGGCGCGGGTCAGAGAGTTCAACCTCAAAGAGATGTGGAAGTCCCCCAACGGGACGATCCGCAACATCATCGGCGGCACCATCTTCCGCGAGCCGATCATCTGCAAGAACGTGCCGCGGCTCGTCCCCGGCTGGACCAAGCCGATCGTTATCGGGCGTCACGCGTTCGGTGATCAGTACCGCGCGACCGATTTCCTCATCCCCGGCGCCGGCACGCTCACGATGACCTTCACGCCCAAAGATGGCGGCAAGGCGATCGAGCACAAGGTCTACGACTTCCAGGCCGCTGGCGTCGCGATGGGGATGTACAACCTCGATGACTCGATCATCGGGTTCGCGCGCAGCTCGCTCTCCTATGGCCTCAACCGTGGTTGGCCGGTCTACCTCTCGACCAAGAACACGATCCTCAAGAAGTACGATGGTCGGTTCAAGGACCTGTTCCAGAAGGTCTACGACGAAGAGTTCAAGGCCAAGTTCGAAGCGGCCAAGCTCACGTACGAGCACCGCTTGATCGACGACATGGTCGCCGCGGCTCTCAAGTGGGAAGGCGGCTTCGTCTGGGCCTGCAAGAACTACGATGGCGATGTTCAATCGGACACGGTCGCGCAGGGTTTCGGCTCGCTCGGCCTGATGACCTCCGTCCTGCTCACGCCCGATGGCAAGACCGTCGAGGCGGAGGCCGCGCACGGCACGGTCACGCGTCACTATCGCGAGCATCAGAAGGGTCGCCCGACCTCGACGAACCCGATCGCCTCGATCTTTGCGTGGACCCAGGGGCTCAAGTATCGCGGTGAGTTCGACAGTACCCCCGAGGTCGTGAAGTTCGCGGACGCGCTCGAGAAGGTCTGCGTCGAGACCGTCGAGTCCGGCAAGATGACGAAGGACCTCGCGGTCCTCATCGGCCCGAACCAGGCCCACTTGACGACCGAGGCATTCCTCGACGCGCTCGATCACAACCTCAAAGCAAAGCTCGGCGCGTAAGTACTCCGGGCGTAAGAAACGCCGCGTAGCCGTCGGGCCGCGCGGCGTTTAGAGTTTTGGGGTCAGCTCAGATGAGGAAGCCGCGAGCGATTTCCATCAGCTCTTTGTTTGCAGCGTGGGCCTTGCCGAACGCTTCCTGCTCGGACGCCGACAGCTCGAACTCGTGGACCGAGACCGCGCCCGCGCTCGTGAGCTTGACCGGCACGCCGAGGAAGGCCCCTTTGACGCCGAACTCGCCGTTGAGCTCGACCGAGCAGGGCAGAACGCGACCCTGGTTGCGGACGATCGCTTCGACCATCAGCGCCGTGCCGGCGCCCGGGGCGAGCCATGCGCTCGTGCCGATGAGGCCGGTGAGCGTCGCGCCACCTTTCTTGGTGTTCTCGACGACTTCGACGATCTTCGCGGCATCGAGGAACTTGGTGACCGGCACGTTGCCGATCATCGCGGTCGAGACGACCGGGACCATGTCCTTGTCGGTGTGGGCGCCGAGCACGATGCCCTGGACATCCTCGACGGAGACCTTCGCGGCGAGCGCGAGGTAAGTGCGGAAGCGGGCGCTATCGAGCACGCCAGCCGAGCCGATGACGCGCTCGCGCGGGAAGCCGGTGACCTGCTTGGCCACGAAGACCATCGCGTCGAGCGGGTTCGACACCACCACGAGCACGGCATTCGGCGCGTACTTCTTGACGTCGCCGCAGATGCTCTTGACGATGCCTGCGTTGATGTTGATGAGCTCCTCGCGCGATTGACCGGGCTTGCGAGGCACGCCGGCCGTCATGACGACGACGTCGGCATCCTGCATCGCTTCGAACTTGTCGGTCGCGACGAACGAGGTGTTGTTGAAGCCTTCCCAGGGCGAGCACTGGGTGAGATCGAGCGCGCGACCCTCGGCCGGTCCGGCCTTGAGATCGATGAGCACGAGGTCGCCGAGCTCTTTTTGAGCGGCCCACTGAGCGACGGCAGCACCGACGTTACCGCCGGCACCGATGATTGCGATCTTCGGACGCTTGAGCATTTGCGGATTTAATATCACGGCTGCGCCAGCTTGGTGCGACTTGCTGCGACGCCACTGCGACGGTGTCTTTCGTCGCACGAGAGCCATGAATCGCATGCATTGCGAGCGAGTTTTGGGTGCATGCCTCGAGTTTAGCGGTTACAGCTGAAAGCACCTGAGGAGGCTTGCATGACGAAATACAGGATCTGGTTCGTGACGCTGGTACTGGGCTTGACGGGACGTTCAGCGTTCGCGGAGGTCGACCCGCAAATCACTGAAGCGCTGAAGCGAGTCAAGGCATCACAGTACCCGAGCGCAAATGCGGTTACCGTGATGTCTGACCAAGCGGTCGTGTATCAGCCCGACGGACAGTTCACGAACACGATGCACCAAGCTCGGCTCGTGCTCACGCCGACCGGCAAGACCGAAGCGGCATCGACCTCGCTGTACTACGCGAAGGACGCCGAGAAGATGGAAGTCCTGTCCGCGCAGGTCGTGAAGGCCGACGGAACGGTGATCAGCGTCGATCCGAAATCGATCCAGGACGTCGAGCAATCGGGCGAGGCGAACATCTACGACCCGAACGGCCGCGCGCTCAAGGTCACGTTCCCCAACCTCGCGGTCGGTGACGTCGTCGACATCTCGTACAAGCTCACCCGCCTCACGCCGACCCGGATGAACTATTTCAACGACATCTTCGGCTTTCAGAACACCGAGCCGATGCTCGAGGCGAGCTATCTCGTCGACGGACCGGCGACGATGCCGCTGACGTCGCAGATCTATCACGGCGAGCGCGGTAGCTCGATCGCGGCGACGAAGTTGAAGGTCGGCGATCGCATGCACTACGGTTGGACCGTCAAGAATGCCCCGCAGTTCGTCCCCGAGGCGGCGATGGACCTCTCGCGCGAAATACCGACGCTCGTCGTCACGACCGATCCGAGCTGGCAACACTTCTCGACGTGGTGGGGCAAGCTCACCGCGCCGCAGCTCGAGGCCACACCGGAGATCAAGGCGAAGGTCAAAGAGCTGACCAAAGGTGCGAAGACCAACGACGACAAGATCAAGGCGCTCTATGACTTCGTGGCGCAAGACATTCGCTACCGCGGCCTCGGCGTCGGCCCGCGCACCGGATACACGCCGCGCAAGGCGGGCGAGACGTTCACGTCGCGCTGGGGCGTGTGTCGCGATGTCTCGATCCTCTTGACGTCGATGCTGCGCGAGAGCGGCATCGATGCGTATCCCGTGATCACGAACATGGGTGATCCCGTGCTCGACAAGATCGCATACGACGGCTTCAACCACGCGATCGTCGCGATCGCGAAGCCCGGTGGCGGCTACACGTATATCGATCCGACCGCGAAGAACAACACGTCGCTATTGCCTGGATACGAAGCCGAACAGAGCACGCTCGTCGCGCGTGTCGAAGGCGAGAACCTCTCGCGGACGCCGGCGCTCGATCCGGGCGCGAACCTCGGCCACGCGACGGCGACCACGATCATCAACGCCGATGGTTCGATGAGCTCGAAGATCAAGCTCGAGACCAAGGGCATGTTCGATCTCATCGTGCGCGGTGTCGGCGCGGCGATGAGCCACGACCAGCAGCAGGAGATGCTCGAGACGATGCTGCACCACGCGCTGCCGGATGCACAGCTCGTGTCCTTCGACCTCACGAGCGCGCTCGCGCTGTTCACGCCGATGGAAGTCAACGTCGAGATCAAGGTCCCGAACGCGGCGCCGAAGACCGGCGACTACAAGCTGCTGCGCTCGGTCGTCACGTCGGGGGCCCTCGGCCTCGTCGAGAACCTCTTGCCGCAACTCCTCGGTTCGGATCCGAACCGCAAGTACGGCCTCGATGCGCACGTCACATTCCAGTACGACCAGGACGAGACGATCACGCTGCCGGCTGGCACGAACGTGCTCGCGCTCCCGAACGATGCGAAGGCCTCGAGCAAGGCCTCGAGCCTCGTCGCTTCGTGCGCCAAGGCCGATGCGACCACGGTGAAATGCCACCGCTCGTTCCAGCTCAAGAGCCGGTTCATCGATACCACCCAGTACAAAGAGCTGCGCGGATCGATCGGCGCCATGGGCCAGGTCGCGCGTCAGCCAGTCATCCTCGCGGGAGGCAAGTGAGATGAAAAAGACCCTGATCTTCTCGATGATCTTATTCGGCGCGTGCAAAGCCAAAGAAGAGACAGCCGCGGCGCCTCCTTTACCCGAAAATACGGCCGTAAAAGCCGCCGATCCGTGGGCGAAGAAAGCAGCGCCGAAGGTCGATAGCTCGAAGGATCCTGATCTCGCGCAGATGACCGAGCTCGCGAAGAACGGGCCGGGCGCGACCGACTATCCGCAAGCCGATGCGGTGGTCGCGGTCGAGCGCGATGACTTCACGCTCAAGGCCGATGGATCGCTCGTGCACCACACCAAATCGATCGTGAAGCTGCTCGATGCCCAGCGGGCGAAGGAAAAGTTCGCTGACGTACACCTGCCGTACGATGGCGCGCGGCAGACGCTCACCGTCGATACGGCGCGGACGGTCAACGACGACGGCGAGGCGCATGCCGCCAGCCCCGACGAGATCCTCGACATCGTGCCGTCGTGGCTCGCCGACGCGACGATCTACTCCGACGTCCGCGAGCGCGTCGTCTCGTTCCCCGCGGTCGACAAAGGCTCGGTCGTCGAGCTCGAGACCACGCGCACGACCAAGCCCGGCCCCGATTCGGCGATGGGCGCGGAAGTGATGCTCGGCCAGTGGGATCCGATCCTCGACCGCACGGTGACGATCACCGCGCCGACCGGCGTGACGCCGAAGCTCGCGGTCGTCGGGATCGATCTGAAGCCAACCGAGGCGACCACCGCCGATGGTCACACGTACACGTTTCACCTCGCGAAGCAGCCCGATCGCCAGCGCGAGAACGGCTCGCCGAGCGATGCACTCGTGCTGCCGCGGCTCGTGATCAGCTTTCAGCCCTCGTGGGCAAAGGTGCTCGAGCCGATCGCCGCGCGCTTCCTTGACAAGGCCATCCCCCAGCCCCTGCCGGATGCCGTCAAGCAGGAAGCCGACCGCATCGTCGCGGGCGCGACGACCGAGACCGAGAAGGCGCAGAAGCTCTATGCGTTTGTCGCGCATGACATTCGCAGCGTCGACGTGCCGCTCGGCGCGGCGGGCTACGAGCCGCATCCGCCCGCGACCGTGCTCGCGAACAAGTACGCGGACGCGCGCGACAAGGTGGGCCTGTTGCTCGCTCTCGCCTCTGCCGAAGGTCTCGCGGGTCGTCCCGTGTTCGTGCGCTCTGGCAAGGTGCCGGTGCTGCAAGATGTCCCGACGCTCGCGCAGTTCGATCACATCGTCGCGAAGATCTCGGTCGACAAGAAGGACGTGTGGCTGAACCCCACCGACGAGAACGGCCAGTACGGCTTCGTACTCGCCGGCCAGGACAGCATGGTGCTGCCGATCGAGAAGGGCGGCTCCGAGCTCGGTCAGCGCCCCGCGATGGACCCCACCTCCTCGACCTCGCACGTCACCGCAACCTACGTGCTTGCCGCGAACGGTGACCTCGAGGCGACGTACAAGTACGAGCTCACCGGTTGGTTTGCGAACCAGGCGACCGCGGCGCTGCGTCGCTTGAAGGGCGAGAATCTCGACAAGTACTTCCAGCACTCGGCCGGCGAGCTCTCGGCCTCCGCGGTCGATAAGGGCCACGAGGTCAGCGACACGATGGCGGTGCAAGGTCCGATGGCGATCACGCACAAGGTCGCGGTGCCGGGTTACTCGGCGGTGCAGGGCAACTTCCGCAACTTCGAGATGCCGCCGGTCACGCTCGGCTTTGCCGCGGACGTGCCGTCGGTCGGATCGTCGAAGCGCAAGTACCCGCTGTGGGTCGGCGCGCCTCGCACGGAGACGGGCGACGTCACCGTGCTGATTCCGAACGGGTGGAAGGTCGCATACGTGCCGGAGAAGCTCGAGGGCCAGGCCGATGGCGTGGCGTTCTCGTCGACGTGCGCGGCGAACGGTCAGACCGTGATTTGCCACAACGAGATCAAGCTCGACAAGCTCGTCGTCGATAGCGCGCAGTACGGCGCGTTCCACGACGCGCTCGCGAAGCTGCAGGCCTACGAGCGCCGCGTCGTGCTGCTGACGAAGGCCTGACCCACACATGATCCTGAGGCCCGAAGACGCGGCCTGTTCGAGCGTGGTGGCCAGCGCGTACTCGTTTCGCGCGGTCGATTGCGTTTGCGTGATCGTGCGCTGACTACTTTGTCACGGTGATCGACCACGGTTGATCGCGGCCGGGCAGGGCGCCCTTGAGCGCCTTGTCGGTGCGCTCGATCCGGATCAGGTCGCCATGCTTGAGCGCGACCTGCGCGGCGCCCGGCGTGCGCGGCTTGGTATCGCCGATCCGCCACTCGAGTGGGATGCCATCGGCGCGCACGACGACGTTGTACGTGCCGTCGGGACCGAGCCAGCGCAGCATGTCGACATCCGCGCGCGTATCGAGATAGCCGCGCAGGTCCTTTGTTAGCTCGAGCGAATTTGCATCGGCATCGGTGCCGTTCGGTTCGATCTCGCCGGCCTGCGGGTCCTCCTCGATCACGGTCACGGTGTACTCGTCGCTGACGTTCTCGACCGGCAACTTGCCCTGGGTCATGGTCTGATCGATCGAGATATCGATCGGACCGTCGACCGCGCGGCGATGCAGCATCTCGGGCTCGCCGAGCTGGCCCTCGTCGGCGACCGCGCCGTGCAATCCATCACCGTCCGTGATTCCGAGGTTGATATCGAGGTTCGGCAACCCCGTCACGCGCACCGTGACCACACGCCTGGTGCTCGCCGGCCACGGCACGATGAAGTTGTCGCGATCGCCTGCCTGTGGCGAGTGGCGTTTGCCGAGGTGGCCCGTGACGGTGAGTGCGATCCTATTCGCGTGCGCGACGTCGTCGTTCGGCTCGCGCTCTTCGCTGAGCGGTGGATTCGGGCGCGTGAGGAAATATACGCCGGCGCCCGCCGCACCGAGTACGAGCGTCAGCATCACGCCGAGCGAGACATAGCGCTGGCGCTTGATGCTGCGCTCGAACGCATCGACATCGGAGCGACGCAACCGAACATCGCTCTTCTCGTTCTCGACAGGCACCGCGAACGCGCGATTGCGCACCGATCGCGAACCTTGACCCGTCGCATTCTCGACGGTGTCGGCGTAGACCTCTTCGATCGCCTCGGCGAGCTTCGCGGCGCTCTGGTACCGGTTCGCCGGATCCTTCGCGAGCGCCTTCTTGCAGATCGCGTCAACCTGCGAATCGATGCCGAGCTTCGGCGTGCGCATCGAAGGCGCATCAGGCTCGACCGTGAGGTGCTTCGTGAGCACGCCGACCGCGGTCGAACCGGTGAACAGATGTTGGCCGGTGAGGCACTCGAACATCAGCGCGCCGAACGAATAGATATCGCTGCGTGCATCGACATCGTCGCCGCGAATCTGTTCGGGCGACATGAAGTATGGCGTGCCAACGATCTGCTGACGGTCGGTGGCGGTGGTCAATGCGCGATTCTCTTCGAGCTTCGCGAGGCCGAAATCGAGGACCTTCGCGTAATCGCGATCGTTACCGGTGCGCGTGATCAAGACATTTTCGGGTTTGAGATCGCGATGCACGATGCCGAGGTCGTGTGCTTCGGCGAGCGCGCCGCAGATCTGCGCGAGCAACGGCGCCGCACGCTTCCACAACAACGGCCCGTCGCGGCTGATGATGCTGCCGAGATCGAGGCCGCGGACGTACTCCATGATCAGATACAGCGCGCCCTGTGCGGTCCCGAAATCGAACACCTGCACGGTATGCGGGTGATGCAGACGCGACACCGCAGACGCTTCGCGTTCGAAGCGCTGCACCACATCGGGATCGCCGACGAGATCGCGATGCAACACCTTCATCGCGGCGACCTTGCCCATGCGGAGATGCTCGACGCGATAGACCACGCCCATGCCGCCGCGTCCGATGACCTCCATCACCTTGTAACGACCGTCGACGATCTTGCCGAGCCACGCTGCGTTCGAATCATCGAGCCGGCGATCGATCACCGCTTCGCTGTTCTCGGTCAGCGCGGCAGGTGGTTGCGTGCTGCGCGCTGCATCGATCGCGCTCGCGCGAGTCATATCAGCGCCGCACTCGCGACAGAACTGCGCCGGTTCTTCGGACGAGGTCCGGCACCGCGGGCACACATATTTTTGCGCCGGGGTAGAGGACACGCGCTGATGGTACCGCGCGGACTCGCCTCCGGCGACGCGTTACGGTTTCTCGGTGAGCGGCTTCCAGCTCCAGGTGCTGCCTTTGACGATCAGCAACCCAGCAGAGGGTGCGCGCGTCTCGGGCAACCGAGGGCTCGCATCGACGGTCCCCGGCGAGAGCGCGATTCGCGCACCGTCGCGCCCGCCGGATTGCGCCGGCGACGCTCCAGGTCGGGCCGGCCCGTGCAGGACGAGGTCGATCGCTGGACCGGGGACGAGCGCCACATCACCGGTCGGTTCACCGGCGATGGTTTCGCGTGGCGCCGCAGCGAGTGCCGCGATTCTCAATCCCGGTTTCGCGGCGAGCTCTCGATAAAGCTGGAGGACATCCTCGGGATGCCATGCACAGCCATCGGGGCCCGCCGCACCGACCCCCGCGATCGTTCCGATCGTGAGCGACGGAAGCTCGATCCACCGCACGAGTCGCCCATCAATCACGGGCACGCCCTTGGTCGCGAGCGTCGCGAGCGCCGCAGCTTCTGCCGTCACGGATTCGAGATCGCCAGGGAACGCGATCACGGGCGAGCTCGGCTTCGCGAGTACGGTGAGGGTTGCTTCGAGCTCGCGCTGGGTCGCGCCCATGCCGCCGAGTGCGAGCACGAGATCGGTCTTCTCCTCGTCGAGCTTCGCGCGCAAGCGGCCGAGCGCGGCGAGCGTTTTCGGGTCGGCTCCGCCGGCATCGGCGACGACGCCGATCACGAGTTGCGACGCAGCGGCGTGCGAGATCGTGTCGTGTGCGACCTGCCAGCTGCCTATCGTCGCGGTAGCGAGTTCGGGAAGATCATCGGCCGTGCATCGCCACGGTGAATGCGCATGATCTGCAGCAGTCAGCGTTGCTACGAGTGCGGTCGCGATGCGCGGTGCCGCGGTGCCAGGAGCTTTCGCGCTGCCGCACGCGACGAGCACGACGAGCAGACTACGGCTCGCCGGAGACATGACCACGGGCGCCGCGCCACGCATCGAGCACCTTCGGAGATTCGTAATATGCGGACAACCTGCGCTGTGGCGCGCGCGCGAGGACCTCGGCGAAGACCTCCTTCGCGCCCGCCATATCGCCGGTCGCGACGAGTGCTTTCCCGAGGAGGATACCGATGTGATCGAGCAGCGGCTGATCGAGGAACTCGAGCTTCTTCGCGAGCGGCCCGAGCTCTTTCGCGATTTCGCCGTAGTTGCCTTGCATCGCTGCCATGCGCGCTGCGAGTAGTGCCGCCGCGGCTCCGTCGTTCGTCGCGCGGTGAGTTTGGCGGCGAGCGAGCGCATCGGCATCGGGTGCCGGCAAGCGCTCGGGCCGGACGTGCACCGACATCACCGGCACGATCACGGTGTCGCCTTTCTCGATGCCGGTCTTGTCGCCAAGATTGTTGTAGAGCCGGATCAGATCCGCTTGCTTCGCGGTCTCGAAATAGAAGTTCGAGATCTGCGCGAATGTCTCGGTGCTCAGCGCGGTGTGCGTGATGTGAAACGGGAGACCTAGCACCACCCCAGCCGCAGGCAGATCGGTCGGCTGCAAATTGTTGTACTGCGCGAGATACGGCGCACGACTCGCATCACCGAGGTGTTGCTTTGCGAGCTCGTCGAGCGTATCGCCCTTCGCGATCGTGATCTCTCTCGTCACCGGAATGCGAATGCGCTCGCCGGGATTGAGCTTGCGATATGTCTTCCACTTGTTCGCATCGACGATGAACACGACGGTGCGCGCGTGATCGCCGTAGTACTCCGCGGCGATCAAATCGATCGTGTCACCGGGGCGAACCTTGTACGTGATGTAGTCTGGCTCTTCCGCGTGCGCGAGCGTGGCGGCACAGACCACGGCTGCGATGATGGTCAACTTCACGGTCGCTCCTCCTGCGCGGGCCTCTGCTTGCCCGGTGCGAGCGTGCCCTGCTTCTCGAAATCGATCATCACCGTTGCCGCGGTGTCGTTCGCCCCGATGTCGATCTGCTTCTCGATCGGCTGATACCAATCATGCTCGAAGCGTAAGTGATGCGGACCGTCGAACGTATCGAGCGGTCTTGCGAACGGCGTCGTGCCCGCTGGTTTTCCATCGACGAATACGCGCGCCCACGGTCGCGCATCGATGCGAATCGTCGCGGGATGTTTCTTAGCTTCGGTGATCGTGCGCGTACGCGGTGTCGCGCCGAGTGGTGCGATGTGGATCAAGCCGAGGAACAACAGCAGCACGCCGAGTGCAACGCCATGTGCCACTGCACCTGCCCGCACCATGTTGCGCGCTTGCAGATTCGGTTGCTGCAGTGCACCGCCACCAGCACCGAGCGCGGCGGGATTCAAATATTCTTCGGCCTCGAGCTCGGTGATCACGCCTTGCGATTTCAAGAACAGCACGAGGCGCGCGTGGTGATTCATCTCGACGTGCTTCGCGAGAAAACGCTCGAGTGCCATCACCATGTGCTGCGCTGATCGCCAACGATCGCGGGGCTGCTTCTCGAGGCAGCGGTCGATGATGTTCGTGAGCTCGCGCGGCACGTCGGGGTTCACGGCGCGCGCGCTCTCGTGCTTTTCGAGCCGGATCTTGTGCATCGCGGACTTCTTCTCGTCCTCGACGAATGGCTTCTTGCCAGTGACCATCTGATACAGCACGACGCCGAGCGAAAAGATGTCGCTGCGGGCGTCGAGCTTGTCTCCGAGCACCTGCTCGGGCGACATGTACGCTGGCGTGCCGATACCGGTGCCGGCTTCGGTCAGGTCACCGAAGCTCGTGTCGCGAGCGATGCCGAAGTCCATGACCTTCGTGCCGCCGGTCCGGGCAATCATGATGTTTGCCGGCTTGATGTCCCGGTGCACGATGCCCCGGTAGTGCACGTAGTCCAGAGCTCGGGCGACTTGCATGGCCAGGACGGCGGCCACGTCGTAGGGCAGGCGCCCACACTTTTCGAGCAGGTCGTAGAGGTCGATCCCCTGGACGTACTCCATCACGATGAACATCGCCCCGCGCTCGTGGTGGAAATCATAAACGTGAATGATGTTCTCGTGCTGAAGGTTGGCCAGGCTTTTGGCCTCGCGCTCGAATCGAGTAACGACATTTTCCTCAGCAGCTGCGCTGGTTTTGAGCGCTTTGATAGCCACCGTCCTCCCGAGCGGTTCCTGCACCGCTCGGTA
>JAYVLQ010000147.1:0-10948 GCA_043759355.1 Kofleriaceae bacterium
GGCACCGGGCTCCAGCTCGCGTACTTCGACCAGTTGCGCGAACAGCTCGATCCCGAGCGCAGCGTGTTGGACAGCGTGGCCGACGGCGCCGACTTCGTCGAGACCGTGAACGGCCAGCAGCACGTGCATGGCTACCTCGAGAAGTTCCTCTTCCCCCCCGACCGCGCCCGCACGCCGGTGCGCGCCCTCTCCGGCGGTGAGCGAAACCGCTTGCTGCTCGCACGTCTCTTCACGCGCAGCTTCAACCTGCTGGTGCTGGACGAGCCGACCAACGACCTCGACATCGAGACCCTCACCTCGCTCGAGGACGTCCTCGACGGCTGGGCGGGCACGCTGATCGTGGTCTCCCACGACCGCTACCTCCTCGAACGCGTGGCCGACCGTCAGGTCGCCCTCCTCGGCGACGGTCAGGTGCGCGAGCTCCCCGGTGGGGTGGAGCAATACCTCCAGCTCCTCGAGGGCGTCCCCGCCCGAGACGGTATGCCGGCGGGCTCGGGCTCGGGCTCGGGCTCGGGCTCGGCAACGGCTCGTGCCACGACTGGTTCGGCTGCCGTTGTGACGCCCGCAACCGGCTCGGCCACGACGTCGACTCCGGTGGCAACAGGGTCGGCTGCGGGAAGTGCCTCGCCCGTGCAGCCTGTGACCCCGACCACGCCGCGCGTGATCCTCGGCCGCGATACGCCGTCGCCGTCCGACAAGACGGTGCCGACCCCGAAGACCGAGACGACGGTGAAGAAACCCGACGTCAAAGCACAGATTCTGCCGACCACGCCGACGGCGCCAGCGGGCGATGCGACCAAGGGCTACCTCGTGATCGCGTCGAAGCCATCGGCGAAGATCCTGATCGACGGCGTCGATACCGGCATGGCGACGCCGATCAGCGGTACGCGCCTGCCACTCGCACCAGGCAAGCACAAGATAACGTTTGTGATGGGCGACGACCGCTACACGTTCCCGGTCTCGATTACCGCCGGCAAGACCGAGCGGATCGACAAAGACCTCCAGTAGTCAGCGACGTCCGATCCGATCGATCGTGATCAGGTGGCGTCTCTGACCGGCATGCGAGCTAGGAGTGCTTCTCTTCGTGCTGCTCGAGCTCGGAGAGCTTGGCTTCGAGCTCGGCGATCCGATCCGCGAGCGTCTTGACGTCCTTCTGAACGCCCGACCACGGATTGATCGAGTGCTGGAGTGTCTCGAGGGTGCCGCGGATCTTTCCGTCGACTTCCTTTTGCCAATCTTCGAGCCGGTGCTTCGACTGGTCGACCCACTCACGAAGCACGGCGAGGCTGCGCTTCTTGTCAGCCGCTTCGTCGAGCGTGGAGGCAGGCTCGTGCGCGACCGGCGCTACGCCCGGCTCGTCGGATCCGTCTTCGCGCTTGCCCGGCAGGATACTCTGCACGCGGCGCTGCGCTTCTGCGAACCATTGACCACCCGATTGGATGATGTTGCGCATTGCGCCGAGTGGAAGAAAGCTCCGCTGCTTCTTCTCTTCTTCGAAGATGATCTGCGCCAAGGTGACCGTGGTGAGGTCTTCCTTGGTCTTGTTGTCGACGATCTTGACGTCGTCGCCGTTACGGATCATTTCGCTGATCTGATCGAGCGTGACGTACCGGCTGTGCTCCGTGTCGTACAGCTTTCGGTTCGCGTAGCGCTTGATGATTCGCGTGTCCGGCATGGCTTCGCTCAGGCTTCGAACGTATCACGCACCGCGCCAAAGCCTCAACGTGTCACACTAAAAGCACGGTGGGCCCGGACCACATCACCCAGCGCCTGCGCGCCCTCCGGGATCCGCGGATGAGAGCGCTTTTGCTCGTCGAGGCGTTCGGCGAAGGCGAGGCCGATTCGTGGGTCGAGGCCATCACCACGATCATGACCCGCGCTCACTCCGCCGGTGATGTCGATGCGATCGAGACGCTCGAGACCATCACCCACGCGGCCGCCGAGCCGACCCTGGCGTACGCGACGAGGAAGCGACTGTACGAGGCAGCGCTGGTCCAGCAGCACCCCGCGATCGCTCGGTTGTTCTTGAGCGTCTCGCCCACGGTCCCGATCCCGGCGACCTTGAAGAAGCAGCTCGGTCCAGAGCGGCCACTGCGACCTACCGACCGGCCATTGACCCTCGGCGAGCGCAAGTCGCTCGCGCGAACCCATCGCCGCGACCAGATCATCTTGCTGGTTCGTGATCCGCATCCAGCGGTCGTCGAGATCTTGTTGTCGAACCCGCACGTCACCGAATCCGACATCATCAAAATGGCAGCGATGCGCCCCGCGGTTCCAGACTCGCTCGCAAAGATCGCGAGCCATCCGCGGTGGTCGGTGCGCCACGCGGTGAAGCGCGCGCTGGTGCTTAACCCCGCCACGCCGTTAGCGGACGCGATCCGGATCGCCACCACGCTCAAGGCCGCCGAGCTCAACGAGCTCGCTGCCGATCAATCACTGCCGGAGCAGCTACGCCAACATGCTGCTGAAGTGCTCAGCAACGTGGCGCTGCGCCCGCGCGCGTAGCTTTTTTAAGCTTCTTTGTTCTTCTTGCGACGAACGACGACTTCTTCCCATTCGCCGTCTTCGCTATCGCTCGACTCGATCTGCTTGGACGATGCACCGGCGACGGCTTTGGCAGAGACCGCTTTCGCGTCCTTGTCGTCGTCGCCGTCCACGTTGGAGGCCTTCTTGAAATTTTTGATGCTACGACCGAGTGCATCGCCAATTCCCGGCAGCTTGTTAGCGCCGAAAACGACGAGGACGATCAATAAGATGATGATGAGCTCGCCCATTCCGGGCATTGGCATTCTCCTTGTGGTCCCAACAGACTAGCACGCTCGTCAGGCGCCGCTCAAAAACAACCTGAAAACTTGGTGAAAGCTGCGACGCAACCGTATGTTCGCGGCATGCGCGCGCTCCTACTCGTGGTCGCGGGCCTTGGCACCTCGGCGGCGTCCGCCGATCCCGCCCCACATCCTGACGTTCACGCGGGGGCGCAGGCGGTGCCTCCGGTTCACGCGGGCGAACCGCAACTGACGCAGGATCTCGAGGCTCGGCACAACATTCGTGGCTGCAATGCCGGCGAGAGCTGTGCCCGCCAGGCCGACGTGCTGCGCGAGTTCGAGATCCAGCAGTTTCCGCGCAGCGGCGCGAATCCGTGGCTCGACGAGCGCACCGCACCGTCGAGCCGGGTCGAGGCGAGCATCACGAAGAAAGCAAAGCGCCCCAGCGAGCTGCGCCCGGATCAGCCCTGGCTCGACAAGCTCGAGATGCCGGACCTGCCGGTGACCTGGACGCAGAAGCTCGTCGACTACCTCGTGTTTTACAAGGACGATCCGCGCGGTCGCTCGATCATGGCGAGCTGGCTCGTCGCCCAGGGCCGCTATCGCGACATGATCGTGAGCCACCTGAGGAAGGCGCACTTGCCCGAGGACTTGCTCTACGACGCGATGATCGAGTCGTCGTACGACAACGAAGATTCGTCGTACGCGGGCGCGCTCGGCCTCTGGCAGTTCATGCCGCAAGGCGGAAAGATCTACGGTCTGCGCATCGATCGCTGGGTCGACGAGCGCAAGGATCCGCTGCGCTCGACGATCGCGCAGATGGACTACTTCGCGGACCTCTACCAGCGGTTCGGTGACTGGCATATCGCGCTCGCCGCGTTCAACGCCGGCTACGGCGCGGTGCTGCGATCGATCGCTCGTTACAACACGAACGACTACTACGCGCTGTGCGATTTCGAGAATGGTCTGCCGTGGGAGACCTGCCTCTACACGCCCAAGGTGCTCGCCGCCGCGATCGTCGGTCACAACCGGGCCGCGTTCGGCTACGCCGAGCTCAAAGAGCTGCCGCCCGAGCAGTGGGACGAAGTCTCGGTTCCGACCTCGCTGACGTTCGGCATGATCGCGCGGGTCGCGGGCAGTGACGAAGCCGCGATCAAGCGCCTCAACCCGCAGCTCCGCCGCGGCCGCACACCGCCGGGCGAAGCCGGCTACGTCGTACGCGTGCCGGCCGGCGTGAAGCCCGAGTTCGCGAAGAGGCTCGCGGAGCTCGAGACCGAATGGAGCGGCTTCGATGCGTACGTGCTCGCGCATGGCGAGCGCCTCGAAGATGTCGCGACCACCTACGGCGTCTCGCTCAACCAGCTGCGCAAGCTCAATGGCGTCGATCGCGAAGCCGAGCTCGAGGGCGGCACGTTGCTCGTGGTTCCCAAGGTCGCCGAAGATGTCCGCGCGAAGAACAAGGCGAAGGCGAAGGCCAAGCTGCTCGGCTCGGGCGTCGATCAGAAGGAAGGCGAGCAGCTGATCGTTGCGATCCCCGACAAGGACTTCGTCGTCGACAAGGAGCAGCGCGTTTTCTATCGCGTGGTTGCGGGCGATAGCGTCGCGAGTGTCGCGAAGGCGTTCGCGGTCACGCCAAACGAGCTCCGCACGTGGAACGGCCTCGATGCCGAGGGCAAGCTCCATCCCCGCATGGTGCTCGTCGCGTGGGTGACGCCGCAGTTCGATGCTGACAAGCACAAGGTCGATCTCCTCGATGAGGCGTCGCTCGTGGTCGTGACGCGCGGCTCGCCGGAGCACCTCGATCTCTCCGAGTCGCGCACCGGTCGCGTGCGGACCGAGTACATCGCGAAGGAGAAAGAGAAGCTCAGCGACATCGCCAAGAAGTTCGGCATGGGCTCGCACGATCTCGCGCGGATCAACCGGATCTCGTACGACACCGTGCTCGAGAAAGGGCAGTCCTGCATCGTGTACGAGGTGAAGGATCCGGGCCGCAGCAAGCGCGCCGACGAGCAGTGGCACAAGACGCCGCGCGCGCGTCGCGGCAAGGTCGCGACCGACCGCGCCCAGCGCACCGCGAACAAGCCAGATGACGCTCCCGTGACGAAGCCAGCTCAGACCGGCGAGTAGGGCATTTATCGTCGGTCGTCGAGGAGACCTGTGCGATCATGTTACGATGAAATGCGCAGTTCTCTTGATGTCTGTCCTGGTGGCTTGCAGCAGCAGCAGCAGCACCACCACGAAGAACGACGCCGCAGGCTCGGGCTCGGGCTCCGGTGTCACCAACAAGGTGACGACCGTGTCGTGCACCGGCGCGACGATCGCGGCCACGGTGACAACGGGCGCTGCGAGCGAGATGAAGTACACGCCGATGGCCACGACCATCACGGCGGGACAGATCGTCGAGTTCAAGATGGGTGGCGCACACAACGTGCGTCCGTCGCAGACGATCGGCGATCCGGGTCTCCTCGTCGAGTTCGGCGCCGACACCTGCCTGAAGTTCTCGACCGCCGGAACGTTTGGCTTCCACTGCCAGCCGCACGGCTTCACCGGAACCGTCACCGTTAACTAGAAATCGAAGCCGGCGGACATCGAGAGCGTGGTCTGCGCTTTAGCCATGTCCTTCGCGTCGCACTCGCTGGTGGTCGACATCGCCGTGCACGCGACATTCGTGCCCGCGCGATCATCGATCGATGTGCCGGCGAGCGCGAACTGTGCCTCGAGCGTGAGCTCGAAGACGTAGTACTGGAACTTCGTGCCGACGAAGAACCGGTTGCGATAGATCGTGTCCTGATCCTTGAACACGAAGTTGTTCATCGCATCGGCCTCGTTGCCGGGCGTGAGCGGATCGATGTTCGGCGTGCCGTCGATGACCTCCGAGCGCGGGATGATCATCAGCAAATCCCAGCCTGCGAATGGGTCGAGGCGCCACGTGCCGGCGATGCCGAAATGCTTCGAGACCTCGAGATCGAGCGAGGCCGTCGTCAGATCGAGCTCGCGCTGATTCATCAGGCGCGAGACCGCGCCGCGCACCGCGAAGCTCGGCAGCGGCAGATCGTGATAGCCCTCGTGGAGCGCGAGCTTGCCGTAGAACTGGCCGGTCCATAGGTGCGAATCGACGAGGTGAACGGCGCCGGCGCCGACCTCGAACGACGGGACGGGAAGCCACAGGCCTTTGCGCGCGAAGAAGCCGACGGTCTGCAGCGACGACGGATGATCGGCGCCCGCGATCACGCGCCAGTAATCGGCGCCGCTGTCGATCGTCGTCGACGAAGCATCGACCGTCATCTGAAAGCCAGAGAACCCGAGCGAATCGGCAGGCGTGAGGAGGTGCGGCGCGAGCGCGGTGCCGAGCTGCGATGCGAGGGCGCGGAACGCGAGGTTGTCACCGACCGTGCTGGTCGACCTGCCCGTCGCATCGGTGATGTGCGTGCCGAGCCGCGACAGCACGATGTCGTTGGAGTCGGCGCGCGCCGCGCTGGTCCATAGGAGGCTTACCGACGCGAACATCGTGCGCGCGCGGGCTCGCATGGTCACCAGCGTAACACGTGATACACACGCCGTATGGCCGCGTACGCCACGATCCTCGTCGAAGATTCCGGCCCCGTCGCTCGCGTGACGCTGAACCTCCCCGACAAGCGCAATCCGATCAGCCCCGTGATGTGTGGCGAGCTGCTCGCGGCATTCAAGTCCGTCGCGGCCAACGTGATCGTCCTGACCGGCGCCGGCAAGGTCTTCTCGGCGGGTGGTGACCTCGCCGGTATGCAGCCGGGGCCGAGCGCGATTCCGCCTGCGAGCCTCGTCGATCTGTTCGCCGGGATGCACGATCTCGGCAAGCCGATCATCGCGATGGTCAACGGGCACGCACTCGCCGGTGGGCTCGGCCTGATGGTCGCATGTGATCTGGTGCTCGTCGCCGAGGGTGCGCAGCTCGGCACGACCGAGATCGCGGTCGGCCTGTGGCCGATGATGATCACGGCGGAGCTCGCGCGCTCGGTCGGGCGCAAGCGTGTGCTCGAGATGATGCTGACCGGCACGAAGATGTCAGCCGCCGACGCGGTCGCGTGCGGCCTCGCGAATCGCGCCGTGCCGGCAGCAGAGCTCGAGATCGAGACGATGAAGCTCGCGAATGAGATCGCGGCGCGGAGTCCAGCGGCGATCCGGCTCGGGCTCCAAGCGTTCTATCGCTCGCAAGATATGGAGCACGAGCCGCAGCTGCGCTACCTGCAAGGCGAGCTCGGGCGCGTGCTCGCGCTCGAAGATGCCAAGGAAGGCATCGCGGCGTTCCTCGGCAAGCGCGAGCCGGTATGGAAAGGTCGCTGAGGGCGGCCGGTCGCCGGCTGCACGTCGCTGTTTATACGCGCGATCCGTTCGCCAATCGTATCGAGCTCGTGGCGGTTAGGTGATCGCGTGGACCGCACATCCCGCATCGCGTCGGCCCAAGGATGCGATGCTCGCGGCGTCTCCGTTGGATCACCTTCAGCGCGTGCTCGAGCATCGCGACGGCGTCGAAGCGCCGGCGGTTCGCCTCGAGCAACGGATGTAGTGGTCCCCCGCGGTACCACGGGCAAGCCGGGCACCGGGATGTCGGCATTCCACCGCGGCACGCAGGTCCGCGGACTTGCGATGGCACCCCGGTTGCTCTTGTCACTCCCCATGAAGGCACTCAACGTCATCCACTTCTCTTCTCTAATGCTCGTCGGTTCGCTGCTCGGCGCGGCAGCTGGTTGCAACAAGCAAGATGGGACGAGCGGCACCGACAGCGCCGCGGGCGCCGTCGATTCGTCGGAAGCGGTCTCGGCCGAAGGCAACCTGATCGCGGCGAACGTCGATGGCACGACCACGACCGGCGCGATCGCGCTGACCGGTGACCAGCTCGCGGCCGCGATCGCAGCGAACATCACGGGGAAGTGGACGAATGGCTGTGCAGTCGTGACCTCGAGCGGCGCGAACATCACCGCGATCTACAACAACTGCAGCGGTCCGCGTGGCCTCGTCAACGTCGACGGCCAGCTCGACATGACCGTCTCGGTCTCGCTCACGGGCGCGATCAGCATCCACGCGACCGCGACCGACTTCCAGGTCAACTCGGCGTCGCTCGATATCGATGCCGATGCGACGTACGCCCGGAGCGGCACGTCGCGTTCGCTCACGGTGACGACCGAGGGCTCGGGCACCGGCCCGCGCGGAAACTCGATCGATCGCAAGGGCGACTACACGCTGACGTGGGATCCATCGACCTCGTGCGCTTCGATCGATGGCTCGTGGTCGACGGACTTCTCGAATGCTTCGGGCGCGGCGTCGCGGTCGAACGACGTCAACTTTTCGAAGTGCGCCGGCGCGTGCCCGTCTGGTTCGATGACCCACCATTACCTCGGTGGCGCATCACTGACGCTGAAGTTCGACGGCACCGCGGTCGCGACCTGGTCGGCTTCGACCGGTGCATCGGGCAGCGTCGCGCTCGCGTGCCACTGAGCGTACCGTACGAGAAGACGCTGTCGTTCCGCGAGCTCCGCCGGATCGAGCGGCGCGAGGGCGCGCACGCCGAGGCGAGGCTCGAGCCTGCGCGTGGTGTCGATATCGGTGCCGGTCCTGACGAACCGGTGCGGCGGACGTTACGAGGTGGCACCTCGGCTCGTGCTCGACGGCCGAGGACGCCGGCCGTTCGCGGTTCCGAGGGAGCGCGCGGCCCTCGAGCTCTATCCCATCGGGCCAGGGCCCGTCTGAATCTTCATCGCGCGAAAGCCGAGTGCGGCGAGTAGGCCGAGCACGAGGCAGCCTCCCCACAGTAAGCTCGGGCTGACCGCGAGCAAGCGCGGTCCGAGCAGCGGCGCGAGCGTGCCTGCGATGCCATACGCCATCGCGAACATGCCCTGGTATCGACCACGCGCGAGCACGGGTGCGCGCTCGGCGACGAACGTCGATGCCGACGGCGCCATCAAGATTTCGCCGAACGTCCAGACAGCGACAGCCGTCATGTGGAGCCACAGGTAGCTGCCGCCATGTAGCGCGAAACCGATCGCCGTGAGCACCGCGGACGCCGACATCATCGCGCGCAGCGAATGTCGTTTCGACCACTCGGTGAGCATCGGCTGGACGAGGACGATCAGCGCGCCGTTGACTGCTAGCACGATGCCGTAGGCGCCGGGGCCGTAGCCTTGCGCCTGCATCCAGCCCGACAGCGTCGTCGTGCTCTGATAGATCACGAACGACAAGAGCAACATGCAGCCCCAGGCCCACATGAACGTGCGGTCGCGCAGCACGTCGCCGAAGCTGGTCGCGGTGTGGCGTTGCTCGAGATCGGGATGGGATTCCGGGACGCGCACCAGGATCACGATCGCGAACAGCGCGGACGTCGCGGCATCGCCAAAGAACAGCGCGCGGTACGAAACGGTCGCGACGAGGCCCGCGGCGACAGGCGCGATCGAGAAGCCGATGTTGATCGCCCAATACAGAAAGCCGTACGCGCTCTGCCGATGCTCCGCCGGGACGACATCGGCAACGAACGCCGAGACTGACGGCCTGTACAGCTCGCCCACGAACCCGAGCACGAGCACCACGGGTGCGATCACGGACGGTTCGGTCACGAACCCGAGCACGGCCATCAGGATCGCACCGCCGCTCAGCGAGGTCACCATCGTGACCTTTCGGCCGAGCCGATCGGCGCACAGGCCGCCCACCAGCGACGCGACAATACTACCGGCGCCGAACAAAGCGACGATCGCGCCGGCGGCCGCCAGCGAAAGGCCCACGCGGCGCGTGAGATAGAATGTCAGGATCGGGACGACGAACGCCCCTGCACGGTTGATCAGCGTGCCCCACCAGACGGTCCAGTAGGACGGTGGCAGCACCTCGCGAAGCGTGCGAAAGCGCGAGCTCACGCGGTGTTGTAGACGATTTCGTACGAGCGTTGGCGCGCCATGGGGCGCTCGCGCACGAAGTGAGGGCTCAGAACTTCACGGAACGCGCTGAGCAATCCGGCACGGGCGTTGCAAAATGCGCGCTGCACTAAACAAGGGAGACTGCACATGCGTACGATTCTCTGGGCAACGGTTTTCGCAACGGCGCTTTCTGCGGGTGCTTGCAAGAAGAAGCAAGACGACACCGGCGGCGCCGCCTCTGAAGTGAAGAAGACGCAAGAAGGCGTCAACGACCAGGCGAAGGACCTCGACAAGACCCTCGCCGATAAGAAGGCCACGTCGAACGACCTCAACAAGGCCGAGGCTGACCTCGCCGCCGCCAAGACGGATCTGACCGCCGCGCGCGAGAAGTACTCGGTCACGGTCAACGACCGTCTCGCGAAGCTCGATATCAAGCTCAAGGAACTGTCGGCGAAGACCGACGCCAAGGCGACGGCCGCGGCCACTGCTTTGAACTCGCGCCGCACCGAGCTCTTCACCAAGGTCGGCGGCATCAAGGACCACGTGGCAGCGGATTGGGATGCGTTCACGAAGGATGTCGACAACTCCTTCGACAAGCTCGAGAGCGACATCAACGGCGCGCTGAAGTGAGCTGAGACGCGGACGAATGTTCGTCGCGCTGGGCCGCGTCGCCGAGGCTCAAGGCTAGACCTCAGTCGCGGCGATACATCGTCATCACGCAGGCGCCGCCGAGCCCCAGGTTGTGCTGGAGCGCGACCTTTGCACCTTCGACCTGACGCTGCTCCGCGGTGCCGCGGAGGTGCCACACGAGCTCGGTGCACTGCGCGAGGCCAGTGGCGCCGAGCGGGTGACCCTTCGAGAGGAGGCCGCCCGACGGGTTCGTGACGAACTTGCCGCCATACGTGTTCTGGCCGTCCCAGATGAACTTCTCGGCTTCGCCTTCTTTGCACAGGCCGATCGCCTCGTACGTGAGGAGCTCGTTCGCCGTGAAGCAATCGTGGAGCTCGATGACATCGACCTCGTCGGGACCGATGCCCGATTTTTCGTAGATCTGCTTCGCCGCGGCCTTGGCCATGTCGAAGCCGACCATCTTGATCATCGAGTGTTCTTCGAAGCTCGACGGGTAGTCGGTCGTCATCACCTGCGCGGCGATGTAGACCGGGTTCGAGATGTCGTGCTTCTTCGCGAACTCGTCGCTGCACAGCACCGCGGCCGCCGCACCGCAGGTCGGCGGACAGCACTGGTAGCGGGTCAACGGATCGAACACCTCCGGCGACGCCATGATCTCCTCGACCGAGAGGAGCT
>JAYVLQ010000148.1:0-32412 GCA_043759355.1 Kofleriaceae bacterium
TCACCGGCGTCTTTGCACTGCTCACGAAGCAACACGGCGAGGCCCGAGCGCTGTTCGGACGCGCGATCGAGGACGCTAGCAAGCGCGAGGAGCTGTGGCCGAAGATTCGCGTCGCGCTCCTCACCCACGAACGTGCGGAGATGCGCGTGCTTTATCCCGAGCTTCGCATGCACGACTCGTTGCGAGCGCTCGCGAACAGCCACGATGCTGAAGCCGCGGAGCTCGAGCGTATGATCCACGATCTCGACGCCGTCGAGCTCACGAGCGATGTGTTCGGCAACCTTCTCAAGCGGCTCGCAGAAACGGTGGTTCGTCACGCCAGCGAGGAGGAAATGGACATCTTCCCCAAGGCCCAGTCTGCGATCGGTCGCGAGCGAGCACAGCAGCTCGAGCCGAAGTTTGTTGCGACCCAGAAGTCTCTTGGAGAGTCGGCGTAACACCAGGCAGCTCCAAGTCAGGCCTGGGCGCGAGGTCGGTAACGACGCAGGAGTTCTTCCGCGAGCTCTGCCAGCTCGCCCTCCCATTCGGGTTCCACGCCGTGCGCCAGGGCGGCGAGAGCGCCAATCCAGAAGGTTTGTTCCAAGCTCATGTGAGCCGAGTCGACCATCCCCGGCGGGCGTCAATCCCGCTACAATCCAGTGATGTGGCGAATTTGGGCGGCCGTTCTGACTACGGCTGCGTGCGGATTCTCGCCCGCCGCAGCGACGAGCGCGGTGCACGACAGCGCCGGCTCGGAGGACGCCGGTGCTACCGACGCGCAACTTCTAGATGCGGCGCCGAACCACACGTGTTTCGGCACGCTCGCGATCGATCAGGTTTGTTTTGCGAACGCTGATTTGCCATCGACGAAGCTCGACGTCAATGCCGAGATCACGATCGACACCGACGACGTGAGCTCGACCAGCAAGTGTGGCCCCGCGACGTTGAGCTCCGGAGATCCCGCGTGTGTGATCGCCGCGACGAGCTTCACCCTTTCGTCGAACGCGAAGATACACGTCGTCGGTTCCAAGCCGGTGGTATTTGTCGCGACGACGACGACGATCGACAAGGGGATCAGTCTCAACGCTGGCGCGATCCTCGATGCGAGCTCGGTCGGTGCGCAGGTCGGGGCCGGTGCGACGACGACCGCATGCGCTCTGGGCACGACGGGACAGGACCCCGTTGACAAGGGCGGCGGCTATGGCGGTTCGTTCAGCGCGCTCGGCGGCAGCGGTGGCAAAGGCGATGTTGGAACGTCGGTCGGTGGTCGGCCGCCGCCGGTCGTCGTTACCAGATTGCGTGGCGGTTGTCCCGGCGGCATTGGTGAAGGTAACGAGAAGCCGCGCGCGATCGGTGGCGGCGTGATCGCACTGATCGCGAACACGATGGTCAACGACGGCACGATCGTCGTCGGCGGCGCTGGCGGAGCTGCGACGGCCACCACGCTTCGCGGCGGCAACGGCGGCGCGGCCGGCGGGATGATCGTCCTCGACGCCAAGCTGATGCTCAGGGGCAACGGCAGGGTCGAAGCGCGCGGCGGAGGTGGCGGCCAAGGGGTCGGCGGTAACGCCAATCAAGGGTTCGGTGGCGGTGCCGGCTACGACCCGACGAACGTCGTGTTCGAGGGTCACGGCGGCAGTAACATCGGAACCACCGGCGGTTTTGGCGGCGATGGAGCTCCGCGGGCGGGCGAGATGAACGTCGGCGGCACTGGCTTGATCGGCACGAGCACAGCCGCCGGCGGAGGTGGTGGAGGAGCCTCCGGAGTGATCTTCACGTCGATCGCTCCGAGCGCTGATTTGACATTCAAGCCGTCGCCAAATTAGCCTGTAACCTCAGGAAGCTGCGACCATCGAAGGACACTTGCTGCGCGAACTAGACTACGCCTTGGTTGGCGGTGGCCTCCAGAACGGGCTGATCGCTCTGGCCCTTCGCGCACACCAGCCGGGCGCGCGGATCGCGATCATTGAAAGCGGCGCCGTGCTGGGCGGCAATCACACCTGGTGCTTTCACGAAGGCGATGTGTCTCCCGCCCAGGCGCGCTGGATCGAGCCGCTCGTCGAAGTCCGCTGGCCCGGCTACGACGTCGCTTTTCCCGCGTATCGGCGCAGGCTCGATTCTCCCTACGCGTGTGTGACCGCACCGCGGCTGGCGGCAGCAGTCGCAGCGTCGGGCTGCGAGCTGATGCTCGAATCGACCGCGACTGCTGTCGGCGCGGATCTCGTGCGCGTGCGCGCGCGCGATGGCGAGGTCTCGGAGCTGCGGGCACGCGCGGTCATCGACGCGCGCGGTCCCGATCGCGCGCGCATCGAATCGACCGCGTGGCAAAAGTTCCTCGGCCAGGAGCTGCGGCTCGCCGTACCGCACGGGCTCGAACGCCCGATGCTGATGGACGCGACCGTCGAGCAGCGCGATGGGTTTCGCTTTCTCTACGTCTTGCCGCTCTCGGCCGACCGCGTGCTTGTCGAAGACACGTACTTCTCCGACGGCACGCATCTCGATGCAGGTGCGCTGCGGACCTCGATCGCCGAGTACGTCGCGGCGCGCGGCTGGATCGTCGAGGCGGTCGAGCGCGAGGAGACCGGCGTGTTGCCGCTACCGCTCCGCTGTGCACCACCGGTCGCCGCGGCGCCTCTCGTCGCGGGCTACGCTGGCGGTTGGTTCCATCCCGTCACCGGCTACTCGTTTCCGATCGCCGCTCGGCTGGCCGAGCTCGTCGCGAGTGTGCCGGCCGAGGCGATCGCTGGCCCTGCGATCGAACGCCAGGCGAGGGCGCAGGCCAAGCAGATGGACTTCGCGTTCCGGCTCAACCGCATGTTGTTTCGCTGGTTCGAACCCGATCAGCGCTATCGCGTGCTCGAGCGGTTCTATCGCTTGCCCGAGGCGGTCGTGCGCCGGTTCTACGCGCTCGAGCTCACCGCGTGGGACCGCGCGCGGATCCTCGTGGGACGACCGCCACGCGGCCTGAAGCTCGGCGCGATGTTCAGAGGTGTTGCATGACCAAGCGCATTGGCTCGCCCCCCCTACCCTCGCTGCTCGCGAACCTCGAGCGCGCGCTCGGTCCCGACGGCGCGAGCTCGCTCGATCCGCAGGTGCCCAACGCGGTGTGGAAGCGCGCGCTGGCAGGACCCGCGGGCGAATTTCTAGCGCGGCCCGGTAAGGCATTGCGGACGTCGCTCGTTCGCGCCGGCTGGATACTCGGGGGCGGTGAGCCGCACGCGTTTCCCGAGAAGCTCGCGCTGGTGCTCGAGCTGCTCCATGCCGGCTCGCTCGTGATCGACGATGTCGAAGACGACTCCGACGAGCGGCGCGGTGCACCCGCGCTCCATCGCTTGGTCGGCGCGCCGCTCGCGATCAACACCGGCTCGTGGATGTATTTCTGGGCACTCGCAGAGCTCGCGGACCTCGAGCTCGATCCGAGTGCGCTCGCGACGGCCGTGCGCGCGCTCGTGCGGTGTCATCAAGGGCAAGCGCTCGATCTCGCGGTTCGCGTGACCGAGCTCGACCGCGCGCATGTCGAGGCCGTGGTCGCCACGACGACGCGGCTCAAGACCGGCATGCTGTGTAAGCTCGCCGCCGAGCTCGGTGCGATCGCCGCGGGTGCGAGCGCCGAGCGGCGCGCGCGCATCGCGCGATTCGCCGAAAATCTCGGTTGCGGGCTCCAGATGCTCGACGACCTGGGCTCCGTCACGTGCGCCGATCGGCGCGCGAAGGGTCGCGAGGACCTACGAGCGGCACGCCCGACATGGCCGTGGGCGTGGCTCGCCGAGACCGATGACTGGAAGCTCCGCGAGCTGCCAGTCGCGACCGATCACGAGCTCGATACGCTCGCCGACAAGCTCGCGAACGCGACCAAGGCGATCGGGCGCGCGCGGATTCGCGCCACGCTCGACGGAGCACTCTCGACGCTGCGCGCCGAGCTCGGCACGAACCCGACGATCGATGCAGCGATCGATGCACTGGCGAGCGAGCTCGCACGAATGGAGACCAGTTATGGCTGAACCACTACGCGCAGCGGTGATCGGTTCGGGCTTTGGTGGCCTGGCCGCGGCGATCCGGCTCGCGACCGCCGGGGTGAAGGTCACCGTGTTCGAGGCGCGCGATCAACCCGGTGGGCGCGCCTACGTGTATCGCGAAGGCGGCTTCACGTTCGATGCGGGTCCGACGGTGATCACCGCGCCCCATTGCATCGAGGAGCTGTTCACGAACGCGGGCAAGCAAATGAGCGACTACGTCGAGCTGTTGCCGGTCTCGCCGTTCTATCGCTTGTTCTGGACCGCCGACGGCGATGCGTTCGACTACGACGGCAACCTCGAGCACATGCTCGCGCAGATCAAGTCGCGTCGCCCCGAGGATGCCGAGGGTTACCTGCGGTTCGCGGCGTACGCGAAAGAGGTGTTCGAGACGGGCTACACCAAGCTCGCGCATACGCCGTTCTTGAGGTTCTCCGACATGGTGAGGGTCGCGCCGAAGCTCGTAAAGCTCCGCGCCGATCGTTCCGTCTACAACACCGTCGCGAAGTACATCAAGAACGAGCACGTCCGCGAAGCGCTGTCATTTCACTCGCTGCTCGTGGGCGGCAATCCTTACGAGACCTCCTCGATCTACACGCTGATCCATCACCTCGAACGGGAATGGGGCGTGTCCTTTCCAAAGGGCGGCACCGGTGCACTCGTCGGTGGTCTCGTGAAACTGCTCGAGGATCTCGGCGGCACGCTGCGGCTCGAAGCGCCTGTCAAATCGGTCCGGGTCGTCGGCGGCAAACACCTCGTCACCACCGACCACATCGCCGACGAGCCATTCGATTTCGTGGTCTCGAACGCCGACATTCATTCGACGTACGATCGGCTGTACGCGGGCACGCCTGGCGCTGCAGCGACCGCGAAGAAGCTCGCGAAGGCCGATTGGTCGATGTCACTGTACGTCCTGTACTTCGGCACCGACATCTCGTACGCGGATCAGATTCGCCACCACACGGTGGTCTTCGGCCCACGTTATCGCGACCTCTTGACTGACATCTTTCACGGCGACTCGTTGCCCGAAGACTTCTCGCTCTATCTGCACGCGCCGCACGTCACCGACCCGAGCCTCGCACCACCCGGTGGCGGCGCGTTCTACGTGCTCTCACCCGTACCGCACCTCGGTCACGCGAACCTCGACTGGGATGCGATCGGAACCGCGTACGGCGATCGGATCCTGGGCGCACTCGATCGTCTATTGCCGAAGGTTCGCGAGCACGTCGTCGTCCGCCGTCACTTCACGCCGTGCGATTTCCAGACCCAGCTCGCGAGCCACATCGGTTCGGCGTTCAGCGTCGCGCCGACCCTGACGCAGAGCGCGTGGTTCCGCCCGCACAATAAGGATCCGCGCATCGAGGGGCTCTACATCGTCGGCGCCGGCACGCATCCTGGTGCGGGCGTGCCCGGGGTGATCAATGGCGCGAAGGCGACCTATGCGTGCATCGCGCGCGATCGCGGCCTGGCGATGGAGAGCTCGTGACGGTGGCCCTCGTCGCCGCAGCGCCCGCGCTCGTCGCGCGCCAGGTCATCGCGCAGCATTCGAAAAGCTTTGCGCTCGCCTCGCGCTTGCTCGGGCCGCGCGTCCGAGATCAAGCCGCGGTGATCTACACCTGGTGCCGGCGCGCCGACGATGCGGTGGACGAAGATCACGGTGGCCATGCCGCGATCGAGCTCCTGGACCGCGAGCTCGCGAGCGCGTACGAGGATCGCGCGGTCGATCCGGTGCTCGCGGCGTTCGGCGCGGTTGCACGCGAGCGCGAGCTGCCGGTCCTGTACCCGCGCGAACTGCTCGCCGGGATGGCGATGGACGTCGAAGGCGTCACTTACGGAACGCTCGAGCAGCTGATCACGTACGCGTGGCGCGTCGCCGGTGTCGTCGGCTTGATGATGACGCACGTCTTCGGGCTCTCCGACGACGATGCCGTGATTCACGCGGCGCATCTCGGGATCGCGATGCAGCTCACGAACATCTGCCGCGACGTCGGCGAGGACTGGCAGCGCGGCAGGCTCTATCTGCCGGACGAGCTGCTGGCGCAGTACGGTGCGGGTGGGCTCGCGAACGAGCTCGGCAAACCGCTGCCAGCATCGGCGCGCACGCCGGTCGCCGCGACCATGACCGAGTTGCTCGCGCTCGCGGATCGCTACTATCGCTCCGGCGATCGCGGCGTCGCCGCCCTGCCCTGGCGCGCCGGGCTCGCAGTGCGCGCGGCACGCCGCGTATACTCGGCGATCGGCCGCAAGATCGCCCGCGATGGCTTTGAGCTCGGTCGCCGCGCCGTCGTGCCCGGCAGCACGAAGCTCGCGCTCGTCGCGACCTCGTTCGCTCGCTCCACGCTCGCCGCGCCGCGCCACCTGGGCCAGCGCTATCACATCCCACGACGCACCCTGGAGCTCGGTGATGTCCCACGTCTCTGAAAGCCCGTTGCGCCAGCTCGCGATCTACGTCGGACGCATTCGCGAGTTTGATCGTACCGATTGGCTGGTCTACAGCGTGTGGATCGGCCTGATGCTCGGTCTCGTCTTCTCGACGGGCTGGTTCGTCCTGGCCGGCCGAGCGCACGGCGCGCCCTGGCCTGCCGAGGCCTACCTGGTGCCGATAGGCGCGGCGATGTTCACGACTGCGATCGCGATCGATACGATCGGGCACCGCACGATCTACAAGGTCGCGCTGCGCGGCGGCGAGCAGCTCGTGCACCACATCACGATCCTGTGCGGTGTTGCCAGCTGCATCTTACTCGTGCTCGCGTACTCCTACCGCGCTTGCGCGATTCCGGCGCTCGTGTTCACGGTGATGTCGTTCGTCTACAGCCTCGTCGACGAGGCATTTCACTGGAGGCGCTACACGAGCTCGAAGGCCGACCCCGTGGAGATGTGGAGTCACGTCGGCATCTTCATCGGCCACGGCATCATGATGCTCGGCTGGTGGCGGTGCTACCAGCTCGGTTATCCGGGCGTCAAAGAGACGCTCGCCGCGCTCCTCAACTGACGAAGCTCGGGCGTCAACTACGCAGCGGCGACGTCGCGGAGCTCGGCGACCGAGTCGAACGCGGCGCGCAGCTGGGCGCGTGCGCGATGCGCGCGAACCTTGACATTAGCGACCGAGATGCCGAGCTTCGCAGCGGTCTCGGCTTCCGAGAGCTCGGTTCGCAGCACCACGACATCGCGATACTTCGGATCGAGGTTCTCGAGCAGCCGCTCGGCCACGACCGCGGCTTCGCGGTCGCCGACCAAGCGCTCCGGCGAGTGCTCGTGATCGATCGGCTCGGGCGTCACGCCCTCCTTGGTCACGAGGTACTCGCGCGAGCGCCGCGCCTTGCGGAGGTAGCCGAGCGCTGAGGTCGCGGCGATCCGGTAGAGCCAGGTGCGGAAGCGCGAGTCACCGCGGAACGCATCCCGATGGCGATAGGCGAGCAGCAGCGCCTCCTGCGCCACGTCGTCCGCGGCTTCTGGCGTGTCGACGATCTTTCTGGCAATCGCGTAGACGAACTCGCGCTCGGCACGGCCAAAGCGAATCTCGGAGGTTGGGGAGGTCGGGGAGGTGAACGATTTCTCGTTCAAATCGTTCATAACGTCCATATCGGTCACCGTAACACCCAAATCGTTCATGGCCATCGAAAAGATGTCCTTTCGCCTAACCCTTCGATCTATCCCCAGATTTGGATGCAGGGATCACTCGATCGCCGCAACTGCCCGGAATCGTGTAACGCCACCGCCGCCGCCGCCATCTAGGTTGGTCGTCCATGCGCCTCCTATCGCCCCGCGAGCTCGCCGATGCGCTCGGCGTCAGCGAATCGTCGCTCAAGCGATGGGTCGATGCCGGCAAGATAAATGCGGCGCGGACCGAGGGAGGTCATCGTCGGATCACGTTGCCCGAAGCGGTACGTTTCATCCGAGAGACGGGTGCGCCGCTCGCGCGCCCCGAGCTCCTGGACATGCCGGAGGTCGCGGCGATCCAGCAGCGTCCCGACACCGCGCGCGGCGCGGAGGGCTTTCGCCAGTACCTGATCGAAGGCGATGCAGCGGGCGCACGCGGCTGGTTGCTCTCGCGTTACCTCTCCGGCAGCTCGGTCGCCGAGCTCAGCGACGGCCCGGTGCGCGAAGCGATGCATCGGATCGGCGACCGCTGGCAGCGTAACCCCGAGGGCGTGTTCATCGAGCACCGCGCGACCGATGTGTGTCTGCAGGCGCTCGCACATCTGCGCTCCATGTTCGAGCCTCCCGCTCGCGCACCGCTCGCGCTCGGTGGCACCCCCGAGGGTGATCCGTACATCGTGCCGACGTTCATGGCGGCGATGGTCCTCGCATCGGTCGGCATGCGCGCGGTCAACCTCGGACCCGATACGCCGGTCAGTGCGCTCGAGCACGCATACGCTCATCACGTCGCAGCGGGCTCGCAGCCGGCGCTCGTGTGGGTGAGTGCGAGTGCCCGCGTCTCTCCCGCCCGCGCGAAAGACCTCGAGCGTTGGCTCACGGGGTTGCCTGCTACAACCGTCGCCGTCGTCGGTGGCCGGCGAGGGCACGATATCGCCGAGGACCACGCTCGGATCCGGCGCATCGAGACCATGGCCGATCTCGCGGCGGTCGCGGTCGAGCTGTTGCGACTTGCCGCGACCTGACCGTACCATCGTGCCGAATGAAGCTCGCAATGGTGGTGGGGGTGAGGACGGGATCGGCGGCGGTGCACCGGATGCGCTGCTCGTGCAGCCACGTGGCGCCCAGCAACGGTTCCACGCTCGCACGTGGTGCCGCTGCTCGTGAACAAAAAGCTCACGATCAGCACGCCGGACAGAAGGGGTTGATGATGAAGACGTCTCTCGCATGCGTACTCTTCGTGGCGGGCTGCGGCCTGGTACAGACCCAGAGTTCGGGATCGTCGATGCCGGCGCCCTCGGGCGCTGGCGCACCAGCCCCGGTAGGTGGCGGCGATCCGAGCGGCATGATAGCGGTGCCGAATCTCGTCGGCATGACCGTCGACCAGGCGGCCGCCGCGGTTCGCGCCGCGGGATTCAAGCTCGAGATGGAGCACTCCTCGCCGCTCGAGTGCACCTCACCACCGAAGGTTGAAGCCGGCCACGTCAACTGCCAGAGCGTCGATGCGGGGACCGCGGTGAAGGCGTACACGCTGATCCAGGTCGCGGTGTTTCAGATCCAGCACCTCGCCGGCATCATCGTGCGTGCGCAGCTCAGACCACTGGTCGGCATGAAGCTCGAAGATGCAAAGACCCAGCTCAAAAAGCTCGGCTACAAGGGCCACGTCCAGATCGAGACCCCGGTGCAATTCTACAAGAACTGCCCGCTCGGCACGGTCTGCGAAGTGAGCCCCGAATCGGGGGTCAGCTCGGAGAACTCCGAGGAGAACGTCTTTCTCGTCATGAACAAGAATGACGTGAAGATCTCGACGCCCGATCCGTAACGGTTGAGATCGGCACCACGCCATCCCAGATGGCGGCGTAGCGTGTCGTTTTGGCGTTACTCGCCGATGTGATGCGGCTCGGAGGCGAGCGGTAACGACAGTGTCAGGAACACCGTGCGCGGCGCACCGTACGAGCTACCGACGAAGCCGTTGCCGATGCGGTACGCGTAGCGGGCATCCGCCACATTGATGACGTCGATGCCGACCTTGATCGGCAACGCGTGCGGCAGAAACGTGTACGACATCGAGACGTCACCCCGGACATGACCGGGGACGTGCTGGTTGTTGCTCGGGCCCGTACGCAAGCCGGAGCCATAGGCGATCAGCCCGGTCACGACGAAGCGCCCATCGCGCACCGTGGCGCCACCGTTCGCGGTCAGCGTCTGTGCGTGATCGAGCGTCTGCCAGCTGTGATCCGCGAGCGTCGCGGCATCGAACAAGAACTTCGCCGACGAGATGCCCTCTCCTTGCGCGAACCCGTACGACGCGTTCGCGAAGCCCGAAAGCCACGGGCCGACCTTCAGGTCGAGGCTCGCCTCGAGCCCACCCGCGCGGCCGCGATCGAAGTTGTAGTTCGAGACCAGCGAGGTCGAACCGATCGACACGTCGTCGAGCTGGTTGTACGCGTAGCGCCCCCACGCGGTGAGCCCGCCGCGGAGCTCGTTCACGAGGCGCGTCGCGATCCCACCCTCGGCGTAGAGGTCGGTCTCGGCCTTGAGGTCGTATGCCGCATTGCTCGTGTCGATGCCGAGTGCGCGCGCGGCATTCGTCGCATCGAGCGGCGCGGGCGGCTGCCAGTTCACGCCGGTGAACAGGTGCATGATCGTCTCCTTGGTGAAGGAGTAGGAAGCTCCCAGCCGCGGCGACACGCCTGCTTGATCGTCGGTCTTGCCGCCTTCGAGCATGACGTGTTGCTCGTCGACGCGCAGGCCCGCATCGATCGCGAGCTGGCCGAGAGTGATGTGATCCTGCGCGTACGCGCCGCTCGTCGCGGCGTTCGTATCGTCGGTGCCGCGCACGGTCATCGCCGGATCGACGCCGCCCGCTGGTAACCGACCGTACTCGGTGAAGGTCGTGAGGCCATGGAGGAGATCGGCGCCCGCGCCGGCCTTGAACAGGTGCGAGCCGCTCTTGAGCGTGTAGGCTCCGATCGCACCGACGTGATGCGCGAGGCGGTCGACGTCGCTCGCGACGGCGTCGGGATCCGAGGTCGGCCCGAGCGCGCGCATGGCATCGCCGAACAGTACGCCATGCGATAGCTTGTAGAGCGGAGCGAGCAGGAACTGCCCGTTGTCGAGTTTATGCGTGAACGCGAGGGCCGTGAAGAGCTCGTCCTCGGTCTCCGTCGAGCTCGTGGTGCGCGGCACGAAGGCTGGCGCGTCGTTGCCGTACTGATCGACCGGGCGCGGGTGCGCTGGATCGAACTGGGTCGCAATCGGATCGAGTGGAATCTGAAACCGGTTGTGACCGTAGGTCGCGAATAGCTCGTAACGATTGCAATCGCACTGTTGCCAATCGATGCGACCGAACACACGGCTCGAATAGCCGTGATCGTGGAGGGGGTCTATAGAGGGCGGATCGAGCGCGCGGTCCGAAGTCACGAAGCTTGCGCCCCCGAACACGCCGATCCTGTCCGTGAGCTTGGTCGCGTACGTCACGCCCGGCTCGACGGTGTTGTAGGAGCCGTAACGGACCTGCGCCGTGCCCTCTGGATGATCGGTGGCGGCGCGGGTCGTGAGGTTGACGACCGCACCGAGGCGATCCCCGAACTCCGCGGGCATGCCGCCGGTATAGATCTCGAGGTTCTGGATCATCCGGACTGGAATCGAGGCAGCGAACAAGCTACCGACCGAATCGGGTACTGGTACACCATCGATCTGGTACTGGACGTTCGCGTGATTGCCGCGCGCGTACACGTTGCCGAGCGCATCGACGACAAACCCGGGCTGGGTCGCGAGGACATCGGTGACCGGGCGATCGTTACCACCAGGTAATTCATCGAGTGTCTGCCGGCTCATCGTCGTGACACTGCCGGTCACCGGCGGAGGTGGCGGCACGGCCCAGTCCTCCTTGATCGTGATGACCTCCTCTTCGTTTACGAGCGTGAGCTCGACCTCGGCGACCTGCGACGAGTTGAGCTGGAGGTGCTGATGATCGCCGACGAGGCCAGGCGAATTCGCTTCGACCGTATAGTCGCCGAACGAGACGCCGGTGAACGCGAACTTGCCGTCAGTTCCGGTAAGAGTCTTCGCGACCGTGTTGCCATTCGCGTCGTGGATCACGACGGAAGCACCCGCGAGTGGATGCAGTAACGCATCTTCGACCACGCCCGAAACCGCGGCGTCATTCGATGCACTCGCCGAGCGCGCCGCCGCCAGAGAGCCGGCGAGGGCGAACAACACTGCTCCGAGCTTCACATGTCGGAGAGTCCCCTAGACGCGACTGTATTGCAATTGCGCCCAGGCTCTCTTAACGATCCACCGGGGTAACGGGCCCCGAGACGACCGTCGCTGGATGGGTGACGCGTGCTCGTTGCAGCGTATCGTCCTCGACCGACTCGATCGTGCGATTGATCTCTTCGACCAGACCGCGCTTGCGCGCGTAGTCCACCGCACGATCGAGCTTCATGCCGTCGAGGTGCTTCATCGACAACATGAATTCGTCGGATTCGCGCATCCGGCGCGAGCGGATCTGCTCGACATCGAGTCCGTCCCTGATGATGAACGGCGTCAGCATCACGAGCAGATTCGTCTTCACCTTCGTCTTGGTCGTGTAGCGAAACAGGTAGCCGAGCAGCGGGATGTCACCGAGGACCGGCACGGACGTGACGTTGCTCGAGGTCTTCTCCTGCATCAGCCCGCCGATCACGACCGTCTGCTGATCCTTGACGACGACCCGGGTCTCGATCAAGCGCGTGCTCCAGGTCGGGCCCATCGTCGAATCGTTCGAGACGAGGTCGTTGTTCGTGTGCTTGACCTCGAGCAGCACCGAATCGCCACTCGAGATATGCGGCTTGATATCGAGCTCGAGCAGGAGGTCCTTGCGATCGATGTTCGTGGTGATCAGCGAGGTCGGATTCGTCGAAGACACCGGCAACACACCCTTCGTGTACGGAATGTTCGTGCCGACCTGATACTTCGCATCTTCGTTATCGAGCGCGACGATGCTCGGCGCCGACAGAATCCGCGCGTTCGAGTTGGTACCGAGCGCCTGGATCGCGACCCCGTACGAAGGAAACGTCGAGCCGAGCAACGAGCTCGCCGACAGCGCCTTGCCGAAGACGCCACCGACCAAGCCCGTGAGGTTCGCGAGGCTCATCGGGTTGGTGGAAGATAAAGCCCCTGTCTGCACGCCACCGATCACCACCGCGCCATTGCTCGTGCTCGCCGTGGTGTGCTCGCTCACGCCGAACGAGTAGTCGTTCGCGAGCCGGACCTCGAGGATCGTCGCCTCGATGTAGATCTGACGGCGCGGCTCGTCGAGCTCCGAGATGATGTCCTTGAGCGCGATGTAGTCGCGGCCGCTCGACATCACGATCAGCTTGTTCGTCGCCTTGTCGGCGATCAGCTTCGCACCTCCGTCGAGGTGCAGCGTGGTGGGATCGCCGGCTGGCGTTGATTGGTCGGCCGCGCTCGTGCCGCCGGGGCGGCCGGCGGTCACGGCGTTCGGTTTGGTCTGGCCGGTGATCGCGTCGTTGACGACCTTCGCGACTTCCTCGGCGATCGCGGCCTTGAGCGGATAGATATGCATCGTGCCGCCATTCTCGGTCTCGACGGCGACATCGATCCGCTCGACCAAGGCTTGCACGCGGCGGAACGTGGCTTCACTGCCCGCGATGATCAACGTGTTCGTGCGCGCATCGACGAGGATCTTCGGCGGCACCTGCGGCGCCGCCGCCTTGTCGACCGGTTGCGTCAGCATCACGAGCATGCCGTCGAGCTCTTTTGCCAACTTCTCGGCATCGGCATGGAGCACCGGAATCGTATAAATGCCATCGGTGCCACCAGGCACATCGATCTGCTTGATCACCGTGAGCATGTCGCGCACGTGGGTCGAGTAATCGGTGACCAGCAACACCGAGCCGACGATCTGGACATCGCCCGCTGCCGACTTCATCGCGTTGACCGCGGTCTGCAGCGTCGTGACCTGCGCGAACGTCGGCTTGATGATCATCCGCACGATCTGCTCGGTGTTATCGGGCGTGCCCTTGATCAGCGGCACCGTTTCGGCGCGCGCGGTCGCCGATTCGACGATCCGCAGCACGTTGCCCTTCGGAACGACCGTGAGCCCGATCGTCGAGAGCGCGACGAGAAACACGCGATACGCCTCGCTCGGCGACATCGTGTTCGGCGCGATGATCGTGACCTTCTTGCCGCGCTGGACATACGCCGGATCGAACATGAAGTTGCGGCAGGTAAAACCCATCGCCCACGTCACGAGATCCTTGAGCTCGGTCTCGGGTTTGAATGTGATGCTGACCTGGCCGACCTTGTCCTTGCAGCGATAGAGCTGGACGTCGTCAGGATTCGGCTCGGGAGCTATCTCCTTGGCCGGCGCCGAGACCGGTGTGGACTCCGGTGCAGCATCCGCAATGACTGGAACCAAAAGTGCGAGGAGTAACAGGCGGCGCATCTGCCCGCTGCTTACTCAAGCGCCGAGCCAGGCCGTGAACGGCTGCAACCTCGCGGATCTGCGTCGCGCGCGGCAGGCTGCGTGCCAGCGAGGCACGACCAGGTCTTCCGAGCCTCGCCAGGTCGTCGCGGTCAGGGATACGGAGAGACGGGCTTCGCGTCTTTCGGCAGCGGTGCAGCGGCAGGCGCTGCTTGCTCGCAGACCGGGCCGAGATGATCGATCATCGTCCACGCCTCGTCGGGTGCGCTCATCCAGGTGATGTGGTGACCGAGCGTCGCTTTGCCGGGGGCGAGATCGTACGTCGCGTACTCGCCGGGACCATCCGCGACCAATACCTTGGCGCCCTTGCTATCGACGAGCGCCGCCGAGAGGGCGAGCGGATGGGCGGCGCTTTGCCCTTCCGTCACTTGCACGGGCGGAGCGCCTGCATCGCCGGGCACGTAGAACCCGCTGAACCGCTCGGCGTGCCACTCGCACTGCTTGGCGAGGTCGCCGACGGCGAGCCAGTTCAACGCACCTGCCCACGCGACGGGCTGATTGTTCGCATCGATCTGAGCGATCGCCCAGAGCGGCTCGCAGCCCGGTGCCACGCAGTCGTGCTTCGGTAGTACTGGTGCGAGCGCCGGCGGAATCGGCGTCTCGTGCTCAGGCTTCTGCCACTGTTGCTTCGCATCCATCGCACCGAGTCGTTGCGCGATCGGCCGCGGTTGCTCGAACGTGCAACCGCTCGGCGCTTCCTGCGAGACCATGATCACCCCGCTGCCCTCCTGGGGATCCGTGGGCGCGGGACAACCCTCGAGCTCGTACCCGTACGACAGGCTGGCAGGCGGGCCATCGATCTTCGCCGCATACGCGCCACCGATCCGCGCCTGGCACGGTTGGCCAGCCGTGACCAACCAGATGTTTCCCGCGGGCGCCGCGCCAAGGCCCGACGCCGACGCGGTCGTTGGATCGATCGACTGGTAGTCGGCGACCTGTTGGTTCGCGGCGACCGGCATAGCGTGCATCGGAACCACCCAGCCCGTCCGGCCCTTGCCCGGATCCTGAGTCACGTACGAAGCGACGTACACATCGGCGGCGGCAGGGCAGCCCGCACTCGGCGGTTGCGGAGGCGGCGTCGTCACCGGAGTCTTCGGCGGACACGCGGTCAAAAGAATCAGCGCACACCAGGCAAGGCGAACCATGCGCGCGACGATAACCGGGTCGCTCGAACGTTGCGACCGAGATGACATCCATCTGCGCGAACGAGCCGTCGTGCGGGTCTGGTACCGGCGTGATATCCGGCACGACGGTCTGACCACCTTGTCGCAGCGCTAGTTCTCAGCGATGCCCAGGTAGCGCGTGACCAGAAGCGTCGCTTCGTCGACGAGGCGGGGGTCCGCCAGCATCTCGGGATAGAGCAGCACCGCGCGGTGCACGATCGATTCGATCGCCGAGACGAGTACGAAGGCGGTCATCTCGAGATCGCGAATCGCCAGCTCGTTGCCACGCGCGGCGAGCATGCCGGCGACCATGCGATGGCTGATGTTGTCGAGCTCGCGCAGCTTCGCGAGCTTGCCGATCCGCGGGACCTGCTCGGTCAGCACCTTGTGGAGCTTCGGATCGATGCCGTGCGCGGAGAGCGTGAGCTCGATCACCGCGCGCGCCGCTTGCGCGATCGGTAGCGTCGCGACGCGCGCGAGCTCGTTGAGGATCGCGCCGTTCATCTCGTTCATGTGGCGTTCGATCAGCGCGGAGACCATGGCCTCCTTGTTCGGAAAGTACTGGTAGAGCGAACCGATCGAGACCCCGGCTTTGGTCGCGACAGCGTTCGTGGTCAGGCCATCGAAGCCGGCGTGGATCAAAACCCGAGCGGTGGCCTCGAGAATCGTATCGACCGTCGCGCGACTGCGCTCCTGGCTCGGGCGTTTCCGTGGCGTGGTCCGGACTTGGCGCTGCATCGCGGGGCTCCGTGGCTGCGTCTCAAACGCGAGCTGACAATGTGAGCGTTCGCTCGCATTGTAGACCTCCCATGGCCACGCTGACCAGAGCGAATCCCGTCACGGCGATCCCGACCGTCCCCGGCCTCCCGGTGCTTGGCAATTTGCTGCAGTTCCGCGCGGACCGGCTCGGCCTGCAAGACGATGCGGCGCGCACCGGCCCGATCGCGAGGCTCCAGCTCGCTCACATCCCGATCTATTGCGTCACCGATGCCGACCTCGCGCACGAGGTGTTCGTGACCAAGGCAGACTCGTTCCAGAAGTCGCGCGGGTTGAGCTTCCTCGAGCCTCTGCTCGGCGCAGGCCTCCTGACCGCTGAAGGTGAGACGCATCGCCGGCATCGCAAATTGCTCGCCCCCGCGTTCGCGCCGAAGCGGTTGAATGCGTACGGCGCCGTGATGGTCGAGGAGACCCAGCGCCAGGCCGATCGCTGGCACTCCGGTCGGCGCATCGATCTGTCTCACGAGATGATGGAGATGACGCTCGCGATCGCGGGCCGCACGATGTTCGGCGCCGATGTCCGCAGCGATGCGAAGCAAGTCGCGCACGCGCTCGATCTCGCGATGGCCTCGCAGTCCACGAGCCTCCGGTCGATGGTCCAGCTCGGCTACAAGTGGCCGCTGCCACGCCACCTGCAGATGCGCCGCGCGGTGAAGCTGCTCGACGAAGTGGTCTATCGCATGATCCGCGAGGGCCGCGCGCGCGGCAATGACAGGGGCGACGTGCTGTCGATCCTGCTACTCGCGCGCGACGAAGAAGACGGCAGCGGGCTTACCGATCGCCAGGTTCGCGACGAGGTGATGACGCTACTTCTCGCCGGTCACGAGACGACCGCGAACGCGCTGACCTGGGCGTGGTACGAGCTCCTGCGCAATCCCGAGGCGCTCGTGCGGCTGCAAGCCGAGGTCGATGCACTCGACGACCGCCCGCTGACGATCGAGGACCTCCCGGCGTTGCCGTGGACCCTCGCCGTGCTCGAGGAAGCCATGCGCATGCATCCACCCGCGTACATGACAGGGCGCGAGGCCAAGCGAGACGTCACCCTCGGAGGCCATTGCTTTCCGAAGGGTGCGATCATCGCGATCAACATTCGTGGCATCCATCGCCGCGCGGACTACTTTCCGGCGCCGCACTCGTTTCGCCCGCAGCGCATGCTCGCCGACGCGAAGAAGCCGCGACCGCGCCATCACTACCTGCCGTTCGGCGGCGGCCCGCGCGTATGCATCGGTTCGCACTTCGCAAACATGGAGGGCCAGCTCGCGCTCGCGACGCTCGCTCGGTCCGCGAGTTTCACGCTCGTCAACCGTCATGTCGACGGTGAACCGATGGTCACGCTGCGTCCGCGGGGCGGCATGCCGGTAATCGTGAAAAAACGCTAGGCAGTGCTACGGTCCCGCGTGGTGTTCCGCATCGCGATGATGGTCGTCTCGGGGCTGGTCACGTACTACGTGTATCGCCGCTTGGTCGGCGTGATCGAGCCCGAGCGACGCACCCGCCGCTTGATCGCAGCGGCGATCGTATTGCTGTTCATCTCGGTGCCGCTGCAATCGTCAGCACGGATGTGGGCCCCGGGGTTCTCCCGCGTGATGGGCTGGATCTCGGGGCCGTGGCTCGCGTTCGTCGGCGTCTCGGCGACGGCGTTCTTGGTCGTCGATCTCGTCCGCGGTGGTACGTGGCTCGCACGCAAGCTCGCGCGCCGCCCGCCCGCCATCGCAGCGCAGCTCTCGCGTCGCGAATTTCTCACCCGGCTCGGTGGCGGGGCAGCCATCGCCGTGACCAGCGCTAGCGTCGGTGCCGGCATGATGGAGGCGCGCGGCGAGCATCAGATCGTGACGGTGGAGATCTCGCTCGCGAAGTTGCCGCGTTCGCTCGACGGCTTCTCGATCGTCCAGCTCAGCGACCTCCACACGGGCATGACGATCGATCGCGACTTCGTGCAGCGCGTCGTCGATCATGCGAATGCGTTGAAGCCAGATCTCATCGCGCTGACCGGCGACTTGATGGACGGCACGGTCGAGAATCTGCGCGACGACATCGCCCCGCTCGCGCAGCTGTCCGCGAAGCACGGCGTCTACGCAGTGACTGGCAACCACGAGTACTACAGCGGCGCCGATGCCTGGATCGCCGAGCTCACGCGGCTCGGCGCGCGCTACCTGCGCAACGAGCACGTCACGATCGGCGACGGTGAGGACTCGTTCGATCTTGCCGGCGTCGACGATCACAGCGCCCACGCGTGGCCTGGCCACGGCGAGAACCTCGGTGCGGCGACCGCCGGTCATGATCCGAGACGCGCGCTCGTGTTGCTCGCGCATCAACCGCGGCAGGTTTACCGCGCGGCGCGCCACGGCGTCGATCTGCAGCTCTCCGGGCACACGCATGGTGGCCAGATCTGGCCGTGGCACTACATCGTCAAGCTCCAGCAAGGCGGCCTGCTCGCCGGCAGGTACGAGGTCGAAGGCACGCAGCTCTACGTCACCCGTGGCTGCGGCTACTGGGGCCCGCCGGTACGTTTGCTCGCGCCTCTCGAGATCACGCGCATCGTGTTGCGAAGCACGCAGGCTGTCTGAGCTACCGTCTTTCGTGCTCGCATGGTGAGCAACCGCGCTTGCCGGTGGCGGCACGGGTGGACGCATGGGCGGGAGCAGCTGGGGCGCGCCTGCCCCGGGGTGCGACGTGGTACGCCATTCGAGTGAAGTCCTACGTGCTGGTCGTCGTGCTCGCGGCGTGCAGCAAGAAGCACGATGCGCCGGTCGCGAGCGCACCCGCACCGACCACGCTACCTATCCTGACGCCGACCGCCGCCGACGCCGGTGCGCTGTTCGACGAAATCCCGCTACGCCCCGAGCTTGCGCCGGGAATGTCGGACCTGTCGCTCGACGATCGCGGCCACATCTGGGCCCTACCCGAGCGCGATCACGTCGTTGTCGAGCTCGAGCTTTCGGGCTCGCCGATCCAGATCAAAGATGTCGAACATCCGCTCGATGGCGTCCCCGATGGCGTCGATACCGAAGCCATCGCGTGGCTCGGCAACAACCACTTCGCGATCGGCACCGAAGGCCAAGACGTCGCAACGGCGAGCGTGATGTTTGGCGAGCTTCGCGCCGACGGTCACATCGCGCTGACCCAGACGCTGCCGCTCACCGATGCCGATGTTGGCCTCGAGCTCGTCCGCAATCACGGTGTCGAGGGCATCTGCGGCAACGGCGAGGATGTGATCGCGGGTATCGAAAGTGCCGGCACGCTTGCCGATGGCACGCGCTACGCGCCGCTCGTTCATATTCACGGCCAGAAGATCACGGGCGTGACGAAGCTGCACCTCACCAGCACAAAAGGAAAAATCTCGGCGTTATTCTGCACGTTCGCCCCCGATGGCACGGCGCAGGTCACAGCGATCGAGCGCCACTACGGCGTGTCGCGCATCCTGTCGTTCGAGCTCCCGCCAACCGCAGCCGAGGTGACACCAACGATCGCAATGGATCTCTGGCCGCTCGTCCGCGATCGCTATCGCCAGAAGCTCAACCTCGAAGGTATCGTCCGCACCGCGGACGGACGCTGGTTCTTGATCAACGACAATCAAGGCAAAGACGTCGAGGGCGCGACGCGCCTGTTCGTGTTCCATCCACGGTTGTTCCGATGAACCGCGGGCTCGCGCCCCTGCACCCGGTCGCCTGCGTCGGACGGTGTGGTGGTGTACAACCGCCGCATGCGTAGTTCGTGGGTCGTGCTCCTCCTGGTCCCTCGCCTGGTCGCGGCGGAACCGGGAAAGCTCACGCTCGATCAAGTGATCGCCAAGGCGGTCGCCAATCCACGCGTCCAGATGGCGCAAAGCGATCGCGACTCGGCAGAAGCGCGGAGCGACGAAGCGGATGCCGCGCGGTTGCCTCGCGTGAAGGTCACCGCGTTCGCGACGCTCAGCCCGGAGATCAACTGCAACGATCCACAGTGCACGAGCACCACGCCGAAGAACTTCGCGCTGCGGTTCTCCGGCCTGTTCGCGGGTGCGCAGGTCGATGTCACGCAACCGCTCTACACGTTCGGCAAGATCCAGCACGCGCGCAATGCCGCACGCGCCGGGGTCGCGGCACAAACCGCACTCGCCGATGAAGCAGCGGGCGATGCCGTCTCCGACGCCGCGCGGGCATACTGGGGCTTGAAGCTCGCGCGCGAGCTCGGGGGCATGCTCGACGATGGCATCGAGCAGATCGAAGATACCAAGAAGCACTTCGACGAGAGTAAATCGATCACGATCACGGACCGCCAACGCGTCGCGGTCTTGCTCGCGCAGGCCAAGGCGCAGCGTGCCGATGCCGCGCAAGGCGAAGGCCAGGCGCTCGCAGGGCTGCGTGCGATCACGGGGGTCAACGATGCCGAGATCGATGATGTCGAGCTCGCGCCGATCGAGCGCGCGTTGCCCGCGACCAAGGATCTGGGCGTCGAGCGCCGTCCGCAGCGGCTCGCCGCGAAGTCGGGTGCGACCGCCGCCGAGGAGCTGCTCGCGATGGAGAAGTCGTACTACTATCCCGATATCGCGCTCGTCGGATCGGCGCTGATCGCGTCGGCCCACGGCGTTCAGGATGCACCCGGCGTGTTCGCGAACGATCCGTACAACCGCTCGGGCGCCGGCATCGTGATCGGCCTGCAGTGGACGCTCGAGCCGTGGAACGTCAAGGCGCGCGCCGATCGCGCGGCAGCGGATGCGCACAAGATGCGCTCGCAGGCCCAGCTCGCAGAGCTGGGTGCCCGCTACGACGCCGATACCGCGCTGGCCGAAGCGACCGCCGCGCACACCAAGGTCGACGCCGCCAAAGAAGGTGAAAAAGCGGCACGAACCTGGCTCGCCTCGGTCCTCCAGAACGAGGCGATCGGCACGGCCGAGTCCCGCGATCTCGTAGATGCCTACGTAGGCTGGTTCACCCTGCGCGCCCAGTGGGCCACGGCGGTGGTCGCGTGGAATGTTGCCGTGGTTCGGCTGGGACGTGCCACGGGTGAATTTCGAGCGGCCGGCTCGCGTCCGAGGTAAGAACCCGCCATGAAGCGCCTGATCATCCTGTTGTTCGCTTTACTTGCAGCACCCGCGTTTGCCGGCACGCCCGGTCCGGGAACTGCGTCCGTGAAGGCCGCTAACCAAAAGATCAGCGGCCTGCTCAAGCAGAAGGTCGCGGCCGGCTCCAAAGAAGAGAAAGACCTCGCGGGCAAGGTCACCGGATCGGTCCGCGACTTTCTCGATATCGACGAGCTCGGCAAGCGCGCGCTCGCCGATCAATGGTCGAAGGGCACGCCCGCGCAGCAGCAAGAGTACCTCTCGACGCTGCGCGCGTTGATCGAGGACAATTACATCAAGGGCCTGCGCTCGAACCTCGAGTACACGGTCGATTACACCGGCGAATCGATCGAGAACGGCAACCCCGTCGTGGTCACGCAGATCAACACCAAGCGCCACAATCGCCCGTACAAGATCGAAGTCGACTACGTCTTGAAGAAAGACGGTGGCAAGCTCAAGGCGTGGGACGTCAAGACCGATGGCGTCGGCCTCGTCGAGAACTACAAAGAGCAGTTCAACAAGATCGTCGAGAAAGACGGCTTTGCCGGGCTGATCTCCAAGATGAAGAAGAAGCTGCAGGGCTAACCCGCCTCTCCACACCGTGGCTCTGCCGCACAGAAGATTCTGCCGCCGAACCATCGTATGGTCGCGACGATGTCGCTCCATCCAATCTATCGCGAAGCCGCCGAGCTCTGGCTGTCCGAGGATCCCGATCCGAAGACGCGAGCCGAGCTCGAATCGCTGATCGAGCGCTTCGATCTCGGTGATGCCGCGGCGATCAAGGAGCTCCACGAGAGCTTCCATGGCACGCTCGAGTTCGGCACCGCCGGGCTCCGCGGCATCCTTGGACCTGGACCGCAGCGCATGAACCGCGTCGTGGTTCGCAAGACCAGCGCGGGCCTCGCGGCATACCTTCACGCGCACGTGCCCGATGCGGGCAAGCGCGGCGTCTTGATCGGCCACGACGCGCGCCACAATTCGCGGGTATTTGCCGAGGACACCGCACGCGTGCTCGCCGGTGCCGGCATCCCGGCGTACCTCGCACACCGCCCATGGCCGACGCCGACGACCGCGTGGGCCACCGTCGATCTGAAGTGCGCCGCGGGTGTGATGGTCACGGCGAGCCACAATCCGGCGCAGTACAATGGCTACAAGGTCTACTGGGGCAACGGCGCGCAGATCATTCCGCCGCATGACACCGGCATCGCCGCCCAAATCGCAAAGAGCGGTCGCAGCGATCAGCTGGAGATGCCGGCGCTTGAAGATGCCCGAGCACAGAAGCTCGTGATCGATCTCGACGAAGCGCTGCACGATCGCTACCTCGCGGCGGCGATCGCGCTGCGCGCGCAGCCGAACTTGAAGGGTGATCTCGTGATCGCGTTCACGCCGATGCAGGGCGTCGGCGCGCGCTCGACCGAGCCGATCTTGCAGCGCGGTGGGTTCCCGAACTTCCACACCGTGCCCGAGCAGCGCGAGCCCGATCCGGATTTTTCGACAGTCGCGTTCCCGAATCCCGAGGAGAAGGGCGCGATGGATCTCGTGCTCGCGCTCGCGACGCAGATCGGCGCCGGGCTCGTGCTCGCGAATGATCCAGATGCCGATCGGCTCGCGGTCGCAGTCCCCGATCCCACCTCGCCCACCGGTTTTCGCCAGCTCACCGGCGATCAGGTCGGCGCTCTCTTCGCCGACTACTTGCTCGAGGTCCAGCCGAAGGACAAGCGCATGGTCGCGACGACGATCGTCTCGTCGCAGCTGCTGTCGTACCTCGCCAAGGCGGCGGGCGCCGACTATCGCGAGACCCTCACCGGCTTCAAGTGGATCGGCAACGCGGCGATGGACTTCGAGCGCGAGACCGGCGGCCGGTTCGTGATGGGCTACGAGGAGGCGCTCGGCTATTCGATCGGTCCGCTCGTCCGCGACAAGGACGGCGTCTCCGCATGTCTGTTGTTCGCCGAGCTCGTGGTGTGGAACCGCGAAGTCAAGCAGCGCTCCCCGCTCGAGCATCTAGACGACATCTACCGCCGCGTCGGCCTGTTTGTCACCGAGCAGGTCTCGATCACGAAGCCGGGCTCCGCAGGCCTCGCCGAGATCAAGCAAGCGATGGAGCGCTTTCGCACGAAGCCACCGAAGGAGCTCGCGGGTCACGAGGTCGAGACCGTGGTCGATCTGATCAAGGGAGAAGGCGGCCTACCGCCCTCGGACGTGCTCGTGTTCAGGCTCGCAGGTGGCCGCCGCGTGATCATGCGGCCGTCTGGCACCGAGCCCAAGCTCAAGAGCTACTACGAGGTCCGCGTGCCGGTCGCCGCAGGTGAATCGATCGCGACCGCACGCACGCGTGGCACCGCCGAGCTCGCCGAGCTCCGCGACGCGCATCAGAAGCAGATCTAGTGCACGCCGAGGTCAGGATCGTCGTTGGCGCCGGGCGGAGCCGCGCCGACCGCTCCGACCAGCATTGGTGTGCGCCTACCGCCAAAGCGTCGCGCTAGCCTCCCGCGACTGCGAGCACGCCTTCGAGTCCCTCGAGGAACTTCGCCGGCGCAGCCTCTGCGGCCAGCGGCGCGTACTGCTCGAGCTCGGAGACCAGCTTGTCGATCGCGGTCGACCGCCCTTTCAACCGCTGCGCCGCTTGGTAGGCGCGATCCATCATCTCGACGGCCGCGCGCGGCGACAGATCCAGGAGCTGCCGCGCATTCGAGACCGCCTCGCGCATCGCCTCGATCGTGCGACGATCGTGCATCACGAGCACTTCGCGTTGATTGATAGTGCCGAGCGAATCGAGGTACTTCACGAGGCCTTCGGTGGTGAGCCGCGCCGTCGAGGTTTGCTGCGTCGCGAGCAGGCGCTCGAACTCGACCATCTGCCAGCGATCCGCGGGCCGCATCGCCCGACACACGACCGACATCACGTAGCCGTGGACGATCGTCCGCACGGCGATCAGCGCCGCCTCGTACGTGGTCGGATCGTCGCCCTGCAGGATCTCGTTGTAGGGGGTGAGGTTCGTCGCGAGCTCCGCGACTCCACGGCGCACGAGCAACGCGCGACCGAGCGCGGTGAGATAGCCGGGCACCACCGTCGTGGGATTGACGTCCGGCGTGAACCTCTCGTAGACCGCACCGACGAGCGCGTGGACACCTTCGCTCGCGGAGCTCTGCGTGTCGTCGAGGACGGCGAGCGCGTGCCCGATCTCGCCCGTGGAGAGCGCGACCTTCAAGCGCTCCTTTGCCTCGGCTTGCTGCGAGGTCAGGCCGTACTCGATCGAGACGACGCGCTCGATCACCTTGTTCCACTTCTCTTGATCACCTTGGTCGGCGTTCGAGCTCTGTTCGTCGATCTGATCGAGAAAATCGAGCAGGTCGGTCGCACCGAGCGAGAGGTTGTCTTCTTCTTTGGGTGCGGCCTTCGATTCGCCGAAATCGGCAAAATCGAACTCCTCCGCGGGCGCCTCGGGCTCGGACTTCGCATCTGCACCGAGCGATTTGCAGAACCACAGGAGCGCGGTCAACCCGGAGAACGTGGTCTCCCACAGGTGCTGCAAGCCCTTCGCGGCAACGGCAGGAGCACTCGGCTCGTCACGACTCGCGACGAAACGCTCGTACAGGCTGTCGTCGAGTGCACGCAGATCGTCCAGCGCTTTGAGCGCCAAACGAACCAGCTCTTGGGCCTGGCTCAGGATCCTGGGCGTTGGAATTGCCCGTTTAAGCCGCGCGTCCACTACCGTCGAACAGGATCGCATGCCGCGTCGCGACGCGAAACTATTGCGCCGGCCACATCGCGAAGAACTTATCGAGCTGGTCCTTCACCTTCGGAAGCATGTATGTATTCGAAGTTACGAGCTCGGTCGATCATCTCCCAGAGCTCCTTGGCCTCGACCTTCTGGAGGTGCTTCTGGCCCTGCGCTGCCACGGGGTAAAGGGAACAACTATTGGAGGAGCGCGGCCGGAACGGCGCCCGGGGTCGGTGCGCTGAACGTCGAATCCCACGTCGTGCCGGTCGCTTCGCTGGTCTCGTCATCGCCCGTGTAGCCGTTTCCGCCGCCGGTCTGGGTCTCGTGCCCGGGCTCGCGCAAGATTCGCTTGGTCGAGAACCCGGTGGTCGGTGCGCCTGCCTGCGCGGTGATCGAGTTGCTATCGGTCTTGTACGAGCTGGTGAGCTGCGGATACCCGCTCTTCGTGACGAGCGTGTTACCGCTGGTCGGCGTGCCCGCGATCATGAGGTCGACGTCGTGCACGACCGACGCCGCGCCGTCCCACTGGAACAACACGACGACCTCGCCACTATCGGTGAGCGATGGCGACATCGAGGTTACGACCGTGACGTTGCCATCGGCGATCGAATAGGTGGGGTCCGCCCCGAACGCGGTGTGAAAGGCGGCGGATGAACCGATCGCGACCGTGATGACCCCGTGCGCGGGCGCGATGTCGTTCGCGGGAAACTTGATGAGAAAGTCGCCGCTCGTGAGGATCGGCGCGCCGGCTGGCAGCTTGAAGTAGTTGCCGTTGTCGCAGAGGTAGAGGTTCGCGAGCGGCACCGCGAACGCGGTCGGGTTTACGATCTCGATGTACTCCGAGCCGGTCGGCGCGAGTGTGATCTCGCTCAGCAGTAGCGGCACCGTGGGCGGTGCCGTGATGCCAGCTCCCGAACCCGACCCGGACCCTTCGGTGTTCGTGCCGGCGTCGGAGCCATGCCCCGTGGCACCGTCCGGTGGAACCGAAGAATCAGCATCCACAGGGGCGTCCATGCGAATGCCGGTCGCGCAACCGGCGAGTGCGCCGAGGACCAAAAAGCGCCGCATTGCCCCGGGGTTTAGCCCGGGCGCGCATCGACGAGCAAGAGCAAAAAAGTTCAGGTAAGTTCGCCCCATGAGCGAAGTCACTCTCGAGCAACGCGGCGCTGCCCTCGAAAATCAGTTCTACGACAAAGAGAACCGGGAAAAGATCGCCGCGATGAAGTCGAAGCTCGACTCGCAGTCTTCGAAGGAAGACCTTCGCAAAGTCTCGGGCATGACCGACGACGCGGTGCTCGACAAGCTCGTTCACCTCGGCATGAGCGCGAACACGATCGCGGCGCTATCGCTCGTCCCACTCATCCAGGTCGCCTGGGCCGACGGCACGATCCAGGACAACGAACGCACCGCGATCCTCCAGGGCGCGCATGGCAAAGGGCTCGAATCCGGCACGGCCGGCTACGACCTCCTGCAGACCTGGCTCGCGAAGCGCCCGAGTGATGACCTCCTCGAAGCGTGGGAGGCGTACATCAAGTCGCTGACGGCGCAGCTCAACGACGAGCAAAACCACCTGCTCAAGAATCAGATCGTCGGTTTCGCGAAGATGGTCGCCGGCGCCGCCGGTGGCTTCCTCGGCATCGGCCGCGTCTCGGCCTCCGAAGAGAAGGTCCTCGAACGCATCGAAGCGGCGTTCGCGCGCTAGATGATCGACATGATCATCAGCGTCCTTGGCGGCGGCCTGGCCACGGCCATCGGGTTTGGTGTGATCCCGACGTCCAGAGCCAAACTTCTTGGCTCCTCAGGTGATTCTGCGCAGGCCGTGCGCGCGAAGCAAGCGTGTCGGATCCTTGGTCCGCTCGTGATGCTGTGCGGTATCGGAGTGTACGTCGCGCAAAGGTTCAGCTGATGCTGCGCCCGCTCGGCAAGACCGGCGTGAAGGTCTCTAGCGTCGCGCTCGGCACGATGTCGTTCGGTGGCGATTCCGACGAAGCGGCCTCCGCCGCCGTGTGGCGCGCCGCGCGCGAGGCGGGCGTCAACTTCATCGATACCGCCGATGTCTACAACGAAGGTCGGTCCGAAGAGATCGTAGGCCGGTTGATGCGCGGCGAGCGCGACGAGATCGTGCTCGCGACAAAGGCGTATTTTCCGACCGGCAAAGGTCCGAACGCGCGCGGCAGTTCGCGCTATCACATCGTGCGCGCGGTCGAAGCGAGCTTGCGGAGGCTCGCGACCGATCGGATCGATGTCTATTATCTTCACCGCTTCGATGACGGCACCGATCTCGAGGAGTCGCTGCGCGCGCTCGACGCGCTCGTGACCTCGGGCAAGGTGCTGTATCCGGCGTGCTCGAACTTTGCCGCGTGGCAGGTCGCACAGGCGCTCGGCATCGCGGCGCTCGAGCGGTTCGCACCGATCGTCGCGGTGCAGCCGATGTACAACCTCGTCAAGCGCACCGCCGAGATCGAGCTCCTGCCGATGGCGCAAGCGCTCGGGGTCGCGGTCGTGCCATACAGCCCGACGGGCGGCGGCCTCCTCACCGGCAAGTACACCGGTGGCAAGCCCGAGCGAGGTCGCCTCGTCGAGTGGAAGATGTACGAGGCACGCTACGGCGATCCGGCGATGTTCGACATCGCCGCGAAGTTCACAGCGCTCGCCGGCGAGCTCGGCCAGCATCCGGTGACGCTCGCCCTCGCGTGGGTGACGTCGCATCCGGCCGTGACCTCCGTGCTCGCGGGCGGTCGCGATGTCGAGCAGCTCGCACCGGCGTTCGCCGCACAGGCCGTGTATCTCGATCCCGCCACGCGCGATCGAATCTCGGCGCTCACGCCGCCGGTCCCGCCAGCGACGGATCGCAACGAAGAGCTTACGCGGTGATGAACTTGAGCAAGCCGAAGCGATAGAGAAAGTGAGCGACAGCACCTGCGAGGCACACGATGCCGACCAAGAGCTGGAACACGAACACCTGCTGGATCAGGTTGTAGAACTTCTGCTTGCCCTGCTGGCTCGGGATCCACTCGAGGATCTGGTTCATGCCGAGCATCGCGCCGAGCAAGACCGAGCCGCCGCACACGACAAGCTCCGCGGCGACGACGATCAGGTTCTTCACGAATGCGTCGCCGCTGATGAGCGGCACTATCTTCACGAAGTTGAGCACGCCGAGCACGATCAGGCCGATGCCGATGATCGTCTGCCAGGGAGTGAGCTTCGCGACGATGCTCTGAGCGTCCGGATGCTTCGCGACGATCAGCGCGGAGAGCGCCAAGACTCCGCCAAGGATCAGGACCAATGCGTTGATGTCGAGGAGCAGCATGTGGGTGGAGCGTAGCGTACGTTAATACGCGTCAGCCATCATCAAGTTGACGTGCGGCTTGCCGCGAAACGATCGCTTGGCCGCCGCGGCCAGCTCGGCAATCCCGAGGCGCGCGAGCTCGTCGACCCACCGCGTCGCGAGCACCTCGTTGCCGGTGCGCTTTGCGATCCGCGAGCCCCACAGCAACAGCTGGCCGCGGCGATACGGATCGGTCTCCGAGTCGAGCCCCGCTTCGACGTGAACGAGCGCGCGCGCCGGTTGGTCGTGCTCGAGCGCGAGCCACGCGGCGGGCATGCGCAGCGACGGATCGTGCGGCGCGGCGGTGACCGCGCGCTCGAGCGCTACAAGTGTGGAGGCGACATCGTGCGCGTTGTCGTACGCCTGCGCGGCCTCGTAAATCGCGGTCGTCGCCGCGTCGTGCGGTGCCCCGATATCGTCACGCACGCGCGCGGTGAAGCCCGAGGCAACGTGGCAGGAAACACCGAGCTCCCAGCCGCCAGTCGCACCGCTCCATTCCCACCCGAGCTCGGCCCACCTGCCCTCGCACACCGGTGCGTGATCGATGCCGACGAGCGCCTTGCGCAGCCCCGGCGTGACCACGGCACAGTGCACGTTCGTGGGTTGTGCGAGCACCGCGCCGAGGTGGCGCGCGATGCCGCCATCCTGGCGATCGCCGAGGAACCGCGCGAGTGCCTCGGGCGTGAGCGGCTCTCCGCGTTGTTCGATCAACGTGCGCAACCGACGCTCGCGGCGATCCGAATGAATCGACCACGCCTGGGTCGCGGCGATCTCACGCTCCTGCAACGCGGGAGTGCGATAGCTATTCGCGCACGTCAGGAACGACGCGCCCGGCACCGGCCGCACGACCTCGACCTGCCGGCCAGCGATCTCGAGCACGAGGCCCGAGCGTTCGCGCGCCGAGCCAATCGCAATGCCCCAGCTCGACGAGATCGGGCGCTCCTTCGCGATCCGGATCGCATCCTCGAGGGTCTCGGCGCGCCGCGCGATCTCGTGGACGACATCGACGATCATCGCGCCACCAAACGTGGTGTCGCGATGCCATCGCGTGTGCGGGGCGAGCACGAGTCCCGCTTCGTTGACGACCGTGACGACGGGCGTGTCGGCACCGCGTGTCGCGAAGAAGCCGTAATGCATGCCGCCCGACGGCGCGCACACGATGAACGCGGGCGCCGCGTCCCACACGCCGACTCCCGGGAAATCGAAGTTTCGGCCGAACATCAGCTCGCCGTCGTGGCTGGCGTGGCCCCACGCCATCGCGCTCGTGCAGGCAGGCACCGCGCCGACGATCGCGCGAGGCAACGTGCCGGCGAACGGCCCGACCTTGCCGCGCGCCGCGAGCGACACGCAGTTCTGGAGCGAATCCATCGTCGCAAATGCAAGTAGCGAATCGCGCACGCTCGCCTCCGGCACGAGCTTCTTGACCGCTTCGGCGAAGGCGCGCGTGCGCTCCGCAAGCTCGACCGGTCGATCGCGCACGAGCCGGTGTTGCCACGCGGTGACGAGCGCGCGGACCATGACCTTACCGACGGCACCTGCAGCACCGGTCATGTCACCGGCGAGCGTGCGCTCGGGCATCGTCTTGTAAAAGCCGAACAGGGCCGCCGCTTCGCGCGCCACGAGCCGGCCATGTTGCGCGCCCATCTCCGCTTGCGTACCGGCGAGGCGGGCCATCCAGAAAGGTCTTGTCATGGTCGTTTCCTCTTCACGTTGCGAACGCGTAGCGGTTCGATGATACGAGCGGCGAGCTCTTCAATGACGGCATCGGGTCGCGCGATGCCGACGACGTGATGGACGAGGACGCCATCGATCACCGCGAGGACGAGATCGACGATGCGCTCCGGGTCGCACTCGCGGACTTGTTTGCGCGCGATGCCACCGCGCAGATCGGCGACCAGCGCATCGCGCGCGGCCATGACCGCCAGGCGCTCGCGGTCGAGGACGCTCTGGAACCCGCGGCCACCCATCGCCCACAACTGGAACAACCCGCCGATCAAGTTCGGACGCTCGCGGTGAAACGAGATCGACGCATCGACCACTGCGCGCAGCCGATCGAGCGGATGCTCGACGTGCTTGACCCGTTCGAGCACGAGCTCGGTCAGCGCGCGGTAGGTCTGGTCGAGCACGGTCTCGAACACCGTGTTGATGTCCGGAAAGTAGAAGTACAACGTCGGGCGTTTCACCCCGAGCGCGTCGGCGAGCTCGCGCATGCTGGTCTGGACGCCGCGCGTGCGCAGGACTTCGAACGCGGCGACCGCGAGCTCCTGGCGGCGTGCGAGATCGAGACGGCGCGGCATAACCTGACACTCTGTCAGTACTAGCGCGCTGCCAGACTGTCAACCAATCTGTCAGGAAGCTCAAGAGTCCTGCAGACGTAGAACGGCCGGGCCTTCCTCTACTATGAACAAGATCGTGTACGCTCGCGAGCGCTCGTGGAGCTAGTGGTGAGTCGAGACGACGTTGTTCTTCAACGGCCGGAAGACCTGGTCTTCTCGGTACCCGTGTTCCACACGGTCAACGCCTGTTGCGGCGCATCGACGGCCTACATCCTGCGCCGGATCGCGTACCGCGCCGGCGCCTACGCGCCTGGCATCCAGGAGCACATCTTCCACGAGCTCAACACCTCGCGCGAAGGCGGCATGATCGAGAAGGTCCAGCGCTGGTTTACCGTTCGGACCAACGCACTCGCCGAGCTCGGCTATCGCCTGCAGTGTCGCCGCATCGCCGTGCCGACCGCCGCGCTGCTCGAGTGGGTCCGTCAGGGCAAGGGCTATCGCGGTGCGATGCTGCCCACGAACTTCAAGCGTCTCCATCCGGTCGAAGGTGTCGGCGGTCGCGATGCGCTCGGCGACGAGGTCTATCACGCGGTCGGCGTCACGATGGAACAGCTCGATGCCCACGATCCGAAAGGTCGCGACGAGCTCGTGATGATCGATCCGTGGCCGGGCGTCGATGGCAAAGCCAAGGATCGCGAGCCCGTCACCACGCTGCTCGAGCAAGCCCACAAGGATCGCGGGCTCCATGCGCTGATGTTCTACTGGACCGGCTGGTCGTAGCGAAGTTGCACGCCGCCCGGCGAGCTCGGATCGCCGACGATCGCGACCGTACCGGCAAGCCAGCCCGCCCACGCGCTGCCGAGCAGCTCGCCGCGCCAGGTCGCGCGCGCGGGTAACGACGCGGTCGCGTCGAGCCCTTGCTCGTCAGCGGTGCGTGCGAAGTGCTCGGCATCGCCGCGGGTCGAGAGCAAGCGCGGTGCGATGTGCGCTTCATCGGCGATCACGTGCGCGATCGCGAGCAGCATCTCCGCCCAGCGCTGCGCACGTGCATTCGCGGCGCGCGGCGGGGCACCTCGCGGCGTGATGCCATCGGCATTCGCGGTCGCGAGCACCGCGAGGATCTCGTCGGCATGGGTCTTCGCGATCGGAGCGATGCCCTTGAGCGCGCGCACGCTCCCGGCATCGCGCGGGCGATTGCGCGCGAGCTCGAACAGGTTCTTGTCGGCGAGCACCTGCCCGAGCGGACGATCGAGCGCGATCGCGGTGCGTTGCCGCCACTCCGCGAGCACCCTCGCGCCAGCTTGCGCGAGCGGTTCGAGCGCACGCAGCCCACCGAGCTGGTGCCACGCGGTCTCGGGAGTCACGGCCGCGGCCGCAAGCGCATCCGCGAGGATCTGTTGCGACTCCGCGCGCACCCAGCCGAGCCGCGTGGCACCGAGCTTGGTCGCGAACAGCGCATGCAGTGCGTGGAGGTACCTCACGTCGGCGACCGCGTAGGCGAGCTGCGCCGCGGTCAGCGGGCGGCGCTCCCACGCGGTCCATTGCTGATCTTTTCCGAGGTTCGTGCCGAGCAGATCATTCGCGAGCGTGGCGAGGCCGATCTGGTCCCCCAGGCCGGCGAACGCGGCCATAAGCTGGGTGTCGATCAGGCCCGGCATCTCGGTGAGGCCGTATCGCACGGCCAGAAGGCCGAGATCCTGACGGGGGGCGTGAGCGACGACGAGTGGATGTGCCGCGAGGGCCGCCACGATCGGCCCGATATCGGCGCTCATCGGGTCGATGAGACGCGCCGTGGGTGCGATCTCTGCGACCGATTTTGGATCCGCGGCATCGAACCTCCGATGCTGGTCTTCGTCGAGCCAGGACACCTGGAGCAGGCACAGGACCGGGATCAATCGGTCGGCCGACGCAAACTCGAGATCGAAGGCCACGATCGGCGACTTCGAGAGCGCCCCGGCAACCCTCGCAATCTCCACCGCTTCGGTGACCAGATCCATTCGCAACATCTTATGTCCTGCTAA
>JAYVLQ010000149.1:0-10264 GCA_043759355.1 Kofleriaceae bacterium
GGCCCCCGCGGGGCCGGCCGGCCAGGTCGTCGACGTGCGCGTCGTGTTCGAAGGCGGCGAGGTCACGCTGCCGCACGCGTTCACGTACGTCGCGAAGCCCTGAAGCAAACGATCGATCGCGGAGCTCTCGACTTCCTGGTCGCGCTCGTGCCGAGCGAGCTCGTGCGCTACAATCGACGCTCGTCGACGAGCAACGACGTAGTTACGGCGCAGCGGAGCCTGCCGAGCCCGAACCGAGCAGCAGGAGGCTGTTGATCTTCGCTTGCGCGACGCTGATCGCGGTCCTGGTCTCGCTATCGACGAGCTGATCGAGCTGGGTCTCGAGCTGCTTCGAGACATCGTCGAACAGGGCGGCCGGTTTCGCCTTGATATCGATCATGAACGCGGTCGCCTTGCCGAACACGTCCTTGGCTTGACCGCACAGCTGCTTGAGGCTCTCGCCACCGCCGGAGAGCTTCGCCATCGCGCAGGCCCCGATGATCATGTCGGCGGTGTCGCCGAGCTGCGCCTCGATCGGCGCGATCGCCTTGGTGATCGTGTCCTGGACCTGCGTGGCGAGCGGCTCGATCGCGCCGCGCACCTCGGCCGAGACCTTCGCGCGAACATCCGCGAGCTGCTGCGCGGTGCCCGGATCTTTGAGTAGCTTGTCGAGCTCGCCGCCGAGATCGCCGAGGCGCTTCGAAGCTTCGCCGAGGCTGCGCTTGAACGTGCGCAGCTGCTTCACGCCTTGATCGAGCACACCGACGACTTGTTCGACGATCGCGAACTTGGCCGACGTCGCGGCGATCGATTTCCATTGCGGCGTGGCGCGCAGGCCGTTCACCAGCTCGATCGGGGCTGACAGCGCATCGATCTTGTCGAGGATCGTCGCGAGATCATCGAGCCGCGACTTCTGGGTCTCCACCGCGAGCACCTTCTCGGGCGTGACGACGACGATGCACGCACCATCCTTGACCACGTTGCCGGGCGGGCACGTTGCCGGACCTGCGACGGGCGCGGCGGAACCTGAGCCCGTGCCGGCGACGTCCTTGTGGCCACACGCACAGACAAGGAGCGACAAGATGAGCTGTGCCGGCGCGATCTTCATGTGCCGGAACGTATCAGATATCGACCAGCACGACCGCCGAGCACAGCGAGCACGCATACGGTGCATGCGGCACGTCGCGGCGGTGCAAATCGATCACGGACCGCGAGATCTGGGCGAGCTCGCGGCGGACTTCTCGACGACGACCGGCGACGCGCTCGATCTTCATGTCGTCGTACTGGGTCGTTTGATGGCGCATCCAGGCGATCACGGCGGCCTCGGCGCGCTGCTCGATCGGGATGCGCTGCGTGCGCGCGACGGTACCGCTGCCCACCGGCGTCGCGTGCTCCGCGACGAGCTTCGCGATCGCCTCTGCGAGCTCCGCGAAGCGCGGCGAGAACCGCAAGAACTCGTGAACCTCTTGCTCGAAGCTCACGGCATACGCGGCATGATTCTTCTCGCGCCGCGCGACCTCGGAGGTGCGCTTCTTCGCGTACGCATCGGTCGAACGCTCGGCTTCGAGCGTGGCGCGCGCCGCAACGATGTTCTCGCGCGGCGCCCACAGGCCTTTCGAGAACGCCTTGCGGCCCTTCTTCTCGATCACGGCCCACGAGGGACCGGCAGCCTTCACGCGGCGGGTGAGCCCTGCATCGCCTGGCGGCAAGCAGTCCCAGGTCGCGGGCGGCGATAGGGTGCGCCCGTCGGGAGCGCGAAACACGCGTGGATCGGGCGTCGGCGACAGCGTCAACGTCTCGGACATCGGCGGGAACTCTATAACCCACCTCTGACTAGCTAGAGGACAGGCGTGAGCAGCGGGCGCTTCGCCCTGCGCCCGTCACCGAGGGTGCGCCCGCGCAAGCGACGCCACGCCCACGGTGCGACGAACTTCGCGATCCACGCGAGATCTGCGTAGAGCACATCGCGCGTCGCCCGGGCGGGCTGCGCATCGATCGGCCCGTCGAGTCCGGCCTCCGTCACATCCGGAATATGCAACAGCCGCGCGACCTGGTTCGCGATCCGCGCGTGTCCCGCGGCATTGCCGTGCAACCGATCGACCGCCCACATCCTTGGATCGTGCGCGAGCTCGAGATTCGCGAGATCGAGCACCACCGCTTTTTCGACGACCGCGATCTTGCGCAGCTCGACATTGAGCTCCGCGGTCCGCATCGACATCGTGCGACCTAGCCGCATCCGGCGCGAGACATCCGGAATCGTGAACATCACGACCTTCGCGCCGATCGCGGTCAGCGCATGGACCATCTCGCCGACTTCACCGGCGACGCGCACCGCGCTCCAGTTACGGCGCAACAGGTCATTCATGCCCGCCACCACCGTCGCGAGATCGGGCTGCATCGCGAGTGCGGGCTCGAGCTCGGTCGCCTTGATCTCGCCGGCGCTGCGACCGCGCACCGCGAGGTTCGCATACATGAAACCGGGATACGCGCGCGCGGCGTGCTCGGCCAGCCGATCGGCCCAGCCACGGTAGCCACCGCGGCCATCCGGATCGTCAAGTCCCTCGGTGCTGCTATCGCCCAGCGCGACGAAGCGCGAAAACATGCCTGGTTCGTATCGCTGGTTCAGCCCGGAGTCGAGACCCGATACGCGCGGAAACGCTTGTTCTTGATCCGCCCGGCGTTCAAGCCCTCGAGCGCACGCGGCGCGACCGCCGCTACCACCGCGACAAAGCTGATCCGATCGTTGATCGTGATGTTGCCGATATCGGCGGCCGCGATCTTCACCTCGGTGGTCAGCGCACCGACGATATCGCCCGGGCGCAACCGATCGCTGCGCCCGCCCTGGATCGCCAGCGTCACCATCGCCGCGGGCGGCGGTTCGGAGCTCTGCATCGCAGGCAGCGCCGAAATCTCGATGCCCGCGAGCGGGGTGTTGCGCAGATCATCGCGCGCACGCACGAGGCTGATCGCGAGCCCATTACGCCCCGCGCGAGCGGTGCGACCGATGCGATGCAGGAAGACGTCGGCTTCGCGCGGCAGATCGAGATTGATCACCGCGCCGAGGTCGTCGATGTCCAACCCGCGTGCGGCGACATCGGTCGCGACGACCACCCGCAAGCTGCCATTCTTGAGCAGCAGCAACACGGTGTTGCGGTCGTGCTGCTCCATGCCGCCGTGCAACGCGACCGCGGCGTAGCCCGCCGTCGAAAGCCCGGTCGCGACTTCATCGCAGGTCTCGCGGTGGTTGCAGAAGATCACCGCCGAAGCGGGCTTATGCTGCGCGAGGATCCGCACGAGCGCCGCGATCCGATCACCACCGCCGACGTCGTACACGATCTGCGTGATCCGCGCCTTGACGTCATCTTGCGGCGCCGCGACGTGGAGCGCATCGCGCTGATACGTCGCGCCGAGCTCCTTCACCGCCTCGGGGAACGTCGCCGAGAACAGCAGGGTCTGATGATCCGCGGGCACCGATTGCAGGATCTGCGCGACCACTTCGATAAAACCCATCTCGAGCATCCGATCGGCTTCGTCGAGGACGACCGTGCGAATGCCATCGAGATCGAGCCGGTTGCGTTGCAAGTGATCCTGCACGCGGCCCGGCGTGCCGACGATGATGTCGACGCCGTGATCGAGCGACGCGCGCTCGCGCTGCACCGAGGTGCCACCGGTCAGCGTCAACACGCGTGTGTGTGCGAGCGGGCGCGCGAGCCGGCGAATCTCGTCGGCGACTTGCGCCGCGAGCTCGCGCGTCGGACACAGCACGAGCGCGCCCGGGCGGCCACTCTTCGGCGTGATCCGCTGGAGTAGCGCGAGGGCGAATGCGGCCGTCTTGCCGGTGCCAGTCGCAGCCTGCCCCATCACGTCGCGACCCTCGAGCATCGCAGGCAAGGCGAGCGCCTGGATTGGCGTCATCTCGGTGTATTCGAGCTGCGCGAGGTTCGCGAGCCAGGCCGGTCCCAGAGATAGCGTCGAGAAAGCGGCCACGCGGCGAGATAACCGAGCCAGCCCCGATCAGCAAGGGTTGTTAGCACCCGTCGAGGGTCTGCGAGCCGGCAGCGTGCTATCTGCTCCCGCATGCCGCTGCGGGGTCGAGGAGCCCACTATACGAAGGCGCGTCACGTCGTCGAGTGGACGCTCGGCACCGCCTATCGCGCGAACTGGCCGTCCCGGCTGGTGCGGGCGCTCGGGCTCCAGCGCCGCGTCCAGATCGTCGAGCATCGCCTCACGCCCGCACGGTGGCCGGTTGGCCAGGCCCCGATCCGGATCGCATTTGCCTCCGATCTACACGCCGGCCCGACGACTCATTCGACCACGCTCGATGAAGGCTTTGGCCGGCTCGCCGAGCTCCAGGCCGACGTGATCCTGCTCGGCGGCGACTACGTGTTTTTGTCGTCACAGCACATCCACGAAATCTCGCGCCGCCTCGCGACCCTGCCGCGCCCGCCGCTCGGCATCTACGCCGTGATGGGCAATCACGACCTGTGGGCCGACGACGCCGAGATCACGCGTGCCCTCGAAGCTGGGGGCGCGCGGGTCCTCGTGAACGAACGCGTCGAGCTCGCGCCGCACATCGCGCTCGTCGGTATGGATGATCCGTGGACTGGCATACGAGCCGCGCCCGCGTTTCTCGAGGACGATCAGGTCCGCGTATTGCTGGTACACGCGCCCGAAGCGATGCTCGAAGAACCCGCGTTCGATATCGCGATGTGCGGTCACACGCACGGTGGTCACGTCGCCCTGCCCGGCGGCATCCCGATCCTCGTGCCCGGTCCCGCCTCGCGCCGCTACGCGCATGGGCGCTACGACTTGCCGAACGACCGCACGTTGATCGTGAGCCGCGGGGTCGGCTCGACCGAGGTCGCGCCGCGGTGGAATGCCGATCCGGACATCCTGCTCGTCACGCTCGGCTGATCACTGGACGATAAAGCAATCGATCGTCGTCGACATCTGGAAGTGCGACTCGATCGTGTGGCGCTCTGCCTGGAACACCGCGATGTCGTAGGTACCGTTGATCGCGAGCCCGAGCTCGGCCGCCTTCGCATCAAAATTGATCGTCGCGGACTCCGCGTTGTGCACACCGCCGAGATCGAGACCGAGCTTGTGATTCACGAACACGAACACGTCGTCATCACCGGTGAACGTGAACACCTCGCCACCTCGATACACGAACGTCGCGTGGATCTCGGTCGTGAAGTGGAAGTTATGACCGAAGAAGGTCTCGGGAAAGCCCTTGCCGTCGAGCGGGAAGAACGCCTGATCGCTGAACGTGAACGTGCCCGGCGGATCCTCGGTCAGCGCGAGCACGCCGGGGATGTCGAGGTTCACGCCTTGCGTGTCGCGATACCACTGATCGAACGATGTCTTGCCCGACACCGTGGTCGTCGCGCCCGCAGGTGCGTACTGCGGCTTGTTGTCGGTGCCGAGATCGGGCTTCACGAGGCCGCGATCGTCGCCGGTCACCTTTTCGAAATCGGGGTGTGACGAGGTGAAATCGCGATACATGACCGCGAGCTGGCCGCAGGCGAGCGCGTCGACCGGGACACCGGAGTCGCGAACACCGCTATCGCTATCACCGCCTGCGTCCGCGGTGCCGTTGCCGTCGTGATGCGCGCACGCCGACACGACCAGCAAACCGATGGCGAAAAGTCGTCTCATGGCTCTAGTGTAGCGCAGCGTGACGGACACCCTGAGCACAACCGCTGGCGACTTGCCCCTCGAAGAAGTCGAGATCAACGTCGGTGATCGAACCTGGAACATCCTACATGCAGGTGCGGTGATCAGCCGCGAGCAAGAGCTCGAGTACTTGCTCGGCCAAAGCGCCTCGAAGCGGCCGTACGGCAGCGTAGTGTGGCCTAGCTCGATCGCGCTGGCCCACGAAGTCGCGACTCGTGGGGTCGAGGGCAAGAAGATCCTCGAGCTCGGCGCCGGCACGGGCCTGCCCGGGATCGTGGCAGCAGCGCTCGGCGCCGAGGTCGTACAGACCGACCGCCAGAAGCTCGTGCTGCACGTCTGTAAGATGAACGCGGAGCGCAACAAGGTCTCGCTCGAGCACCGGCTCGCCGATTGGGACGCGTGGACCGATACCGCGCGGTACGACCTGATCCTCGGTGCCGACATCTTGTATGCGGAACCGATGCAGCCGCAGCTGCGCAGGATCTTCGAGACCAATCTCAAGCCTGGCGGAGCCGTGCTGATCGCGGACCCGTTCCGCACGCCGAGCATGGTGTTACTCGAGGCGATGGAGCGCGATGGCTGGAACATTCGGCTCGACAAGTGGAGCGTCGGGTTGACGCCGCCGCCGCGCCAGGTCGCGGTCTACACGTTGACCCGGTAGCGTCGCAGCCACGGTACGGACTCTAGTTCCAGTCGGCGAGGTAGAGCCAGTACGCGGTGGCTCGCGCCGACACCTTGTCGCGAGCGATCAGCGCCTTGCGCTGCTTGGCGTTCGCTCACTTCTTCCAGTCCAGCGTGTCGCCCTTCCTAGATCATCGTGCGAAACAAGTTCGCGATCGGGGTGTGCAATTGGCCCGCGGTCTCGACGTAGAGCCCGAGGTCCTTCGCGGGAATCTTGCTGACGAAGCCGGGCTCGCCCGCGACCAGGCGCTCGCCGTAGCTCTTGTAGATCGGGGCCGAGAACAGCGTGCTCGTCAGCATGTCGACGACGAGCGCGGGATCCGCACCCGCGTGCTTCGCCATCTCGAGCGCCTCGGTGAACGAGCGCACCGCCGAGACGATCATGAAGTTCCCGGCGAGCTTGGTCGCGAGGGCGGTCCCGAACTTCTCGCCGAGATCGAAGATGCCACTCGCACCCATCGCCGTGAGGATCGGCTTCGCGCGCTGCTTGGCTTCGGCCGTTCCCGCGTACGGCACCGCGAGCTGCTTCGCGACCGCGGCTTCGGGCCGACCAAAGATCGGTGCCTCGACGAACGTGACCTCGTGCTTGGAATGGAGTGCCGCGATCTGCTTCGAGATCTTGGGCGACATCGTCGTCGTCGAGATGTGCAGGCCACCCTTCATGCGATCGAGGAAGGCCGGCGTGATCAAGTGCTCGACTACCGGTCCATCCCACAGCGACGTCACGACGATCGGTTGGGCTGCATCGAGCGCGCGCTCCGCGAGCGTGGCGCCGCGTGCAACCAGCGGCTCCGCTTTGCTCCGGGTCCGGTTGTAGACCGTCAGGGCGTAGCCTGCATCGAGGAGGTTGGTCGCCATGGGCAGCCCGAGGAGGCCGAGACCGATAAAGCCGATGTGTTCCGCCATGCAGAAAACATGACGTATACGTAATGTTTCGTCTAGTCGTGCTGCTCGAGCCAGTGCTCGAAGCGCGCGATGTTCTCGTGCAGCTCGGTCCGGAGCTCGTGTACTTCCGCGATCTTGTCGTCGATTTCGGTGAGATGCTTTTTCAGCATCGTCAGCACCTTTCGCTTCGCCTTCGCGCCACTCGGATCCGTGAAGTAGAGGTCGATGACCTGCCCGATCTCGTCGAGGCTGAGGCCGACGAGCTTGAGCTGCTCGATCTTGCGAAGGCGGACGACGGCGACATCGTCGTAGTAGTGCTGGCCGCTTCCCTCGCGCTCGCCAGCCGGCATCAGCCCGAGGCTCTCGTAGTAGCGCACGGTCCGAGCGGTGACGCCGGCGCGTCGCGTGAGCTCGCCGATCCGCATCCGCGTCATCAAGCTTACGTTGACGTCATGTTGGAGCGGCGTCAAGGTGGCCGTGCCGGCAGACCGGCTCCGTACCGGCCCTCAACGTCGCACGTGTCGCAGGCACTGCTGGCGTGGCTCGAGCTAGAGTCGCCTGGGTGCGCTGGTTGATGTTGATGTTGATGCTGTTGCTCGCGACGAGTGTCGCGCGCGCCGATGCGCCGATTCGGGTCGATATCGAATGCGAACGAGTCGGTCGCACGAAGACGTGCCCCGCCTTCCTGCTCGGGCTCGTCGATGCGAACAAAGTCCTGCTCGCGTCGCCGCGCGCGAATGCCGATGTCGTGATCTACGCGACTGCGAATGCGGTGGCGCTCGACGATCAATTGCACCTGCGCTTCGTCGGTCACGTCCCCGGTGCACCGCCAGTGGTCGAGCTCGATCTCCTGGTCGATACGCGGATGACCGACGACCAGCAACGCGCGCTGATCGAGCCCGTGTTCTTGCGCGGCATCGCGCTGTTCGTCGCGGCGCGCTTTCCCGATGCGGTCAAGGTCGCGCTGTCAGCCCCGATGAACTTCAACACCCACCGTGCCGTGACGAGCCCGTGGGGCACGTTGATCTCGACCAGCGGCAACGGCAGCTACACCGACAAGTACCGCAGCGCGACCTCGGAGATCGATCTCAAGATCGTCTACATCACGAAGATGTTCCGCGCGCTCACGTCCGTCAACGTCAATGGTGGTCTCAACCAGCAGCCACCGCTCACGCTCGGCGACGGCACCGAGGTCTCGCTGAACACCACGATGTGGCAGTTCGGCTACGGCGGCGAGGCGATCCAGCTGCTCGACGAGCACTGGTCGGTCGGCACCGGCAGCTACATGCAGTTCATGGATCCGAAGGCGCAGTACGATTACTACCTGCGCGCGCGGGCCGCGCTGGAATGGGACCTGTTCTCCGCCGATGATCCGCGCGGCAACCGGCTCGGGATTTTTTATCACCTGGGCTACGCCGTCGATCGCTACAACATTCGCAACGACCTCGGCGAGCGATTCGCGCAGTACCCGCTGACCGGCATCGATGCGGTCGGTAGCGTGCGCCACGACGGCATCTCGTACGGCTTGACGCTTTCGAGCGACGTGCAGCTCAACCATCCTTCGCGCCGCCACATCCTGACCGCGGCGCCATTCGTGACCTTCCAGATCGGTCGCCACATCGATCTCAACCTCACGTTCTCGGTCACGCAGCGCCAGCTGCCGAAACCCGACCTCAGCGTGATCGATCCGTCGGACTTCCAGACCCTGTCCCGGCTCTCCTACGCTGAACCACTTGCACTTACCGGGACCATCGGCCTCTCGCTGCACTGGGACCCGACGAACGGTACGCGCAACGATCGCATCAACTCGATCTAGCGATCGGTTAAGCTGGATGAGTGTTGCGAACAGGGTTCTTCATCGCACTGACCGCGTGCGGGTTTCATCCGGGCGCCGCGACGAGCGATGACGCGATCGGCGGCGATAGCGCGCCGCCGATCGCCTCGTGCAGCGATCATGTGAAGGATGGCGACGAGACCAACGTCGATTGCGGTGGCTCGTGTGCCGCCTGCAGCACCTGCACGGTTCACGCGCTACCCCCGACGATCAACGTCGATCCCAAGCCGTTCGCTGCGAAGTTCCTGAGCGCTCCGCAGTGGAGCTGCACCTCAACCGGTATCACCACGATCGATTCGGACGCGGGCACGGTGGTCAGCACGACCTGCGATCTGGGGTCGATCAGCGTCGCGAACGGTGTCCCGCAGCTCGACTCGACCGGCGTGCCGGTGTTCGTCGTGCGCCTGCAAGGGTTGCGAGTCACGAACGGTCACGTGCTCCGCGTGATCGGCGACAAGCCCGTCGTGATCCTCGTCGCGGGTGACGTCATCGTCGATACGAACGGCATGATCGATGCGAGTGCCGCCGGCGCGACGCCCGGGCCCGGTGGCTCGCCGCTGAGCTGCGCGAATCGAGAGACCGGCCTCGGCACGATGGGGACCAATACCGGCTGGGGTGGCGGCGGTGGCGGGTTCGGCACGGCCGGCGGCCAGGGTTGCTACATGACCATCAACGGCGGTGCCGTGACTGGATCGCAGAACCTCGTCCCTCTGCGCGGCGGATGTCCCGGCGGAACGTCGCAGAGCGCGGGTCAAGGCGGCGCGGGAGGTGGCGCGATCGAGATCGCGGCGAGCGGTAGAATCAAGATCGGCGAGACCGGCATCGCGAACATCGCCGCCAGTGGTGGTGGCGGGCGCGACTCCGATGGCGGTGGCAACGGCGGCGGTGCGGGCGGTGGCATCTTGCTCGTCGCGCCGGCAAACCCGATGCTCGGTACGATGGGCGCGTTGCGGACAAACGGTGGATCAGGAACGGGCGGCGCATCGGCTGTGGGCACGAGCTCGAACGACGGCGGCGACGGCCACACCGCCGATAACAACGCAGCGACCGATACCTCGGGTACTGGCGGTGGTGGCAACGGCAATGATAACGGGCGCACCGGAGGCCTTGCTGTTGATGGCCGCTTGATCCCGTCGCGTTGTGACGCTGGACCTCGGTTGGCCGGATAGTCGCGACGTCGAGGATCGGGCCGGTAGGATCTGTGACAGC
>JAYVLQ010000150.1:0-11906 GCA_043759355.1 Kofleriaceae bacterium
CGATGCCGGAGCTCTTGAGACTCCCCATCTCGATGCTGGTGCGAGCTCGGGCACACACGCAGTTACGCCCCCCAGTTCGAACAACCGCCGAAGCCACACCCCGCCTTCGACCGGCGCGCCGATCCATGGACCGGGCAAAAAGTTCGACCCCGACGCGGTGGAGGATTGACGATGGTTGTCGCTCGAGTGTGTATGGTCGTGATCGCCATGCTGTCCATGGCACGTTTCGCCCACGCCGAAGATCCACCCATGCGAAAGCCGAAGCAGGCGGGCGCGCTCCAACATCTCGCGCAAGCTACGAAGCTGTACAACGTGCGCTCGTTCGATAAGGCCGCCGAAGAGTACAAGGCCGGCGCGCTCGTCGAAGCGGCTCCAGTATTCGACTACAACCTCGGCCAGTGCTACCGACAGCTGCACCGTTACGAGGACGCGATCTGGCACTACCAGCGCTTCGTAAGCCAGAGTCCCGAGACGCCCGAGCACGTCGAGGCCTCGCAGAAGTTCATCGCCCAGCTGCGTGCGGAGTTAGATCACAAAGCGATGACTGAACCTCCGGTCGACGATGGAACCGCGACGCATGCGCACGTCGACACACCAACTCAACAGTCCGTTGCCCCGTCGCCGCTGCCAATCACAACACGTCCCAGTGTCGAGCCTTGGTACGCGGACGGCCTCGGATGGGGCCTTGCAGGCGTGGGGCTGGTCTCCGTTGGTATTTCCGCGGCACTCTTTTTCGACTCGTCGAGCCTGAACGATGACGCGAACCACGCGACAACACAGACGGAGGCGAACGGACTCCACGACAAAGCGAACACGAGGGCGCTGCTTGGCAGCGTCATTGGAATTGGCGGAGTTGGATTGCTCGTGACCGGTGTCATCAAGCTAGCGATTCATCCGTCGGGGGCAACCCTGACAGCCGCTTGGAACGTAGGCGTCGTTGGGAACGGGGTTGTCGTCTCCGGAACGTTCTAACAATTGCGGCGGCGGTAGCTGGGACATTCGATCGCGCTGCGCCGCCACGAGCTTGTTCCACCCACCACTCAGAAAGCCCTTTTGAACGATGGTGACAGCGGCGCGGGTCCACGCGATCAACTTCACCTGGTTCTTGCGCCGGCTCACGAATACGAACAGGTCTCCGCTCCGTGGTCGTAGCCGAGCGCGTGCCGAAGTTCGCGGAAAGCTGAGGAGATTCCAGGCCCTTGGCGGCGGATCGTCAGCCTGCTCGGCTATGATGTTGGGGCTATGAGTTTCAAGCGGCGGGTGTTGTCGGCATTGGGGAAGGACCTCTTGCTCGAGATCGGCCGTTGCCTGGAGCTCGACGTCACGACCCGGATGGGCGTGGAGGAGCTTCGCGATACCCTCGCCAAGAACAAGCGAGCAAAGCTCGACGCGATCGTCCAGGAGTCGCTGTCACGCGACTCGCTCAAGGAGATCTGCGGCGCGGTCGGGCTCGACGACACGGGCAAGGAGAAGGCTGCGCTCGTTGAGCGGATCCTCGCGGCGAGCAACGGCAAGCCCCCTACCGGAGCCGGCTACACGATCGATCCGGCCGCGACCAAGCCGAGCAAGGCGGCCGAGGGCGCCGCACCCTTCGGCAAACTACTTCCCGCGCTCGTCGAGTTCCCGGCCACGAAGCCTTCGAAATCGAAGACGAAGAAGGAGAAGCGTCGGCGCGGCGGCGTCACCGAAGCTGACGCGGTGGTCGCGGGGACGCTCAAGGCCGCGCTCCAGCAGTTCGCGCTCGGCGCGGCCGGCGGCTACTCCGGCCGCGATGCGCACCTCGCGTTCACGACGCACCTCCTCGAGTCCTTCGGCTGGAAGGACGGTCGCCCCGATGGCTCCGAGATCCCGAAGCGGTTCGCGATCGCCGAGGCGGGCCAGCGGATCGAGCGCGAGGTCGCGCTGTGGTGGGGCGAGCGACGCACGTTGATGGCGGTCGTCGCGCACGACGCGGTCCTGGACTTCGCGTGGAAGGATCTGGTCCGGGTCTGCCTCCAGCTCGACCCGATCCCGCAGTACGTCGTGCTCACCAACCAGCGCGATCTTCAGCTCTACGACCTCGCACGCGATCGCGAAGCGCCGCGCCTCACGATCCGGATCGACGACCTACCGCGGTACAGCGAAGCGTTCCCGTTCTTCACCAAGGAGTGGGTACCCGGCGCAACGCCCAAGATCGTCAACGTGGAGAAGGTCTCTGCGGAGGTCGCCGATCTGGTCGCGCGGCTGTATCGGAGCGTACGCGCAGCACACCCGACGCGCGAACGCGACGTCATCCGGTTCACGCTGCAGTGCATTACCGCGATGTTCGCCGAGGACATCGGCATGTTGCCCAACAACTACTTCACGTCGCTGCTCTACAATGGGGCCAAGGCGGGCGACGTCGAGCACCGCATTCGCCAGCTGTTCGAGCAGATGAACACGCGCGAGTTGCCGGCACCGCGCGTCGTCCCGTACTTCAACGGCGGCTTGTTCACCGAGGCAACCACGTTGCCACTCGGTGATGCACAGGTGAACGCGCTGACCAAGGCGGCCGAGGCCAACTGGGCGTACGTCGATCCGCACATCTTCGGCAGCGTGTTCCAGGGCATCATGAACGACGCCGAGCGCCACGCGAGCGGCGCGCACTACACCGCGCACGACGACATCATGCGCGTCGTCGGCCCGACGATCGTCGAACCGTGGCGCAAGCGTATCCCGGCGGCGAGCTCGCTCAAGGAGCTGACCGAGCTCCGCAAGGAGCTGTTCGAGTATCGTGTGCTCGATCCGGCGTGCGGCAGCGGCAACTTCCTCTACGTCGCGTTCCGCGAGCTGTACCGGCTAGACACCGAGCTGCTGTCGCGCATGCGCGAGTTCCCCTCGACGCACGGCAAGCTGTCGTGGAACGGCGGCATCTCGGCGGCCAACTTCTACGGCATCGACATCAACCCGTTCGCCGTCGAGCTGGCAAAGGTCACGCTCAACATCGCGAAGAAGATCGCGTTCGAGGAGCGCAAGGCCCAGGCGTTCGCACTCGCGGGCCAGGTCGAGATGGATGTCGATCCGTCGCTACCGCTCGACAACCTCGACAAGAACATCGTGTGTGCCGATGCGTTGTTTTCGGACTGGCCGGAGGTCGATGCGATCGTGGGCAACCCGCCGTTCCTTGGGGGGCAGAAGATTCGCAAGGAGCTCGGCGTGGAGTACATGGATCGGCTCGCGGCGAAGACCGGACTGGATGGCACCGCCGACATGGCCTGCTACTTCTTCCGCAAGGCGCACGACGTCCTCTCCGTTGGAGGGCGCGCTGGGCTCGTAGCCACCAGCGGAATTCGTGTCGGTAAGGCGAAAGCGGCGTCGCTCGACTACGTCGTCGAGCACGGCGGCACGATCACGAATGCCGTTTCCTCGCACACCTGGCCGGGCGAGGCCGCGGTCAACGTGTCGATGGTGAACTGGACCAAGGGACGAGCGGTAGGCCCGTTCGTTCTGGTCGTCGATGGGCAGGTGTTGCCCGTCGACAGTATCCCGACGCACCTACAGCTATTCCCAGATCTCAGCGGAACGCGCGAGTTGCGCGCGAACGACCACGGCTGTTCGATGGGACCAATTTTCGGACACGCAGGCTACCGATCAGGGGCGAACACGTTCTCCCCGGATGCGTTTGCCGAGCGCGCGATCCGCCCGGTCGCGACGGCCAACAGCTTGTTGCGCGGCGAACTGGAAGGCGTGTGTATCTGGCTCGCGGACTGCGAGACGGAAGATGAGGCCCGTGCGATGGGACCGCACGCCTTCACGTTCTTGAAGGAGCAGGTCTTCGCGATGATCAAACAGCGTGTCGACAGCGGGACGGCGACCAACCATTACAAGCACTGGATCCGTACCTGGTGGCGCGCGCAAATGCCTCGGTTGGATATGTTCGCGGAGCTGAAGAGCAAGCGCCGTTTCATTTCATGCGCAAGCAACGCAGCGCGCCCAGTCTTCGTCTTCCTCTCAACGACATTCATTCCCACGAACACGCTCTACGTCTTCAGCTTCGATGACGACTACTCTTTCGGCGTCATTCAGTCGAGACACCATTGGCGATGGGCGATCGGAAAGGGAACCAGAACACGGGAAGACATCACGTATGGGAGCGAGGTCTGGCGCACGTTCCCATGGCCGCAGGACCCGGCAGATGACCACGTTACTTCGGTTGCCGAAGCTGGCCGCATGCTGCGTCGAACCCGCGATACGTTGATGGCGGAGAACGGCTGGTCCCTTCGCCAGCTGCATCAGGCCGCTGAGGTCGAGGGTCCTCACCCGCTCAAGGGGGCACAGGCCGCGCTCGACGCCGCGGTGGCTGACGCCTATGGCATTCCGGAGGGACAGGATCCGGTGGCGTTCCTACTCGAGCTGAACCAGCTCGTCGTCGAGGACGAGGAACAAGGTCGCAAGGTCTGCGGCCCCGGGCTCCCAAACCACCTTGACCCGAAGGATCCGCGTTGGATGAGCACCGACTGCATCGAGCCGACGCCGGTCGAGAATTGAGGGAGCGCGTGGCTACATCTGTCGCCGATGATCCGAAGCTCGCAGCGTTGTGGGACGCGCCGCAGAATCCCCAGCCCGCGGCCAAGGTCGACGCCCACAGCTATCGACCGGCCGCCTGGCGATGCGTGAACGGGCACGCGTTTGCGCGTTCGCCGCGTGCGATGCAGAAGGACGACAGCTGCCCGGCATGCAGCAAGGGCGCGAACACGCACACCAACCTCGGCAAGCTCCGGCCTGGGCTCGCGTCGCAGTGGGACTCCGAGAAGAACGTGGGCATCTCGTTCGCGACGCTCGACGCGACGCATGTGAACCCGGTGTGGTGGCGCTGTACGAACGGCCACAGCTTCCAGCGCCCGCCAGTGCGAATGCTCGCCGACGACGCGTGCCCGACCTGCGCGCTCACGAGGACGTCGCTTGCTGCGCTCGCGCCGAACGTCGCGGGCGAGTGGCACTCGACGAAGAACGCGATTGCGCCGACGGAAATACCCGCGGACCACGTGATGAACGCGTGGTGGACCTGTCCGAATGGGCACGAGTACCAGGCCACAGTGCGCGCGCGCACGCAGGGCAACCGTCGGTGCCCGACCTGCTACGGCGGCTGGTCGCTAGAGAACATCCGTGCGTTCGTCAAATCGCTCGTCGGCCACCTCGACAAGCTCAACCCGAGCGAGCTGTTTGCGCTCGCGATGCAAGCTGGCGTACTCAAGGACAAGGGCAAGCCGTTCGTGATGGCGTTGACCAACGGCCGATTCCCGTTCGAGGAGCTGCAGAAGTTCGCCGACGGGCAGCCGTCCATCGTCGACAAGTTCGCATTGGGTGCTGTCGATCCGCTCACGCTCGAGCTCGTCGACAAGGCCCAGGCTGGACTCAAGGCCCCCGCGCCCATCGACCCGTACGCGCTACCGGCGGCGCCCGACGGCATTCACGATGACACCGGCGCCACGGTCGATGTCGGCAAGCAGGTCGACACCGCCGCGATCGAAGCCGAGGCCAAGAGCGGGGATCCCGACGGCGACGACCTGCCGTTGATCCAGACCCGTGACGCGCTCGACGCCCTCGACAAGGTGCTGATCGCCAACGCCGACGCCGAGACCGTCGCGTTCTTGCTCGACAGCGCGAAGGCCAAGCTCTGGCGTCACGCCTACGTCGAGCCGGAGGTCGCGAAAGCGCAAGCCACCGCGTTCCAAGGTGACACCTACTCCAGCATCGTGCGCGATCGGTTCCTCGCCGAGTTCACCGAGGCCGAGGCGCTCGAGCTGCCGGAGGGCTACTCGTTCCGCCCGGGCGGGCCCGACGCGCCGATCGTGCCGCCGAACCTCATGCAGCGCCGCGTGGCCGTGTGCATCCGCGCCCAGCGCCGCTTCGGCAACTGGTCCGGCATGGGCGCCGGCAAGACGCTGTCCGCGATCCTGGCCACGCGCGTCGTCGACGCCGGGCTCACCGTCATCTGCTGCCCCAACGCGGTGGTGGAGAACTGGGCCATCGAGATCACGGGGACGTTCCCTCGCGCCGAGGTCCAGACCAAGACCTGGGAGCCAACCTGGCGCGACCCGATGGGGAAGGCGCCGCGCTACCTCGTGATGAACTTCGAGCAGTTCCAGCTCGCAACTTCCGAGGAGCAGCTCGTCGCGTTCGTCGAGAAGAACGTGATCGACTTCATCGTCATCGACGAGATCCACTACGCCAAGCAGCGCGACGCCGGGACGCTGATGTCCAAGCGCAAGCGGCTCGTGCAAGGCTTGGTGCTAGAGGCCGGCAAGAAGAACGCCGATCTGTGTGTGCTCGGCATGTCGGGCACGCCCGTGATCAACAACCTCCAGGAGGGCAAGAGCCTGGTCGAGATGATCACCGGCCACCGCCACGACGATCTCGACGTCGTGCCGACGGTGCAGAACTGCATGCGGCTCTATCAGCGCCTGGTCACGCTCGGCACGCGGTGGAAGCCCGAGTACAAGATCCAGCTAGACGTTCACAGGATCGAGGTCGACTGCGCACCCGCGCTCGATCGGATCCGGGCGATCGGTCGTGGCACGGTCCTGGAGCTCGAGCAGGTGCTCACCGAGCTGCGGCTGCCGATCATCCTCGAGCACATCGAGCCCGGAGAAAAGGTCCTCATCTACACCCACTACGTGACGGGTATCGACGCCACGTTACGCGACGCGTTGGTCAAGGCCGGCCTGCGCGTCGGCATGCTGACCGGTGACACCGACAACACCGGCCTGAAGGCATTCCTGGACAAGGACGGCGACGTTGACGTGCTGATCGCGTCGAGCCGTGTGGGCACCGGCGTCAACGGCCTCCAGTACGTGTGCCAGAAGCTGATCATCAACGCGCTGCCGTGGACGAACGCCGAATACGAGCAGCTCGTCGGCCGGCTGTTCCGCCAGGGCAGTCGGTTCGACAAGGTCTCCGTGATCATCCCGGTCACGTTCGCGATGGTGAACGGCCAGCGCTGGTCGTACTGCGAGAGCAAGCTGCACCGGCTCGAGTACAAGAAGTCGATCGCAGATGCCGCCGTTGACGGCGTGGTGCCCGAGGGAAACCTCCGCACGCCCGCGCAAGCGCAGCAGGACGTCATGGATTGGCTCTCGCGTCTGGAGACCGGCCAGATGAGCGAGGTCGCACGCACGGTCATCAAGATCCCGCTCGACGGCACGCCCGCAGACGTCGAAAAACGTGTCCAGCGCTACGGCGACTTCTCGAAGATGAACAACCGCTGGTACGCGTCGGGCAGCACCAAGACTCACGACCGGCTCGCCAACAATCCCGAGGAGTGGGCGCACTACCACACGCTGTATCGCCAGCTTCGCGAGACCTGGCCCGTCGTGCCGTTCAAGGAAGAGATCAACTGGCTGTTGGCGCGCGATGGCTACGTGGTCGGTGACTTTGGTTGCGGCGAGGCGTTTATCGCGGCGGAAGCGGGTAGGCAGCACACGGTCCACAGCTTCGACCACGTCGCGATCGACAAGCGTGTGATCGCCTGCGACATCGCCCACGTTCCACTTGAGGACGAGTCGCTCGACGTTGCAATCTTCTGCCTATCGCTGATGGGCTCGAACTTCACCGAGTACATCCGCGAGGCACACCGCTGTCTCGTGCTCGACGGCCACCTTCACATCTGGGAGGCCGCGAGCTACTTCGAGGACGTGAAGAAGTTCGCTGCCGCACTCGGTAAGCTCGGGTTCGATGTGACTGCGCCTAACATCGAGGGCGCATTCGTCCGAATCTACGCGCACAAGAACAACAAGAAGTCCGACGCGAAGTTGGTGCTGCCGTTCCGAGGTGCCGTTTGAACAAAGAGACCACTTCGTTGATCCCGCCTCTGACCAAGATCGAGGCAAACGCCCTTTCCGCGCAAGGGCAGCCCCCACGGCTCCGGCTCGTCGAATAACGGTAAGACCATGCGTGTTCTACCAGCGCCCCAGATTCCGAAACCGCTGAGTGCATTCCTCGCGACAGTGTTTGCGCTGCGGAACACGCACGGGACCATCGACACCAAATTTCAAATGTACGGAGCGCCCGGCGATCCGCCAGTTGGGAGCAAAGAGCAGAAGTGCCTTCAATGGATCGATCGTGCGGCGCTCGATCCGAACTGCGATGCGCTCGCACTGGTTGGCGGCTTGCTCCACGACATCATGGAGCCGGAGATGTGGGGCGCCTACGCCTCCGTCACAGAGTTCGATACCAAACTGAAGGCGTCGATCGAGACCCAACTCGGTCGTCATGGCTTCGCGTACATGGTTGGAGGAACCGTCACTCGCGGCGGAATGACAGGTTCTCCCACGAAGACGCTGCAAGACGTCCTTCGCCAGGGTGACTTCCCCGGCGTCGATGCCGAGTTCAAGCGAGCCATCGACAGCGTCGAAGGTGATCCGGCGGCAGCGCTAACCGCAGCCTGCGCGATCCTCGAGGCGTTATTCAAGATCATCATCAACGACGACGGTCTTCAGATGCCATCGAGGGAAACGGTCGGACCGCTATGGACCGTCGTCCGCAAGCACCTCGACTTCGATCCCGGATCGAAGGATGACGATGACGTTCGCAAGATCCTCCAAGGGCTGGCCTCGGTCGTTGATGGCATCGGCGCCCTCCGAACGCACTCCGGATCGGCGCACGGTCGCGATGGGAGAAAGGCGTACCGGATCCAGGCTCGACACGGTCGCCTTGCGGTTCACGCCGCGCACACCCTCGCGCTCTTCGTCATCGAAACATGGCAGCAACGGAAGGTCGCGAACACGCCGGTGGCCCAATGATCACCCCGAGTGGTGATGTGAACCCTCTCGTGCTCGCAGAGAGCGGGCATGGGCAGGGCATCGGCGAGGCGCGCTGGCGCCAGTACCGCCTGACATCTCTCGGTCAGGCGGCGATGGTCGATAGACCCCAGCTTCAGAAGCACCATCTCCGTGGGCCTGCTCTGCGAGTCTCTCGGCCGCTTTTAGCCCCTTGCCGAGAGCCCGGCCGAGGCATACGCACAGCGTTGCCTCTCGAAGGTTTCGGCGAAGACGGCCATCTTCCGCAGACGGGCGTTGCCGCGTGACCGGCAAGAAGAAACCCGCCGCTTCTCTCGTCCGCTCCTCGGCGGCCGAGTACCTGACCTTCGTGGCGGCCAGCGGCACGGGTGGCGTCGAAGCGGTCTACGCCGACGAGAGCGTGTGGCTGAGCCAGAAGATGATGGCGCAGCTCTACGACGTTGACGTCCGCACCATCAACTACCACCTGAAAACGATCTTCACGGACAGCGAGCTGGAGGAGAACGTAGTTATCCAGCCTTTTCGGATAACTGCCGCCGACGGCAAGAGCTACGACACCAAGCACTACAACCTCTCGGCCATCATCGCCGTCGGCTACAAGGTCAACTCCGAGCGCGCGGTGCAGTTCCGCAAGTGGGCCACGCGCATCGTCGAGGAGTTCACCATCAAGGGCTTTGCGATGGACGACGAGCGCCTCAAACGCGGCGGCTCGGTTCTGAGCGATCGCTACTTCGAGGAGCAGCTCCAGCGCGTCCGCGAAATTCGCCTCTCGGAGCGCAAGTTCTACCAGAAGATCACCGACATCTACGCGACCTCCGTCGACTACGACGTGACCGCGCAGGCCACCAAGCGATTCTTCGCCACCGTGCAGAACAAGCTGCACTGGGCCATCCATGGGCAGACGGCGGCCGAGGTCATCGTCGACCGCGCTGACGCGAACAAGGAGCACATGGGGCTCCGCAGCTGGACCGACGCTCCCCACGGCAAGATCCAGAAGTTCGACGTGGTGGTCGCCAAGAACTACCTGACCGAGGCAGAGCTCGCGCAGCTCTCACGACTGGTGAACGCTTACCTCGACGTCGCCGAGGACATGGCGATTCGCAAGCTCCCCATGACCATGCAGGATTGGGAGGTGCGGCTGAACCGCTTCCTCGCCGCAACCGATCGCGAGGTGTTGCAGGACGCAGGCAGGGTGACCGCCGAGATCGCGCGAGCCCACGCCGAGAGCGAGTTCGAGAAGTACCGCATCGTGCAGGACCGCCTCTTCGAGAGCGACTTCGACCGAGTCGTGACCGAGACCAAGCGTCTCGGTGAGGGCGCTGCCAAGCGTACGCCGCCCAAGGGGAAGAACAAGTGAGGGCGACAAAATCGCGACGCCGAAATCGTCGCCGATTTCCGACGGAGGGATCGTCGACGTCGGAGCCTGGCGCAGCGGCGAGTCGCAGGCCGTTTCCGGCCCGCGATCTCACTGCCACGCCACTGCCACGCCGAGCGTGAAAACGAGGGTTCAGGCGGGAGCAGACGGGAACACGACGACGCGCAAGTCTGTGTGGTCATTGCAGGATCGCGAATCAATTGTTGATCTCGATCTGCGCGCGTAGTGTTCGAGTCCCCCCGCTCGCACTTCTCTTTCCCTCGAGAACGAGACGACTGTACCAAGTGGTGTCCCGCCGACGGCGGCGGCGCTTCGTTCGTGCTCCGCCTACCGCGCGCCTAGACCGGTCACTGCTTCCGGTTGCCACAGGAGCTCCGAGCCCTCGGCGACGACATGGCCGATGCCGGGGTACGGAAAATGGACCGCGAACACGCGCGTCCCATCGGCGGCGAGCTTCGTCAGCGTCTGCTGCCGCATTGCCTCTGCCGCGGCACGATCACCGTCGTACTGCATCGACCATTCAGGGCGCTGCACCGAGATTACGAAGTGATGCGCGAGATCGCCGAGGTAGAATACCCTGTCGGGTCCGTCGCCGATCTCGTACGAGCTGTGACCGGTCGTGTGCCCCTGCGTCGCCACTGCCTGCACGCCGGGCAGGACCTGCGCGCCGGGCTTGAACGGCGCGACCTTTGGTGCGATCGCCGCGACGAGCTGTTTCGCCTCCTTGTCGGGGTCTGCTTGGAGTGCCGCCCACTCCGGTGCCGAGAGGTGGATCGTCGCAGCCGGAAACGCGAGCACGGCCGTCTTCGTGATGAGGCCACCGACGTGGTCGGTGTGCGAGTGCGAGATGAAGACATCGGTGACCGCGCCAGGCTGCACGCCTGCCAGGGCGAGGGACTTCAGCAGGTGCCCGGCATTATCTCCGTCGACGAACGGACCGAGGCCGGTGTCGAACAGGATCACGTGACCGTCGGACTTCACGAGCAGGCACTGGATGTCGAGGTGGATCGGATCGCGCGGCAGCCCGGCCGCGGCAAGCAAGTCTCCGGTCTCGCGCGCCGGGCGCCCGAGACCGAAACCCTTGCCGTCGTTCGGTAGGGTGAGCTGACCATCCCACAGCGCGTAGGCCTCGAGGGCACCGATCGAGAGCCGCGTGGCACGGCCCGGGTTATCGACAGGAGCCTTCGTCGACGAAGGCGAGCCGGAGCACGCAGCGGCAACGAGCGATACGGCGGCGAGCAACTTCATGCCGCGAACCTCGCAGGATTGGCTCGCGCTGTCATCGCAACTCCGCGACCCAGAGGTCGCCGGACCAGCTCTCGTGGCCGATCACGATGTCGTCCCGCACCTACGTCGCGCCGACGATGTGAGCCGGTGCGGCCCGGATGATGCGCAGCTCCTTGCCCGTGACAGCGACACGCACCGGCTGGTGCTTGCGCACCGGTGTTACCAGCCACGGCGTCGCGTCGTCGTCAGTGGACGACGTCCGAACGCCCAGCACGCCACCCTCGCGGGCAGCGTCGGCGACGACGCGCTCGACGGTCGCCGGATCGATCCGGCGGACCTGTGCGCGCACCTCCCATTGCTGCTCGCCGGGGAATGGTACGAGGTCGTCGTCGAGCAACTCGGTGTTGCCGAGCTTCCGCGCGCGCTGTTCGTCGCGGTGATGGGAGCGCCGAACTACACGTACGCCGAAGTAACGGCGACGCAGCGGTCCGCCGACTGGATCGCGAGCCACGTCAGGCTCGTCGAGTTTTTCGGCGGAACGCCACGCG
>JAYVLQ010000151.1:0-20464 GCA_043759355.1 Kofleriaceae bacterium
GCCGCCGACGCCGCCGACGCCGCCGACGCCGCCTACGCCCCCGCCTACACCTGGCAGGCGTCGACGCTACTGACGATCCTCGCGTCGTGCCCGGTGACGCCATGAGCACCCGTGGCGTAGTGCGCGCCCCCGCCGACGTGACCGCGCAGATCGAGGCGCTACGGGTCGCCGCCGAGCTTGCCGCGGGCGTCCCGGTGGCGTGGTCGACCGTGGCGGTTGCCTTGCTGCGGGAAGCCGTCGCCGCGCGGGCGCGGGGATGACAAAGGAAAGCCCGCCGCGCTGGGGAGCGGGGCGGGCTGAGCCGCAAAAGTAGCGCGTGCGTCGGAATCCCTCACGTTGCGTCTTGCACTGTGATACTTTTCGGCAATGTCTGACACTCCCGTGGTCACGAAGATCAAGCCCCTGAGTATCGCGATCGAGGCCGACATGAGCGCCGCGATCGAGCGCGCGGCCAAGATCGACAGCAAGCCCGGCGCGCGCCTGAAGCGCTCGACCATGGCGCGCGTCCTGATCTGGGAAGCGCTCGCTGCCCGAGGCCTTGTCCCCGCGCAGGCACTCTAGCCCGTGGCCGCGCAGGAACTGCGACCCTACCAGCGCGACGCCATCAACGGGGCAAAGCAGGCCTTCCGCGACGGCAAGCGCGCGATCCTGCTCGTCGCCCCAACCGGCGCGGGAAAGACCCTGCTCGGCTGCGAGATCGTCAAGGGCGCCGTCAACAAAGGCGGATCGGTCCTTTGGCTCGCGCACCGCGAGGAGCTGATCACGCAGGCGCGCGAGCGCTTGCTGGCGCACGGGATCGATCGCGTCGGCCTCATTGCCGCGGGGCAGCGCACCGTCAACGCACCGGTCCAAGTAGCCAGCGTGCAGACCCTCGCGGCCCGGCTCTCGCGCGGGATGCCGCTCCCGCCCGCGTCCGTGGTCGTCTTTGACGAGGCGCACCATTTTGTCGCAGCGCAGTGGGGCGCCGTCGCCGCCGAGTACAACAAGAGCACCGTTCTTGGGCTCACCGCGACCCCCGAGCGCGGCGACGGTAAACCGCTTGGTGACCTCTTCGACCACATCGTGCCCGTGTCCAGCGTGCGCGAGCTGCAAGTCACCCTTGACCCGAAGACAGGCCGCGCCGTGCTCGTGCCCTGCGTCGTCTGGCGCCCCTCGACGAAAACAAAGCTCCTCTCTCAGGACCCCGTCGCCGCGTACCTCTCCCGCGCCCCCGGCGAGCGCGCCTTCTGCTTTTGCGCGAACGTGAAGCACGCCGAGGCGACCGCCGCCGCCTTCAACGCGCAGGGCATCCCCGCGGCGACGATCCACGCGGATACGCCGTGGCTCTTGCGAAAGTCGAGAATCGAGGCCTTTAGGACGCAGTCAACGGCGCCGCAACTGGCCATCGGCACGCTAGAGCCTGCGCCGCTTGTGCTGTGCAACGTCTATTGCCTGACAGAGGGCGTCGACGTACCCGAAGCGTCGGTGTGCATCATCGCCCGCGGCTGCGGTCACGCGGGGATGTACCTGCAAATGGTGGGGCGAGTGCTGCGAAGCGCCGCGGGGAAGGATCGCGCCGTGCTGATCGATCTGAAGGGCGTTTCGCACAAGCACAAGCTGCCCGAGGCGGAGCGCGATTGGAACCTCGACGGCGAAGCGATCTCGCTCTCCGAAGAGGAAAAGGACGTCAAGCCGATCACGTGCAAGACCTGCGGCGTCGAGTTCACGACGTGGTCGATCACGGTGGACGGCGGCCGACGTTGTCCCAACTGCGGCGCGGGCGCACCCGATCAAGACCTCCCCGAGATCGCCTTCCGCGAGCTTCACGCCGCGGGCACGGCGGCGCCTGAAGAGGTGCGCGATCACGCGCTAAAGAGCCTCGCGGCGCAGTCGATCGAAATGGGCTTCAAGCCCGGCTGGGCCGCGCATGCGTACAAGGAACGGTTCGGTGACTGGCCCGATCGCAAGGCTTCACAGCGCGCCTTCGACTTTGCCCGCGGAGTAGCAGCGTGAACGGACCGAGCAGCCATGGCCCGGGCTCGCCGGAGGGTCGCCCGTCCCTCACGGTCGACGCCGCCGCGCAGATCATCGCGAAGCAACCGGACTCGCTCCTGTCCGACTTCATTCTCGACTTCGCCGCGTCTCTTGACGAGGTGAGCATGGAGCGGCTCCGTAAGCGCCTCTCCGATGCGTACATCACGACGAAAGACCTTCAGGGCTTTGTCCGCTCGGTCAAGGCCCGCGCGAAGGAGCGCAAGCGCGCAAGCGCCGTGCGCAAGCGCCCGGACCGCTCGACGCTGCCGCAAGTCATCATCACGACCGACGAAGGCGAGGCGAACGACCAAGCCATCGCCGCCCTCGCGCTGCTCCCCGATCTCTACACGCGGTTTGGCACGTTCGTCCGTTCGGTCGAGACCAAGCGGCGCCGGCCGGGCGAGGCCGAGGCCTACACGAAAGCGGAGGTCAAAACGGTCACCGATCCGCTCCTCCGTGAGTACATGTCGCGCGCGGCGCGCTGGTCTGAAGTGAAGGAAGACCCGAACGGAGGCGACACGACCGCTCCCGCGCATCCCCCGGACTGGAGCGTCAAGGCCGTGCAAGCGCGTGGCTACTACCCCGAGCAGCCGCCGCTGTACCACCTCGCCGAATCCCCAACCCTGCTCCACGACGGCCGGATCATTCAGGAGGCCGGATACGATGCCGCGTCGGGCGTGCTGTGCGTCTCGAAGATCGCCGTCGAGGTGCCCGAGAAGTTGACGCGCGAGGATGCGATCGAAGCATCGCAAAAGCTCCTCCGGCTCATCGCTCAGGTTCCGCTGGAGAGCCCGGCGGCCCGGTCCGCCTTCCTCGCCGGCCTCTTGACCCCCGTCGCCCGATGGTGCTTCAAGGGGCAGACGCCGGTTTTCATGTTCGACGCCAACCGCGCGGGAAGCGGCAAAGGCTTCATGATGAACATGATCTCGACCATCGCGCTCGGTCGCCCCTGCGACCACACGGTGCAAACGGCCGACGAAGAAGAAGAGCGCAAGTTCATCACGTCGAAGGTGCTCACCGCGCAGCCGATTGTGTTCATCGATGAGTGCGATAAGCCCTTCGGCTCCGGCCCCCTGCAAGGCCTCATCACGACGGGCACGTGGGCGCCGCGCCTCCTCGGGACGAACGAATCCCCGGCTCATGACTGCTACATGGTCTTGTACGCCGCGGGGAATAACGTCCAGTACAAGTCGAGCGACATCACGCGCCGCATTTGCACGATTCGCATTGTGACCGACCTCGACGATCCCGAGGCGCGCACCGGCTTCGACATCGACGACATGCCCGCATACCTCGAAGCCAACCGCGCCGAGCTTTTCGAGGCGGCGCTAACGATGCTCCGCGCGTGGCTCCAATCGGGTCTGAAGGCCAGCGACCTCGAAGGGTGGGGCGGCCGTTGGGGCTCCTTCGACGACTGGGATCGCGTAGTACGTGGCGCGATCGTGTTCGCTGGCCTCGCCGACCCCATCGCCACCAAGGCCACGGCCGCGAACCCCACAGTCAAGGAAGGCCTGCCCGATCTCGTCGCCGGCCTCGAAGAGGCGATCTTGACCGTGAGCGCCACGGGCGAGGCGTCGAGCGCGGAGGTGCATGCACTGCTCGAAGCGAATGACTCGCTCCGCAAGGAACTCCGCGGCTACGGCTCCGGGGTGACACCCCCTGCGGTCAACTTCGCAGCGCTCCGCCGCGCGATCCATTCGATGATGCCGCAGTTGAAGGGCAACACCCCGAGCGGGCAACAACTCGCGATACTCATCGGCAAGAACAAGGCGCAGCCCGTGCCGATTGGTGGCGTACGGAAGTGGATCCAGCACCGACACGGGAACGACGGCAACACGTGGCGCGTCGACGTCATCGCGCAAAAGGCCGCGCCCCCGAGTCTAGAGGATGCGGCCTACGAAGCCGAGGAGCGGGCCGGGATGCACTAAGCGGGAACGGGGCGGCGGGGCTTGTGCATCGCGCACGTCGCCTTATGCCGCCCAGTCTTGCGCTCACCCGGCGCACGGCAATCGCAGCCTGCTGCGGCGCGAGCCTCCAGAGCGGGTGTATAGATGGTGCGCTTCGCCCACGCCCGCACTGTCGCCCTGGCCTTCTCCAGATCGATCGGCCCCATCGCCGCGCGCGCCCGCGACCGCCTCGGCGGAGCCTTGCCGGGCTCCCTAGGCTTGCGCACGCGAGGCGCCCCCGACGTCGCCTTGCGGGGCGCGATGGCCGGCAAACCGCACGCGAGGGCGAGGCCCGTCGAGTCGCGGATGTGCTCGACGTGATTGGCGGGAAACGACGCCCCGCCAGGCCATCCCGGGACGTGCGCAACGAGCACGGGCTCGAGCGCGCCGCCGCGGTCGCTTGCCTTGATCAGGACGCCTTCACGTGGCACGTCGAGCGCCGCGTTTGCGGCCTTGACCATCGGCGACAAGCGCGCGCGCCACGACGCCGCGAGCATGAGCACGCGCGGTGCGGTGAGGCCGCGGGACTTGCGCTCCGCGCCCCAAAGCGCGAGGGCATGCGCGACGATCTCCGCACCGACACGAATCGCGTCACCCGCTGCGGCGGCGCCCTGCGCGGTTTTGGCGAACACGTGGCGCACCGTCTCGACGTCGCACGCCTCGGCGCCGCGCGCGGTGAGATACGCCGCGGTCTCGTCGCCAACAATCAGGCGCGCCGCGTCGGTAGCGATAACATCGGCCGGCGACTGAACCCGTTCCTCGCTCACGAGGTAGGCTTGCAGCGGCCCCTCAACGAGCACGCCGTCGATCTCGCGACGCCGTTTGATCCGCTGCTGCGGCGGGTCGTACGTGACGAGGTGGTCAACGCGAGGCACGTCGAAACACTTGGCGTCGAGGAACGTGCACGGGCTCGCGGGGCCGTCGTCGCGGGTGATCGTGACGGCGATCCAGCGTGAGCCCGGGTCGATGGCGGCGCGGATCATGCGGCGGGGGGCTTGGGGACGAGGCGGACGACCGCACGTGCGAACCGGAGCCACGCTTTCCACCCCTTGCGCTCGCCACGGTAGACGCCGCGAACGAGGCAACGGTGCATATTGCGCACGCGTCGCGGGAGGTCGGCCTTTTTGAGTCCGTACGCCTTCAGAAGGGCCATGTTGATTGCGGCGATGTAGAGCCCGCTCACGTCGGGCTCCTTTCGGCGGCGAGCATCGCGTGGGCGATGTCTTCGACGCCGCGCGCCTTCTCCTCGGGAGACCATCCGTTGACGTCGCCCATCATCTCGGACGCGGCGCACCGGTACATCACCAGCCTGTCAGCTACGCACTGACCGACGGGAGACGCTGCGAGGACAGCCCGCACGGCGCGCTCGATGAGATCGCCCGTGTCGACGGGGGCAGCGTGGCTCTCCTCGACGCCCCGGCGAAGTTCGGTCGCGAGGCCCTCGACGTGCTCGGCAAGCGCGCGAACGGTCTCCGCCTCGGTAAGCCCGTCACGCTCGCACGTGGCGAGGATCGGGAGTTGCGGCAAGGCGCCGTAGAGTTTGAACGGTCGCGACACCGGAGGCGCCGCAGTCACGACGCCGAGCGAGGCGGCGTATTCGAGCACGGCGCGGGCTTCGTTGATGCGCGACCCTTTTGAGAAGGCGCTCATGCCAGACCATTCGCCCTCTGCGCCGACAGATCCCCCGCTCGTCGGCGCGCACCACGCGCGAATCGCCGCCTCCTCGACCATCGCATCCGTGATGGCCGCGGGCGTGCGACCCGCAGAGGCGAGGACGGCGCGGGCGATGGCGTGGTAGTCAACCCCGTCGCCGCCGTTGTCGGCGCGAAACGCAGCCTTCGCCGCCCGCTCCACGAACGCCTCCGTGAACGTCCATCCCGAGGCGAGGGCGTCGAGGGCGCGATCGAGTAGGGCGATTGCGTTGTTGTATGCCGTACGCTCATCGGAACGGTTTCCAGTCACCCACAAGGCATCGAAACGATCTCGCTCCTCGCGTGCGGCGACCACGTCAAAGCTGGCGTTCACTTTACACCTCCGCTCACGAACACGACAGCGGGCGCACGCTCGCGCCTCACGATGACGGGACAGTAGTAGAGCACCTCGCCGCGGGTAGCTGCGGCAAGGGCCACCTGCGCGTTCACTGCCGCGGGAATCGTCGGGATTTTCTCGGGGTCAAACATGGTCGGTACCTCGCCAGCACAACTAGCACGACCGTGCATGCTGTGCAACATGTTTTGCATGTGCATGTTGTGCGCTACGTGCGCCCGCCAAGATCCCGCGCGTCGATCTCGATCCCGTCCGCCGCCGCAAGCCGCATCATGTAGACCTTTTGCGGCACACCGAGCTGCGCCGCGCGGACCTTGATCGACCGCCCCGACGACTTTTGGATCACCATCACGAGGCGCTGCTCCTCGCTCCCCTCGACGGCAGCGACGGCCGCCGCAAGCTCCGCCTTCGCGCGCGACGGCCGCACCGGACGGCCGCTCACGAGACACCCCGCACGGTCGACCAAAGCGCCATGATGTCAAACGCCGCGGGCGACCCCGGGTGCAACGTGAGCACGCTCTCCCCCGCGGCTGCATCGGTCGCGAAGGCGACGCGATTGCCGATCGTCGGCGCCACCTCCCCGAGATCCCGCAGCGCATCGAGCGCCGCCGCGAGGGTCCGCGTCCCGGCTGCCGCGCCGTTGACCACGAACACGCGGCGCGAGCGCGGCATCCCCCGCGCCTCACGGATCTCGTCGGCCGAGTCGAGGATCTTGAGCGTCTCCGCGGCGGCCCACCAATCGAAGGGCCCCGGACGGAGCGGGATCACCACGACGTCGGCGGCGACGGCGGCGGCCCGCGTGACGTCCCCGATCCGCGGCGGACCGTCGCACACCACGACGTCGAGCCCGCGCGACAGCTCCCGAAACTTGGCCAACGTGAACGACCGCGCCGAGCCCACGACCGTCAGGCCATCGAGACCCGACACCGCGCCGCGCGCCGCGTACCAGTCGAGCCCGCTCTCTTGCTCGTCAAGGTCGAGGATGCCCGTGCGCAGCCCCGCGAGATGCGCCGCCGCAGCGAGGTTGGTGGCGATCGTCGTCTTGCCGACGCCGCCTTTTTGGTTCAGCACGCTGATAGTTTGCATGCGAGCACAGATAGCACATGAAATACACAACGCGCAAGTTGCACCGCTGTGCTCTATGTGCTAGATGGTCCCCATGCACCATCGACAGTGGACGTGGGGGCTCGGTCCCGCCGCGAGGGTCAAGGGCGAGCGAGCGGCGATGAACACGCTACGCCGTCGGGCTCGACGGGCAGGCGCTACCGCGGAGGACAAGCGGGCGCTCCGGCGGCGAAGGGCGGCAAAGAAAGATCGCCGCGACATCGCCGTGAGCGTCGCCATGTGGCGGCTATCGACGGCGGAGGGGCTTGACTTACTGGGCAGCGGCGGCGCGGCGCCCGTGGGCGCGCGGATTGCGCACGCCTCGCGCGACCCGCGGGCGCCCCTCGTGACGTTCGCGATGGTGCCGGGCATGAGCGACGATGCCGCGCGCGATCTGGCCCAGCGCTGCGTTGACGCGAAGGAAGGGGCGGGGACGCGATGACGAAGAAAGAGGAGGCGGCATACGAGCAAGTCCGGCGCGGGATGGCCACGCGCATCCTCGAAGAGGCCGCGCGCGAGCTGGGCTACCGCGATCCGATCGCGAGCGCGGCGGGGCTCATCGCGCAACGCGAGCGGCTCATTGCCGCGCTCCGCGGCGTCTGCAAAGACCACGGCGACAACGATTGGTCCGATGACCTCGACCCCGCGGACATCATCGAAAAGCACCTCGTGCGGCACCTCGGGAGCAGCAAGTGAGCGACTACGAAGACTACGAAGGCCCCGAGTCGGGCCCGTTCTGCCAACACTGGAGCGAGCCGAGTGAATGCGAGGAACTCTGCGCGTCGCCGGAATGCCGTCACACGTGCTCACAGCACTGCGGTGCGTGCAGGGCCGAGGGATGCACGTGCAAGAAATTCTTGAACGAGGTCAAGTCATGAGCAAGCGCCCTCTTCGCATCGACGATATGTGGCGTTTCGCCGACCCGCCCGTGTTCTTACTCGTCCGCGAATCGTGCCGTTACGGCAGCTCGCCAATCGATACTATCGACGGGTACGCGCTCCATGTCGCGCCGTTCTCAGATCGGCAGCGCATCCGACTGCCGGCGCTCGCGCAGATGACGCTCACGCGCGGGCAGGATGGATACCCCACGACAATCGCGATCGACCTCGACCGGCAACCGTTCGCCCGCGAGGAGCGTCTCACGCGTCACGATCGCCGCCGCCGCGCACGGCTAGGCAGTACCGGACGCCGCGACGCGCGCCCTGTGGCCATCGTGACGCAGTGGCGCATCGACGTGTTCATGGAGCAGGGGACCCCCTCCATGACAATCGCACGGGTCGCGAATGCTCACGCAAGAATCATCGCCCGCACATGGCGCCACGGCTCCGCAAAAGATTGGTCACGCCGCGCGCTCGCGCTGCGGCAGAAGTCAGAACGAAAGGCCACCTGATGAGCAAGCCCATGCCCGCGCACCATCGCGCGATCGACATCCCGCGCGCCAAGATCGCCGACAGCTACGACGTCACGATCCGAATCGGCGCAAGCCCTTTCCCCTGGGTCATCGTCGCAGCCGCGCCCGTCGACGCCGCCAACCCGCCGCCCGCAGGTATGGTCCGCGTCATCGTGGCGCCCGCTCGGGGGCCGTCGTGAGGCGCATCCGCTGGATGACGATAACGCAGTCGTGCGCCATCCTCGCGAGCGGCAGGGGCGGCGCGTTCCGAGACGTCGATCAGGGCGAGTGGATCCCGTGGCGCAACCTTGCCCGCGGTGTCGTCGACGGCCCGCCGATGCGCCGCCGAGTCGACGCGAAGCGCTGGGTTGAGCGTGAGCTGGCGAAGGGGCCGAAGTGAGGCGCATCCGCTGGACGTCGCGAACGTGGCGCGCGCCGAAAGGCGACGGCAAGCGCTCGCGGGAAAGCGCGTGGGCCGTGGGCCGTTGGGGCACCGTCTCACGGCATGCTCAGGGTGAGCCGTGGCGCGGGTTCGTCCACGTTGGCGAGCGTGGGCAAGACAGCCTAGAAAGCCCGCTGCTCATGCGCCGAGTCGACGCGAAACGGTGGGTCGAGTGCCAGCTCGCAAAGGGGGCGACGTGAGGGCGTTCAGGTACGATTCAGCCGGCGCAATCGTTCCCTGCGACGACATGGGTTTCGTGTTCCGTGAGGTCAACGATTACGCGTCTCGGCACCTTCGCCCGCGCCTCCCAACGTCGAAGCGCGAGCGGCGGCAATTCGCCCGCATGCGCTCGGGGCGGGGTCGCCGCCACGCCCGAAAGATTGGCCCCGTCGTCGCGCTACGGGAGCAGATGCGCGCGGCGGCACTGCCGTTCACGGTGTACCGCGGGCACCGTTTCGCGGATGGGCGCATCGGCGTGCGGCTCTACTTGCCGGAAGGCGTCGCGGTGGCCGACGCTGACGTCGCGCGTCTTGACCGAGCGATCAAGGTGTCACCGTGAGGGCGCGCATGGAGGCCCTCGCGGCGGAGTATGAGCGGATCGCGGATAACGCGAAGGCGACATGGAATCGCAAGGCCGGCGAGTCGCGACGATACCCCGGCGACGAGCGCGGCTTTGGCCATGGTGAGGACACCGTGCTCCACACGGCGGAGCGCGACTTCCGCACGGCCGCCCGCATGCTCCGCGGAGCGCTCGCGGCAGAGGCGCCGTCGGCCTCCACCTTCGACGTGAGGATCGCCCGCGCCTCTGCGGCAGAGCGCGGAGTCGGCTTCGGCGCGTCGTGGGGCGAGCCGCCGCGCGAGATCCCCGAGGCCGGCGCGGGTCTGTGGCGCGTGATCAGCCTCTGGACGGTCGAGGGCGGCGACGTGATGATCAAGGTGACCCGATGACCCGCCGTTGCAAAGCCTGCGGGGCCGCCGTGCGCCGCGTCCCTGTCTGCGACGAGTGCGACACCGTGCCAACGTGCAACGACGCCGTGCATGGTGCGCGCTGCACGGAGCCGGCTGCGCACGATGGGGAGCACGTGGCGCGGGTGTTTGGGAGAGAGGCTAGGAGGTGGGCGAAATGAGAAAACGAGAGAGCCGCAAGGCGCGGGAGCAAGAATGGCGGGCTCTCGCAAAGAGCCCGCGCGAGTGGCGCACGCATCAGGAGATGGCGCGGCGAGCGTGGGCGCCGGAGGCTAAGACGATGCGGGAAGGCGTGGAGAAGATGAAGCAGATTACGGCATCGTTCAGGCTCGCGTCATGACCCCCGACCAACGCGCCGACATCCTCGACAGCCTCCGCGCCGGCTGCGCGCTCGACGTGGCTGCGCGAGCCGCGCGCACGACCGTCGCCGCATGCCGCGAGGCCGCTGCGACGGATGATGAGCTGCGGGGCGCCATGGCCGCCAGTGAGCCGCGAGCGATGACACTGCGGGAGCTTGCGGCGGCGCAACAGGCCGAAGCGCCGCCCGCGTACGTGCCTCTCGAAAAGGCACAAACCTACGTCCCCGCGCCGAAGCTCGCCGAGGGCGAAGACGTCCCCGACTGGCAACGCTTCATGGACGAAGCGGCGCGCGAGTTCGGCCCCGGCCGCATGGGGCTCTACCTGAAACAAGACGCGCGACTCGTCGCGGGCGGAATGCCGGCGGCGACGCCGTGGTGGCAATGGACGATCGGCGAGTTCCTCGCGTCCGATCTCACGTGGCTGATCGCGATGGTCGGCCGAGGCGCGGGCAAATCGACGAACCTCGAGCGCCTGCTAATGCTCATCGTGATCTGGACGAAACGCTTCGTCCCGCCCGGGCAGCCGTGGACCGCGCCGTTCATGTCGGTCGTTTCAGACGATGCGTTCCGTCGAATCCAAGAGCTTTCAAGGCTCATCCAGATCGCTTATCACGTTGAAGGCAAAATCAAAGGATCGGCGATCAAGGTGGCTGACTGCTGCGGGAATAGCATCGATATCGTGAGCACTGCGGGCACCATCGCACAGGCCTCGGGCCCTTCGACGGTCGCAGCGTTTTTCGACGAATTCGCGAAGATGATCCCGCTCCACGCGCCCGCCGGCTCGGATAGTGAATTGGTCGCGAGCATCGTCGGCACCTCCCGTGAGCTCGAAGGGTGGATCGGAGTCCGATGCTCGTCGGCGTGGGAGACGCGCGGGCTCCACTTCGAGAACTGCATGGAGGGCACGAATAGCGAAAACTTCGTCGCGACCATCGGCGTTGACTTCATCGATGCGGCTCTCGCCGGCTATGAAGACGTCGCACGGTGGGAGCACTCGCAGGGTAATACCCACGGCGCGGCGCAGATCCGCAGCTTCGCGAAGACGCTCCACCCGAAGAGCCCGAACATCGCGACATGGGTAGCGCGTCCGACGCTCACGGCGATGAAATCGCGGATGAAGCTCGAAACGCTCGGGAAGGACAACCCCGCGCTCGAAGGCCTATCGCGTTTCGATTACTGGATCCGCGAATACGGGTCCATGCCTCTCTCGCGCGACGGTGGCCCCGACCTCTCCGCGCAGTGCTCCTACGCGGCCGACGTGACCGCGCGAGTCAACGGCCGCCCCCGCCCCGCGATGCCCCCCGGCGTGAGTGAAGCGGGCCTGCTCATCAACCCATACGCCCCACCGGGAGACGCGCGCTATGGCGGCCCCTCGCGTGGTCCAGCTCCCGCGTCGACGTCGTGGCGGTCGAGGAAACTTTTCTAGGCCCGCGCTTGACACGACCCGCGCAACATGCCGCGCGCCGTGGTAAGCTGGCAAAGTGTCAATCCTTTCCCGCGCCCGCGACATCCTGACCCCGCCCGCCGATCGTCGTCTCGCCGCCGCGTGGGAGGGCGCATCGCAGCCGTCGCACGCGCTCGCGCGGGTTGCCGCCTCCCCGTTCTCCGGGACGCCGCAAAAGCCCGGCAAGGCGCCGCCGATCAACTGGATGAACGGCGACATGGCGCCCCCGACGAGCGTCTACGCGCACACCGCGGGCTACTCGGATCACACGTACCAAAATCTCAGCGCCCCGATCGCCTTCGAGGGGTTCGACCTCTGCCGCATCCGCACCGCGGTCGCCCTGCACAGGCTCGGCAATTTTTACGAATCGTCGGCGATGATGGTCGCGTTGATGGGCTTCGCGCCCGTCCTCGCGGCGCTGCAACAGGCCATCGCGGAGATCTTGTCCTCCCCGCGCCACGTGCGCGGCGGTGATCGCGGCCTCGCGAAGCTCGTCTGCGCCGAGGTCGAGGCGATGATTTGCCCGCAGGGGGGCCTCGTCCCCTCGCCGCACCTCCCGCCGCAGACGTGGGGGACCATGGCGATCTACCTGCGCATGCTGGGCTTCTGCGTCCTCCAGCACGTCGACGGCCCGCCCGATCCGGTGACCGGCATCCGTGAGCGCTACACGCGGATTTGGGAGCCGTGGGCCGTGCGGTTTCAGCGGAGCCCGCGGAAGTGGCTTGCCGTCACGACCGAAGGCGAAGTCGAGATCTGCAACGACGGTAAATTCACCCTCGTCATTGACGAGAACGAGGGCCATTTTACGGGCGCGATCGTGTGCCTCGGGGATGAGGTGCTCGCCGGCAAGATCACGCAAGAAAGCCGCGCGTCGTGGCTCGACTTCTTCGGGAAACCGAAGCTCGTCGCGACCCTCCCCGAGAAGATCCAGACGCACGGCGAGGCCGGCGACGCGTTCGCCTCCGCAGTCGAAACGATTTACGGCCCCGACGGGCGCGGCGTGCTCCCGTACGGCTCGCAGATCTCCGCCGTGAGCCTCCCCGGCGGCACCGGCGCGAGCCAATTCCGCGAGGCGCTTTACGACGCCGTGACGATGATCGCCATGGTGCTGATCGGCACCGACGGCACGCTCGCGAAGGGCGACGTCTACACCGCGCCGGGTCTCTTCAAGGTGCGCCGCGACCTCATCGCGCGCCCCCTCGCGTGCATGGTCCGCGGCATCAACGGCGGCCACACGGCGCCCTACTGCGACGGCAACTACGGCGCGCAGATCATCGCCGCCAAGCGCGCTGGCACGTGGAAATATCCCGTGCTCGGGGTGGACCTCCCCGACCCCGCGGCGGACGCTATGCGCGCCTCGATCGTCACCGCCGAGAAGTCCCGCTGCGAAATCCTCGACATGCGCAAGGCGAGCGGGATCGAGACGACGCAAGACGACGCCGACAAGATCGCGGAGGATCTGAAGCTCCGCCCCGTGACCCTCGCCGCCCCCGCCGCAAAGGTGGGCCAGATCTACGAATGGATGGTGGTCAACAAGCAGGTGGCTCCCGACGAGGTGCGCGCTCAAGTTGGCGTTCCGCCGCTTCCCGGCGGCATCGGCAGCGTGGAACAACTCGCAAAGGAGCGCGAGGCGGGCAAGGACAAGACGGGGCCCTCCGGCGGCGCGGCCGATGGGCGCTCACATGAGGCAGGCGGCGGCGGAGAGAGAGCGCCCGCGGGCGCAGAAGAGGCGGCGGTGTGAGCGAGCGCGACGGCCCTCGCTGACACGTTTCCGCCCCATCGTCACGTTTTAGGATTGCGCTTCGGTGCGCCCCGTGCTTGTCTGCAACGAACCGATCGCGACGGGCTCCCAGTGGCCCCGGTGACGCCTCCCGCGCCGCCGACCTTCCGCGACCGGGCCGCCCTTGCCCAAAGCCTCCGGCTACCGCCTCACCGCTGACCTCGTCGCCGCTCACGGCGGCGGCCCCGTCGTGTGCCTCGCTGCGACGGCGATCGGGCAGGTGTTCGCCGGCTTCACGGAGAAGCCCGGGGCGCAGTTCAATCAGAGCCTGACGGCTGACAGCGCATGGTCGTCTGGCGTCTACGGCCTCGACATCGTAGAGCCCGCGCCAGCGGAGCCGCAGCCTCCCGCGCCCGTTGTCGTCCGCGTCGAGATCGCCGGTCCCATCGCGCAGCGGTGCGAGCCCCGCGGCGATTGCAGCGCCTTCGTCGAGGGTCACGACAACATCGCCGAAAAAATGATCGCGGCGCTCGAAGTCGGTGACGTCCTCTTGTGCTTTGACACCCCCGGCGGCGCGTACGCCGGTGGACAGCAGGCCATCGCATCGATCCTCGCCGCGAAAGCGCAGCACGGCCGCCACATCACGGGATGGGTCGACGAACTCTGCGCCTCGATGGGCGCTTGGTACGCATACGCCCTCTGCGACGAGATCTTCCTCCCCATCGCGGGGGCAATCGGCAGCATCGGCGCGCGCTCGGCTCACGGCTCCGTAGCGGGCGCCCTCGCGCAAGCTGGGGTCGCGGTGACGTTCGCCTGCTGGCCCGACGAAGGCAAGATCGCGGGCGTCGCCGAACTACCGCTTTCGGACCTCGGCAAGTCGCGCATGGACCGCGGCGTCGACGAAGCCGGAGAACAGTTCTGCGCTGCGCTCGTCGCGAGCCCCTACGGCATTCGACACGGCTTCACGCGGGAGTTCATCGTGGGCCTCCGCGCTGATTGCCTCTCAGGGGCAAACGCTGTTGCGGCAGGCCTCGCGGACGGAGTCGCCTCGTTCGCAGAGGTGCAGAGTTACGCGCTCGCATTGAGCGCCGGAGGACAGGATATGCCCGGTTTGGTTGCAGGGGACGAAGATCCCAAGAAGAAGGACGCGCCCCCCGCCAAAGACGGGGACGCGAAGGACGCCGATCCGAAGCCCACGGAAGAGGGCGAGCAGCCGTCGAGCGTCTGCAAGTCGTGCAACATGCAGCAGCGCCCCGAGGCGAAGTTCTGCGACCAGTGCAACGCGAGCATGGCCGCCGAGCCCACCGACGATGCGCCCGACAGCGACCGCAAGCCCGGCGCTGCGGCCCCGGTCACGCCGCCCGCTGCAATGAGCGCCACGGCCTCGCTCGCGTCGATCCTCGGTGCCACGGGCGAAACCCCGCTCGCGCTGAAGACGGCCGCGATCCAGCTCCGCCAGATCGCCGATACCGCGCGCGGCGTGACGGGGCAAATCGTCCCCGCTGCCATCGTCGGATCGCTCCTGTCGATGCCCTCGCGCCTCGACGCCGCCGCGCAGGTCATCGCCGACCGCAAGACGGAGCAGGCCGCGAAGGTGAAGAGCGACAAGGCCGCGAAGGCGAAGGCGGATAACACCGAACGCCTCGCGCTCTGCAAACGCGGCATCGCCACCGGCGCTCCCGAAATGAGCCGAGGCCGCGTCTACACGGACAAAGTCAATGCCGCTGGCGTCCGTGAGGGCGTGGTCCTGACTGCCATGTTCGCCGAGATGAACCTCGACACGCTCCGCGCGCACGTCGAGGGCCTCGAATCGAGCGCCCCGAAGCCCAACCCGTTCGAGCCCGATCGCGAGGCCGCGAAGGCCGCGAGCGGCGCGGCCGATGCTCCGCAGACGTTTACCGCTGCGGAGCGCAAGCGGCTCGAGTCCCACCCCACCGCGCAAATGCTCCTGAACCGGGGCTCCGCGCTGACGTCCGACAAGATCGTGGACGCCATCATCATCCGTGATCCCAAGTCCGCCCGCGCGTTCCTCGCGCAGAATGGAGCCGCAGCGTGAGCGCAGTCCCCACCCCGAACGCCGCCGTCAAGATGGCGTCGACGATCACCGAGCTGACGATCATCCTTCCGCAGCCTGCGACGTCGCAGATCGGCCGCGGGCAGTTCGCCACCGTCGATCCAGTCACCGGTTACGCCGCGCTGAACGACGGAACGATCGGCTTCCGCCTCCCTGCCGGCGTCGGCGTCAACAACGTCCTTTCGGACAGCGACCCCACCGCGGGCCGCTCGTTCGCCTCGCTCTTCTGCGGGGCCGTCACGGGGCTCCCGCAGAGCACCACGGCCAGCGACGGCTTCACCGCCGCGAGCGTCGCGCAGCCCTTCTACATCGCGAACGAGAACACCCCCGGCGCGCTCCCTGTCCTCGCGGGCGTCGATCGCTCCGTCGGTGGCCTCGTGATGGGCATGGAGCCCGGATCGGCGACGATCCCGCGCCTCCTGACTGGCCCCCTCGCTGGCCTCCTCGCGCTGCTCGTTCTGCACCTCAAGAACTCGACGGCCGGCGGCGTCTCGTATGCCGCCGACGCGCTCGCCGCCACCGACATCGGCAGCGCAGCCGCGCCGGTCATGGTCCCGCGACCCGCGACCCGTGGCAAGCTCGCCGCGATCCGCATCATCCCCTCCGCCGCGCTCGCCGCGACGTCGGGCAACAACACGACGATCGCCTTCGTCAAGGTCGACACCACCGGCGGCGTAGCCCTCGCGTCTTCGCCCGTCGTCGGCACGTTCACCACGACCACGGCGCTCGTCGCCGGACAGCCCGCGCTGTTCACGCTCTCGGGCACGGCGGCCAACCTGCTGTTTCGCTCGACTGACATCCTCGGCTACTACCGCACGCACGCGAGTAGCGGCGCCGTCATCCCCCAATCGGCCATCGTGCCGGATTTCCAGGTGGTCTGAACATGGGACTCCTCAACGCACTTCCGCAGGTTCAGGGCCCCGGGCTTGCCGGCCTCGTCTCCGATCAGGTTCAGGAGATCGTCACCACGTACAACACGGAGTCTCTCTCCGCGATGGACGTCGGGATCTCGAAGGACAATCTCTGGGCCTCACAGGGGACCCGCGTGACGCCCGCCGTGGGTAAGGTGAAGGTGCCGATTCGGTTCCTTTCCTCGCAGACGGTGACGCCGTTCACGCCCGGGAAGCCCCGCGACTTCGGCTCGATCGACGTCGGCGCGATCACGATCCCGACGAGCATGAACCAGCTCAATTACGCATGGGTCATGGTGCCCGACGCGCTGGGCAAGATGAACCTGATGAGCGTCGGCGGCGATGGCACGTACCAGGAGTTCTTCGGCGCGACCGGCATCGCCGAGGCCATGGTCACGGCGGGCCACGACTACAAAGCGAACCTCGTCGCGTCGGTCGTGTACGAGTCGCTGACGGACGCCGCGAGCGGGATCACGGCGACGCAACTCGGCATCCCCGAGATCGGGTTCACCAGCGGGCTCCCGCTCTTCACCAACGGCGTCGACAGCGCGAAGCACAAGGCGCACCCGATGCGCACCGACTCGGCGACGTTCGAAAACCTTTTTCGCCCCGGCGTAGCGAACCGCGTTGGCTTCGCCGGCGGCGCATACGATTCGACGTGGCTGGAGAAGATGATCCTCGCGATGACGCAGGTTCCTCACCCCTCGCGCCCGAACCGCACGATGGGTCTCGAAGTCACCGACATCGTCGGCCCGACGTGGATGAAGATCCCCTTCTGGCGCGCCGCCGTCGCGAACCTCATCCTTCAGACCACCACAACCCCGGGCAACATCGGTGTCGCGTCCTCCAACATCTTCAACGCGAAGACGATCGAAGAGATGGGCGCGGACAAGTTCATTGGCGCGGGCGGCGTCTCGCCGCAACGCTACTGGACGTCGTCGCTGCTCGACAATCACCCCTACTTCACGAACAACAGCGGCGCCAACATGACGAGCGGTCCCGGCGGCGGCCCGGCTCACATGGCGCTCGCGATCTCGAACCAGCGCCCCGGTGTCCAGAACTGGTGTGAGCTGGCGATGCGCGACCGCGACGGCACCCCGTGGGTGCAGATGTTCGGCGCGGGCGACCCCACGGCCATGCGCAACCGTCGCGTCGAGATCATCGGCGATTACGACGGTGGCGCGCGTCCCGGCCTCGCCCACTTCGCGGCGTTGTTTCTCGGCGTCTGAACGAGCACGACCATGGCTTACGCGACGCTCCCCGACATCTACCTCGCTCTCTCAGAGCGGGCATTTGTCGTGGTCGCGTCGGCTATCCAATCGGTCGACATCAACACGGGCACGATCCGCATGGTCGCACATGGGTGTTACCCTGCGGATCGTATCCTGTTCTCCGCGACGAGCGGCGGCGCGCTCCCGCCGGAGCTCGATCCCTTCACCTACTACACGCCGATCCGTCTCGGCCCCGATCTCTTTCAGGTCGCCGACCCGATCACCGGCGCGCCCATCCCATTTTCAGCCGAGCCCCGCGGATGGTCTGTCAAGGTGGACCATGAGCGCCGTCTCGCGTGGCACAACGACGATGCCGCCGCGCGCATCAATCAGCGCCTCGGCGCGCACGCCACGCCCCTAAAGCCCGACCCCGTCACGGGCAAGTTCGCTCCAGTGATCGTGGGCCTGAACGCCCGCATGGCCGCGCGCTCAGCCGTGACGTCGCTTCAGATCGAGAACCCCGAGTTCCGCAAGCCCCTCGACCGCCTCTTCGCACAAGCCGCTACGGACGGTGACACCAACCCTCCCGGCCTCCCTGGATCGCTCCTCGGCGACTACGCCGCAGGCCTCGCTGTGCTCCCGCAACCCGTCGACCAAGACACCCTCGCGAACATGGCCGGTCGAGGCGTCAACCGCTTCACCCCCGGCGCTGCGCAGTACGGCGGATGCTGCGTTCGTCCGTGGCAACGGGGTACCCTGTAATGGGCCTCCTCGACGCGTTGAAGCGCAAGATCAAGCAGCTAATGGCCGCTCCACAAACGATCCAGCAGCGCGTGGCCCCCAAGGCGCAAGCGATGCTCCGCGAGTCGTCGCGCACCGCGCGCGGCAACGTTCCGTGGTTCGCCGGCCCGCTCAAAGGATCCACCGATATCCCGACTACGGTCACCGCGGAGGGTGCAGACCTCAAAGTCAAGATGGTCGATTGGGCATGGGAGCGCGAGCAAGATAAGGGCGCGGCCGAAAAGCTCGCGGCCCTCGTACGCGCCGAGATCCGCGCCACGGGGGGCCGCTAGATGCCTCCCATCGCCGTCGACAACTACGCCCCGGCCACGCTGATTGACGTGCTCGGCGCCGTGCGCGATGCCTTCGAGGCCGCCGCCGACGCCACGACGATTCAGATCGGCGCGCAGTACCTCGGGCAGTGGGGCGAGGGCCACGGGCCGCGCGTCCTCTTCGTTCCCGATCCGCCGAACGCAGGCGGCAAGATGATGGGCGCTCAGATCCTCGGGAACCCCGCGTCACAGGTTCACGCGTGCGACGTGTACGTGCGCGCCGACGAAGAGACCGACGACGATCTCACGCGCGCCCGCCTCGTTTACGCCCTCTCGGATCGCGTCGTGGACTTCGTCGCGACCGCCGCAGCTGGCCGCCTCGAGTGGGGCCAATGCTCCGACGACTCGCCGCTCAAAACCCCCTCCGGTCTCGGCGCGGGCCTCGCTTACGGCTTCACCTTCCGCCGCGACATTCGCCACGACGCCGCACGCTGGGCCGCACCCCCGCGCAACCGCGCAGACGCCCTGCTCGCGGGCCCGATGACGTCGCCCGATGACGTCTCGTCCCCCGTCCTCCTGACCTCGCCCGGGGCCATCCAAGGCGCCGCGACTACCCCCACCGTCACCGTCACCGCGGAGTAAACATGGCCACCGGCGTTCCCCAAGTTTCAGCCCCCATTGCCGCGGGCACCCCCGCCGCGGACACCGCGATCGACGCGCGTTGCTTCGTGATCGGCACGTCCTCGATCGGCTCCGGCAGCACCGGCTTTCTTCGCGCGTCGTCGGACATGATCGCCGCCGCGGGCTACGGCGACGCCGTCGACACCGCGTGCGGCGTCATCGAACAGAAGGGACCCAGCGGCTCGGGAATCAAAATCCCCTGCGCGCTCTACACGGTCCCGAGCACGACCCCCGCCACGTACGGCACGATCGACGTGTCCGGCGTCACCGGCACGGCCCTCGTCACGACCGATCCGACGTCGCTCCCCCTCGGGACTTACCAGGCCGCCCTACTCGTGTCCTCGGGCGGCACCATCGGCACCACGGGGATCGCCGTTCGCTACGCCCTCGACCGCGTCGGCGGCCCCCTCTACTCGAACCCCATCGCCCTCGGAACGGCCGACTTCTTCACGATTCCGAACAGCGGCGTCAGGTTCCTCTTCGGCCCCGCGACGACGGATCTGGCGGCCCTGAACACGCTCATCAACGCGGAGTTCGTCGCCTACAACGCACACGTTGTCAACGTGACGGGCACGACGCACACGAACGCCGACACCGTCGATCAGGTCTCCGCGGGCACGTACCCGAGCGCCACCAACACCGCGACCCGCGTCGCGCGCATCAACGCCCTGATCGCCGCAGCGAAGAACCACTTCGTCAAGGGCACCGGCGGCGCCCCCGCGACGCACATCAACCTCGGCGGCGACGCCGCGGGGCTCGTGCTGCTGAACGCGATCCCGCTCGCGACCGACGACGAGACGGCCCTCGCGGCTGCGGTCGCTTTCAAGACGGCTCTGAACACGCACGAAGCGGGCACCACGTGGCACACGATCGCGGACGCCACGAACACCGTCACGAGCCCCCTCCCGAGCGCGGGGACGCTCGTCGCGGGCGACATCGTCAAGGTCGACACGGTCGCCGCGACACCGCTCCCCGCCGACATCTTCGACGGCACCCAGACGCCGCCCGCGGGCGCCCTCGCCGTCCTCGCGCGCTCCGCTGAGACGTTCGGGGGCATCGCGTGCGACTTCCCCGTCAATGCCGCGATGGCTGCAACGATCAAGCT
>JAYVLQ010000152.1:0-33623 GCA_043759355.1 Kofleriaceae bacterium
CATCACCGCGCGCGCTCGGAGGCGTGACCGCGAGGTGATCGCCTTGCCCGGTCACCGCGAATTCAAGGCGGGTGAGCGCATCGGTGCAGGTCGCGGCATCGAGCGAGGCCACGCCGGTCAGCATCTGGAGCCGCGGCAAGCGCACGTCGATCGTGACCCGAGCCTTCTTGCCGGGATACGCATCGAACAGCGGCTCGCTGACCGTGCCCCCAGCGAGCTGACACATCAGCCGCGCGGCGCGCGCCGAGGCGAACGCGGCGAGATCTGGATCGACACCGCGGCCAAACCGCAGCGACGCTTCCGAGGGCAGGTTCAGCCGCCTCGCGGTGCGCCGGATCGCGACCGCATGGAAGCTCGCAGCCTCGAGCAACACGCGTGTCGTACCCGCGGTGACCTCGCTATCGAGGCCACCCATCACACCCGCGAGCGCGATCGCCTTGTCGCCATCTCGGATCACGATGTCACCGGGCAGCAGCGTGCGGTGGATGTTGTCGAGCGTGGTGAACTGCTCGCCATCCTTGGCAGGCGTCACGCGGATCGTTCCAGCGTATAGCTTCGCGGCATCGAACGCGTGCAGCGGCGTGCCGAGCTCGAACAAGACGTAGTTCGTGACGTCGACGACGTTCGAGATCGAACGCACGCCGACGCCGCGCAGCCGCTGAGCGATGCGAGCCCCCGCGGTCCGGGCGTACAGAGCCGACGGGCCCACCCGAACACCCTCGAGGTAGCGCGCGGTGTAGCGCGGCGAGAGCGCCGGATCGGCGATCTTGATCTCGAGCACGTCCGAGCTTCCACGGGTGAACTGCGAGAGGTCCGCATCCGGCCACACGAGCTTGCCGCGGAGCACGGCGCACAACTCCCGCGCGATGCCGAGATGGCCCAGCACGTCGCCGCGATTCGCCGGCGCGTTGACCTCGAGCATCCAGTCGTTCAGGCCGAGCGCGACCTGCGCGGGCGAACCGAGCGCGGTCTGATCGTCCTCAGGCAGCACGACGATCCCACCATGATCTTCGGACAGCCCGAGCTCGTCCTCGGCGCACAGCATGCCCGGCGAGACGATGCCCTTCACCAGCTTGGGCTGGAGCGTGAGACCGCCCGGCAGCTTCGCGCCGATCTGGGCCCACAGCACCTTGCGTCCCGGGTCCGGAACATTTGGCGCCCCACACACGACCTGCGTCGCAGGACCACCCTTCTCGATGACAACGTCAACGAGCGTGAGCTTGTCGGCATGAGGATGCGGTTGCTTGCCGACGACCTGCGCGACGACGACGCCGGAGAACCCGGCGCCGAGATCCGTCATGCCTTCGATCTCGAGACCACCGCGCGTGAGTGCCTTCGCGCCTTCCTCGACCGTCGGTTGCTGATCCAAATCACACAGCTCGAGGAGCCAGCTCCAGAGGACCTTCATCAGAATTGCTCCAGGAAGCGGAGGTCACCCTCGTAGTAGAACTTGATGTCGGTGACGTTGTGGCGAAGCATCGCCATGCGCTCGAGCCCCATGCCGAACGCGAAGCCGGTGTAGCGCTCGCTATCGATCCGACAGTTCGCGAACACGTCGGGATCGACCATGCCGGCACCACCGATCTCGATCCAGCCGGTGAACTTGCAGAGCCGGCAGCCGGAGCCGCCGCAAAAGCTGCACTGCATGTCGACTTCGGCGCCGGGTTCGACGAACGGAAAGTAGCTCGGTCGCAAGCGGATCGCGAGATCGCGCTGAAAAAACCGCTTCACGAAGTGGAGCAGCGTGCCCTTGAGATCCGAGAACGAGATGTCGGTGTCGACCGCGAGCCCTTCGAGCTGCGTGAACATCGGCGAGTGGGTCGGGTCATCATCGCGGCGATAGACGTGGCCGGGCGCGATGATCCGGATCGGAGGCTCTTGGGTGAGCATTGTCCGGACCTGGACCGGGCTCGTGTGCGTGCGCAGTACGATCTCGGGCGAGATGTAAAAGGTGTCCTGCATGTCGCGCGCGGGATGCTCCTTGGGGAGAGCGAGCGCCTCGAAATTATTCCAGTCGGTATCGATCTGCGGACCTTCCGCCATCACGAAGCCGAGCTCCGCGAAGATCTGCACGGCCTCGAGGCGGACCTGCGAGAGCAGATGGAGGTGACCACCGCCGAGCGGTCGCGGCGGCAGCGTGACATCGACCGAACGGGCGAGATCCGCGCGCGCGACGATCTGGACGAGCTCATCCAGCCGTGTAGCTGTCAGCTGCTCGATCGTGGCCTTGACCTTGTTCGCCGCGGCACCGACAAGCGGACGCTCCGCGGGAGGGAGCTTGCCGAGCTCCTTCATGAGCTCGGAGACCTTGCCCTTCTTGCCGAGGAACTGCGCTTGCGCCGCGCGGATCGCCTGCTCGTCGGCGAGTGGTGCGATCACCGCGCCGAACTCGTCGCCGAGCTTCTCGAGGTTTGAAATCAATTCCGACATCACGTCTCCAAACGCAAAAACGGCGGCTTCGCGAGAAGCCGCCGTCATTGAGACGCGCCGAAGCCTTCGGCGCGATAACTAGCTACGCGCCGACGATCGTCTTGAATGCCACCGGATCGCTGATCGCGATGTCGGCAAGCATCTTGCGGTTGAGCTGGATCGCCGCGGTGTTGAGCTTGCCGATCAGCTTCGAGTAGCTGATGCCGTGCAGACGAGCAGCGGCATTGATGCGCTGGATCCACAGCGCCCGGAAGTCACGCTTCCGCTGCTTGCGCGAGCGGTACATGTGGAGCCATGCGTGCTGCACGGCTTCGTTCGCAACAGCGTGCGAGCTGCTGCGCTTGCCACGGAAGCCACTCGCCCACTTCAGAAGGCGGTTGCGGCGGCGGCGTGCTTTGAATCCTCGTTTTGCGCGGGGCATCGTCTTTTGCTTTCTCTTACTTCTCTACGCGTACGGCAGCAGAATGTCGATCTGATGATAGTGCGCGGGCGGAACGTAGTGCGCATTGCGGAGCTGACGCTTCCGCTTCTGGCTGCGGCCCGTCAAGAGATGGCGCTTGTAAGCGCGGGCGAACTTGAATTTGCCGGAGGCGGTCTTGAAGAACCGCTTCTTGGCACCTGAGTGTGTCTTGACCTTGGGCATGGCTACTGTCGCTCCCGGAAGGGCGCTAAACGGGTGGCTTATATGCCCGAGCGATTCGATCGTGACAAGTGGTTTTGCGCCGTTTCAGGCGCTTCTACCGGGTCGCGATCGCGCTCGGGCGGTTTTCGTTGCGTTTTGACGACTTACGACGCGGTCGGAGTCGGTGGAGTCTCGGGGGTCACGTCCTCATCGTCGTCGCTGTCGTCGACGTCGGCGTTGATCTCGTCTTCATCGAGATCATCATCGTCCTCTTCTTCCGGCGGCGGCGGGGCCTTCTGGTTCGGCCCACCCGGTCCGCGCTTCTGCGCATCGGCGGCCTGAGCGGCCTGGTACTGCGCTTTCTTGAGCTCCTGCGCCTTACGCACGACGCCAGGCTTCGGCGCGATCACCATGATCATGCGCCGACCTTCCATGTTCGGCGTGGCCTCGACGCTCGCGATGTCCGCGCACATCTCGACCACGTTGTTGAGCACGTTCATGCCGGTCTTCGGGTGCGTGATCTCGCGACCACGGAACACCACGGCGAGCCGAACCTTGTTACCGCCCTCGAGGAAGCGACGGACGTGCTTCACCTTGAAGGCCATGTCGTGGCCTTCGGTCTTCGGGCGGAACTTGATCTCTTTGGTCTCTACGGTCGAGGCGCGCTTGCGAGCTTGCTGCTTCTTCTTCGCTTCCTCGTACTTGTACTTGCCGTAGTCCATGATCTTGCACACCGGCGGGAATGCCCGGGGCGAAATCTCGACGAGATCCAAACCGCGCTCCTCGGCCAAGCGCAACGCCTCGTGCGTTGGCAGAACGCCGAGCTGTTCCTCTTCGGTGATGACGCGGACCTCCGGAACTCGAATCCGGTGATTGATGCGAAGGCCCTGTTCGGGGCGGCGGCGATCGAAGCGACCACCGGGTGGCCGACCGTTCATTGAAAGTCACTCTGCGAAATCATGCGTCTCTGGGTCTCCTGAGTAGGCGCAGGGTTGTACATCAAGTTGAGGTTTGGCGCACTCGCCGAACGCGCGAGCGCATTTATGGCGTGGCGTTGAACAACGAAACGGTCAGCGGCTGGGCGGCTCCGATGCTGTTCGTCGTCGCGGTCCCGATCTCGAAGTGCGTGCTCGCGAGGGAGAATGGCGTCACGACCTGCGACACCACGCTCCACGCCGTGGCATCGGGACTGGTCTCGAAGAAGAGCGTACTGTTCGCCTCTCGGAGCCGGTAGAAGGTGCTGCCAGCGACGTACGGTACGCACACGGCTGCGTTGGACTTGACCTGCGAGCAGATCTGCCCCTGGGCCTCGAACTGGATGTAGAACGCGTCGAGATCGTCATTGACCGCGCGCAAGAACACCGACCAACCGGCGGGTGGGCTCGCGGCCGGGACGACGTCGATCATCGCGCTCGAGTCCTTCAGATCGAAGGCCTTCTGCGTGCTGAGCCAGCAGCGACCGGCGTTCGTGTTCGAGGCCTGGTCGAAGTGCGCGCCCGTGGTCACCGTCGGTGTGCAGCCATTACCGTTCGTCGGGTTGAGCCGACGTGTCCAATCAAAGCCAATCGCGGTTCGCGCGAATCGATCGACGAAGGTGTTGGCCTTGCACCACGCCGCCGGCTCGGCACTCGTGTTCAAGTTATCGAACTGAGCGGTGCCATGCGTCTGGTTGTCGTAGGACAGCCCGCCGAGCACGATCTGGAGCTCTGTCGCGAACACCGGGGTCGTGGTCGCCGGGCCGAACGTCGTCCAGGTCGCGTTATCGGCGGAGTACTGGAATGTGATCTGGCCGTTCGCCTCGGCGATCCTCCAAAAGCGCTGCAAGGTTCCGTCGTAGGCGATCTTGGTCCTCTGTGGCCCCGCGCCCAGGTTGTACTCGGCGACGAGCATGCCCTGCTGCTGGTAGATCGCGAGGTAGTGGACGAGGTCACCACTGTAGAGGAACAAGCCTGCCGTCGCATTCGCGTTCGCGATCATCGCGGGCACTTCGACGCTCACGTTGGCACCGGTGATGTCGATCGCGTGCTTGGCGAGGATGCCCGCGAACGCGGTCGCCGAGAGGGCGTCACCGAGAACGTGCCGCCACTCACCGTTGCATTGGCGCCGACGATCCAATGACCGGTGAAGTTCGTGGCCAGCGCGATTGAAAAGTCGTCGCGAAAGGCGCCTGGCGAGCTGCAGCGGCCCGACAGAACCACGCCGGAATCGCTGTCTGCACCTGCGTCGTGCGTACCGCTGCCACCATCGCCGCCTTCGAAAGAACCGTCGACGCCACCCGCGAGTCCCGGTTGGAAGCCGCATGCGGCGAGGAGTGCCGCTACCGACGCAAATCGTAGTGTCACGCGAACCATTCTAAGCTGCTGTAGGCACGAGGAGGATTGAACTCCTGACCCCTACCGTGTCAAGGTAGTGCTCTCCCACTGAGCTACGTGCCTGGGTCTCTGAGAGGCCGCTTAGGTAATCGGTTCGCAGCCCTAAGTCAAGGCTCGCGCCATTTTCGTCAGTAGCTGCTATCCGATCCACCTTGTCTGGGCTTCGATAAGCCACGTATCTTTCCCGGGTTAGACAACCTCATCCGCCATTCTCGTGGTCCGATGAACGTAGGGAACCCTGCCTGACATCAATGTCAGGGAGGAGCCAGGAGGCCTGGCTCCGGATGAGCGTCATGTGATCCAGGTCGGTCAGGTCATCGATAAGTACGAGCTGCTCGAGCGCGTCGGCCAGGGCGGCATGGCGATCGTTTATCGCGGCCTCGATCGGCAGTTGAAGCGCATGGTCGCGATCAAGGTGCTGCACAAGCACCTCTCCGATTACCAGGAAGCGCGCGACCGGTTCGAGCGTGAAGCGCAGGCGGTCGCGAAGCTGCGCCACGAGAACATCCTCGAGATCTTCGACTACTCGGCGAAGGAAGGCTTCGAGAGCTACATCGTCACCGAGTTCATCGAAGGCCAGACGCTCAAGCAGTTCGTCACCGAGCGGCCGATCGCGTTTCCAGAGATCGGCGCGATGGTCATCCTTCAAGTATGTCGCGCGCTCGCGCACGCACACGCCGGATCGATCCTGCACCGCGACGTGAAGCCCGAGAACATCATGATCCGCTCCGACGGGATCGTGAAGCTGATGGACTTCGGCATCTCGCACATGGTCGACCTCGAGCGCCTGACCGTGACCGGTCAGCTCCTCGGATCGCCGGCGTACATGGCGCCGGAGCACGTCGAAGGTCGACCACTCGATTATCGCACCGACGTGTTCGCGGCCGGCATCGTGCTCTACCAGCTCAGCGTGGGCAGGTTGCCGTTCGAGGGCAAAAACCCACACGAGGTCCTCAAGCGGATCGCGGAGTGCAAGTTCATCGATCCGCGCCAGGCCAACCCGCGGATCGGCAACCGGCTCGGTCGGATCATCCTCAAAGCGATGGCAGCGATGCCCGACGATCGCTATTCGGCAGTCGGCGAGATGGTGCTCGCGCTCGAGGCGTATCTCGAGGAATCGGGGTTGCCACCCGACAAGATTCCCGCCGAGCTCGCGCGCTACTTCTCGGCGCCCGCGTCGTACGAGGAAGCGCTCCGCACCCGGCTCGTCGACACGTTGACGCGCGCGGGTCAGACCAAGCTCGAGGGCGACGATCGGTCCGGCGCGCTCGACGTGTTCGATCGCGTGCTCACGATCGATCACGACAACGAGAAGGTCCTCGCGATCCTCGATCGCTTGAATCGGCGCGCGCGCTTGAAGACCGCGCTGCTGGCCGTGGTCGGGGTCGGCGTGTTGTGTGTCGGCGGCTACGCGATCCACCAGCGCGGGATCACGGTGACGAGCGCGCCGAATATCATCGTGCCCTTCGGCAGCGATTCCCGAGACGGCCAGGTCGCCCACGAGGTCCGGCCACCGGATGCTCCGCAGTTCGCGATCTCGATTCTCGATGCGCGCGCCGAGATCATGATCGCCGCGCCCCGCGATGCGAATCGCCCTGCACTCGTACCGCCCGATGCCGCACCGGATGCGGGCGTCGCGCTCGAGCCGGTGCATGTCGCGATCACCGGGCTGTTTGTTGGCTCGCAATACCGGATCGGCGGACAGGGTGCGTTTTTGTCGACGGGCGGGACACTGACGCTCGAGGTGCTAGATCCGATCAAGCTCGAGATCCAGAACTCCTGTTGCGAGCCGATCGACATGCAGCTCGATCACAACAGCAAGAGCTTTCAAGCGCCGATGGCGCTGCGCCCCGCATCGATCACGCCGAAGTGCGAGATCGCGGACGTCTCGGTGATCATCGACAACGAAGCGTGGCCGCTCGGCAGCAGCAAGTCGGTCCCGTTCGACAAGAACGCGACCGAATCGACGCACGTGTTCACAGTCGCGTTCGTCGGCAGCAGGAAGATCAAGGAGGATCCACACACGATCACCGTGAGTGCGGGACAAGCGCTCGAGGTCAAATGCGGGTTGCGCTGATCGCGCTCGCGGTGACCGCGCTCGCGTCGACCGCGCTCGCGGCTCCGAACGACGAGCTCGATCAAGCAAAGGCCGCGTACCGAGGCGGCCAGTATTCGCGCGCGCTGCCGCTCTTCAACGCCCTGCTCTATCCGCCGCCGCCGAAGCTTGCCAGCGCGAAAGATCTCGCAGATGCCTACCTCGCGCTCGGGGTGTGTCGGTTCGAGACCGGAGATACACCCGGTGCGAAGCGCGAGTTCGATCAGGCGCTCTCGTTCGATACGAATGTCCGGATCGATCCGTTGATCGTCAGCGATCAGACCGCGATCGATGCTTTCAATCAGACCCGGATCGACCGCGAACAGCGCACGGCGGCCGAGACCGAGCGCAAGCGCAAGGCAGATCTGCGCAAGCTGCGCGAATCCATCATCGGCTTCGAATCGCACCCGCTCTACCTCAACTTCGTGCCGTTCGGCGTCGGCCAGTTTCAGAACAAGCAGCCTGGCAAGGGCATCGCGTTCGCTGCGGGCGAAGTGGTCACGCTGACCGTGAGTGCCAGCATCTGGTTCTATCTCGTCAACACGTACGGCATTCGATCGACGCGCGTGTTGGCCGAGGATGCTTCCCGCGTGCGTCGGCTCCAGCAGATCGAGATCGGTAGCGGCTTCGCGTTTCTCGGATTGTGGGTGCTCGGCGCCGTCGACGCGTACCTCCACTACAAGCCGCAGACCCGCGCCGAGATCGACGAGTCGCTGCTGCCGCGCGAGCTGCGCGATCTCGACAAGCCGGCGCCGAAGAAGCAGTCACCAGAATCTTTGATCCATATCGTGCCGATGGTGACGCCTGACGGTGCCGGCATCGGGTTGAGCTGGGAGAACTAATGCCCTCGTTACGCCTGACCGCCCCTGGCCACCCGCCGACGATCTATCATTTGCACAAGAAGATCACGTCGATCGGATCGGGGCCGGATAACGACATCGTCTTGCCCGACCCGCTCGTCGTCGACGGGTTCGCCGTCCACTTCGACGGTCAGACATATACGGTGTTCGCCCCGAAGAAGTCCGAGTTCGTCGTCAACGGCAAGAAGCGCAGCAAGCACAAGCTGACCCACGACGAGCGCCTCGTGTTCGGCAGCTGCGAGCTCCGGTTCGGTATGGTCGACGAACACGCACCGGTCGCCGAGGAGGCCGCGAACACCGTCGCGGACCTCGACGCGTACACCAAGCTGTTCGAGTTCAGCGATCGGCTGATGCACGTCCGCGACCTCACCGAGCTCCTCGACGCGCTGATGGATGCGGTCATCCAGATCACGAATGCTGACAAGGGGTTCTTGATCCTCGCCGAGGGCGAGACTCTCGACATCAAGGTCGCCCGCAACCTCAACCGCGAGAACATCGCCGACGCCGTCACGCAGCTCTCGGACTCGATCATCGCGAAAGTGGTTCGCTCGCGAAAACCGGTCATCATTTCGGATGCGATGCACGACGACGAGTTCGCCGCCGCGAAGAGCGTGATGCACCTCAAGGTGTCGTCCGTGATCTGCGTGCCGCTGCTCGATCGCGGCCGCCTGCTCGGCCTGATCTACGTTGGCAACGATTCGATCCGCGACCTATTTCAGGAAGCGACCCTGCGCGTGCTGACCGTGTTCGCCTCGCAGGCCGCGCTGATCGTCGCGAACGCGCTCCTGCTCAACGAGCTCCGCCACGACAACAAGCGGCTCAACGATCGGCTCGAGCAATATCGGTTCGGCGAGATCGTCGGCACGTCGCCGCCTATGCAGCAGGTGTTTCGCAAGGTCGAGAAGATCTCGCCGACAGATATCTCGGTGCTGATCACCGGCGAGACCGGCACGGGCAAGGAGCTGATCGCGCGAGAGATCCACAATCGCTCGCCGCGGGCCCAGAAGCCGTTCATCACGATCAATTGCGGCGCGATTCCCGAGAACTTGCTCGAGAGCGAGCTCTTCGGCCACGTCAAAGGTTCGTTCACCGGTGCGGTGGCGAACAAGCAGGGCAAGTTCCAGGCGGCGGATGGCGGCACGTTGTTTCTCGACGAGATCGGCGAGATGCCGATCGAGCTGCAAGTCAAGATCCTGCGCGCGCTACAAGAGCGCGTCGTCTACCGCGTGGGCGATACCCGACCGGAGACCTGCGACATCCGGATCCTCGCGGCGACAAACCGCGATCTCGAAAAAGAGATCGCGAGAGGTCGGTTCCGCGAGGATCTCTATTACCGGCTCAATGTCGTCAACGTCGAGCTCCCTCCCCTTCGAGTTCGCGGGGACGATGTTCTCGTGATCGCGCGCTATCTCTTGTCGCGCTACTCGCGCGAGTACGATGCGAAGGTCAAGGGCTTCTCGCCGAACGCGGCCGTCGCGATCCGCAAGCACAACTGGCCGGGCAACATTCGCGAGCTCGAAAACCGGATCAAGAAAGCGATCGTGCTGTGCGACTCGACGGTGATCGGCCCCGACGATCTGGGGCTCACGGGCGACGCCCTGCCCCAGATCCTCACGCTCGCGGAGGCCAAGGACAAGTTCCAGCGCGATTACATCAACGAGGTCCTCGCACTCAACAACGGCAACCGCACGAAGACCGCGCGTGACCTCGGCGTCGATCCTCGAACGGTGTTTCGTCATCTCGAGAAGGAGGGCGATCCCGATGCGCCACCCGATGCGATGTGACCCATGCCGCGCAACCGCGCGTGGCTCTATGACGCGAATGTCGGAGCGCGGTGCTGCCGCCCGGCGCGGGAGGCTCGCTAACTCCGCGATGCCGCTCGCGGACCCGCCATTGGCGCGGCCGCTGCACTATCGCGCGCGAGTGCCGCTGGTTTTTCTCTCGATCCTGGGCACGCACGCGATGGGCTGCATCATCCCGCCCTCGCTCTCGGTCGACGTCCAGGATGCCGGCGTCGACTCGCCCCCCTCGATCACGTCGGTGCGCAGCGACCTCCAGGAGCTCCCCGAGCCGGGCCCGGTCCTGTTTCAGGCGAACCCGAACTCGAGCGGTCAATCGCTCAATCTCACGCTGCTCGACACCGACATCAACGACACGCTGTACGCGCAGATCTACGTCGACTACACGGTCCAGCAACCGACCCCGGCACGCTCGGTGTGCACGCCGGCGAGCGCAACGGGGACCGCGACGCGAACCTCGACGTGCCCGCTCGCAGGTCTGTGTCTCGCGGCCGATGTCGGCGTCGATCGGCTGATGGAGATCGTGGTGTTCGATCGCGAGGTCCTCACGGTCGGTTCGCCGACGTTCAAGGCGATTCCTGCGGGCGGTCAATCGACGACGCGCACCTACATCTTGAAGTGCACCTCGTGATGAAGCTCGCCGCCGCAGTCCTATGCGCGTGCTCTGCATGCCTGCAGATTCCGGAGGGCCCGGTGAAGGAGTGCACGGCCAACGCGGACTGCAACACGGCGATCGGCGAGGCGTGTAGCGAAGGCGTTTGTTACGGTGGCCCGCCCGCCGGATCGTTCGCCGCGGTGATCACTCCCCCGAGTGGTCGCTCGGACCTGATCACCGTCGAGGTACCGAACCTCACGTTGCCCGCCGATGGCGACCTCTCGACGCTGGTGCTCGCGACCCCCTCGCGGATCGGCGGGCGGGTCGAGGCGCATTGCGCGCAGCCGCAGACCTGCGAGGGCACCTCGATCGCGGCGACGATCGTGATCGCGCGAGCGCCGCTCTTTCCAGGCGGCACCGGGTTCTCCACGGTCGTGACCTCGAAAGACGGCCTGCCCCGTGGCTCGAACTCGTTCTCGGTCACGGTGCCGCGATCGACCGCCGGCGATCCGCCGTACGTGATGTCGATCGTGCCCGACGGCAACGGCGCGCTGCCTCCGGCGAACGGAGCGACCTCTGCGGCGGAACAAGCGCCTCCGATGTCGCTCCAGCTCAGCGCGGACACGGATATCGATACCGGCACGCTCGTACTTGGTAGCGCGCAATCACAGGTCGTCACCGGCTCGCTTACCGACGGTGCGAGTCACTTTCTCCAGAAGTATCGTGTCGTCGCGCGTGGCCGGCTCGTCGCGGGTGGACCGGTCACGGAAGTCTCGACGATCGATTACACCGCGAACGGTCAGTATTCGATCACGCTCGCTGATGGTGTGGTCGGGCCGATCTCGATCTACGCGACTCCGTACGATTCGAATGTTGTCGCGCCATCCTTGATGGTCGGTGGGCTCGAGCCACGCACCTCGCTGCGCGTGGTCGCGCAGCCCGCGAACACCGGCAACAAGCTCGTGATAGCGATCCCGATCGCGGGCCTCTCGACCGGCGGCGCCGTCGTGCCGGTCGCCGGCGCGCACGTGATCCTCACGGCGGAGTACGTGCCGCTCGTCAACGGCACGGCGAGCGCCACGCTGAGCGTCGAGACCACGACTGGCGACGACGGCCAAGCCCATCTCACGGTGCTCGATGGCACCGTGTTCACGGGCCTCTACAAGTTACGTGTGATCCCGCCGACCGGCTCGTTGCTCGGCGCGATCTACGATCAACCGCTCGCGCTCGCGTCGATCGGACCCGTGCGCTTGCCGCCGCGGGTCGCGCTGCGTGGGCGGGTGATCGATGGTGCCGGCGTACCGGTCGGTAAGCTCTCCGTCACCGCGCTCGCGTCGGTGCACTTTGCGTGGAGCGAGCTCGCCGATGCCGCGGCGTTCCTCGCCGAGATTCCGGCCCCGACCACACTGACCTCTGACGACGGCAGCTACGTCATCTATGTCGATCCCAATGTCGCGGGAGTCTGGGGCCACTACGACCTCGCATTCGATGCGCCGTCAGGCGTCTCGATCGCGAGCTGGGTCATGCGCGACGTCGAGATTCCGCGCCAGGCGAAGCTCACCACGGTCACGTTGGCCGACGCGGTCCTGCCAGAAAGCGCTTATTTCCACGCCACCCTCGCGGACCCCGGCCACCTCCGGGTTGGCGGCGGCGAGCTCCGGATCTTCTCGATCGCGAGGGATTCCAGCCTCTGCGGCCAGGTCCCTTACCCTCCGGCAAACTGCGTGATCCCGGCTCAATTACTCGGCCATGCCGCCTCGGACGACACCGGTGCCTTGAAGCTCGCCCTGCCGCGCTAGCCGCGTAAGCCGCGTAAACCTTCCGGCTTGACCCTGAGGGGGGCCGCGACTATGGTTCGCGGCAATCAGGTAATTCGTGTTTCCGCTTCTCGAAAAAGAACTCTGTATCGGCAGCGCCACGCCCGGCCGCGACGAACGACGTCGTTTGCTCCCGGCGAATCCGGGCTCCGCGCACCGACCAGCCGTCCGACTGGAAGAACTCGGCGATCTCAAACTGAAAGTTACTGCTAATGACAAATGGAACGACGCCGACCGAAAACGGTCCGGCGGACGACACCGCGATCATCGCGGCGATCACGACTGATACGACGGCCGCTGCTGCCGAACCGGCAGAACCCGCTCCGCCGAAGCCGGCGAGCTGGGATGACCTCTCGCTCCACCAGGACGTCAAGCTCGCGCTCGACGACATGGGCTATTTTACACCGACCGCGGTGCAGACCGCCGTGTTCCACCCGGTGTCCGAGGGCAAGGACCTCCTGGTCCAGTCCCGCACCGGCACCGGTAAGACCACCGCCTTCGGGCTACCACTCGTCAACAAGATCGTCCCCGCCGTACGCCAGCCGCAGGCGATGATCCTGTGCCCGACCCGCGAGCTCGCGCTCCAGGTCGCGCGCGAGCTCGCGCTGCTCGGCAAGCACCGCGGCATCATCATCGAGGCCCTCTACGGCGGCGCGCCGATCGGCAAGCAGATCGAGGCGCTCAAGAACGGCGTCCACATCATCGTCGGTACGCCGGGCCGCGTGCTCGATCACATCTCGCGCCGCACCCTCGATTGCAAGACCATCTCGACGTTCGTGCTCGACGAGTGCGACGAGATGTTGTCGATGGGCTTCCTCGAGGATATCGAGCGCGTCACGTCGAACCTGCCCGAGAAGCACCAGACCCTGCTGTTCTCCGCGACCATGCCGGTCGAGGTCGAGCGCTATGCGAAGCGCCACATGAAGGGCGCCGAGAACCTCTCGCTCTCGCGTGACTCGACGACCGTCAGCGACATTCACCACGCGTACTACATCGTCAGTGGCATCGCGCGCAGCCGCGACCTCCTCAAGATCCTCTACGCAGAGAATCCCGAGAGCGCGATCATCTTCTGCAACATGCGCGACGAAACGACGATGCTCTCGCGCTTCTTGAAGAAGCAGGGCCTCGACGCCGAGCCGTTGTCGTCGGATCTGTCGCAAGCGGATCGCGAGCGCGTGATGGGGCGCATGAAGGCCAAGAGCCTCCGCTTCTTGTGTGCGACCGACGTTGCCGCGCGCGGCATCGACATCTCGAACCTCTCGCACGTGATCAACTTCTCGGTGCCGGAGTCTCCCGAGGTCTATGTGCACCGCACCGGTCGTACGGGCCGCGCCGGCAAGAAGGGCGTCGCGCTCTCGATGGTCGGACCGCGCGAGCTTGGCAACTTCCGCTTCATCCGCCTCCAGTTCGGCATCAAGCCGGAGGAGCGCGTCCTTCCGAAAGATGACATCTTCATCGGTACGCCAGCCGCATCGCTGCCGCCGATCGGCAAGCAGCTGCCGCCGGATCCGGTCGATATCCTGATCCGCGCGGTCCCGCAAACCCCGACCGACCTCGAGCTCGGCATCCTCGAGAAGATGCTCAAGAAGGCTCAAGGCCGGCGCGTGCTCGCGCAGCTCCTCGGCGAGAAGCTCAACGCGATCACGACGCGCACGCAGGGCCCACAGCGCCCTCGCCGCGAAGAGAACCATGCTGGGGACGAGCGTTCGTTCGCCGAGCGTCCAGAACGTGGCGAGCGTGGTCCGCGCCCCGAAGGTGGTGGCGGTGGTCGCTTCGAGCGCGACCGGGGTCCGCGCGATCGTGGTGGCCCGCGCGAGGATCGTCCTCGCTTCGGCGACCGTGGTCCGGCGACGGGCCGTAGCGAAGGTGATGCCGCGCCTGTGGAAGCTGGCGCTGGTGCTGCTCCTGTCGCCGGCGCCGAGACTGCTCCGCGCGCCGAGGGCGTTCGGGAAGATCGTCCGCGCTTCGATCGTGGTCCGCGTCCCGAAGGCGATCGTCCGCGCTTCGATCGCGACCGTGGCCCGCGCGAGGACCGTCCTCGCTTCGGCGGCGATGACCGTGGTCCGCGCCCCGAGGGTAATCGTGGTCCGCGTGAAGACCGACCGCGCTTCGCCGACCGCGACCGCGGCCCGCGTGAAGATCGTGGCCCGCGCCACGAGAATCGCAACGACACCATCCCGACTTCGCCGGCAGTCGTCGACGCGTTGGTTACCGAGGTGGCAGCTCCGGCTGTCGCACTCGATGCGAGCCACGTGATCGAGGCAGCACCGGCGACCGAGCAGCGTCACGAGGGTGATCGCGACCGCGGTGGTCGTGATCGCGACCGTGGTCGTGATCGTGGTGGCCGTGATCGCGACCGCGGTGGTCGCGATCGTGATCGTAGCTTCGGTGATCGCAACCGCGATGACCGCCCGGCAGTGAACGGCAGCATCGGAGCGCCCGTGAACGGCGAGCAGACTGCCGCACCGGCGCACGAGCCTGTCGCGGAAGCTCCCGTGGTCGCCGCGCCGGAGCCGACCAAGGTCGACGACGTCGCGAAGGCGACGCTCGAGCGTGGCGGCAAGCCGTCGCGCGACAAGAAGAAGAGCGAGCCGACGGAAGCGACGCGCGAGTTCTGGGAGACGTGGGCTGACAACAAGACGCCCGCGCCAGCTCCTGTCGAAGCAAAGGCCGAAGCGCCTGCCAGTGACGATGCTGAAGGCGACGAGCCGAAGCGTGGTCGCAGCCGTGGGGGTCGCGGTCGTGGTCGTGACAAGAAAGACGCCGTTGCCGCGAAGGACGATGCGGCACCGGCACCGAAGGCATCATCGAGGTCGGCAAAGGCGGAAGCTCCGGCGAAGGCCGAACCGGCGAAGGCCGAACCGGCGAAGGCCGAAGCGGCACCCGCGGGTCGCGCGAAGCGTGACACCGTGGTGAACGTGGCCGACGGCAGCCAGGCTCGCTTGTTCGTCAGCCTCGGCAAGAAGCATGGCGTGTCGGCGGACGATCTTCGCTCGCTGCTTGCCGGCCCGATCGGTGGCGACACCGCGAGGATCGGTTCGGTCAGCATGCGCGATTCGCACGCCCACGTGCGCGTCCCCGAAGACCTGGTCGAGCAGATCATCTCGGGCGTCCATGGCACGTCGCACAAGGACCAGGACGTCACCGTCGAGCGTTCGCGCGCGTAACTCCGCGAATTGCTAGCGGGGTCAAAAAAGACCCGTAACTGCCTCCCGGCTCACTCGTAATAGAGCCAGGAGGCAGTTTTCATATGCGCACCACGTCAGCGTTCGGTCTGGCTCTCGTCCTTGTTGCTTCGTTGACGGTCGTCGCTTCGGCGGGTCAACGTAAAAAACCCTCGGACGACCAGCTCAAGAAGGAGCTCACGTCGATCCAGTACGACGTCACTCAGAAGGACGGCACCGAGCCGCCGTTCCACAACCCGTACTTCGACAACCACGCGGCCGGCCTCTACGTCGATGTCGTGACCGGCGAGCCGCTTTTTAGCTCGACCGAGAAGTTTGAATCGGGCACCGGCTGGCCAAGCTTCTGGAAGCCGATCGAGGGCGCCTCGATCGTCGAGAAGCACGACGTGACGCACGGCATGGAGCGCGTCGAGGTCCGCGGCAAGCTCTCCAATTCGCACCTCGGTCACGTGTTCACGGATGGGCCGAAGCCGACCGGGCTGCGCTACTGCATCAACTCCGCGTCGTTGCACTTCGTACCCGCGGACAGGGTCGTCACTGAGGGTTATCCGCAGTACGCGAAGCTGTTCGCCAAGAAGTAAGTCGGGCGTGGTTGTCGTGCCCGCGGACGTTGACGTCGTCGTCCCCCGCCGGTCATCCGTCGACGGCGGGCCGAGACCTGCGAGCGTAGGAGGTCGAAGGCCGCGAAACGGTGCTCGCGGCAGCGTTCGACGCGTACCAACCCGAGACCTTCGACGATCCGCGCAATCGAACGGTTCGACACGGTGATAGCTTCCACGACGACGCCAACAACGACGACCGCTCGAAAGTAGACAGCTGGTTGTCAGGTTTATTCGCCTGCCCGATCGTGTCGCACGGCGTTGCTTGACACCTGAACATGCGCTCCCTAGGGTGAGCGAATGCCACGCAACTCGCTGGGACCTGGCCGCAATGAACCCCAGCGAGAACCCGACATGATCATCATCGAGGGAGCACACGAGCACAACCTCCAGGTCGACCGGCTGGAGCTGCCCAAGCACCGGCTAGTCGTGATCACGGGGCCGTCTGGATCCGGCAAATCGTCGCTCGCGTTCGACACGCTGTACGCCGAAGGCCAGCGCCGCTACGTCGAGTCGCTGTCCGCGTACGCGCGCCAGTTCCTCGGCCAGATGGAGAAGCCGAAGTACGAGCGCATCCGCGGTCTATCGCCCACCATCGCGATCCAGCAAAAGTCCGCGGGCTCGAACCCTCGTTCGACCGTCGGCACCACGACCGAGATCTATGACTATCTGCGCGTGCTCTACGCGCGTGCGGGCGAGCAGCGCTGCTATCAGTGCAACGGCCCGGTCGGTGCGCGCACGTCAGGCCAGATCGTCGACGAGCTCGCCGAGCTTCCCGAGAAGACGCAGGTCACCGTGCTCGCGCCCAAGGCCGAGAACCGCAAGGGCGAGTTTCGCGAGCTCTTCGTCGAGCTCCAGAAGGCAGGCTTCGTGCGCGTCCGGATCGACGGCATGATCGTGCGGCTCGACGAGGTCGGCAGCGGCCTCGAGAAGCAGAAGAAGCACTCGATCGAGCTCGTCGTGGATCGGATCTCGATCAACCACAGCGACAAAGGTCGGCTCAACGATTCGATCGAGACCGCGCTGCGCGAAGGCAAAGGCAAGCTGATGGTCGAGGTCGCGGGCGAGAAGATTCCGCGCACCTATTCGGAATCGAACGCGTGCCCGAAGTGCGGCATCGGCTTCCCCGAGCTCTCGCCGCAGAGCTTCTCGTTCAATTCGCCGCTCGGCATGTGCGTCGAATGCAACGGTCTCGGCGAGCGCATGGCGGCCGATGCCGACCTCGTGGTGCCGGATGCGACCCGCACGTTGCGCGAAGGCGCGGTCGCGGTGTGGGGCGAAGCGATCGCGAAAGACACCGGCTGGACCGCGAACATCGTCAACGCGCTCGCGAAGGCGTTCAAGATCGATCTCGACAAGCCGTGGAACAAGCTCGCCGAGAAGCAGCGCGACATCCTGATGTACGGCACCGGCGACAAGCGGGTCAACGTGCAGTGGGAAGGTCGCCATTCCACCGGTGAGTGGGCGATGAAGTTCGAGGGCATCCTCGCGCAGCTCGAGCGCCGTCATCGCGAATCCTCGAGCGATCGCACCAAGCAGCACTACGAGCAGTTCTTTCGCGCGATTCCGTGCGCGGTATGTAACGGCACGCGTTTGCGGCCCGAGTCACGCGCGGTGTTCGTCAACGAGAAGCCGATCGATCAGGTCACCGCCATGACCGTGAAGCAGGCGTACGAGTTCATCACCACGATGAAGCTCGCGGGCTCGCGGCTCCAGATCGCCGGCGAAGTACTCAAGGAGATCAAAGCGCGGCTCACGTTCCTGCTCGATGTCGGCCTCGACTACCTCACGCTGCACCGCGGTGCCGGCACGCTCTCGGGTGGCGAAGCCCAGCGCATCCGGCTCGCCTCGCAGCTCGGCAGCGAGCTCTCCGGCGTGCTCTACGTCCTCGACGAGCCATCGATCGGGCTACACCAGCGCGATAACGAGCGGCTCGTCCGCACGCTGCATCGGCTGCGTGATCTTGGTAATACCGTGCTCGTCGTCGAGCACGACGAAGCCACGATGGAAGCCGCCGATTGGATCGTCGACTTTGGCCCCGGTGCCGGTCGTCACGGTGGCCGCGTCGTCGCCGAGGGCACGCCCGAACAAGTCAAAGCGATCACGACCTCGGTCACCGGCAACTTTCTCTCCGGGCGCGAGCGCATCGAGGTCCCGCTCCAGCGGCGCGAGCCGACCAGCTGGGTCAAGCTAAGTGGCGCGCGCGAGCACAACCTCAAGAACGTGACGTGTGAGATTCCGCTCGGCGTGATGGTCGCCGTCACGGGCGTCTCCGGCGCCGGCAAGTCGTCGTTGATCAACGCGACACTGCACCCTGCCCTCAATCGCATGCTGCACCGCTCGCTCGATCGCGTCGGCCCGTACGACGAGCTCACTGGCCTCGGCAAGGTCGACAAGGCAATCGTCATCGATCAGCAACCGATCGGTCGGACGCCGCGCTCGAACCCGGCGACCTACACCAAGGCGTTCGATCTCATCCGCGAGCTCTACTCGAACATGCCGCAAGCAAAGACTTACGGCTACGAGGCCGGTCGGTTCTCGTTCAACGTCTCCGCGAAGCAAGGTGGCGGTCGGTGCGAGGCATGTGAAGGTGCGGGCGTCCGCGAAGTCGAGATGCACTTCTTGCCGAACGTGTTCGTCACGTGCGAGGTCTGCAAGGGCCGGCGCTACAACGACGCCACCCTGCGCGTCGAGTACAAGGGCAAGAACATCGCCCAGATGCTCGAGACGCCGATCGAAGAAGCGGCGGAGCTGTTCAAGCACCACAAGCAGCTCGGTCGGATCATGCAGACCATGGTCGATGTCGGCCTCGGCTACATCGCACTCGGCCAGCCCGCGACTACGCTCTCCGGCGGTGAAGCCCAGCGCGTGAAGCTGGCCCGCGAGCTCGCGCGCGTCCAGACCGGTCGCACGCTTTACCTCATGGACGAGCCGACCACCGGTCTCCACTTCGGCGACGTCAAGAAGTTGCTCGAGGTCCTCAACCGCCTCGTCGACAACGGCAACACCGTGCTCGTGATCGAGCACAACCTCGACGTCATCAAGACCGCCGACTGGGTCATCGATCTCGGCCCCGAAGGTGGCGCCGCCGGCGGCGAGATCATCGCCGTCGGGACGCCGGAGGTCGTCGCGAAGAACCCGCGCAGCTACACCGGCCAGTACCTCGCGCCGCTGATCGCTCGCGATAGGCAGCTGCGCACGACCGCGCCCGGTGTGGCCAAGACCAAGCGCGCTCCGAAGAAGGTCGAGAGCGACGATGCCGACAGCGACGCGCGCGCGTCCTGATCGGCGTGTTGCTATGACCGCTGCCGGTCACGGGCGCGAGCGGCGTTAGCTGAGCACGACATCGGGTAGGGGCTTCAAGCTCGAGGCGCTGCGGGTCGAGGCGAACGGCTCGGTTAGAAGCGCATCGAGATCCCAGCGACACCGCCACCGCCGCGCTCGGCGGGCACGAGGTACGGTACGACCTTCGCCTCTCGTACATGACCGGAGTTGCGCGCGAGCGCGGCGCGGTAACGCTTGTTGTGTGCGTCCGGTGCGACCGCCGCATCGATGACCTGCCACACGCGCGAGCCGAGACAGACCGCCGCACCGCCGAGCGCCAACCCGTACGCGACATGGTAACGCGAGCTCTCGCTAGAGCCACCGGCGATCGCTAGCAGGCCGGTGAACATGGTCATGCACGAGACCGAATCGGCGACCGTGAAGATCCAACCGCGCTCGCCATAGCGCCCCTCGATGCCTTGGCCCACGCCGAAGCCGATGAAGCCAGCCGCGAGCGTTCCCCCGATCGCCCGGCTCGGGCCAATGTCTCCCTTCTCGATGATGTCGCGATCGTCGTCCGAGATCTGCGAGATCTGCGAGATCTGCGGGATCTGCGAGACCTCGGTGCCGTAGGCGTAGGGCGGCGTGATCGCGGGTTGCGCGGCCGCGGTGCCCGCGACGAGAACGAGGAAAGCCAAGGTGATTCGCATGTGACCGCTGTGACTGCACCCGATATGCCACGCCGGACTTCAAGCGCTTACGCGGCGCCAGAACAAGCGGATCCTGCGATCCGCCGGAGCGCATCGTGCGGGGCGCGCCCGAGCACGTGTCCGCGCTGTTCGATCGCACCGTACTCGGCCAGATGATCGACGGCGGTCGGATGAACTTGTGCGCGGTCCGCGACGAACTTGAGCGAGCCGCGCTCGAGCTCGCACTCGCGAAGTCCGACGGCGAAGTTGGCCGCGGCACGGCCAGCGATCCAGGCGGCACCGTGCGCGCGATGATCCGCCGCCACAAGCTCGGCTAGAAGCTGAGAGCGAGGCCGGCAAGCGCTCCGTCACCCCGCGGTGCAGGCACGACGAGGGGAATCATTCGCGGCTTGCTCGCGACAGGCGGTCGATCTCGCTGGACTCGGTTGTTGTTTCGAGCAGGCCCCACGGACGCATCGATGACTTCGGCGACGCGAAGACCCACCAATCCGATCCAGCCGATGGCGAGCACTCCCGAACCGCTCTTGCACGAAAAATCGCATCCAGCCTCGATCACCATCCCGGCGAACAAGGCACCGACTCGGTGAAGGCGATGAGCATATGCATGTTGCGTCTGCACCTGACATGCCACGCGCAACTTCCAGCGATTACGCGCTGTCAGGTCGAGGCGAATCCTCGGATCCGCGACACGGCTGTCAGCGTTCGTGCCCGGCGAACGCCTGGACGTCGTCGATCGTCGTCGCACCGGTCGCCAGCATTACGAGACGATCGAAGCCCAGCGCGATACCGCCACTCGGTGGTAGCCCTTCCGCCAGCGCTGCAATCAGCTTGGTATCGATCGGATAGACTGGCCGCTGCCGCGCTCGCCGCACGGCTTGCTCTTCGCGGAACCGCGCCTCTTGTTCGACCGGATCGGTGAGCTCGTCGAACGCGTTCGCGAGCTCCACGCCGCCGACGTACGCCTCGAAGCGCAGGGCGGTCTGCGGTTCGCCCTGCTTGCGCCGCGCGAGTGCGGCGAGTGGTGCCGGCCAGTCTTCGAGCAAGATCGCGTGGTCGAGCGCAGCGAGCGCAGGCTCGACACGCGCGATGAATGCGGTGAAGAACACGTCGTCCCACGCGAGGCCAGCGGCGACTTCGATGCCGGCCTTGCGAGCTTCGCGGGCGAGCTGCTCGGCGGGCTCGTCCCCGATCACGGTCATCCCGGCCCATTCCTGCATCGCGGCACGCACCGCGATCCGCCGCCACGGCGGCTTCACGTCGATGCTGCGAACGCCAGCGCGCGCGACATCGCCGCACACCGCATGCACGAGTTGCTCGGTGTCGGCGGCGATCGCTTCGATGTTCGAGTACGCGCGGTACCACTCGATCATCGTGAACTCACTCGCGTGATGCGAGCCGCGCTCGTTCGCACGGAAGCACTTGCAGACCTGATAGATCCGCTCGCAGCCTGCCGCGAGCAGTCGCTTCATCGAATACTCGGGCGACGTGATCAGGAAGCCATCACCCGCCTCGACCGCGTCGAGATGGATCTCGAGACCCGGGCTCGGCACGAGTAACGGCGTCTCGACCTCGAGAAAGGCGCGCTCGCCGAAGAACCGCCGCACGGTCGCCAGTGCGCGCGCGCGGGCGTGCAGGTTCTCGAGTCGGCTCCGCGACAGCCGCATGACCTCGCTGCCTGGTCCTGGATACGGCTCGGCCGGCACGCGCTCGGGTGCGAGCTGCGCGTGCGACTCGAGGTCGACGAATTCTCCGATGCGCCAAGCGCCGGGTGGATTCACCACCCGCTCGTCGAGATGCTCGGTGCGAACGAACGCGAAATCACGATCGATCGCGATCACGCGACCGCGCATGACCTACGACTTGTTGATGCGCTCGACGTACTCGTGCGTACGAGTGTCGATCTTGATCATGTCGCCGATACGGATGAACAGCGGCACGCTGACCGTGGCGCCGGTCTCGACCGTGGCGGGCTTCTGAACGTTACCGCTGGTGTCGCCCTTGACGCCCGGCTCCGACGCCGTGACTTCGAGCTGTACGAACGTGGGGAGCGCGACATCGACGGGACGCTCGTTGAAGAACACCACCGTGCACGACAGGTTGTCCTTCATCAGATCGTGCGCATCGCCGATCATGTCGGTCGAGATCGTGACCTGCTCGTAGCTGGTCTGATCCATGAACACGAGGTCGGTCCCCTCTTTGTAAAGGAACTGCATGTCGCGCGACTCGACGTTTGCCGGCTCGAGCTTCTCGCCCGAGCGGATGTTCCGTTCGACGACAGCGCCAGTCAGCAAGTTCTTGAACTTGGTGCGCGTGAACGCGGCGCCTTTGCCGGGCTTCACGAACTGGAACTCGACGATGTTGTAGGGGTTCCCGTCCATCAAGACCTTGAGGCCCTTGCGGATATCCGACGTATCGTACATGGCGACGCACGTTTACCTCGTGGGCGACGCACGTGTCAAACCCTGCTTGAGTCCCTGGGCGGGCCTGTGGGATGACCTCGACGAGGTCCATGGTTACCGATGCCGATGCCGCGACCCACTATCGCCAGCTCCTCCAGCTCGGGCGCGAGGGGTTCCTCGGCGCCTCGGCGCCGGCGGCGCTCGTGCGGTATCGCAAAGAGCGCGAAGCCGCGGGATCCACTGGCGTTCAGACCCTCACCCCGCTGGGCGACGAGACCCTCCCGTTCGGCAAGGATCTACCCGACGAGATCGAGCTCGAGGTCTACCCCCTGGCCAAGAAGCCCGGGGCCTCGTTCCCGGATCGGATCACGATCGGGCGCACCGCGAACAACGATGTGGTGGTCGCCGAAACCTCGATCTCGCGCCTCCATGCATACGTGAAGCGGGTCGGCTCCGACTGGGTGGTCGCCGATGGCGGCTCCAAAAATGGAAGCTGGCTCAAAGGCGCGGTGCTCGAACCGCGCAAAGAGCAGCGATTGGTATCGCGTGCGCTGTTGCGCTTCGGCGACGTGGACGTCACCTTCTACCTCGCCGCTGATCTATACGCGGCGCTTGGCGGAACATGACAGTCGACGAATGGGATCATCGCGAAGTTTGCCCGGACGGTGCGTGCACCGGTGTGATCGGGCTCGAAGGCCGCTGCAAAGTGTGCGGCCATGTTTTACCTGCGTGGAACAACGAGCGCGAGCGCGGGCTCGTCGAGCCAGCCTCGGCCGAGGCCGATGCGCCAGGTGGTGATGACGACAGCGACGAGAGTGCCAGCGAGAGCGACAAGAGCGACAAGAGCGACAAGAGCGACAAGAGCGACAGCGCGGTCGAGGACGAGCGCGATGCCGCGCTCGCTCCCGCTGCCTCGACCGACGATCACGAATGGTCGCGCCGCATCCTGTGCAGCGATGGCGCCTGTGTTGGCGTGATCGGCCCGGGCAACGTCTGCACGGTCTGCGGGAAACCGCCGGCATGAAGGCGACGATCGTCGGGGCCGGTGGACTTGGAGGTCCCTTGGCGCTCGCACTCGGCGCGGCCGGCGTCGAGCTCGTGATCATCGATCCCGATGTCGTCGAGACCACGAACCTGCATCGCCAGATCCAGTTTACCGCCGCCGACCTCGGTGCTGCCAAAGCGACCACTCTAGCGGCCCGTGTGAGCGAACGCGGTGGCCGTGCGAAGGGCTACAAGCTACGCTGGCTTGCCGATGATGCCGATGACATCTCGGGCGATTGCGAGCTGATCGTCGACGGTAGTGATGACCCGGTGACCAAGTTTGCGGTCGCCGATTGGGCGGTCGCCCGAGGCATCCCGTACGTGATCGCGGCCGCGCTGCAGTTCGGCGGAAACGTGCTCGCCGGCGCGCCGGGCACGGCGTGCTACCGGTGCTTCTTCGAGGAGCCGGTCGCTGCCGCGACGTGTGCCGCCGCAGGCGTGCTCGGCCCGATCGTTGGTGCGCTCGGCGGCCTTGCTGCAGCTCTCGCGCTCGCGCTCGCGCAGGCACGGCGACCGACCGCCGATGGGCTCGGCACGCTCTATGTCTTCGACGACCTCCGCGTCTCGAGCGAGCCTCGGATCGTTCGGTTCTCGCGCCGCGCGGAGTGCTCCGCGTGTGTGCAGCGACCCCAGGAAAAGGTGGCTTGATATGGCGTTGATTCGGATCCCGGGCGCACTGCGCCAGCTGACCGCAAACCTTGCCGAGGTCGAGATCGAGGCCGCAACCGTGCGCGCCGCGCTCGCCGCGCTCGAACAGAAGCATCCTGGCATCGGCGGCAAGGTGATGGACGGCGCGACCGTGAAGCCGTTCATCAGGATCTACGTCGGTCCCGACGATATCGAAGGGCTCCAGGGCCTCGACACGCCGGTCACCGCACGCGATGAAATCTCGATCATCCCGGCGATCGCTGGCGGCTGAGCGCGTGCGCGACGATCAAGCACAGCGCTACGCGCGGCATATCCAACTCCCCGAGATCGGGGGGCTCGGGCAGACCGCGATCATGGGCTCGACCGCGAAGCTCACGCTACGCGAACCGGATCCGCGCGCCGAGCTGATCGCCGCGCAGTTCCTCGCCGCCGCGGGCGTCGGCACGTTGATCGTCACGCAATCGACCGCCGCGCAGCGCGCCGAGGTCGCGACCCACGCGCCCGATACCCGCGTGATCGCCGAGCCCGACGGCGCGACCGCGAAGGAGCCGCTGACCCTGCGCACCACCGAGTACGAGGTCGTGCTCGCGCCACGCCCGGTGTGGTGGCCGAGCGCGCCGGGCGATGAAGTCGCGCTCGCGTACTGGCGCGGAGGGCTCGCGGCGACCGCGTTCCTCGTCGCCGCGTCGGCTCGATGATCAGCCCCGCGATGCTCCGCGCGATCGGCGCGCACGCGAAGGCGTGCTTCCCCGCCGAGTGCTGCGGCTACATCACCGATCGCGTCGTCCCGTGCACCAATGCGCAAGCGGAGGGCCTTCATCCCACCGCGCCGGAGCGTGGCGCTGACACCGGCTTCGTGATCGCCGGTACGGAGCTGATCGCGTTCGCGAGGAGCTTTGCCACGCCGGCACCGGCGCGCGTCCTCTATCACTCGCACACGAACGGCCGTGCGTACTTCTCGGAAATCGATCGCGAGATCGCCAGGAACGCCGGTTACCCCGTCGACCACCTCGTGATCGGGGTGACGGCGACGGGACTGACCGAGGCTGCGCTGTTCCAGTCGGGTGATTTCGTCGAGATCGCGCGGTGGGCCAGCGAGGTGCTAGGCTAGCTCCGATGTTGTCGGCGGACGGAAAGCTCGAGGCGCTGCGCACTCAGCTCCAAGGCTACGGCCAAGTGGTCGTCGCGTTCTCGGGCGGCGTGGATTCTGCGTTCCTGCTGAAGGTCGCCGTCGACGCGCTCGGTGACCGCGTCCATGCCGTGACCGCCGTGTCGCCCACGATGGCGCGCAGCGAGGTCCAGGAAGCCATCTCGCTCGCCAGGCAACTCGGCCTCGGCGCGCGGCACCACGTCATCGATTCGCACGAGCTCGAGGTCCCGGGGTTTGCCGAGAACCCGACCCATCGCTGCGCGATGTGCAAGACCGAGCTGATGGGTGTCGCGCAACCGATTGCCACCGCGCTGGGCAACGCACCGATCATGCTCGGCACGAACACCGACGACCTGGGCGATGTGCGCCCTGGCATCGCGGCCGCACGTGCACGTGGTGCGGCCATGCCGATGGTGGATGTCGGGCTCGCCAAGACCGAAATTCGCGCGCTGTCGAAGGAGCTCGGGCTCTCGACCTGGGACAAGCCGCAGCTCGCCTGCTTGTCGTCGCGGTTTCCGTACGGCACGCAGATCACGCAAGACCGGCTGCGCCGCGTCGACGATTTCGAAGACGGCCTGCGCGCGCTCGGGTTTCGCCAGCTCCGCGTGCGCTTCCACGACACGATCGCGCGGCTCGAAGTAGAGACCGGCGAGCTCGCACGGATGATCGAGGTCCGCGACGCCGTCGTCGCGCTCGGCAAGCAGCTCGGCTTCGCGTACGTCGCGCTCGATCTCGCGGGTTTTCGTTCGGGTTCGCTCAACGAAGTGCTGGTGCCGCTAAAGCGCCGTTCGCCGTGAAGGCGGTCGCGATCCTGCTCGCGCTCACCTCTAGCAGCCACGCCGAGGCGTCCAAGAAGGACCGCGAAGCCGCGACCAAGACGTTGAAGCATCCTGACCCGCCCGCGCCCGGCACGAAGCCAGCGCCGCTGGTCAACCTCTTCAACGAGCACACGAACGAGTGGCTTGCGGTCGATCCGACCGCGCTGCCCGCGAGCACGGATCACTTCCTGCGCGACCATTACACGAACAAGGCGATGCGGATGGATCCCCAGCTCGTGCCGATCGTCGTCGCAGCCGCTCGGCACTTCAAGATCGACACGGTCAACATCGTGTCGGCGTTTCGCCACTCGAAGTTCAACCTGATCCTCCGCAAGAAGGGTCACCAGGTCGCGCGCGACAGCCAGCACACGCACGGCAATGCGATCGACTTCTTTCTGGCGACCGTCACGACCCAGCAGCTCCAGGCCTGGGCAAAGACGCAGAAGAAGGGCGGCGTCGGGATCTATCTCCAAAGCGGCTTCGTCCACATGGACACGGGGCCCATCCGGTACTGGTCCGGGGACTAGCTGTAGTATCGCAGGATGGCGACATGGGCCTGGGTCGGCCTCGGGGTTTGCGCGTTTCTGATGCTCGTGCTCGTGCACGATCTGGTTCAGAAGCGCCACTCGATCATCCGCAACTTTCCGATCGTCGGGCACTTCCGCTACTGGCTCGAGGCGCTGGGTCCCGAGCTGCGCCAATACATCGTCACGAGCAACGACGAAGAGCGGCCGTTCTCGCGCGATCAGCGACGCTGGATTTACTCGTCAGCCAAGCGCGAGAACAACTACTTCGGGTTCGGTACCGATAACGACATCGAGAAGCCCGGCTACATCCTCGTTCGCCACAGCGCGTTCCCGATCCACACGCCGCATCCCGGCGAGCCCGGCTACGACAGCAACTATCCGCTGCCGTGCATCCGCGTACTCGGTGGGTATCGCAATCGCAAGCATGCGTTCCGGCCGGCTTCGATCGTCAACACCTCGGCGATGAGCTACGGCTCGTTATCGCCGAACGCGGTCGAAGCGATCAACCGCGGCGTCGCACTCGCAGGCGCGCTGCAGAATACGGGCGAAGGCGGCATCTCAAATTATCACCGCAAGGGCGGCGATATCATCTGGCAGATCGGGACCGGTTACTTCGGCTGCCGCGATGCCGACGGCAAATTCTCGCTCGAGAAGTTCAAGGAATCGATCGGATCGGCGAAGGTCCGAGCGATCGAGATCAAGCTCTCGCAGGGTGCGAAGCCCGGGCTCGGCGGCGTACTGCCGAAGGCAAAGATCACGCCGGAGATCGCGAAAATTCGTGGCATCTCGATGGAGCGCGACTGTATCTCGCCCGCGCGGCACAGCGCGTTCTCCGACGTGTCGAGCATGCTCGACTGGATCGAGATGCTCGCCGACGCGACCGGCCTGCCGGTCGGAATCAAGTCGGCGGTTGGTGATTTGCAGTTCTGGCGCGACCTCGCCCGCGAGATCGATCACACCAAGCGCGCACCTGATTTCGTCACGATCGATGGCGGCGAAGGTGGTACCGGTGCCGCTCCGCTGGTGTTCACGGATCACGTCGCGCTGCCGTTCCGGCTCGGCTTCGCGGAGGTCTATCGGACGTTCGCCGAGGTAGGTATCCATCACCACGTCGTCTTCATCGGCTCCGGCAAGCTCGGGTTTCCCGAGAACGCCCTGATGGCGATCGGGCTCGGCTGCGACCTCGTCAACGTCGCGCGCGAAGCCATGCTCTCGGTCGGCTGTATCCAGGCCCAGCGCTGCCATACCGGCCACTGCCCGACCGGTGTCGCGACCCAGAACAAGTGGCTGATGCGCGGCCTCGATCCCACGTTGAAATCGGCGCGGCTCGCGAACTACCTCGCCACGCTGCGCAAAGAGCTCACTCACCTCGCCCACGCGTGCGGCGTGATCCATCCCGCACTCGTCACGCTCGATCAACTCGCGATCATCGGGGGGCCCCGGGGCACGCGCTCGGCGCGGGAGGACAGCGGCTACGAGCTGGGCTGGGGCCTGCCGCCGGGGGCCGATGCCGACGCTGCGCGCGCAGCTGCATCGCCCTCGACGCACGCGGCCTAGCACCAGTTGTGGCCCACGAAGGGCGAACGATGTAATGTCCGCGCCATGCCCGCAGACGTGCTGGTCTGGCTCGATATGGAGATGACGGGGCTCGATCCCGGCAAAGAGCGGATCATCGAGATGGCGACGATCCTCACCGACGGTAACCTCGTCGAGATCGCGGTCGGCCCCGACCTCGTCATCCATCAATCCGACGAGGTCCTCGCCGCGATGGATGACTGGAACTCCAAGCACCACGGTGGTTCGGGGCTCGTCGATCGCGTCAAGGCATCTACGGTCAGCGACGCCGATGCCGAGGCGCAGACCATCGCGTTCATCAATGCGCATGTCAGCGCGAAAGATCGCCCGGTGCTCGCGGGTAACTCGATTCATCAAGATCGCCGCTTCGTTCGCAAGTACATGCCACTTCTCGACGAGCGTCTGCACTATCGGATGGTCGACGTCTCGACGATCAAGGAGCTATCGCGCCGCTGGTTCCCTGCGATCACCGCGAAACAGACCAAGAAAAAAGAGACCCATCGCGCGCTCGACGACATCCGGGAGTCGATCGACGAGCTTCGCTACTACCGCGCGAACGTGTTCTTGCCGGCCACGCCGGTCGCCGGCCAGTCGTAGCTTCCTGCAACGGCCTGTTTGCGCGTGTGCCCGAGATGCGCCCGAGGATGCCCCCGAGGATGCCCCCGAGGATGGCGGCGACGTCCTGATCTGCGCAGGTACCGCCGATGTGGCGGCCTGCACGAGCCCCTCTCGGTCGGCGTGAGCGCCCCGATCTTCGGTCGCGCCCGCGGGAAGTAGTCCCTCGCGCGCGTACCTTGCTACATTAGTGGGCCGGAAGGCCCATGAAAGACACCCTGGTGATGATCATGGCGGGTGGCAAAGGCTCCCGTCTCGGCCCGCTGACGATCCACCGATCGAAGCCGGGCGTTCCGTTCGCGGGTCGGTTCCGGATCATCGACTTCGTTCTGTCGAACTTCATCAACTCCGGCTACCGGAAGATCTATGTGCTCACGCAGTACATGTCTTCGAGCCTGATCAAGCATCTGTCACGCAACTGGCGGCTGTCAGGTTTTGGCGAGTACATCGAGGTCGTGCCCGCGCAGATGCGGATCGGTGATTTCTGGTACCGCGGCACCGCCGATGCGGTGTTCCAGAACATGAACCTCGTCAAAGATTCGCGCTCGGATCACGTCGCGATCTTCGGCGGTGATCACATCTACAAGTTCGACGTCGAGCAAATGGAGACCGAGCATCGCGCGCGGGGAGCGGATCTCACCGTCGCTGCGTTCCCGGTGCCGACTGCCGAAGCGAGCGCGTTCGGCATCATCGATTGCGATGCGTCCGGTCGGATCACGGGCTTTATCGAGAAGCCCGAGCATCCGCCGGAGATCCCAGGCCGACCGGGTTGGTCGCTGGTCTCGATGGGCAACTACATCTTTCGTCGCGAAGTGCTCGAGCGCGTGCTCGGTCACCACGGCGGTAGCGGCAAGGTCGGCGGCCACGATTTCGGGCGCGACATCATCCCGCAGCTGGTCAACGACGGCGCGAACGTTCGGGTCTACGACTTCGCCTCGAACAGGGTCCCCGGCGAGACCGATGGCCTCGCGCCGTACTGGCGCGATGTCGGCACGATCGATTCATACTTCACCGCGAACATGGAGCTTCGCGCGCGCGTTCCCGCGCTCGATCTGTACAATCGTGCGTGGCGGATCCGCAGCGCGCAACGCGACTACCCGCCTGCCCGCTTCGTTCGCGCCGGCGAAGGCGAAGCGTTATCGCAAGTCGATGACAGCCTCGTGTGTGAAGGCTCGATCGTCGCATCCGCTGCGATCAAGGATACCGTCCTGGGGTACGACTGTTTCGTGCATGCAGGCGCCACCATCGATCAATCGCTGATCCTCTCGGGCTGCGATATCGGGCGCGGCGCGCGGTTGAAGCGCGTGATCCTCGACAAGAACTGCAAGATCGAACCGGGCTGCGTGATCGGCGAGGATCCGGCGCAAGATGTCGCACGGTTTCCGTTCATCACCGAGTCGGGCATCGTCGTGGTGCCGAAGGGCACGCTGGTCCCGGCGAACGGCCCGGTTGTCCTCGCGAACGATGTCGCCGAGCTGCTCGAGAGTGACCCCGATCTCGCGAACAACATGCGGGAGGGCTCGTTCGTCGTATCGACCCAGAGCCGCCACAGCTACGAATCTGCCGGGCCGCGCTTCAAGCGTTACGCCGGCGATTGATGGAGATGCGCGCCGTTCACGTCGCGAGCGAAGCGGCGCCGTTCGCGCAATCCGGCGGCCTCGCGGATGTGGTCGCCGGCTTGTCGGCTGCACTCGCGGAGGGCCACCGTGTGAACGTCGGCGTGATCGTCCCGCTCTACCGCGGCGTCGAAGGCAAGCTCTCCGCCCGATCGATCACGCTCGATGCCGGCGAACCGATCGTTATCACCGTCGGGCCACATCGATTCGAAGCGCGGCTACGCACCGCGAAGGTCGGGTGCGTGACCTACGGCTTCGTCGATTGCGCGACCTTGTACGACCGCGTAGGCACGCTCTATGGCCCGGGTGGTGCGGCCGAATTCGCCGACAACCACATCCGGTTTGGTGCCCTTGGAAAGGCAGCGGTCGACTACGGCGCACGGCTGGTCGGTGGCACGCCCGACGTGCTGCACACTCACGATTGGCAGGGTGCCGCAGCCGCGGTGTACGCGCGCGCCGCGAACGCGCAGGTCGCGATCGTCTCGACGATTCACAACCTCGCTTTCCGCGGAATCTTTCCGAAGCACGTGATGAGCGAGCTCGGCTTTCCGTGGTCGTACTTCGATGTTCATCACCTCGAGTTCTATGATCAGGTGTGCTTGCTCAAAGGCGGACTCGCCGCCTCGGATGCCGTGACCACGGTGAGCCCGACCTATGCGCGCGAGATCCTCACGCCGGAGCGCGGAGAGGCGCTCGATGGCTTTTTGCGCTGGGACGTCCGGCGCCTGGTCGGCATCGTCAACGGCATCGATGTCCAGAGCTGGGATCCCGCGACCGATCGCGCGCTGCCAGCGCCGTTCACCGCCGCCAACCTCGTAGGCAAGGCGATCTGTCGCGCCGCAGCCGCGGCGGAGCTTGGCCTCGGGCTCGCACCGGATCAACCGTTGATCGGCGTGATCGCGCGGATGGCGCATCAGAAAGGCATCGACCTCGTCGCCGAGCTCGTGCCGGAGCTCCATCGGCTGAACGCAAAGCTCGTGGTGCTCGGGTCCGGTGAGCCCGAGCTCGAGGAGCGGTTTCGCTGGCTCGCGAGCGCGTTCAGCGAGCACCTCGCCGTCCGGATCGGCTTCGATTCGGCGCTATCGCGCAGGATCTACGCGGCCTGTGATCTGTTCGCGATGCCGTCGCGGTTTGAGCCATGCGGCCTCGGTCAGCTCTACGCGATGCGCTACGGCACGTTGCCGATCGTGCACGCGGTCGGCGGCTTGCGCGACACCGTCGATGATCGCACCGGCGTACGGTTCGACGATCCGAGCGCGCGAGGGTTCATCGCGGCGACCGAACGAGCGATCGCGATCGTGCGCGATCCCTCGGTGCTCGCCAAGGCGCGTCAGGCCGCGATGGCGCGTGACTCCTCGTGGACCGCCTCGGCCCTACAGTACGTCCAGCTCTATCGCTCCTTGCGGCCGTAGCTACGGACACGCACGAAATCCTGGTTTCAGGATGCAACTGGACCGTCCGAGGCCCGGATACTATGGGGGGCAAAGCGTCCGCCACGCGGACCTTGGCGGCCCGCTCCGTCCGCCGCTCGGACCTGCCATGTCCGCGTGGCGGACGCAAAAATGTGACAGTCCCGCACGTTTTGAAGCCGCGACGACACCGGCTTCCGAAGCTCTCCACACCCCTGTCAACAACTCGCTTCTAGGCCCCGGTTATTCACACCCCGAACAGGTCCTAACAGCGCGAATCCTAAGGGGGCTAGAGAGATTGGTGGGTCCCCTGTGAACAAGTTGTGATCCCGGTGTGCCGGCTCCACCGGGAGCGACGGCGCTTCAATCACTTAGGGGATCTCGCGATCGATGGAGTCCCGGTACCTACATGGCCGGATACCAGCCTTCATCCGGACGGGAAAGCCGAACGGGAGTGCCGGACGGGTGCCGAGTCGCTGAGACAAGCTCAGCATCGGGTCAGACGTGCGGCTTATGGTCGTCGCTGCCCGCGCTGCCGCTGCCGAGCTCCAGTACGCCACCGTCGTTCGCAGGCGCGGCGTCGGCGAGCTTGCCCACGCGGCAGGCTTCGTCGTCCTTGGCTTCGCATGCGCGCGCGAGGAGCTGCTTGCCGCGCTCGACATCTTTCGCGACGCCGACGCCCTGGAGCACCATCAAGCCGAGCAAGCGGCATGCGACAGCGTCATCGGGGAGACATGCGCGCTCGAGCCAGACACTTGCCGCGCTCGCCGATTTCGGCAGGCCCTTGCCCTCGAGGTACATCACGCCGATCTGGCGGCACGCGGTCGGGTCGCCCGAATCGCAACCTTGCTTGTAGTGACCGATCGCCTGCTTCCAGCGCGAGCCACCCTTCGCGGACACCATCGTATCGAGGTCGCCAGCGTTCTTGCACGCGAAGGCGACGTTCGCCTTGCAGGCTTTGTCGAGAAGCACCTCGGCCTTTGCGAGGTCTACGGACACGCCGCGGCCATCGCGGTACATGAGGCCGAGGTTGCGACACGCGAGCTTGAAGCCGCCGTCGCACGCCTTCGCGTACGCGTCGATCGCGCGCGTGATGTTCTTGTCGATACCGATGCCCTCGGCGAGGTTCATGCCGAGGTTGTTGCATGCCGACAGATTATTGCCGGTGCACGCTTGGCCCATCAGCGCAGTCGCGCGACGCGGATCGGGCGACACGCCCGTGCCCTCCTGATACATGACCCCGAGCTTGCGACACGCTTCGAGATCGCCGGCGACGCATTTCTTGTCGAGCGTGCCCGCGACCTCGGCCTGATCGACGATGCCCGCCGCGTCGTCCGGCATCGCGGCAGGTTCTTTCTTCTTGCAGCCCGAGACGATCGCCGGCACTACAAACGCGACGACGATCGCGGCGGGCCAGAGCGAACGCGGCATGCGCCCGTGTCGTAGCACTATTGCGTGACGGCCGGGTAGAGCG
>JAYVLQ010000153.1:0-46500 GCA_043759355.1 Kofleriaceae bacterium
GTCATGCGAGTACAGCTTCTCGAGCGCGTCGATGCTGCGAATCTCGTACGCCTGGCGCCACTGCTCGATCGCGCCGCGGGTCGCGACCGTGACCTCCCTCGGGGTCTCCACCTTGGTCTCGACGACGGTGTCGGGCGTTTTCTGGTGTGCGCAGCTAGCGGCGACGACCAGCAACAAAAGGGCGTACCGCATGGGTGGGACGTATCACGACTTGGACCGCGAGATGCACTCGCATCCGGTCATGTTGAACCTCGGCAACAACCACCCTGACTTCGTGTATCCCAACGATCAGAAGCAGGCGGCGTTAACGCTGCTTCTGAGCGGGTTCGCGTCGGTGATGATCAGCGCTTTGATCGTGCTGACTGTCCTGTCGTAAGGCTGGCATCGAGGCCAGTTCTAAGTAGTATCCGCGGATGAGCGAGATCGTTTGGCTGCATGCGCGTGAAGTCCTTGATTCTCGTGGCAACCCGACCGTGGAGGCCGAAGTCGGGCTCGACAGTGGTGCGCTCGGGCGCGCGATCGTGCCCTCGGGCGCATCGACAGGCGAGCACGAAGCCCTCGAGCTCCGGGATGGCGACCCGAAGCGCTTCCTCGGCAAGGGCGTGCTCAAGGCCGTCGAGCACATCCGCGATTCGATCGCGCCGTCGGTGATCGGCATGGATGCGAGCGATCAGGCCGCCATCGATGCCGCCATGATCGAGCTCGACGGCACGCCGATGAAATCGAACCTCGGCGCGAACTCCATCCTCGCCGTGTCGATGGCCGTGGCGCGCGCTGCGGCGCTCTCGCACGAGCTCCCGCTGTTTCGCTACCTGGGTGGCGTCAACGCGGTGACGCTTCCCGTGCCGCTGATGAATATCATCAACGGCGGCGCGCACGCCGACAACAACATCGACATCCAGGAGTTCATGATCGTGCCGGCTGGCTTCGACAAGTTCGAAGATGCGCTGCGCGCGGGCGTCGAGACGTTCCACAACTTGAAGAAGCTGTTGAGCGCGCGCGGCAAGGCGACGAACGTCGGTGACGAGGGCGGCTTCGCACCGTCGCTCGACTCGGCCGAAGAAGCGCTGCAGATCGTGCTCGAGGCGATCACGAAGGCCGGATACGAGCCGGGCAAGCAGATCTTCCTCGCGCTCGACGTCGCCGCGAGCGAGTTCTACGACAAGGCCACCAAGACCTACAAGTTCGAGGGCAAGGCGCGTACGTCGGCCGAGATGAACGAGACGTATGCCGCGTGGGTCGAGAAATATCCGCTCGTCTCGATCGAGGACGGCCTGGATCAAGATGACTGGGACGGCTGGAAAGCACTCACCGACAAGCTCGGTTCGAAGTGTCAACTCGTCGGTGACGACCTGTTCGTCACCCAGACCGCGCGGCTCGAGCGCGGCATCGACAGCGGCACCGCGAACTCGATCCTCGTCAAGCTCAACCAGATCGGGAGCATCAGCGAGACGCTCGATGCGGTCAAGACCGCGCAGCACGCCGGCTACTCCGCGATCATCTCGCACCGCTCGGGCGAGAGCGAAGATTCCTTCATCGCCGACCTCGCGGTCGCGACCAACGCCGGTCAGATCAAGACCGGCTCGGCGTCGCGCAGCGATCGGATCGCGAAGTACAACCAGCTGCTCCGGATCAGCGATCAGCTCGGCAACGAAGCGCGCTTCCCGGGCGTGCGCGCGTTCAAGCGCTCGTAGACCTCCGGATGTAACAGCACCGGATACAGCGCGAGCATCCCGTATGGAAAGCTGCCGAGCCGCAGCCCGAACGCGATGCCAAGCTCGAAGAACACGCCGAGCGCGATCCACGCGTAGCGGATCCGCCAGCGCTTCGCATACGCGAGCAGGAACAGCGGCGCGCCGAGCTCGAACGCCATCGTGAAGGCGGTGGCGATCCGGGTGAGCGGATAGATCGCGCCGACCCAGCCCGGATCGAACCGCGCCGCGTGCGGATCCGAGAGCGCGTTCGCGAGCGCGGTGAAGCCTCCGAACGGGCCCCACGCACCGGCAGATTTGTTCATCCCGCCGGAGAAGTAGATCCACACGAGCTGCAGCATCAGCACGTAGCGCGGCCACGCCGGAATCTCGGCCGGCACGTCGCGACCGAGCCGACGCCACAGCCACGCATCGATCGCCCACCGCGCGTTGCATCGCGACAGCGATAGGATCACGAACACGACCCGCGAGATCATGTCGAGCCCGCTCTCGCCGTTCGGTGTGAGGTGCGCGAGCGCCGCCGATGCGACGACGTACCCGATGCAGGCAGCGCGGGTCGCGGCGCCGAGCACGATCAGCGCGAGCGAGACCGTCGCGAGGGCCCATCCTGCATGCGCCGACAGCCACGCCTCGCCGATCGCGATGCCCACCGGGGGCCGGGTGTAGATCGCCTCGACGAGGCCCATGCGCCACACGTTCAGGTAGTCGATGAGCAGCACGCCAGCGAGCAGGATCCGCACGATCGCGAGCGCGGTCGGCGGCTCGCGCCGATCCAGGAGGTCCACCCACGCTCGCCACGCGCGCCCAACTTTCGGGATCAAAACCGCACCCGCTTCGAGCACGGCCACAGGAACTCGCCGGTCGGGGTGACCTCGCCCTGCCCGATCACGATCTTCTCCTGGCGCATCCGCACGGCCATCAGCTCGGGATGCATCGTGACCATCCGCTGCGTGATGAACGTGCAGAACGCGTGGTATTCCAGCGCCGGGGCATCGCTGGTGGGATCCCACGTCCCCCACACCCGTGCATGTTCGATCAGCGCTGCATCGTCGCGATGCTCGCGGTCACCGGCGCGATAGAGCACCTGCCATTCGCGCTTGTCGTTCAGGCCCTCGATCGACATCCGATAGCGCTCGGCGATCGGCGCCTGGTAGAGCGACCACTGCTGGCTGACGTAGAACACGTCGCGCATCCACGCGACGGGTGTCTCGACGACATCGCGCACGCGGCGGACCGGCTCGACGATGCCGAGCTCCCACGCTGGGACGTGACCGGGCGTCGGCAGCGGACATCCGTCGATGAGCCCGAACCCGATCACGACAGCGATCATGCCTGCCCTCAGGTCGCGCCACTTCACCCGAGCGAGTCTAGCGCGCCGGGTCGAATCGTGTGACCTGGCGAAGGAACGACGCGTCCATGTATTCGCGCCGGATCACCTCGGCCATCTCCTCGGCCGTCGCGAATCGCTCGTAATCGACGCGGATCACGGGGATGACCTTCGAGATGCTCGCGATGAACTCGTCGTAGCCCTCCTTGAGCGCCTCGAGATAGCTCAGCGGAATCTGCGCTTCGACATCGCGGCTGCGTGCGCGAATGCGCTCCGCGCTGCCCTCGGGCGAGACATCGAGGTAGATGATCACGCTCGGCTTGCACATGAAGTTGCTCATGTTGCGGAACAGATCGACGTACGTGCGGTAGTCGCGCTCGTCCATCAGGCCGGTCTTCGCGAGCATCTTCGCGAAGATCGAATCCTCGTAGATCGTGCGGTCCTGCACCGCGGAGCGACCGCGCCAGATGATCTCCTGGTGCTGCTGGAACCGGCGGTTTAACAGATAGACCTGCATCGCGAACGAGTAATGCGCGGTGTCGCGATAGAAGTCCGCGAGGTACTCGTTGTCTTTGACCGGCTCGTAGTAGGTGTCGATGCCGAGGTGCTTGCCGAGCGCTTCGGCGAGGGTCGACTTGCCCGCACCGATCATCCCGGCGATGCCGATGAAGATATTCCCGAACACGTCCGGCGCCTGACCGCGCACGTTCGCGGTCGGGCGCGAGCCCTCCGCGATGGGCGGCGTAGCGACGGTCGGCGTTTCCCCACGAGCGATCTCGGTCTGCACCGGCACAGCCTGCCAAAGCAGTCTGACAAGCCCGCGAGTTCGTTAGCCGCTACCGCCGACCCTTGAAACCCATCATTCCCTGAATCACGCTCTCGCTCGCTTCCGCGACTTCGCCCGCTTCTCGCAGCCGATCAGCGCAGTCCGGGCAAAACTTCTTGACCTTGCCTTCGACCTTCACAGAGACCAGCTTTGCGACGTCGTCCTTGCACTCGCGGCACTCCGGCATCCGGCCATTATAACGGTATCTTCATGGACCTACGGGCCGTCCGACCTACCATGGCAACGTGCCCCACTCGATCGGCCATCGCCGTGCGAATTCACGGTTTCTTCATACCTCTCAGGCATGGACTGACTCAGCTTGTCGGTCTTGACCGTTCGCATCATGAAGCTCGCAGCAGTACTCGCGACATTCGTGGCCTCGGTGGCGCCGGCGCGGGCGGATGACTCCGCTCCCGTGCGTTCACTGCTCGCCGACCCGACTCAACTCGCTACCTGGTTACGCGACCGCGATCCGGTGATCGAAGCGTCCAATGCCAAGATCGAAGCGGCGCGAGCGCAGGGCGAACAAGCACGCGTGCTCCCGAACCCGCAACTCCAGCTCACGACCGGCGGCTACGTGCTCGGCTCGACCAACTCGAGCGATGGCAGCGGCGGCAGCGCGAACCCGAAGCTCGGCCTCGGGCAGACCACGAACTACGAGATCGGCATCGGCGAGATGATCGAGCTCGGCAAGCGCGGTCATCGTCGAGACGCCGCTGATACGCGCTCGCGCGAAGCCGGAGAAACCGCGGTCGGTACGCTCGGTGGGCGGCTCGGCGATGCGACCTCAGCGCTCGGCAGGCTCACCTACGTCGCCGCGAAGCGCGAGGCGATGGCGATCAACCTCGATGCCGCGAAGAAGCTCCGCGACAACGAGAAGGTGCGGGTCGACAACAAGGACCTCTCACCGCTCGAGTTCGCGCGCATCGAGCTCGATACACTCGAGCTCGAGCTCCAGCTCGGCCGCGCCGAAGCAGAGCTCTCGAGCGCGGCGGCGGCATGCGCCGCGGCGCTGTTCGCGAGTTGCTCGGTCCAGGGCCTCGATGTCGCCGCGCTCGACGCGGGTGCGCCGCTGCCGGCCGCGTTGCCGGAGACCCAGGGCGCGATCGAGACCCGCCCGGTACGCGTTGCCTCGAAGCTCGAAGCCGAAGCGCTCGGCTACGACGCGAAGCTCGCGAGCGCGCGCGCGATTCCCGATCCGACGATCAGCGTGAGCTACATGATCGACAACCTCGTCGTCGCGGGTAACCAGCACCAGCAGTTGCTGTTCTCCGTCGGCATCCCGCTCCCGATCTTCGATCGCGGCAACCATGATGCGGCCGCGGCACGCGCGAATGCGCACGCGATCGAAGCGCAGGATCGCGCCGAAGTTCGCGCAGCGCACGGCGTCGTCGACGCGTTGCTCTCGCAGCGTACGACGCTGCAGACCACGCTGCAGCGCCTCGAGGCCGACTCGGTCCCAAAATCGACGCAGATCATTCTCCAGACTCGCAAGGCGTTCGACCTCGGCCAAGCCCGGCTCGCGGATCTGTTGCTGGTCGAGCGTGCCCATCGCGACCTCCTGCTCGAGGTCCTCGACACTCGGTTCGATCTGTTCACGGTGCGTGCGCAATTGCGACAAGCACTCGGCCTCGACGATCAGTTGGCGCGCGCGGGAGGTTCTCGTGAGCGATGAAGTTCAGCAAGTCACGGTACCCGCACCCCAGGCTGGTCAATCCAGTCCGCTGCGCGTGCCGATCTTCGTCGGCGCGGTCATCCTGGGCCTCGGTGCGGTCGTCCTGGCGCGTCATTACAAGCGGCCCGATCCACCGACCGAGACCAAGGCTCCTGGCATGACGGTCGGCAGCGATGCGGTCACGCTCGCGAACGATGCGCCGATGTGGGGCGTCGTGAAGCTCGCGCCCGCGCAACCGAGCGAACCGCACTGGACCGATCCGGTGCCAGCGCGCATCGTGTTCGACGAAGCGCGCACGTCGCGCATGGGCTCGCCGCTCGCGGGTCGCGTCACTGGCGTACTCGTCGAGCGCGGTCAGCACGTGAAGATGGGCGAGCGGTTGTTCACCGTGTCGAGCCCCGGGCTCGCCGAGCTCCGTGCGGAGCTCGAGAAGTCCGCGGTCGAAGCAGGCACCGCGAAGGTCAACTACGATCGCACCAAGGCGCTCGTCGATGCGGGCTCCTTACCCGCGAAGGAGCTCGTCACCTCGCAGCAAGCGGTCGCGGAGGCCGAGCTCGCCGTGCGGCTCGCGAACTCGAAGCTGTCGTCGCTCAAGGTCGCTGGCAATGGCGAAGCCTCGTTCACGGTGACCGCACCTCGCGACGGTGTCGTCGTCGAGAAGACCCTCAACGTCGGCCAGAACGTCGATGCGAGCTCGGGCTCGGTGATGGCGATCGCGGACCTCAGCGATGTGTGGGTCGTCGCGGACCTCTTCGAGAACGACGTCGGGCAGCTCGTCCAGGGAACGAAGGCCAAGGTGATCATCGGTGGCACCACCGAGGTCGATGGTCAGGTCGATCAGGTCTCGGCTGTCGTCGATCCGGATCGCCACACCGTGCCCGTCCGCGTTCGCCTCGCGAACCTCGAAGGCACGCTGCGCCCGAACTCGTACGCGCAGATCAAGTTCTACGATCCGAACACCGCGAAGGTCGCGCTCCCCGCGTCGGCCGTGCTGTCCGATGGCCTCACGAGCTACGTCTACGTGAAGGAGAAAGATGGCTCGCTCAAGCGCCGCGTCGTGACCGCAGGCTCTTCGAGCGCGGGCAAGATGCCGATCCTCGCGGGCCTCGAGCCCGGCGATCAGGTCGTCGTCCAAGGTGCGATCCTGCTCGATAACCAGATCCAACTGGATAACTAGATGATCGAAGGGTTGGTCAAGCGGTCGCTCTCGACGCGACTACTGGTGTTCATCATGGCCGTGTTCGTCGGCTGCGCGGGTTACTACGCGTACTCGAACCTCACGATCGAAGCCTTCCCGGATCCGACGGACACCCAGGTCCAGCTGATCACGATCTACAACGGTCAGCCCTCCGAAGAGGTCGAGCGGCGCGTCTCGATCCCGCTCGAGCGCGCGCTCAACGGCGTGCCAGGGTTGTATCGCCTCCGATCGATCTCGTTGTTCGGGCTCTCGCTCGTCACGTTGACGTTCGAGGATGGTGTCGAGCCGCTCGTCGCGCGCCAGCAGATCAGCGAACGCATTCCGAGTGCGAACCTGCCGCCAGGTGTCACGCCGGATCTCGGTCCGCTCGCGACGCCGATCGGCGAGGTCTATCGCTACACGCTCGAGGGTAAAGGCGCCGATCCGATGACGCTGCGCACGATCCAGGACTGGGTCGTCGCGCCAGCGATCAAGCGCGTTGCCGGCGTCGCCGATGTGGTGTCGTACGGCGGGCTTGTCAAGGAGGTCCACGTGGAGCCGGATCCGACCAAGATGGCGTCGCTCGGCGTCGTCCTCGGTGACCTGTTCCAGGCGCTCTCGAAGGCCTCGGCGAATGCCTCGGGCGGTTCGATCGAACGAGGCACCGAGCTGTTCGTGATTCGTTCACTAGGCACCTTCAACTCGACCGACGACATCGGCAAGGTCCGCGTTGGTTTCCATGCGGGCGTGCCAGTCAAGATCTCCGACGTCGCCACCGTCACGATCGGCTATCAGCCGCGCCAGGGCGTCGTCACGCGTAACCTCAACGAAGACACCGTCGAAGGCATCGTCCTCATGCGACGCGGCGAGAATCCTTCGCGCGTGCTCGAGGGCCTGCGCGCACGGCTCGAGGATCTCCACGAGCACTCGCTGCCGAACGGGAAGATCGCGTTCGTCCAGAAACCACAAGGCAAAGACGGCAAGGACGCGAAGCAGCTCGGGGTCGCGATGCAGTACACCGACGAAAACGCGCAGACGGTCACGAAAGACCTCGGCACGTTCGCCGGCCCGTGCACGGACGTAACCCCGATCCACGGCAGCCCGATCGTCGCGGAGCTCACGTGCGCCGCGGGCACGGGCCTGCGCGCGATCGACGAGCCCGATGCGATCAACCTCTACTCTCTCAAAGGCGCGGCCAAGCCCGAGCTGCTCGTCGCGGGCATGCACGCACCGACAATCAAGGTCACGCCGTTCTACGACCGCAGCGAGCTCGTCGACACCACGCTCGAGACCGTGTTTCACAACCTGCTCGAAGGCGCGCTGCTCGTCAGCGTGGTGCTGTTCATCTTCCTGCTCTCGATCCGCGCGTCCCTGCTCGTGACGATCGTGATTCCGCTCTCGCTCGCCGCGTCGTTCATCTACCTCCACGCGCGCGGCATGTCGGCGAATCTTTTGTCGATGGGTGCGGTCGATTTCGGGATCATCGTCGACGGTGCGGTCATCCTCGTCGAACACGTCTTCGGGCACTGCGCGGGCGACGAGTACCAGCGCATGAACGAAGAGCAGCGCACCAAGTCGATCTTCGAGGCCTCGCGTGAGGTCGCGCGGCCCACGCTGTACTCGCTGCTCATCATCGTCGCAGCCTATCTGCCCATCTTCGCGCTCCAGCGCGTCGAGGGCCGGATCTTCGCGCCGATGGCACACACCGTCGTCTCCGCGCTGATCGGCGCAATGATCGTGAGCTTCACCCTGGTCCCTGCCCTCGCGTTCTTCGCGCTGCGCCGGCACAAAAAGATTCGAGAATCGCCAGTGTTGAAGGTCGCGCGGCGCGGCTACGACCCGGTGCTCATCAATGCGATGCGCAACCCCTGGGCGGTGTTCGTCGCCGCGGGTGCGCTGCTCGTCGCGGGCGTCGAGCTCGCGCCGCGACTCGGCACCGAGTTCTTGCCAGAGCTCAACGAAGGCGCGCTCTACGTCACGTTCACGCTGCCCGCCCCGATCTCCTTGACCGAGGGTCGCAAGCTCACGCCGAAGATCACCGCGCTCATGCGCAAGGATCTGCCCGAGGTGACCGAGCTCCTCAGTCAGCTCGGCCGCCCGGAGGACGGCACCGATCCGACCCTGCCCTCGAACCTCGAAGTGTTCGTCAAGTTGAAGCCCATGAAAGAGTGGCGCGACAACATTCACACGCTCGACGACGTCGTCGAGGTGATGGACAAGAACCTCAAGGCCATCCCGGGGCTCGAGTACAACTTCAGCCAGCCGATCCGCGACAACGTCGCCGAGAACATCAGCGGCCAGTTTGGTCAGGTCGCCGTCAAGATCTACGGCGACGATCTCCGGACGCTGCAGCAACTCGCCGAAGCGATGGAAGGCGAGATCGGCAAGGTCGCTGGGGTCGCCGACCTCGGTATCGTGCGGAGCTCCGAGCAACCCTCGATCTCGATCGTACCGAAGCGCGATGCGCTCACGCGCTGGGATCTCGATCTCGGAAGCCTGCAAGACTACGTCGAGACCGCCCTCTCGGGTCACACCGCCTCCGAGCTATGGGAAGCCGAGAAGCGCTTCGATGTCACGGTGCGCTTGCCCGTCGGCGCGCGCCACTCGGTCGAGGCGATCCGAAACCTGCGAGTGCCGCTCAAGGACGGCGGCCTCGTCCCTATTCGCGCGCTCGCCGATGTCAACCTCGGCAGCTCGCGCGCGGTGATCACGCGCGAGAACGGCAAGCGCTACGTCGGCATCCGGATGAACGTGCGCAACCGCGACCTCGGTTCGTTCATCGCCGAAGCGCAGCAGCGTGTGAGCGCTGGCGTGAAGATGCCGGTCGGCTACGATCTCTTGTGGGGCGGCGAGTTCGAGAACCAGCAGCGCGCGATGAAGCGGCTCACGCTCGTGTTGCCATTGTCGATCCTGCTCACATTCTTGCTGTTGTTCTCGGCGTTCGGCACCGTGTGGGACGCGTCGATCATCCTCCTCACGATGCCGATCGCGCTGCTCGGAGGATTCCTCGGCCTGTCGTTCGTCGGCATGACCCTCAGCGTGTCGGCCGCCGTCGGCTTCATCGCCCTGCTCGGCCAGGCCGTGCTGAACGGCGTGCTCGTGGTCTCCGCGATCCGCGCGCGCCTCGACAAGGGTCAGGACCTGTGGACCGCCACGATCGAGGGGGCCCGCGAGCGGCTCCGCGCCGTGCTCATGACCGCGATGCTCGCGGCCCTGGGCCTCCTGCCCGCGGCCATGTCGCACGCGATTGGCAGCGAGACCCAGCGCCCGATCGCGGTCGTCGTCGTCGGTGGCACGATCAGCGCAGCGTTGATGACCCTCGTGGTGTTGCCCGTCGCGTACTACTGGGCGGGCACGATCCGCAACCGGCTCCGTCGCCGCGCCGGCAAGTCGACGCCGCCAGAAGTGCCGTCCGCTACGATTTGAGCTGCTGTTCGATGCGCTCGAGCCGCGCGTGATTCTCCGCGCGCAGCTCGCCGAGCTCGCGCAGCACGGTCTCGATATTCACTTCGTTCTTCAGATTCACCGCGAAGTCGGTTTCGGCGACCGCGCGATCTTTCTGGGTCTGGCGGTTCTGGCTCATCACGATGAGCGGGCCTTGCAAGGCGACGAGGATCGCGAGCAAGAGGTTGAAGAATACGAACGGATACTCGTCGACGTGGTGATCGCCGAACATGCTCGAATTTGCGATCATCCACACGAGCGTGAGCCCGAGCAGGAACAAGATGAACGCCCAGCTACCGTTGAGCTCGGCGACCTTGTCGGCGAGCTTTTGGCTCCAGGTGAGCTTGCTCTCGATCTCTTGCACCGTGTTCTTCGCGGCGCGCTGCGAGAGCATCTCGTTGGTCTCGCGCAAGCGGCCCGCGATCGTACGCAGCAACACGAACGCGGCGTGCGGACGTGCGGTGAGGTAGTTGGAGAGCGTGTCGCGATCGAGCTCGAGCAGCAGCGACTCGGTCGTCGCGATCGCGCTCGCGGAGCGAGGCTTGTCGTCGAACAGCGCGAGCTCGCCGAAGTACTCGCCCTCGGCGATGTCCTTGAGCGAGATCCGGCGCGAGGCCTCGCCCGGCAGGTAGATGTTCACGTTGCCGCTAGCGACGATGAACATCGACGAGCCGGGGTCTCCGAGCTGGATAATCTGCTGGCCCGCCGTGCACTTGCGCTCGACCAGGCGCGATGCCAGGGCTGTCAGATCATCCTTGGCCAGCCCATCGAACATCTGGATCTGCGACAGGAGCGCGGCGTGGTCCATGGTCCGTTCGATAACACGGCCCGGCCGGCTTCACAAAGCGAAAATAATTGCATGTATCTGAAATTACTGCGTCTTTGTGATCGGCATGCGGACCTTAGTGGATACTTCATTTAGCGATTTCGGGGCGAAGCGGTACCAAGGAGATATGCCGTACGTCGAACAAGCGCAGCCTAGTGCCGGGCCCTCAACCGGAACACCTTCTGGTAGCGATGCCATCTCGCTCGACCAAATCCGCCGTCGCCACGTGACGCAGGTGCTCGAGCACTGCAACGGGAACCGCACGAACGCCGCAAAAATCCTGCACCTCGACCGCAAGACCCTCTACCGCAAACTGGTCCGATGGGGCCTGGCGAGCAAGTAAATGCAAGACCTCCAACCCACCCCCGGGACCCCAGAATTGGTCTCGCTCGAAGAGATCGATCGTCGCCACATCCTCAAGGTCATCGAGCATTGCCATGGCAACCGCACCAACGCGGCCCAGCTGCTCGAGATCGATCGCAAGACGCTCTATCGCAAGCTCCTCCGCTGGGGCTTCGACAAGTAGTTCTACGCACTCGGAATAGCGACCGTGACGCGTGTGCCCTCACCGAGAGTCGACACGAGCTCGACGCTACCGCCGATGGCTTCGACCGTGCGACGCACGATCGAGAGGCCGAGCCCATGGCCCGGCATGGTCGTCGTTGCCCGGTAGTACGGCTCGAACACATGCGCTCGCGTCTCCGCATCCATCCCGAGGCCATTGTCGCAGATAGCGATCACGATCTGATCGCTGACCCTACACGCCTCTAATCGCAGCGCGAGGCGACGCTTCGGGTCGCGATACTTCGCAGCGTTGCCGATCAGGTTGCGGAGCACCTGGCCGAGCACGGTCGCCGAGCACGCGGTCGTGAGCTCGCCGAGCTCACCAGGCGCGCCAAGATCGAGCGACACCTCCGCATCACCGAGCTCGCTCCGCAGCTCCTCGACCGCCTCGAGCACCGCCGGCGTGAGTGCGACCTTGCCAGCAACCACGCGACCATGGACGCTGAGCTCGAGCATGTCGTCGACAATGCCGGTCATCCGATCGACGGCGCGACCGATCCTGCGTGCCATCTCCTTCACTTCCGGCGCGGATTGAAGCGAGAGCAGGTCCGCATAGCCCCGGATCGGGCTCATCGGTCCTTTCAGATCGTGAGCGGTCCGGGACGCGAAGGCGGCGAGCTCCTTCGTGCGCAAATCCGAGCTCGCGCGCTGAGCGCGCAGCAGAGCTCGCTGGCGGCGAAGCGCTCGCACGAGCACGAGCCCGACCACACCGACGAGCACGAGCGTGAGTCCGCCGCCGAAGGCATCGACCACGAGCCCGCGCGCGTGCGCCGCGCTGATCTGGTCAGCCGATCGCCGTGCTTCATCTTGGTTGATCCGGACGAGCCGCGCGATCGAGGTCTCGATCTCCGAAACCAGGACCGTCGACGAGCCCGCTGCAGACAACGGTTGCTCGTGGCGGAGGTGGGCGAGTAAGCCCTGGAGCCGCGTCCACTCGTCCGCCTCGCCATCGCCGTTCGCGATCGGATCGTAGGCTCGCGCGTCGGCATCGATCTGCTCCGCGATCGAAGCGATCTGATCGGGCGAGAGGTTCGCGACCGAGAGGCGATAGGATTGATAGCGGAGATCATCGGCGAGCGCGACCGAGCGCAGCGAATTCTCGACGAGCGCGCTCGTGTGCTCGGCGGTATTGCGGTCGACCACGATGTCGAGCGCGAACATCGCGAGCGACATCACGCCGACGATCGCGAGGGCGGTAACTGCAGGCCAACTCGCACCGACGGCTCGCAGGTCGTCGTCGATAATCTCGCTCACGATTCGCGTTCCACGCCGTACCGTACGAGCTTGCGATAGAGCGTCTTTCTGTCGATGCCAAGGCTCGTCGAGGCGGCGACCTTGTTGCCCTCCTTCGCATCGAGCACGCGCAGGATGTGGCGGCGCTCGATATCCTCGAGGCTGAGCGCGAGCTCGTGGTCGAGCGCCGGTGGCAGGTTGCTCGTGCGGTAGTCGCGGATGCGCTCCGGCAGGTCTTCGACGGCGAGCTCGGTCCCCGTCGACATCGCGACCGCGCGCTCCATCGCATTGCGTAGCTCGCGCACGTTGCCGGGCCACACGTGGCGGAGCAGGCGATCCGCGGCCTCGGCGGTCAGCCCGCCGACGTTGCGCTCGAACATCCGCGCGAAGTGAGCGATGAAGTGTTGCGCGAGCAACAACACGTCTCCGGCGCGCACGCGCAACGGTGGGAGGGGCAGTTGCACGACGTTGACCCGATAGTAGAGGTCCTCGCGAAACTCGCGCTGCTGGACCATCGCTTCGAGGTCCCGGTTGGTCGCGCACACGAGGCGGACGTCGAACGTGACCTCGGCATCGCCACCGATCGGGCGCAGCTTGCGCTCCTGAAGGACGCGCAGGAGCTTGGGTTGCACCGCCGCAGGCAGCTCCGCTAGCTCGTCGAGGAACAGCGTTCCGCCATCCGCCTGAGCGAGCAGGCCGACACGCGCGGACTTCGCATCCGTGAAGGCACCCTTCGCGTAGCCGAACAGCTCGGCTTCGATCAAGGTCTCGGGAATCGCCGCGCAGTCGACCGCGACAAACGGTCCGGTCCGCCGCCGCGACGCTTGATGAAGCGAGCGCGCCACCATCTCCTTGCCGGTGCCGGACTGCCCGGTAACCAGCACCGTCGCGTCCGTCGGTCCGACCTGCGAGATTACCGAGTACACGCTCTGCATCGCGGCACTCGCGCCGACGAGCTGTTCAAAACGCCGCGCCTCCGCGACAACCTGCCGCAATCGGCCGACCTCCGCGCGCAAGGCGCGGCGCTCTGCCGCGCGTTTGACCGCGATTCCGAGCGCCGCGAGATCGACCGGCTTGGTCACGAAGTCGTAGGCGCCTGCACGCATCGCTCCGACAGCGCTCTGGAAATCACCTGCGCCGGTCAGGACGATCACGGGAAGCTCGCCGCGGTTCGACGCGATCCGATCGATCAGCTCGAAGCCATGCATGCCCGGCATCGCGAGATCGGTGACGACCACATCGGTGTCGTGGGTCGTGAGATAGGCGAACGCTTCGTCGCCGGAGGACCGTGAGGTCACTTCGATCTGTTGCAGGGCGAGCCCGTAGCGAACGAGCTCGCAGAGCTCGGGGTCGTCATCGACCAGCAGCATCGAGACAGAACGACTCATCATTCAGCGCTCATTCGTTGGTCACCACCTGTACCGGTCGGCAAAGGATCGTGATTGTGAAGGTTTCGTGATGTGGAGGGCGAAATGCAGCAGTGTGGACTTTTGTCCGTGAGGACGATCGCTGGACCCGCCGCACGCGCAAATGAGGGCGCCGAACAAATGGCGCGCCGCATGCTCTAGCGAGAGTCGCTGTAATGCTCGACGCACTCCTCGAAAGCTCTCTCCGAACCCGCCTCGTCGTGATGATCGCCGCGATGGTGTTCGCGATCGGTGGGTACTACGCCTACCAGCACCTCACGATCGAAGCATTCCCGGATCCGACCGATACGCAAGTTCAGATCATCTCGATCTACCCCGGCCAGCCGGCCGAAGAAGTCGAGCGTCGAGTCTCGATCCCGCTCGAGCGCGCCCTCAACGGGGTCCCCGGCACGATCCGTCAGCGCTCGATCTCCTTGTTCGGCCTGTCGCTCGTGACGCTCACGTTCGAGGACGGTGTCGACGTGATGCAAGCGCGGCAACAGATCACCGAACGCATCCCAGATGCGAACCTACCGCCGGGTGTCTCGCCGAATCTCGGCCCGCTCGCGACCCCGATCGGCGAGGTCTATCGCTACACGCTCGATGCCGCGACGGGCGATCCGATGACGCTGCGCACGCTGCAGGACTGGACCGTGAGGCCCGCGTTGCTACGCGTGCCCGGCGTGGCCGATGTCGTCTCGTACGGCGGGCTCGTCGAGGAGATCCACGTCGAGCCGAATCCCGTGAAGATGGCCGCGCGCGCTGTCGTGCTCGACGACATCTTCAACGCACTCCAGCACGCCTCGGCAAATGCCTCCGGCGGGCTCGTGCAGCGCGGCGAGCAAGGCTTCGTGATCCGCTCGCTCGGCACGTTCAGATCGATCGAGGACATCGGTGAGGTCCGCTGCGGCTTCCACGGCAACGTGCCGGTGATGATCAAGGACGTCGCGATGATCCAGCTCGGCTATCAGCCGCGCCAAGGTGTGGTCACGCGCGATGGCAACCTCGATGCGGTCCAGGGCATCGTACTCATGCGCAAGGGCCAGAACCCTTCGGCGGTGCTCGGCGAGCTTCGCAAGACGGTCGAGCAACTCCAGAAGCACGCCCTGCCTGTAGGCGTCACGATCCATCCCTTCTACGACCGCACGGATCTCGTCGAGACCACGCTCGATACCGTCTTCCACAACCTCGGCGAGGGCGCCTTCCTGGTCAGCCTCGTGCTGTTCGTGTTCCTGTTGTCACTGCGTGCATCGCTGATCGTCACGCTCGTGATCCCGCTGTCGCTCGCGGCTTCGTTCCTGTACCTCCACGCGCGCGGGATGTCTGCGAACCTCCTCTCGATGGGCGCGGTCGATTTCGGCATCATCGTCGACGGCGCGGTGATCCTGGTCGAACACGTCTTCGAGCACGCCGCCGGGCCTGGCTACGATCAGCTCACGGTCAGCCAGCGGATCGACAAGATCTTCCACATCGCGCGGCAAGTGGCGCGCCCCACCCTGTACTCGCTGCTCATCATCATCGCGGCGTACCTGCCGATCTTCGCGCTCCAGCGGGTCGAGGGCCGGATCTTCGCGCCGATGGCACATACGGTCGCGAGTGCGCTGGTCGGCGCGATGCTGGTCTCCTTCACGCTCGTGCCGGTACTCTGCTTCTTCGCGCTGCGCCGTCACAAGGCGGTACGAATCTCGCCGATCCTCAAGATCGCGCGCCGACTGCACGATCCGGTGTTGATGGGCGCGATGAAGAACCCGATCGCGGTCGCGATCATCACGGTCGGCTTGTTGATCGGCGGCATCGAGCTCGCGCCTCGGCTCGGCAGCGAGTTCCTGCCCGAGCTCAACGAAGGCTCGATCTACGTCACGTTCACGCTACCGCCGACGACGTCGCTCGACGAAGGTCGCAAGCTCACACCACAGATCATCGCGCTCCTCAAGAAGCACGTGCCCGAGGTCACCGAGACGCTGTCGCAGCTCGGCCGGCCAGAGGACGGCACCGATGCGAAGCTGTTCAACAACCTCGAGGTCTTCATCAAGTTGAAGCCGATGAAAGAGTGGCGCGAAGGCCTCCATTCGCTCGACGACATCGTCGCGATCATGACGAACGATGTCCGCGCGATTCCCGGCATCGAGTCTGATTTCAGCCAGCCGATCCGCGACAACGTCAACGAGAACATCAGTGGCCAGCAGGGTCAGGTCGCGGTCAAGATCTACGGCGACGATATCCAGCAACTGCGCCAGCTCGCCGAGGCCTCCGAGAACGTGATCGAGAAGGTTCCAGGCGTCGCCGACCCCGGCATCGTCAAGGCGAGTGAAGAACCCGTCATCTCGATCACGCCGAACCGCAACGCGCTCGCGCGGTGGAACCTCGATCTTGGCAGCCTGCAGAGCTACATCGAGACCGCCCTTTCCGGTCATGCAGCCTCCGAGCTATGGGAGGGCGAGAAGCGGTTCGACGTCACGGTTCGCTTCCCGATCGCCGCGCGCCAGGATCTCAATTCGATCCGCGAGCTCCGCGTGCCGCTCGCCGACGGTATGGTCATCCCGGTCAGCGCGGTCGGCACCGTCGGCATGGTCAAAGGCCCTGCCGCGATCACCCGCGAGAACGGCAAGCGCTACATCGGCATCCGGATGAACGTCCGAAACCGCGACCTCGGCTCGTTCATCGCCGATGCGCGCGGCCAGGTCGAAGCGAAGGTCAAGCTCCCCGTCGGCTACGACATGACCTGGGGCGGCGAGTTCGAGAACCAGCAACGCGCGATGGCGCGGCTCGCGCTCGTGCTGCCGCTCTCGCTCGTGCTCACGTTCTTCCTGTTGTTCTCCGCGTTCGGCTCGGTGTGGGACGCGACGATCATCATGGTCAACTTGCCGGTCGCATTGCTCGGTGGGCTCGCCGGCCTCGCCCTCGCTGGCATGACGCTCTCGGTGTCGGCCGCGGTTGGCTTCATCGCGCTCCTGGGCCAAGCCGTCCTCAATGGTGTGCTCGTGATCTCCGCGATCCGCGCACGCCGCGATGCCGGTCAGGATCTGTGGACCGCGACGATCGAGGGCACGCGCGAACGGCTGCGCGCCGTGCTCATGACCGCCATGCTCGCGTCGCTCGGCCTCTTGCCGGCCGCGATGTCTCACGCGATCGGCAGCGAGACGCAGCGCCCGATCGCGATGGTCGTGGTCAGCGGCACGCTCTCGGCCGCGCTGCTCACGCTGATCATTCTGCCCGTTACCTATTACTGGGCCGGCGCACTTCGCGATCGGTTTTTCCCGCCGAAACCTCAACTAACGGAGATCTGATCATGGAAGCACTGCAGTTCGAGACCACGATGCTCACGCTCGAAGAAGTCGATCGTCGCCACATCCTGCACGTCGTCGAGATGTGCGGGGGTAACCGCACGAACGCCGCACAGGTCCTCGATATCGATCGCAAGACGCTCTACCGGAAGCTCCTGCGCTGGGGCGTCGCCGAGAAATAGCTACTTGTCGCAGGCCGAGAGGTTCGGGCAGATGAGGTCGAAGCTGCCCATGATCTTCTCGTCGCCACCACCGGGGATGAGCTTGCCCGACAGCGCGATCGTGCCCGCGATGTGGTGCGAGTCGAACGCGGTGATATCGATCGTGCCACTCGGCTTGTCGATCGATTGCTTGCCGAAGCCGATCGAGAGGTTCGCATCGCCCTTGCCAGCCGCGAACGTGTAGGTCTTCGGCTTGAATGGCATGCCATCCTGCTTGCCGCCACCGGGGAGCATCCGGAAATGGATGTCGTTGCCCTCGCAGTTGATGACGAAGCCATCGACGCCCATCATCGTCTTCTGCTCTTCGGGAGTGTACCAGTACGAGATGTTCGTCGCCGGCTTGCCGCCCTTGGAGGTCTGATCGGCGATGACCGCACCACTCGCGGTGAGATGGCACGTGCCGAGCTCGTCGGGCGTGAGCTGCTTCCTGACAGCCAGCTTCTCCTTGGTCGGCGGAGGCGGCGGGACATCGGCCGCGGCCGAACCGTGCTGGTGGTAATCCTCCTTGGAAGGCGTGTCACACGCGGCAACTAGCGAGACAACGAGAACGAGTTCGAAACGCATCACTTACCTCCGAGGATGTTGCGGGCAATCACGACGCGCTGGATCTGCGACGTACCTTCGTAGATCTGGAGCAGCTTGGCATCGCGCATGAGCTTCTCGACCGGGTACTCCTTCGTATAGCCGTAGCCGCCGAAGATCTGGACCGCGTCGACGGTGACGCGCATCGCGGCGTCCGCGCCATAGGTCTTGGCGTAGGCCGAGACCACGCTGGTAAAATCGCCCTTGTCGACGAGCCACGCGGCCTTGTGGGTGAGCAGGCGCGTCGATTCGTACGCGATCGCCATGTCGGCAAGCATGAACTGGATCGCCTGGTGCGAACCGATGGGCACGCCGAAGGTCTTGCGCTCGAGCGCGTAGGTTCGGCTCTCCTCGAGCGCGCGCCGGATCACACCCGCGGCGCTAGCGGCGATCCACGGCCGCGACTTGTCGAACGTCTTCATCGCGACCTTGAAGCCGCCATCTTCGCTGCCGAGCAGCGCGGACTTCGGAATCTTCACGTCTTCAAAGATCACGTCGGTCGTGTTCGACGCCCGGTGACCCATCTTGTTCTCTTTGCGCCCGGTCTTCACGCCGGGCGTATTCGCATCGACGACGAAGCACGCGATGCCCTTGTGCTTCATCGCGGGATCGAACGTCGCGAACACGGTGTAGAAGTCAGCGACACCGCCGTTCGTGATCCAGCGCTTCTGGCCGTTCAGCACGTAGTCGTCGCCGTGCTTGGTGACGCGCGTGCGCATGCCGGCGACATCGCTGCCGGCATCCGGTTCGGAGCAGCAGTACGCGGCGAAGCAGAACTCACTGGTCAGCTTGCCGAGGTACTTCTTCTTCTGCGCTTCGTCGCCGGCGATCAGGATCGGGATCGCCGCGAGCGAGTTTGCCGACAGCGAGGTGTTGATGCCCGCACAGCCGAACGCGACCTCTTCCTGGACCAAGCAGTTATCGAGGCACGTGCCGCCGAGCCCGCCGTAGGCCTCGGGCACTTCGACGTTCATCAGGCCGGTCTCCCATGCCTTTTTGAAGATCTCGCGCGGAAACTCGCCGGTCTCGTCGTAGTGCGCGGCCTTGGGAATCACTTCCTTGCGGCTGAATTCACGCGCGGTATGCGCGAGCGCTGCTTGTTCTTCGCTGAAGCTGAGGTCCATGACCCGTGGAGACTACACCGCTACTGATAGCTGATGGTGTAGACGCCCTTGGCCGCACCCGACGGTGGCTTCGGAAATTGCCAGGTCTTGACGGCGGAGAGGATGCAGGCTGCGACCTTGATGTTGTGGATCGTCGAGTTGAGCTGGCTCGAGAGGACGCGACCGGCGGCGTTGATCTCGAAGGTGATCGCGACATCGCCGTGCAGCGGATCGGTGCCTTCGCACTTCGAGAGCTGAGCGGCGTGATCAGCCGCGACAAGTGAGACCGTCGCAGGCGCCAGCTGCGCGATGGGGGGAGGCGGCTCGGGAACCAGCGCCGGCATCGGCGTCGGCACCCGGGCTTCAGTGGGTGCAGGCGTAGGCGTGAGCGGCGCGGGGCTCGGCGTGGGCGCCGAGGTTGTCGGCGTCGGCGTCCGTACCGGCGCCGGAGATGCCGTCGGCAACTTCGGCGTCGGCGGAGTCGGCGTCAGTATCGGCGGCAGCTGTGCGGCGACCACGTCGGGTGTGGGCACCGGCGCCGGCGCCGGCGTCGGTATGATCGGTGTAGTTGGTGTAATTGGAGTAGTTGGAGTCGCGACGATCGGCGCCGGCTTCGGCGTCTCCATCATCCGCATCACCACCAGCCCACCCACCACCAACGCGACTGGTCCGAGCATCAGCGCGATCTTCGTCGACAACTTCATGTCTGCGGAGGACTGCGCTGGCGGCGCATCTCCGTCGTACTGCCACGCCATCCGCGTGCTCGTCCGGGTGTCGGTGATGCTCGAGGGTCGCTTCGCGCGCCCGAGTTGCGCTCGCGTCGCGGCCCGCGCCGAGGGCGGCGTGATCATCTTCCCGGACGGCGGCGGCACCGTCGGTTTGCGATTCGCCGTCGTCGGCGGCTCGCTGAGCGTGGTCTGGTCGCCGTCACCGGTTTCGGTCACATCGGCGGCAGCCAGATCATTCCAGCTCACGCGCGCTTCGATCAGCTCGACCTGCCCCGTCGCGTCCTGCCATGTCGCGTCCTGCCACGGCTCCGGCTTCTCGCCGAACAGCTTCTTCATGTAGGCCGCCAACGACGACGCACTGCCCTGCAACTTCGCGCTCTCCCCGAATTCGTCGATCGCGCTGCCGAGCTCCTCGGCGGTCTGGTAACGCCGCGCCGGATCGACGGCAAGCGCTCGCAAGATGATCGACGACAGCTCGTTCGGAAGCTCGGGGCGACGGATCCGCGGTAACGGCACCTTGCCGTTCACGATCGCATCCTGAACCAGATAATCACTCTCGGCCTTGAACAACCGAGATGTCGTCGCCAGCTCGTAGAACACGACACCGAGCGAGTAGACGTCGCTCCTCCGGTCGACGACGTGCACGCCCTTGCACTGCTCGGGCGACATGTACGAGACCTTGCCCTTGAGCATCCCGGTGCGCGTCTCCGAGGTACGCATCGCCGCCTTCGCGATACCGAAATCCAGGACCTTCACGGAGCCGTCGTAGCCGAGCACGATGTTCGAAGGCGACACGTCGCGATGCACGATCTCGAGCCGCCGCTTCGCGCTGTCGCGACGCTCGTGCGCGTAGTGCAAGCCAGCCGCGGCCGCCGAGATGATCGCGAGCACGTGGTGCAGCGGGAGGTGCTGGCGCTGCTTCGAGACCGTCGAGAGGATCCTGCGGAGATCTTCACCGTGGAGATACTCCATCGCGAAGAAGTACTCGCCATGCTCTTCACCGATGTCGTGGACCTGGACGACGTTCTGGTGATGCAGCGTCGCGGCGAGGCGTGCCTCGTCGAGGAACATCTGGATGAAGCGCTTGTCCTTCGCGTGCTCGGCTTTGATTCGCTTCACGACGACGTGGCGTGCGAAGCCCGCGATCTGGTGCGCTTCCCCATCCGCGCGCGCGAGCAATACATCAGCCATCCCGCCGCTGGCGAGATGACGCAACACCGTGTATCGCCCGAGCCGTTCGACACCCACCGACCGGCATCCTACAAACCCCATCCAGATCCAGCAAGCTCGCTATGCTAAGGTGTCGCCTACATGTCAGACAGCTTCGGGTTCTGGCAGCTCGACGCTCTGATCGCGGTCGGCGGGCTCGGCGAGATCTGGCGTGCGTCCCGCGGTTGTCAGATCGCCGCCGTGAAGCGGATCCACACGCACCTGATCCGCAACGAGGATGCGATCACGCAGTTCAAGCGCGAGCAAATGCTCGCGATGACGCTGCCGCGACACCCCAATCTGATCCACGGGATCGAGGCGGCCGCCGTCGGAGATCGAGCCTACGTCGCGCTCGAGCTCGCGCCCGGTGAGGACCTGCGTCGGATGATCGCGCCTTCGCCGAGTCAGATCACGCCGAGCCGTGCGGTTTTACCGCCTCGCCGCGCGAGCGCGATCGTGCTCGCGGCATGTGACGGTGCTGCACATCTCCATGCGAACGGCTGGGTCCACGGCGACATCAACCCGAGCAACCTCGTCGTCGATCCCCAGCCCGAAACAGATCGCGTCGTGTTGATCGATCTCGGCATCTCGCGCCCGATCGGTGAAGGCGGCACGCCTCGCGGTACGCACGCGTACATGGCGCCGGAGCAGGTGCGCGGCGAAGCGTGGACGCCCGCGACCGACGTGTTCGCACTCGGCGTGCTGCTCTGGGAGCTATCCGCGGGCGCGCGGTTGTTTCATCGCGGTCCGCCGTGGCTCTCGATGCAAGCCGTGATCGACCACGAACCAGCGCCGCTCGCCGATTCACGCCTCGATGCGATCGCACGTGCCGCGCTCACGAAAGATCCTGCGAAGCGACTCGCGAGCCCGCTCGAGCTCGCCGAGCGCTTGCGCGGAGACTAATCGTTATCGAACGTGCCGGCCGACTTCGATTTCTTGGCCGCACGTGCGGCCCGCACGGCATCGCGCTCGGCCGCGCGCTTCTGCGCGAACGCGAACTGGTTGCGCGCCGCGCGCGCGCCGAGGATAAAGCCGAGGAACGTCCCGACCATCAAGACGCCCGGGATGAACAAGACGTGCTCGCCGGTCACGCGTCACTCTCCGAGCGCCGGAGGTCCGTACGCAGCGTCGCGATCTCGGCCTTGAGCGCCTGCTGGCGCATGAACAGATACGCGAGCAGCAGCGCCGCGATCACCCAGAGCGCGGCGTACGCGTAGATCACGTGGCTCTCGTTCTTCTGGATGTGGTGGAGCGCGTCTTGATGCGCCGCGATGGTCTGCTCGTCGATCTGCTTGTCCGCGACGAGGATGATCGACTTCGCGAACTCGGGCTCCTTGTTCATCGCAGCCACACAGGCTGCGCGGCTATCGCCGACGGCCGGCTCCGCAGGCGGCGGCATCAGCGGCCGGACTTGCGCGACATCCGCAGAACCACCCGAGCCATCGGCGGCAGCGACGCCACCAACGAGCAACACGACAGCGAGCGCTAGCTTCTTCATTCCAAGACTCCCAGATCGAGGGCTCGCTCGCGCAGCTCGCGTAGCTCGCGTTCCGCTCGCGTGCCCTGCACGCGCACGATGATGAGCAGCACGAACCACAGCATGAACGTCGCGACCGTGATCCACATCGCGGGCCGCATCGCAGGATCGAGCGTGGCAACCACGCCGTTCTTACCCGAGCCGGGATGCGAATCCGCACCGACCATCGTGTAGATGAATGGCACGCCAAACATGCCGAAGATCGCCATGCCGGCCGCGACGCGATCCGCGCTCGGGCCTGCGAACTTGCGGACCAGCGCGTAGCCGACGAGGATCAGCCAAAGCAGCAGGGACATGGTCAGCCGCGGCTCCCACTGCCACCACACGTCCCACGCGGCCTTCGCCCAGATGACGCCGGTCGCGAGCACCGCGGCGCCAAACGCGACCGCGACATCGGTCGTGCCCGCGGCGATGTCATCCCACTTCGGATTGCGGTTCTTGAGATAGAAGATCGAAGAGATACCGGCGACGCCGACGGCGGCGAACAGCACGAACGCGTGCGCGACGTGGAAGTAGAAGATCTTCTGGTTGAAGAACAGGCTCGTGCCGACGAGCCGACCGCTCTCGCCATCGATCGTGTACTGCAAGGGCGACCCGTAGAACACGAGCCAGGTCGACACCACGAGCCCGACCGCGGCGACGACACATAAGATGGGGACCAGAAACTTGTTCACTCGATGACCAGGGACTCGAAGATCCACAGGGACAGTACCAAAAATGCGGCGTCGTAGATTCCGAGGAAGCTCATCCAGTAATGGGCGATTTCGAGGTTCGGATGGACCTGAACCAGGGCGGCCGTACCCTTGGTCCCCGCCACGAACAACGGTAGCAGGATCGGGTACAGGACGACGGGTAGCAAAACGTCGCGGGACCGAGCCTTCAACAGCGTCGCCGCGAACACCGAGCCGACGACCGCGATGCCGAGAGCACCGGTCGCGACGATCGCCGCGAGCTCGAGCGGATAATCGAACAGTGGCGCGTTGAGCCACAGCGCGAGCAGCGGCACCACGATCACCGCGACGCCGAGGATGAGCACGGTCATGGCGATCGCCTTGCCGATGAACACGGAGAGTCGCGGCACCGGCGAGAGCAAGAGCGCGCGCATCGTGTCGTTCTCGCGCTCGCGATCGAAGGCGCGGCCGAGCGCGATCGTGCCAGTGAACGCGAGCGAGACCCACAAGATGCCCGGCACCGAGCCGCGCACGGCGGCGGCATCGGCTGGAAAGGCGAACGAATAGATCACGACGAGCAGCGCTCCGAAGAACGCCATGGTCATGAAGATCTCTTTGCTTCGCACCTCGATGCGAAGGTCCTTCCAGGCGATGCGAAACGCGTGACCGAGCATCAGGCCGCATTCCGATGATAAAGGTCCTTGAGCTGGTCGTAGTTGTAGGCGCCGCGGTCGCGCTCCTCGCACACGAGCTTCCCGCGGCGGAGAATCGCGACGTGATCGGTGCGCCCCGCGATCGCTTCGAGATCGTGGGTGACCACGACGACGATCGTGCCATCGGACTTGAGCGCACCGAGCTGCTCGCCGAGCGCGATCGCGCCATCGCGATCGAGTCCGGTGAACGGTTCATCGAGCAACAGCAGGGAGGGCTTCGTGAGCAGCGCACGCGCGAGCGCGAGGCGCTGCAGCATGCCGCGCGAGTACGTACGCGCCGCGCGGTCGCGCGCGCGCTTGTCGAGCCCGACTTGGTCGAGCGCCGCCACGACGCCGCTGGCCGGAATACCGTAGAGCCCGGCGACGAACTCGAGGTTCTCGACCGCGGAGAGTTCGCCGTAACAGAGCGACGCGTGCGCCAACAACCCGATCTGGCCGCGCACGCCCTCGCCTTTGACAACCGTGCCACCGCTCTCGTACGTGACCGTGCCGCCGTCGGGACGCACGAGCGTCGAGACCACGCCGAGCAGCGTGGTCTTGCCCGCGCCGTTGTGGCCGAGCAATGCGCACATCGAGCCCCTTGTCAGCTCGAGCGACACGCCCGCGAGCGCGCGCTCGGTTCCGTACCGCTTGCCGACCTTCTCGATCTGGACTCGGTCTAGTCGACCCACAGCTGTTCGAGCTCGTTCGTGATCTGCGCGCGACGCTTGTCGTCCTTGGCGCCGCCCTTCTGGACGGACTTCTCGAGCTCGACGAGCTCGTCGAGGAGCTGGGTCCGCCGCGCCGCGCGCTCGTTCGAACGTGCGGTCGAGCCCCGGTACAGCGCGAGGCTCAAGCCCCCGAGCATCACGAAGATCGCGACGACCCCGACGACGCGTGGAGCCCACAGCTTCCACGCGGGCTGCGACGGCAGGTTGTTGATCGTCATCACCATGGACTGCTTCGGCGCGATCGAGATCTGAGGAAACACGATGTACGTGCCCTGCGCGACCGTCGCGACCTCCTGGTGGATCGACGCGGGTGACGTCACCGACATGCCAGGGGTCTGCATGATCTCCATGCCGCTCTGGAACGCGCCGAGCGGAAGGTCGAGCGACCAATGGACTTGACCGGCCTCGATCGGCATCGAGAACTGCGCGTGGAAGACCTTGCCGCCCGGCGGAATCGGGTGACCGATCCGGAAGCCTTCTCCCTGCGAAACCGCGACGTCGTTTTGATCTTGCTCGCCGACCCGCGCGCCTTTGAAGTTCAGCGGCAGCGGGATGATGATGCCATCACCCGTCTTGCCGATGTAGGGCGCCCACGAGTTGTTCTTGAGCTGGAACTTGCCGCCGACGGCGAGGAACTCGTCGTCGATGTGCGAGGTCCAGCTGAACGTGAACAGCACGCGCGGCACGATGAACAGCGTCGTCTTGGTCCCGCGGTCCGCGACCTGCTGGAATGGCGCGGAGCGAAACAGCGTGTTGTTGAACATCGTGGACTGCGCGTAGAGGATCTCGTCCGGCTGGACGCCCGTGGCATCGAACACCGCGTTCAGCTTGCCGACCTTGTCCCAGTGCGCTTCGATGTCGAGCCAGCCCCCTGCCTTGCTCAGGTCGATCGGTTGGCTCTGCATCTCTTTGCCGTTGACCGTGATGACCGCGACGATCGGGCCCTTCTCGTTGTTCGTCGTGTCGTAGAAACCCGTGTCGGGCGTCTTTTGCTCGGCGCCGATATTCGACAGATCCGCGCTGGGGACCGCCGCAGCAGCCGGCACGAGCCGGACCGAGACCCCACCGACGGGCGTGTTCTCGTCGACTCCACCACCGTGAACCTGGATTCGGATCGCGTGCGGCGGCATGTCGGCCTTCGGCTCGAACTGCGATTGAGCCTGCATCTCCTTGGGATCCGGCGCCGCGCGCGTGATGGTCTGGGTGGCGATCGTGCGCTTGATGCCGCCCACACGGGTCGCGACGAGCTCGACCTTGCCGCCCTCTTCGGGCACGCCGACGAGCACGACTCGGACCTTGCCGGCCTCGAGCAAAGCATCCTGGGTGTCGAGCTTGTCGAGATCGTCGATCGCGGGCGCGTTCGACTCGCGCTTCTCCGACGAGAGGAGCAGGCGAATACCGCTGCGCGAGTCGAGCACGGCCGGCGTCGAGACGAGGCGATCGACGATGGGCTTGCCAGAAGGGCTCGAGCCTCGCTTCATCAGCGCGGTGGCGAAGTACGAGGTCGAGCCCGTGCGGTCGAGGCCGGTGAAGGCGGCGCGACCGTCGGCATCCGAGGCCTGCTGGAACATCGAGACCGTGTCGTCGCCCTTGTAGCCGACGAGGAAGACCGGCACGCCCGCGAGCGAGCTCTTGTCGGCGAGGTCGTCGTACGTCAGCCGAACGGTGAACGTGCCCGGTTGATCGGTCGCTTCGCCGCGCGGTTGTCCACTCAGCGTGCGTGGCGCGGGCATGCCCGCGCCACCCCCGACGCCGCCGGCAAAAGGCGCAGCGGCGGCGGCCATCCCACCCATCGGGACGAACGGTTTGGTCGAGAGCAGCACCTTCGAACCCATCTGTGGATCGAGCTCGAACTCGTCGGAGGTGATGTCCTGCTTGTCGCCTTCGTCCTGGGTCTGGACCTTTGCCTGGACCCTCGCACCGGCCGGCAGGCTCGGGAACTGAGCGCGCCCCGCCGCATCGGTCCGCGCGACGCGCGGCGTGCCGTTGACGAGCAGCGTGACGTCCGTGCCGACGACCGGATTCGCGATCGTGCCCGCGACGACGCGGACACTGATCGTACCTGCCGGAAGATCCGGCGCCGACAGCGGTTTGCCGATCGCGCCGGCGACTTGCGCATGAGCGATGGGAGCTCGGATCGCGAGGGTCGCGAGACCGACGAAGATCGTGATCAGGCCACGGCGTAGGATGCTCACGACGGTTCTCCTGCTGCTGATTTCGAATCGTCGATCGTGGCCGTGGGCACAGGCGCGTCGACCGGTTCGGCGTTTGCGTTCGTGGCGGTTTTCTCCGGCCCGGCGTCGTTGGCCCTCGCAAATGGTTTGCCCTTGCCCGCACGCTTGGCCGCCGCGTTCTTCGCGCGGTTGCTCGGCTTGTTCTGTTCATCGAGTGCGAGCCGCGCCTTCACTTCACGCGCGATCTGTTCCTGCGTCGAGAGCTCGCCGGGATTCGCGGTTTGCTCGAGCCGATCAAGCTCCTTGATGACGGCGATCGCACGCGACCGATAGTCGCGGATCAAGCCATCGCAGTCGGCCTGCGAGAGCTTGCCCATCGCGAGATCGAACTCGGCTTCCTTGATCGCCTTGAGCAGCGTGCGCTTCTCTTTCTCGAGATGCGCGGCGGCGCCAAGCGGACGTTCCCAATCGCCACCTTCGATGTCCGGCGCGGCCGCTGCGGCGCCGGTGCGCCATAGGTTCAGCACGGTCGTGGTGACCGCGAGAAAACCGAGACCCGCGAACAAGACAGGCGCGGTGAGGTGGAACTTGTTTTGACCGAGGATAAACAGCCAACCGATCAGCACGAACGCGACGAAGCCGCCGATCTTGAGGCCGAGATACGACCGCGGCCGGACCGACCCCAGCTCGACCTTCGCCTTATTCTTCGCCTTATTCTTCGGCCGGTCAGCCTCGGGTGCCGCCTGCGGAGCAAGCTCGTCGTCGTCGCCATCGTCATCGCCGGCCTGAATATCGTCGGCCGTCGCCATCAGTCGGTTTCCGCCAGCTCGTCGTCGAGCTTGTCGACGTACGCGTCGTCGCCCGGAGTCACCGCAGCCGTGCTGCCACCGACCGGCACCATCTCCGCGTGCTTGGAGCGCGCCACCCAGCGCCGGCCCGCAACGACCAGCACGCCGAGCGCACCGACCGCCGCGATCGACGGAAACAGCCACGACAGATCGCTGCGCGGCGTCATCAACATCTTCTCCCCGTACTCTTTGACGAACGCCGCCATCACGCGGTCGTACGCCGACTTGCGGCTCGCGTCGTCGTCGAGCTTCACGCCGGTCATCAAGCTCTGCACTTGCGCGCGGAGCTGCGCGGCGGTCGCGCAGTCACACTCGAGCACGTCCTGCCGCGCGCACCCGCAGGGGCACAGTAGCTCCTTCATCGCGCGGGCCTCGGTGTCGTTCGCGGGCCGATTCTGCGCCGCGAAACCGCCACCGGCTTTGCCCATGCCCATGCCCTCGGTCACGTGCTCGGCACCAGCGGGTGGCTGCGCAGCTTGCGCGTGCGCCTGGGTCGACAGGCCAGCGAGTGCCACGAAGACCATGCCGATCACGATGCCGACATCGGCGGCGCGACCGACGCGAGTCTTCGGTTTCCGCTGCAACGCATCCACGAGCAACGCATCCACGATGCCCTGCGGGATCAGGCAGATCAACGTGCCGATCGCGAGGACCAAGAAGCCGAGCCAGACCCACAAAATGCTCGGGTTGATATAGACGCGGAAGTTCGCGAGGCCCGTGTCGAGGTCATAGCCGGTGAGCACGAGGTAGACGTCCTCGTGTGGGCGCACGCGGATCGCGACCTCGGTCGTCATCTGACCGTCGCCTTTGTGGAAGTCCCACTTCGCGGGATACACGGTGCCGATCCGCTCGCCGGCGTTGTAGATGCCGACCTGCGCGGTGATCGCATCCTTGTGATCGTCAGAGGTGTGGAACAGGTTCTCGTACGTGAACGTGTAGTCCGAGCCGCTGAACGGGCCGATGAACGAATGCTGCTGACCCTTCGTCTCGGGGGAATCGAACGAGAACGATGCGGGACCGCGACCATCCGCGGTCGAGATGCCGGGCTTCTCGACCGTGCGATCGACCATCCGCTCGTACGCCTTGCCCGCGAAGCCAAAGAACATCACCGCGACGCCGAGGTGAATGATGTAGCCGCCGAACTTGCGGCGCTTCGACAATACGAGGCCGAGCAGCGAGCTGAACGGATCCGCGTTGGTCTGGCGCATGCGGACGCCGACGCCGCGGGCGAACTCCTGGATGATCGAAGTGCCGACGAACGCGATCAACCCGAAGTTGAGCAAGGAGATCGGGAGCTTGATCTGACGCGCGAAGATCGGGCTGAGGTGCTTGGTCTGCGGAAAGAAGATCAGGAGCACGATGATCGTGAGCGCCGCGGCACCGAACGGGATCATGAACTGGTTCTTCAGGCGCTCGCGCGTGGTCTTGCGCCACGCGAGCAGCGGTGCCGCGCCCGCGAGGAACAACAGCACGAGGCCGAGGGGCGTCATCCACTTGTTGAAGAATTCGGGACCGACCGAGATGCGCTCGCCGTTGAGGGCTTCAGAGATCGTCGGGAACATCGTCGCGAACAGCACGAAGAACGCGCATGCGAGGAGGATCCAGTTGTTCAAAAGGAACGCGAACTCGCGCGAGTAGAACGAGTCGAACTCGGTCCGAGTCGAGAGCTTGTTCGAGCGATAGACGATCAGACCGACCGACACGATCAAGATCACCGCCATGAACACGATGAACTGGAGCGCGAGCACGTTGTCCTCGCCGAAAGCGTGGACCGATTGGACCGCGCCCGAGCGCGTCATGAACGTGCCGAAGATCGTGAGAAAGAACGTGATGACGACGAGCGAGAGGTTCCATGTCTTCATGGTTCCTCGCTGCTCCTGGATGATCGCGGAGTGCAGGAAGGCTGTGGCGGTGAACCAGGGCATCAACCCGGCGTTCTCCACCGGATCCCAAGCCCAGTAGCCGCCCCAGCCGAGCTCCTCGTACGCCCAGCGGCCGCCGAGGATGAGGCCAAGCGAGAGGAAGCCAAAACAGATCAGCATCCACACGCGTACGGAGCCGAGCCACATATCGTCGAGCCGGCCCGAGGCGAGCGCACCGATGCCGAACGCGAACGGAATCGTCGCCGCGACAAAGCCGGTGTAGAGCGACGGCGGATGAATGACCATCCAGTAGTTCTGGAGCAGCGGGTTGAGGCCCTGACCATCGATCGGCGGCGCCGTGAGGTAGGTGCTGAACGGGTTCTTCGTGAACAACAGCAGCGTCAGGAAAAAGATCTGGACGCCCATGATCGTCGCGACGACGTAGCCGATCATGTCGCGATGGCGCTTGTGGTTCACGACGATCGCGACCGTCGAGAAGATCGAGAGCACGAGCACCCAGAACAGCAGCGAGCCATCGAGCCCACCCCAGAACGAGGTGACCTTGTAGATGGTCGGCATCGTCGTGTCGCTCGCCGACGCGACGTACTTCATCGTGAAGTCGTGCGTGACGAACGCGTAGATCATGAGCGACGACGCGAGCCCGATCAGCGCGCCGAAACCGTAGAGGCCATACACCGACGCGTTGACGAGCCTGCGGCTCTTGCGTGCGTTGCCAGCGATACCGGAGGCGAACGCCCAGGCCGCACAGAGATACGCCAGGAGCAGCGTGATCGTGCCAACCAGTGCGATCGGTGAGAAGGGAACGCCGTCACCCGCTTGCGTCATAAGCTCACTTGAATTGCGTGTCGATCTTGGTGGTCGGCGCGCCGTCGTACTTCGACGGGCACTTCGCCATGAGCTCGCTCGACTCCATCACCCACTCTTGTTCCGCATCCGTACGGAGAGGACAACCCACCGGAGCTGATTGCTTCCTACACATGTCCGCGGCAAGAGCCTGGACCTCACTCGCCTTGATCAAGCGACCGGTCGCTACGACCTCCGACTGATCCTTGAACGTGTCGGGCTTCGGGCCTTCATTGAAGATCCGGATCTTCTTGCCGTTCTTCTGCAGCACGAACGTGCGGTGCTGGACCTGACCTACGACGCTCTCGACGATGCTACCGGCTTCGACGAAGCCGTGAACCTTGAGCTCTTTGTCGGTCCACTGCGTGAATCCATCGCCGACCAGCTCGTCCACCATGCGGTAGTGCTGGGCATTACCCACCGATGAATAGATCAAGAATCCGCCACCACCGAGCACAACGCCGATGGTGAGTAGGACCTTGTAAAGCGTAGATTTTTCCATTGGATGACCTCCGCCGATGCAACCGGCAGGGCACGGCTAGCCGGGCCGCCCGTGACGAAGCAACCGTAGCATGTTCCATGAACATTCCACGGGCGGTCGGGCACCGCGCGGACGGTCGAGCAACGCCCACCCGCACCCCTGAACCGTCTAACCGCCGATGCCCATCATGTGGGTCGTCGGTGGCGCGTCGCGGAACGTGTGACCGACGCGCTTGCCCATGACCGAGGCGTCGATGGCGCGAACCAGATCGTCATCGGAGCCACCTGCCCTGACAAGATCGCGCAGGCTGAGGGCGTCGTCGTGCCCCAGACAGGCATGCAGAGCGCCCGTCGAGGTCAGCCTGAGGCGATTGCAGTCATCGCAGAAGTGCTCGGTCATCGCCGAGATGATGCCGACCTCGCGCGAGGCATCATGTGAGAGGGTCCAGTAGCGGGCTGGGCCAGCGTCTTTGCGCTCGGAGCGCTCCGCGGAGACGAGCGAGCCGAGCGCTGCTTCGATCGTGCGGCGAATCGTCACGGCGGCGATGCCTCGGGCCTGCTCGTACAGCGCCCCGTGCGACATCGGCATGTGCTCTATGAAGCGTGGGGTCGCGCCGCGGGACCACGCAGCCTCGCAAAGTGCGACGATCTCGTCGTCGTTCACGCCATAGAGCGCGACCGCATTCGTCTTCACGACCATCCCCGCCGCATGCGCGGCATCGATGCCGGCGAGAACGCGGGCGAGATCGCCTCGACCGGTGACCTTCGCAAAGCGTTCGGCATCGAGCGTATCGAGCGAAACGTTCACCGCGGAGACGCCGGCGGCCCTCAGCGGCGCGGCCAGCTCGTCGAGCAGATGACCGTTCGTGGTCATGACGACCTGCTCGATCCCTGGAACGCGAGAGATGCGCGCGACGAGATCGACAATGCCCCGCCGAACCGTCGGCTCGCCGCCGGTCAGCCGGACCTTGCGAACCCCGAGTCGCGCGAACACCGAGATCACGCGCTCGAGCTCCTCGAACGTGAGCACGGCCGAACGCGGCTCGAAGCTCATCTCACCAATCAAGCTCTCCGGCATGCAGTACGTGCAGCGGTAGTTGCAGCGATCCGTCACAGAAACGCGCAGATAGCGGATTCGCCGGGCGAACTGATCGAGCAGGGGATCGGCCGGCACCGGCGTCTCGGCCCCGAGTCCACCATTTGCGACCACGGGGGTGCCTCCGATGACAGGGAGGTGGGCTCGACCGGTCATAAAGGCACTAGACCCTCCGATCCCGGACGCGTCAAGCAGCAGGTGGCGTTACAGAATTCCTTGACAGATCGGGCGAAAAACCGCACATATCCTTCGTCTTGCTAGCAACCACCAGCGTTCCTTCTCAAGTGATCGATGGTCTGTGGGTGCTCCTCGTCTCGAATGAAGGCGAGTTGACCACTCAGGACTCCAGTGGCCGCGTGCCCGTTTTGGCCCGCGCCGGTAACGACCAGACCTACCTGCTCGTGTTCAAGGATGTCGTCAAAGCTCGCCGTTTCGTAACGGCCTCCGAGCTCGACGGCGCCGAACCCCGCATGGTCGTTCGTGGTAACCGCGAAGAGATCGTCCGCATCGCGCGGTCGGCCGGCGTGGTCGGCGTGCTTCAGGATTACGATCCGAGCACGCAGCAGTACGCGTCGTCTGCGGCTCTTGCCTGATCCCCGCGATACCCGCGGTCAGTAGCCGCCCGTAATCACGAGCTCGTCGATCTCGCCGCGCTTCGCCGCGTTCGAGTTAATCGCGCGCGAGCACTTCACCTTGTCCATCTTCAAGCCCTTGTAGAGGGCGCGGACGAGCGGTGTGTCGTTGTTCGAGAGCATCACCTTGCAGCCGCGATCGATGAGCTGCTTCGCGGTCGCCGCGAGGGTCTTCTGCTCGTCGGTACCGAAGTCTCCGACGGTGTAGCTCGTGAAGCTCGAGGTCGCGTTGATCGGATCGTAGGGCGGATCGAAGTACAGAAAGTCGCCAGGCTTGGCGTCGTCGATCGCCGTCGCGTAGTCCGCATGGCGGATCTCGGCGCGAGCGAGCACCTTCGAGGCCGCGCGCAGCAGATCCGGCACGCAGATCGGCGGATCGGTGTAGCGACCGATCGGCACGTTGAATCCGCCCGCGCGGTTCACTCGCCACAGGCCGTTGAAGCAGGTCTTGTTCAAGTAGATGAATGTCGCGGCGCGCTCGGCCGCCGACCACTGCATGTGCGACTGGTTCCACTTCTCGCGGGTCGCGTAATAGTGGGTCTCGTCGTGGGCCTCGCGGTGGTGCGCGAGCTTCTTGATCACCGCATTCGGATCGCGCGCGATCGATTGGTAGAGCGAGACAAGGTCGGGATTGACGTCGGCGATCACCGCGCGTTCGGGCGCGAGCTTGAAGAACATCGCGGCGCCACCGATGAAGGGCTCGTAGTAGCGACCGAACGTTTTCGGCATCCGAGCGAGAAGCTCGGGGAGAAGCTTGGTCTTGCCACCGACCCATTTGACGACCGGCGTCGCGATGATCTCGCGAGGCGCACGATCGATCTGAGGCGCGTGTTCACCGTAGCGCTTGCCGCGCGCGGCCGTCGCCTGCTTTGTAGCTGCCATTAAAATATCGTCGAAGACCCTGAGCAATGGCTCCAGTTTTCAGCAAGATTTCAATGACTTAGATAGTTACTTACATAGCGAATTTCCGGCTGGAGCCGCTCATCTGCCGCCCTCCGTCAACCGGCGCTTCGATCACGATCGCATCGAGGTCGATCGCTCCGAGGGCACGTTCACCAAGATCACGTTTTCGTGCTGGATTGCCGTCGAGGAACGCGCTCGTCGCCGCTAGCTTCTCGGCGCGAACTCGTACGAAGCCCCCCGCCGGGCGCGCATCAAAATTGATGAGCCTTTGGCGCGACCGCTTGCATCGGGCGGTCGCGGGTTGGGCGTCGGCTTGCGTCCTATGACTGCAGCGTATCGTACGTGTGCATCTGCATCCTGAACGTTGCCCCGCCCGCCGTCATGCTGCGGAGCCGCGTGGAATAGCCAAACATGTTCCGCAGAGGAACCAGCGCGGAGACCACGCGCTTGCTGCCCGCGGCTTCCATGTTCTGGACCTGGCCATGCCGCTGCTGCAGATCACCGATCACGCTGCCGAGACCGTCGTCGTCGACGATGACTTCAACCGACATGATCGGCTCGAGCCGCGCCGGCTGCGCATCCGCGACCGCGCGGCGACACGCTTCGGCCGCCGCCGCACGCGCACCGATCTCGCCGTTTGCACCTTCTTTGAGAGCGATCTTGGTGAGTGTGACCTCGACGTCCTCGAGCGGATACCCATCGGGTCCACTCGACGCCGCATCCTTCAACCCCTGCATCGCCGCCGCGACGATGACGTCGGGGAACGCCGGGACCGACGGGATGTCACGCTTGAACTCCATACCCGTCCCACGTGCACGCGCACGCACGACGCACGCGCACTCGCCGTAGATCTGCTGCTCTTTGAGATCGCGCTCGAACACCGCGTGCCCCTCACCCGTCGCGAGGATGGTCTCGCGATAGACGACCTGCGGCTTACCGGCGCGAGCGGCCGTGCCGTACTCGCGCTTCATCCGGTCGACAATAATCTCGAGGTGGAGCTCGCCCATGCCCGAGATCATGATCTGGCCGGACTCGACGTCCGTCTTGATCTTGAACGACGGGTCTTCGATGGCGAGGCGCTCGAGCGCGGCGACGAGCTTGACCGCGTCTTCATCGGTATCGGGCTCGACGATCACGTTGATAACGGTCTGCGGGATCGCGATCTGATCGAGGAGGATTGGATGGCGCGGATCGCAGAGCGTGTCTCCGGTCGCGAGCCTGCCCGCGGTCATCGCACCCGCGGTCATCACGATCGCACCGATCATGCCGGACTCGATCGCGCGAATGTCTTCGCGACGATTCGCGAACATCCGCACGAGGCGACCGACTTCGACGAGCTGGCCGCGCGTCGCGTTCAACACCGCATCACCGACGCGAAGCGATCCGGCGTAGACGCGAACGAACGTGAGCTGACCACCGTTGTCGTCGGACTGCACCTTGAACGCGAGCGCGGCGAGCGGCTGGTCGTCGCCGCTCGAGCGGATGATCGTCGCGGCGCTCGCGGGATCTTGCGGGTCGCGGCCGCGCACTGCCTCGAGCTCGGCAGGCGACGGCAGATAGTCGATCACCGCGTCGAGGAGGTTGTGGATGCCGAGGTTCTTGAACGCGGCCCCGACGAGCGCGGGCACGCACTGGTGCGCCTGCCGCGCCCGGCCGAGCGTGACGCGACGGAGGGCGGCCTTGATCTGCTCGACCGAGAGCTCGCGACCTGACACCCACGCGGCCATCATCTCGTCGTCGTGATCCGCGATCGCTTCGATCATCTCCTCGCGCGCGCGGGTGGCGGCCGGCACGTGTGCGTGTGGGATCGGGCCGTCGTCGAACGTGCGGCCCATGGTGTCGGGATCCCACGTGCGCGCGCGCATCGAGATGAGATCGATCACCGAAGAAAATGAAGCCCCGATCCCGATCGGGAGCTGGATCAGGATCGGCGTGGCACCGAGCCGGCTCTTCATCTCGGCGACGACACGCGCGGGATCCGCACCGACGCGATCGCACTTATTGATGAACGCGAGCCGTGGGATCCCGTAGCGATCTGCCTGGCGCCACACGGTCTCGCTCTGCGACTCGACGCCTTCGACAGCGTCGAACACGGCGATCGCGCCATCGAGTACGCGGAGCGAGCGCTCGACTTCCATGGTGAAGTCGACGTGGCCCGGCGTGTCGATCAGGTTGACGAGGTGGCTCTTCCAGCCAAACGTCGTCGCAGCGGCGGTGATCGAGATCCCGCGCTCCTGCTCTTGCTGCATCCAGTCGGTGAATGCAGCACCGTCGTCGACCTCACCGATGCGGGAGGTGACGCCGGTGTAGAACAGCATCCGTTCCGTCGTCGTGGTCTTCCCCGCGTCGACGTGCGCCATGATCCCGATGTTTCGGGTCCGGTCTTGGGAGACCGTGCGGGTATCTGGGCGGGTTGCCATTTGTTCGAGCCTGGTGGTTTGGGCCTTTGCCCACCTGCCGAGCTCCTTTCGAACCGGAGCGGTTGTCTTACCAGCGATAGTGAGCGAACGCCTTGTTGGCGTCTGCCATCTTGTGGACGTCTTCGCGCTTTTTGACCGCGTTGCCACGGTTTTGCGCGGCGTCGACGATCTCGTTCGCAAGGCGATCGATCATCGTCTTCTCGTTGCGGCCACGAGCGTACTCGACGAGCCAACGCATACCGAGAGCGAGCGAGCGGTCCGGACGGACATCGACGGGCACCTGGTACGTCGAACCACCCACGCGGCGGCTCTTCACTTCGACGCGCGGGCGAACGTTGCCCAGCGCGCGCTCCCACACCTTCAACGGATCATCTTTGGCGCGCTCTGCGACGAGATCCATCGCACCGTAGACGATGCCTTCGGCGACGGCTTTTTTGCCGTCCGACATCACGACATTGACGAACTTCGTGATTCGCTTGCGCAGATCACTCGGAGCATCGGTGTACTTCGGGTCCGGGAGGACCTGACGCTTGGGAACTTCACCTTTACGCGGCATCGTCGATCCTTCTTACTTCGGGCGCTTCGCGCCGTACTTGGAGCGCGATTGCTTGCGGTTCGTGACACCGGTGGTGTCGAGCGTGCCGCGGATGATGTGATAGCGAACGCCCGGAAGATCCTTGACGCGACCGCCGCGGATCAAAACGACCGAGTGCTCCTGCAGGTTGTGCCCCTCGCCGGGGATGTACGACGTAACTTCCATGCCGTTCGTGAGCCGAACGCGAGCGACCTTACGGAGGGCCGAGTTCGGCTTCTTCGGAGTCGTCGTGTAGACGCGCGTGCAAACGCCGCGTTTCTGCGGGCAGTCTTTGAGCGCCGGCGAAGCGGACTTCGTCCGAACCTTCTCGCGACCGTTGCGGACAAGCTGATTGATCGTAGGCATCTAAATCCTGCTGGCGTGACTAGGCCGAAAAGCTCGGCGAGCGCGGAATCTTATGGATCCGCGCTGTTCTGTCAAGGCTCGTGATTGCCACGCTTAACGGATCTGCTTGGCTAGAGCTGCGGCGGTCTTCTTTACGACCGGATTTGGATCGTGCGCGGCGGCGTATTTGACGTAGCTCGCGGCCGGGTGGCCGATGCCGCGAAGAAAGTTTGACGCCCGGGTTCGCGTCCGCGAGCTGCTCAACATCTTGATTAGATTCCGGTTGATCACCGGGTTGTTCTTGTACTGGGCGTTCTTGTGGATGGCTTCGGCGTAGTTATCCATCGCGACCGACCACCAGGTCTTGTCGAAATGGAGGTTGCCCATGAGAAATGGGACGTACGCACTGGCCGGCGCTTTTTTCTTCAGGACGCGGAGGCTGGCGAGTGCTTCTTCGCGATGACCGGCCTTGATGAGGTTCACGGCGTCGTGAACATTGGTCGCGAGCTGGGGCGCCGTGGGCGCTTTTTTCTCGGCTTCTTCATTGGACGCCGGCGCGTCGGCGGCTTCGTCTTCGGCGTTGTCCGCCGAGCCCTTCGACGGATCGAGATCCTCGGCCTTCTCCGGGTCCATCTCGATCTCGGCGTCGTCAGAACCGTCCGTCACCGCCGCATCGAGCGTGATGGTAGCGACGGTAGCGACGGTAGCGGCATCGGCGGCATCGGCGGCATCGGCGGCATCGGCGGCGATCGCGGCAGCCGCTTCGGGTTTCGGCGCTGGCTTGGCGAGCTCACCCTGACCGACGCGATGGATCAAGTAGCCCGCCATCGCCGCGGTGCCACCGATCAAGATCGTCGCCGCGATCATGGTGCGCCAGAACCGCGAGCGCTTGACCGGCAGATCGCCATCCATCGCCATCACGCTCGGACGCATCGGCTCGAGCTTCGTCGCATCGACATCGAGCTGCGTCGACGCAGCGCCGATCGCGCCCGCACCGACGGCGCGCTTGACGCCCTTGGACTCGATCTTCTTCTGCGCTTCGATCACGATGCCCGGCGATGACTTGAGCCCCGGGATCCCGTCGATCGCGTTCGCCATCTCGATCGCGGTTTGAAACCGCGCATCGGGCGACTTGGCCATCGCTTTGTCGATCAGCGCCTGCAGCCCTTCGGGAAGGGCGGTGTCCTCGTCGACGCGATCGGCGAGCCGCGGAATCGGCGCGCCGCGATGCATGCCGAGGAGCGCGAGCGTATCTTCGGCGGCGAACGGGCGCTCGCCGACCACCATCTCGAACAGTACGACCCCGAGTGCATAAAGATCCGTGCGCGCGTCGATCGTGCCGCCCGGCACCGTCTGCTCGGGCGCCATGTAGTTCGGCGTGCCGACGACCATGTTCGTCTGCGTCGCATCGCGACCGACGTTGCCGCGCAAACGCGCGAGTCCAAAATCGAGGATCCGCACACGCTCGCCATGCCCGATCTCGTCGGAAATCATGATATTCGCGGGCTTCACATCGCGGTGAATGATGCCCTGCTCGTGCGCGTGCGCGAGCCCGGCCGTGACCTGACGGGCGAGTGCGAGAGCCTTGTCCGGGGGCAGCGCGCCGCGATCGTCGAGGCGCTTGCGCAGCGTCTCGCCGTTGACGAAGTCCATCACGAGGTACGGCGTGTCGTGCCACACGCCGAAATCGACGACGGAGACGCAGTTCGGATGCGCGAGCTTCGACATCACCCGGGTCTCGCGATCGAAGCGGGCCTGGAACTCGTGGTCGGATATGAAAGACGCGTGGAGGAACTTGATCGCGACGAGCTTGCCGACCGGAACGCGCTCGGCCTTGAACACCTCGCCCATCGCACCAGCCGCCATCACCTCGAGCAGCTTGTAGCGATCGTCGACGACCTGGCCTACTCGGCCGTCCGCGGTGTCGTCGGTCACGACTGCTAAACTAGCACGCCTAGTGCGTCCACTTCTCTTCGCGACGGTGCTCGGTGTCTTCGTACTCGTGCGCCATCACGAAGTGGTAGGCCACCTCGCGGGTCTTCTCGTTCTCGACGAAGCACTCGAACATCCACTCGCCTTCGGTCTCGGTCGGCTCGGCCTGGACGTACGCGATCTCGGTCGAGAACACGAGCATCTCGCCGACCAGATCCTTCGCACGGGCGAGCTGGACGACGCGGGTGTGGTCGTCTTCCTTGATCAGGGTCCAGTGAAAATCGTCGTGGTCGAGCAGCACGGTCTCCGGCGTACCCGCGCGGACGATGCAGTTCGCGTGGCCACCGAGCCAGGTCCAGAACTTCTCGAAGGTGAGGGTGGTTGCCACCGCCGCGAGCCGCTTACCCGTGGTGCCCATACGGGGCTTGTACCCACCGCCGCGCCGCGAGGCAAGGCTTAGCGCCCGCCCTAGTCTTTGGCGAGTCGTTGGCGCCCTCGCCGACCCGGCATGCTTCGATCAGGGTGGCTTCCTGAAACGGGCCGGTCATGTGTGTAGTGATAGCTCCGACGCGAACTACGACGCTCAGGTGCGGGTACGAACCTACGATTGAGGAGCCGCGCGCCTCAGTCGCGGGTCGGCTGCAGCGCGAGCTGGCACGCCGACGATCGCGCAAATGCTTCGTGCAAGGCATGACCATCGCGCGTGCGACCAACGCGACCGAGCTGATCGCGATACCGAGCGTCGACCTCGACCGTGCAAGCGAGATCGGAACACGCGCACATTTCGTTCGCGAAGCTCGTCGCGTGAACGACTGGATCGATCGGCGGGTCGATCGGCACCGGATCCGCGACCGGCGCGGCGCGGACGATCGCGGGTGGCGCCGGCGCAAGTAGCGCGACCCCACGATCGCGGCTCGAGCTGACCTTCGGCGCCGCTGCACTCGGCAGCTCGGGTCGCGACGCGAGCACCATCACGGCACCGATCGCCGCCAAGCCTGCAACCACGACGATGCGCGCGTTCACGGTTTACACGTGCCCGGGATCGAGAGCGCGCTCATGAGGTGCGCGCGCGCCGGGCTATTCCAGAACCGCACCTGGGTCTGCTCCGCCTGCGGCATCGGGTACGTGCCTGCCTGTACACAGACCATCGTTCCGATCGCGTTCGAGCTGGTGAGGAACGAGTCGTACGACAAGAAATCGAGCAATCCAGCATCGTGCGAGCTGTGGCACGTGCGGCAATACGGCTTGACGACCTCGTTGTAGACCTGGCGCGCCGCGCGCGACTTCTTCTCGTCGACGGCGGGATCGAACGTCCAGCCGGCAGGCAAAAACGTCGGGTTGTAGACCGACGCTGGATCCTTGGGCCCAAGGTTGATCGCCTGGGGGTTCGGCGGCGCGAGGTACATGCCCTTGAGGAGGGCGAGCGTGGCCGGTGCAGGTTGCGTGTCCCAGACCATCGCGTTGAGCACCTTGAGCTTGCTCATCGTCGGGTCCTTCGCGAAGGCCGCGTAGCTCGGCGACGTCACGAACTCGAAGCCCGCCGGATCGAACGGCAGAAAGTGTGCGTTCGAGACGACCGACGGTCCATTCAGCGAGGGTGTGTAGGAGCTTGAGCCGCCGTGACACGTGAGGCAGTTGTCCGGCACGGCGATGTTCGCGGTGGTCGGCGTTTGCTGTGCGCCGAGCGCGAACAGTCCGCCATGGTCGAGCGCGGCTTCGGTCGTCAGGTTGCCTTGGGCGTCGTAGACGATGAACTCGACGCGAGCACCCGCGGGAAGCGCAGCGTTGTAGACCATCGCGACGGTCGCGATCGGCACGTTCGCCGAGCTCGGGATCGGAATCGTCGCCGTGCCCTGCACCCCGAGTGCTTGCCCGAGCGCGATCTGCGGATCGAGGTCATCGGCCCCGAAGCCGGCGGGCGCAAACTTGCCTCCAGGCTGCCGCCCGTAGTTGCTCACGTAACACGCCGTGACCGCCTTGCTGTTGATCGTCGTCGCGACGCAGTTCATGTCTCGCGCGAGTCCGAGATCACCGTGATTGTAGTAGACCGCGCGGATCACGTTGCCGGTCAGAAAGCCGTAGTCGTTCTTGAACTGGGTCAGTGTTGGCGATGCCGCGATCGTATCGTAGTAATGCGCACTGGTCGGTTCGCGATCGCCGGGACTGAGTAGCCCGGGGTATGTCGGCATACCCGACCGAATGCCGAGGTAGAACGGCGGGGTTACATCCCGCGACGGATCCGTCGAGGCCGACACCATCGTGATGAGGCTCGGGTTCGGGTACGGCGAGCTGCACGCTTGCCCGGCGGTGATCCACGACATACCCGCCTGCACTTTCGAGAACGCGCACGACAACCCGGCCGCATCGAAGGTCGCAAGGTCGCTCGTGCCGCGCATCGCCTTGAGCCGGACGACGCCACCGCGCGGCCACTCCGTCTGGGTCAAGGCGCGCGCCGACACGCTCCACGGATATGCGGGTTGCGGATCGTTGAGCGATTGCGGAAGCACCGAGCCGATACCACTCCCGATCTTGGTGAACGCGGCATTCGCCAACGATTCGCCGGGATTGTTGAGCACGTGCGTGGTGATGAGGGCACCCTTGGCCTCGGTGTAGCCCGAGAATGGCAGCGCGACGCCCGGGTCGCCGAGCTGCCCGGTGACGGGGCCGGTGGTACAGCCGGTGGCGAACGCCAGGGGGATCGAGAGTTGGACGAGGCGTGAATGCTTCACGTCCTGGTAGAGTTCGAAGCCGCCCGAACGTGACCACCGAAAATGCAACCGCCCCGCGCGCAGCGACCGATCGCTGCACGCGGGGCGGGAGTCGCGCTTCGAGTTAGTTACTCGGCAGCGAGATCTTCGACATCGCGATCGCGTGCACCAGCGTGGTCATGCGCCCCGATGTAGCCATCCGCCACTTCGTCATCGTCACCATCATCGACGATAGCGTCGACATCGACGGTCAGGCGCTTGTAAGCGCCGAGACCCGTGCCGGCCGGGATGAGCCGACCCATGATGACGTTCTCCTTGAGACCGCGGAGGTAGTCGACGCGACCGTTGATGGACGCCTCGGTGAGGACCTTCGTGGTTTCTTGGAACGACGACGCCGAGATGAACGACTCGGTCGACAGCGACGCCTTCGTGATGCCGAGGAGGAGTGCATCACCCTTCGCCGGCTGGCCGCCAGCGACGATCACGCGCTCGTTCTCTTCTTCGAAGATGTGCTTCTCGACCGGCTCGTCGACCAGGAAGTTGGTGTCGCCCGGATCGGTCACGGTCACGCGACGCAGCATCTGGCGAACGATCACCTCGATGTGCTTGTCGTTGATGCGAACGCCCTGGAGCCGATAGACCTCCTGGATCTCGTCGACGAGGTACTTCGCCAGTGCGCGCTCGCCCAACACCTTGAGGATGTCGTGCGGGTTCGCCGGGCCATCCATCAGGGCTTCGCCAGCACGGACGCGGTCGCCTTCGCGAACCGAGAGGTGCTTGCCCTTCGGGATGAGGTACTCCGCCGGATCACCGACCTCGGGAACCACGAGCACCTTGCGCTTGCCCTTGGTGTCCTTGCCGAAGTGCACGGTGCCATCGATCTCGCAGATGACTGCGTGATCCTTCGGCTTGCGCGCTTCGAACAGCTCGGCAACACGCGGCAGACCGCCGGTGATGTCCTTGGTCTTCGTGGTCTCGCGAGCGATCTTGGCGATCACGTCACCAGCTTCGACGAAGTCGCCGTCGTTGATGAAGATGTTCGAGTCGACGGGCAGGAAGTAGCGAGCCTCGCCCGAGCTCGGAAGCATGACGGTGTTGCCGTCCGCGTCCTTCACGGTGATGCGAGGACGGCTATCCGCGTCCTTCGATTCGGTGATCTGCTTACGCGACAGACCGGTCACTTCATCGAGTGACTCCTGCATCGTGACGCCGTCGACGATGTCGCCGTACTTCACGTAGCCGGAGACCTCCGTCACGATCGGCATCGCGAACGGGTCCCACTCGGCCATGACCTGACCCGCCTTGACCTTCGCGCCATCCTCGACGAGGAGACGTGCACCGTAGGTCAGGCCGTAACGCTCGCGCTCGCGACCGATCTCGTCCACGAGGACGAGCTCGCCTTGACGCGACATGACGACCCAGTAGTCCTTCTTCTTCACCAGCTGAACGGTGTTGAGACGGACCGTGCCTTCGTTGCGCGACTCGATCGCCGATTGCTCGGTACGAATCTGACCGACGCCACCGATGTGGAACGTACGCATCGTGAGCTGGGTACCCGGCTCACCGATCGACTGCGCCGCGATGACACCGACGGCTTCGCCGATGTTCACCATGATGCCGCGCGACAGATCGCGGCCATAACACAGCGAGCAGATGCCGCGACGGGTCTCGCACGCGAGCACCGAGCGGATCTTCACGCGGTCGATGCCTGCGTTGTCGATGATCTTGACGTGCTCTTCCGTGATGTCGGCATTCGCCGGCAGGAGGACTTCGCCCGTGTACGGATCGACGATGTCCTCGAGGACGACGCGACCGAGGATACGGTCACCGAGGCGCTCGATGATCTCGCCACCTTCGATCAACGGCATCATCTCGACGCCCTGGCGGGTACCGCAATCGAACTCGCTGATGATGGTGTCCTGCGAGACGTCGACGAGACGACGCGTGAGGTAACCCGAGTTCGCCGTCTTCAGCGCGGTATCCGCGAGGCCCTTACGAGCGCCGTGAGTCGAGATGAAGTACTGGTGAACCGAGAGACCTTCACGGAAGTTCGTCGTGATCGGCGTCTCGATGATCTCACCGGACGGCTTGGCCATCAGGCCACGCATACCGGCGAGCTGCCGCATCTGTTGCTGCGAGCCACGAGCGCCCGAGTCCGCCATGATGAAGATCGAGTTGAAGGACGGTGCCTTCTTGATCGTCGCCGAGTGCGGATCCTTGAACTCGTCGGTCGAGATCGCCTTCATCATGTCTTTGGCGATGGCTTCTGCGACCTGCGCCCAGATGTCGACGACCTTGTTGTAGCGCTCGCCGTCGGTGATGAGACCTTCGGTGTACTGCTCCTCGATCTCGGCGACTTCCTTCTGGGCTTCACCCAGGAGGATTTCCTTCGAGGCCGGAATCACCATGTCGTCGATGCACACCGAGATGCCGGCGCGCGTCGCGTACGTGTAACCCGTCGTGCGGAGAGCGTCCGCGAGGAGCACGGTGGCCTTCTGGCCAGCCTCGCGATAGACGAGATCGATCAGCTCGGCGAGCTGCTTCTTGCCCATCACCTTGTTGATCGCCTCGAACGGGACCTGCGGCGGGCAGATGTCCTTGAGCAGCGCGCGACCCACGGTGGTCGTGACGAGCTCGGTACCGGTCGCGGCACCCGAGCCACCCTCGGCCGAACCTTCGACGCGCGGCATGCGGAGCTTGATCGCGGCCTGGAGGTGAACCTCGCCGTGATCATGCGCCATGCGCACTTCGTCGATCGACGCGAACACACCTTGGGTCGGACGACCCTTCTTGTCCTCGCGATATTCGCCACGCGCGTACGGACGCTCGCGGGTGAGGTTGTAGAGACCGAGTACGATGTCCTGCGACGGCACGATGATCGGGCGGCCGTTAGCCGGGCTGAGGATGTTGTTGGTCGACATCATCAGCACGCGCGCTTCCAGCTGGGCCTCGAGGCTCAGCGGGACGTGCACGGCCATCTGGTCGCCGTCGAAGTCGGCGTTGAACGCGGCGCAGACCAGCGGGTGAAGCTGAATCGCCTTGCCCTCGATCAACACCGGCTCGAACGCCTGAATGCCCAAGCGGTGGAGCGTCGGCGCGCGGTTGAGCAGCACCGGATGCTCGCGGATCACCTCGTCGAGGATGTCCCACACTTCCTTGCGCTCTTTCTCGACCCACTTCTTGGCCTGCTTCAGGGTCATTGACAGACCCTTGGCGTCGAGGCGCGAGTAGATGAACGGCTTAAACAGCTCGAGCGCCATCTTCTTGGGCAAGCCGCATTGATGGAGCTTGAGCTCCGGGCCGGTGACGATGACCGAGCGGCCCGAATAATCGACGCGCTTGCCGAGCAGGTTCTGGCGGAAGCGGCCCTGCTTGCCCTTGAGCATGTCGGACAGCGACTTCAGCGGCCGGTTGCCTGGACCGGTGACCGGACGGCCACGGCGACCGTTGTCGAACAGCGCGTCGACGGCCTCCTGGAGCATCCGCTTCTCGTTGTTGACGATGATCTCGGGGGCACCGAGGTCGAGCAGGCGCTTGAGCCGGTTGTTGCGGTTGATGACCCGGCGGTACAGGTCGTTCAGGTCGGACGTCGCGAAGCGTCCGCCGTCGAGCTGCACCATCGGACGCAGGTCCGGCGGGATGACCGGGACGCAGTCGAGGACCATGCCCATGGGGCTGTTGCGGGTGTTGAGGAACGCCGCGACGACCTTGAGGCGCTTGAGCGCGCGGACCTTCTTCTGGCCCTTGCCCGAGCGGATCGTCTCGCGCAGCGACTCGGCCTCGGCGTCGAGGTCGAAGGTCTCCAGCAGCCGCTGCAGCGCCTCGGCGCCCATGCCGCCGGTGAAGTACTGCCCGAAGCGGTCGCGCAGCTCGCGGTAGAGCACCTCGTCGGCGATGAGCTGCTTGCTGTCGAGCTTCTTGAAGGTGTCGAGCACCTCGGCGAGCTTGTCGAGCTCGCGCTGGGCGCGGTCACGCAGCTGGCGCAGCTCGCGCTCGGCGCCCTCACGCACCTTGCGGCGTACGTCGCCCTTGGCGCCCTCGGCCTCGAGCGCGGCGATGTCGTCCTCGAGCTTCTTCTGCCGCGTCTCGGCGTCGGCGTCGCGCTTGTCCTCGATCCGCTTCATCTCCACGCCCATGGACGCCTCGACGGTCTGCAGGTCGCGGTGGCGCGCGTCGGCGTCGACGGAGGTGATCAGGTAGGCCGCGAAGTAGATGATCTTCTCGAGGTCCTTGGGCGCCAGGTCCAGCAGGTAGCCCAGGCGCGACGGGACGCCCTTGAAGTACCAGATGTGGGTGACGGGCGCGGCCAGCTCGATGTGGCCCATCCGCTCACGCCGCACCTTGGCGCGGGTGACCTCCACGCCGCAGCGCTCGCAGATGATGCCCTTGAAGCGGACCCGCTTGTACTTGCCGCAGTAGCACTCCCAGTCACGGGTCGGACCGAAGATCTTCTCGCAGAAGAGCCCGTCCTTCTCCGGCTTGAGGGTGCGGTAGTTGATGGTTTCCGGCTTCTTGACCTCACCGTGCGACCACTGACGGATGTCGTCCGCGGTGGCGAGGCCGATACGCAGCTCGTCGAAGAAGTTGACGTCGAGCACGGGATCTCTTTTCTCAAAAGGGTGTGGCAGGAAGTCAGGGATGTCGTGGGCAGGCAGCTCGCCCTGCCGAAAGGGCGGCGACCTTCCCCTCGTACGCCGTGACACGCGGTGCCGGC
>JAYVLQ010000154.1:0-14115 GCA_043759355.1 Kofleriaceae bacterium
GGCTCGCTCGAAACCCGCGGCTTCTCGCTTCGGCTCGTCGAGCAGGCAGCGACCAAGACGAGCATCCACCATGTCGGCACGACTGCACGGTGGCAGATCCACGCTCGATCGTCGACGTGGCACGAGCGCACACTCGGCGGCCGGACCGAGCCTTGCAAACGCAGTGTCCATGAAGATGCGAACCTGGCTGAAACTCGCTTCGTTCACCGCATCGATGAGCGCTGGCGTCGCAGTCGCGCGCAACCTGATCCGGGCGAAGCGCACGATCGATATCGCGGGCAAGACCATCGTGATCACGGGCGGCTCGCGCGGCTTGGGCCTCGTGCTCGCACGCGGCGTGATCGAGCGCGGCGGCCGCGTCGCGATCTGCGCCCGCGACGCGGCCGAGGTCGACCGTGCCCGCTCCCACCTTCTCGCGCTCGGCGGTGATGTGTTCGCGGCGGTCTGCGATGTCAGCGATCGCGACGACGTCTTGAGGTTCATCACGACGGTCGAGGACGACTTCGGTGCGATCGACGTGTTGATCAACAATGCCGGCATCATCCAGGTCGGGCCGCTCGCGACGATGACCGAGGACGATTTCGAGCACGCGATGGACATAAACTTCTTCGGGCCGCTGCACACGATCTACGCGGCGCTCCCTGGTATGCGCCGCCGCAAGGCCGGACGGATCGTCAACATCGCCTCGATCGGCGGCAAGGTAGCGATCCCACACCTCGCGGCTTACTCGACAAGCAAGTTCGCGCTCGTCGGGCTCTCGGAGGCGCTGCGTGCCGAGCTCTCCGGCGATTCGATCTATGTCACCACGGTCGTGCCCGGGCTGATGCGCACCGGCAGCCCTCGCCACGCCTGGTTCAAGGGCAAAGTAGCCGCGGAGTATGCGTGGTTCTCGATCGGCGATAGCAATGCGCTCACCTCGATCAGCGCCGAGTCAGCCGCCGAGCAGATCATCGAAGCGTTCACGCGTGGGGATGCGGAGGTCGTGATCTCGCCCCAGGCAAAGCTGATGAGCCTGCTCCACGGGATCGCGCCGAACCTGGTGCAAGAAATGCTCGGTCTCGTGTCACGAATGATGCCTGGAGCGACGACGACGACGAGCATGGTCGAGGGAAAGGACGCCGAATCGGTGTTCGCGCCCTCAGCGTTGACTCGCAACAGCGACAAGGCCGCGGCTCGCAACAACGAGAACTAGGAGCTACGCATGGGAATCATCAACAAGGTGGCTGTGGCAGGTGCGGTCGGTGTGGTCGGTGCGGTCGCGGCAAACCGCGAGAACGTGAAAGGGGTCGTCCGCGGTCTGCTTCACATGGCGGAGGATGCGGCAGGGCAGCTCGCCGAACGCGCGGAGAGTGCGTTAGCGCCCACCGAAAAGAAGTTTGAAAAGACCACGAAGAAGGCCGTCGCGACGGTCGAGCCAACCGCGAAAAAGGTCGTCAGCAAGGCCGACGCCGTGGAATCCCAGGCGGCCGCGAAGGTCACCCAGACCGCGCGCAAGGCAAAGGGCGCCGCGACCGAAGCGAAGACGAACGCACCGACGGCTGCTCGCAAATCGACCACGACCACCACCGCCAAGCAGGCGGCGAGGAAGGCGCGTTAGCCATGGGGCTCGTCAAAGCGGTGGTCGCAGCCGGGGCGGCAGCCGCGGTTGGCTTGATCGCGACCAAGCGGTGTGCACTGGTGAACGCAGTCGCAGGTGCTGTCAGAGGCCTGTTACCCCACGACGAAGAAGCGGCGATCCTGAGCGCACCGTCCCGGGTCGTGAAGTTGCCGGGGCCCAGGAACCCGCGCGCGGTACGCCGCCATGCGCGTCGCGCTGCGCGTCACACCTGAAAATCGCTCGCGCGAATGTCGAGCGCTGCGATCTTCACGTCCGCTTGGCGGGTGATGCGGAGCTCGCGCACGTTGCCCCGTCGGTCGGAGCGCCCGAGCGCCCGAGCGCCAGGAGCGCCGGGGCTGACACGGGTACCTCCACGTTTCGCCAACACCCGCAGCCAAGCGCCGCGTACGGCGCGAAATCTCGTCGCGCGCGGTCGGAAACCAAGTAATAACTATCTGGCGAGCCGAGAAACGCGGGCGCGCGTTCGGGGTAGGATGAAGGCAGTGGAAACGCTGCGCGTCCACATCGCCGAGCTCGTGATCGCGCTGGACCCGCAGGCAGCCGACCTCACGATCGCGGATTCGATTACCAAGGCCGCGGAAGCGAAGGGCCTCGCGGTCGTCGCGCGTGAAGTCGTGGGCGATGTCGAGGAGCTGATCCGCGCGAAGCTCGAACAGTTCATCGGCGACCCGAACATCGACGTCGTCATCGCGACAGGTGTCGCCGAGAGTGCCGCCGCGAGCAACGCGCTCAAGCCGTTGATCACCTCGCCGGCGCCCGGGTTCACCGACCTATTTCGGTGGCTCGCATATCAAGAGATCGGCGCCTCCGCGATGCTCTCGAAGGCCGAAGCCGCGCAGTGCAGGAGCACGCTCGTGTTCCTCCTGCCTTCGGTCGAAGGCGCGGTCGAGCAGGCGATGGAGAAGCTCATCCTTCCGCAGCTCGATCCGGCGACGCAGCCGAAGAACCTGATCCAGCAGATCCCGCGGCTCGCATCGTTGCTGCCTGCAACGCCGCTCTTGCCCGAGCCGCCCGTCGCCGACAAAGCGGCTGTGCCCCAACGGATCGAGGCCGAGCGAACCGAATCGGGTCCGGGCATCTCGGCGCGCCTGCCGTCGAATCCCGCGATACCGGTGCAGCGCCCTGCCGGCAAGACCGGTCCGCACGTGGTCCGCAAGGACGACCCTGACGTCACGAAGCAAATTGATCGCGCGGAGCTCGAACGCAATCTCGTGCGCAGCGAGCATAGTCCGAACGACGCGGTGACGAAGCCTTCGATCGATCTTCGATCGTTGTTGCCGAAGTTGCCCCCTGGTGCCGACGACGTCGACGAGACCGATCTGGCCAACGTGCTCGCTGCACCGGCGCCGCGGCTGAGGCCGGCCCGAGACATCGGCGCGCGCGCGACGCGCAAGCCGCCGACGATCCAGATTCCCGTACGAGATGTCGCGGCGGCAGCCGCCAGAGAAGTGCGCACGCCGCCGGCACTCAAGCGCAAGACCCCACCACGCGGGGAGGTGGTCTCGCTCGCGGACCTCGCAAAATCGGCCGACGCGCTCGATACCGATCCGGTCACGATGCCGATGCGCGCGTCGACCCCCGCACCGGTTCGAACGGCGAAACCAGCGAAACCAAAAGGGCGCGCGACCGAAGCCGAAGAGCTCGACGGAGCGGAGCTCGAGCCCGCGACCGAGGAAGAGTTCGAAAAGCGAAGCGAAGACAGCCAGCCTGTCATCCGGCCTCGGCCGGCGACGAATCCGCCGCCGCCGCCGAAGAAGCGCGCAGCCACCGAGCCTCCGCCGCTGCGCGTTCCGGACAAGAAGACGCTCGCGCCGCGACCGGCGCGCACGCCGACCGAGCCGCCGCCACCGCGCGTCGCCGAGGCGGATGATCTGCCGCGCGGCAAGTTCGTCTATCCGACGCAGAAGGGCCTGACCGGCAAAGCGGTCGCGAAGTGGCTATTGTCAGCGCTCCTCGCAGCCGCCGTCGGGATCGCATTCGTGCACTTCTTCCTGACGAAGAAAGACGAGCTAAAAATGGTCGTCGTCGTCGCTGATGCGCCGAACGCGGCGCCAATCGATGCGCCCGAAATCGCACAGATCGAGCCCGATGCCTCGATCACGGAGATCGAGATCGATGTCAACGCGGCCGCCGCGAAACAGGCGAACAACGGCGGTACCGCAAGACCGCGCGTGATTGATGCAGGCGTCGTCGAGAATGGCGCGACAGGGTCAGGCTCGGGGGCTGGCTCGGTCGCCACGCCTCTGACCCCACCCGAAGATCCGACCTGCGATGAAGTTTCGTGCGTGCTGGAGAAGTACACGCGTCCGTGCTGCGCTCGCTACAAGCCGGTCGACACGTTCAAGCCGAGCCTTTCGGGTCAGGTCGAATCCCTCGACAAGGTCATGGTCAAAGAGGGTATCGAGGGCGTGAAGCCGCGCGTGATCGCGTGCGGCGAGAAATTCGCGAGCAAGGGCACCGTCAAGATCGCCATGACCGTGTCCGCCGATGGTGCGGTCAAAGATACGAGCGTCGCGAATTCGCCCGATCCGGAGCTAGGAACATGTGTCGCGCAGGCTCTCCGCGCGGCGACGTTCGCGAAGACCGCCAAGGGCGGCACGTTTACCTACCCCTTCGTGTTCTAAAATCGTGTAACCGCGGGCCGGGCCACGCGTAATGAGAGAGCAATGGCCGAGAACCTCGATCACGAGATCACCCCGAAGGACGTCTACGTCGATCGCCGTACCTTCCTCAAAGGCGGCGTCCTGGCAGCGACGGTCGTGGGGACCGCGGTGGTCTACAAGAAGCTCAACGGAGTCGACCTCGATGCGACGAAGGGCGACCAGATCGCGGGCCTCGTGAAGCCGCCGCACACGAACGCGACGTTCGTCGAGGGCGAAGCGCTGACGCCGCGCGCGTCGGTCCTCAACTACAACAACTTCTACGAGTTCACGACGAACAAGGACGGCGTCGCCGCGGCCGCGAAGGACTTCAAGACCGCGGGTTGGAAGATCGAAGTCGGCGGCCTGTGCAACAAGCCCAAGGTCTTCGACATCGACGATTTTCGGAAGCTTGCACCGACCGAAGAGCGCGTGTATCGCCATCGCTGCGTCGAGGCGTGGTCGATGGTCGTGCCGTGGGCGGGGTTCTCGGTCAGCAACTTGTTGAAGGCTGTCGATCCGCAGGGCAGCGCGAAGTTCGTCGCGTTCGAGACCCTCTTTGATCCGGTGCGAATGCCGAATCAGAAGACCGGCGTGTTGAAGTGGCCCTACAAGGAAGGGCTGCGCATGGACGAGGCGATGCATCCACTCGCGCTGTTCGCGACCGGGCTCTACGGCGAGACGCTGCCGCCCCAAGATGGTGCGCCCGTGAAGCTGGTGCTGCCGTGGAAGTACGGCTTCAAGGGCATCAAGTCGATCGTGAAGATCACACTCGTCGACAAGCAGCCGCCCTCGACGTGGCAGGACTACGCGCCGAAGGAATACGGGTTCTACGGCAACGTGAATCCCCAGCACGATCATCCGCGCTGGACCCAGCACACCGAGCAACGGCTCGGTGAATCGGGCCGCAGGAAGACCCTTCCGTTCAATGGCTACGCGGCCGAGGTCACGAGCATGTACGCGGGTATGGATCTCGATGTCGACTTCTAGATTTCTCGATACCCGGTTCGCGAAGTGGCTCGTGATCGCGAATGCGCTGGTGCCGGCCGCGTTACTCGTCTGGGATGCAGAGCATCACAGGCTCGGCATCAACGAGGTCAACTTCGCGATCAAGACCACGGGGCTCGTCGGGCTCACGCTGCTGATCCTGTCGCTCGTGATCTCGCCGCTGCGACGGCTCACGAAGTGGAACATGCTCGTCGCGATCCGCCGCAACCTCGGTGTGATCGGCTTCTTTTATATCTTCACGCACTTCCTGATCTTCTTCTGGTGGGACCGCGAGGGCAGCATCACCTCGACGATCGACGAGATCCTGGATCGCGAGTACTTGTGGTTCGGGTTCGGTGCGCTCGTCTTGATGGTGCCGCTCGCGGTCACGTCGTTCGATTCGATGGTGAGCAAGCTCGGGCCAAGGTGGTGGAAGCTGCTGCACCGGCTCACCTACGTCGCGATCGCAGCGGGCGCGTATCACTACTGGCTGCAAGCGAAGTCCGACAAGCGGCAGCCGGATGCGTTCGGCTACGTCGTGATCGGACTGATTGCATATCGCATCATCGCGCACGAATGGGATACCCATCGCGAGCTCGTGACCGCGCACGAGAAGCTCGCGGCGGCGAAGAAGGCCGGCCCGAAGAAGCGAGCGTTCTGGTCGGGCAACCTGAGGCTAGCGCGGATCTTCCAGGAGACGCCGGACGTGAAGACCTTCCGGCTCGTGAACCCCGACGGTGGGGCGCTGCCGTTCGAGCACATCGCCGGCCAGTACATCAACCTCAAGCTCACGATCGACGGCAAGCGCGTGAATCGCTCGTACACGATCGCCTCGTCGCCGACGCGCAACGCGTACGTCGAGATCTCCGTGAAGAAGGCGCAGAACGGATACGGCTCGAAGCACCTCCACGAGACGTGGCGCGAAGGCCAGCTGGTCTCGGTCGCCGCGCCTGCCGGGAAGTTCTTCTTCGCCGGTCATGAATCGCAGAGGATCGTGTTGATCGCGGGTGGCATCGGCATCACGCCCATGATGTCGGTGGTACGCAGCCTCACCGATCGCGGTTGGACCGGCGAGATGTACCTCGCGTTCAGCGTGCGCAAGAGGGTCGATGTCGTGTTCGCGCACGAGCTCGAGGATCTCCAGGCGCGCCACCAGAACCTGCACGTGTTGGTCACGCTGACCAATGATCCCGAGGTCGAGTGGAGCGGTGCGCGCGGTCAGCTCACCGCCGAGATGCTCGCGGCGTTCGTCCCGAGCTTTACCCGTGGTCCGGTCATGATGTGCGGTCCGGGTCCGATGATGAACGGCATGCGCAAGATGCTCGTCGGCATGGGCGTCCCCGATGGCGAGATCACACAAGAAGAGTTCATCTCGGCGCTGCCCGTCCAAACCGCACCGGGGCAGGCCGATCCGAGCGAGGAGCTACCCGAAGGCGTGATGCCGAGCCTCGCGTTTCAGAAGTCGGGCGTGACGGCCGATCAACCTCCCGAGCTGACCGTGCTCGAGGTAGCGGAAGAGGCGGGCGTGACCATTCCGTTCGAGTGCCGCAGTGGCATCTGCGGTCAGTGCAAGACGCGGCTGATCTCGGGCAAGGTCAAGATGGACGTCCAGGACGCCCTGACGCCGCACGATCGCGCGACGGGGCTGATCCTGGCGTGTCAGGCCCGCGCGACGCGCGATTGCGTCTTTGATGTCTGACCGGGTCTGATCGGGTCTGACTAGAATCCCGACCGCTGTCGCGATTCCAGCTTCGCTAACAACGGACGCAACAATCCGTGCGGCTCGCTGACGTGCCAACGTCTGCATGTCGTGCATGGCTGCTCAGGAGCAAGCTCCGCGTCACTTGAGTGTAGACTTCGTGCACGTGACTGAGTTTCCCGCGGAGGAGCTGTGGCCGTTGTTTCGCGCGGTCGCAGACAAGGGTGATGAAGCTGCGTGGCAAGTGCTGCTCTCGAAGCTCGATCCGGAGCTCGCGCTGATGGCGCGCAGGCAACCGATCGGGCGGTTGCGCGATTGCGAGGACACGCCGCGCGAGATCGTGATGCGCACGATCTCGCGGTTGCACGCGAAAGACTACGCGGCGATCAAGAAGCTCGTCACGCTCGAGCCGAAGCCCGAGCTGCAAGCATGGCTGCGCGTCCTCGTGAAGCGCTCCGCGATCGACTACATGCGCGAGAGCCCGGAGTACGAGCGCGCGACCGCGAAGCGCGACCATCGCTGGATCTCGCTAGCGAGCCTGTCGTCCTCGCAAGGGCCCGCGGCTGCGCAGCCCGATTCTCTCGTCGAGAAGCGCGAGGAGGTGACCGCGTTCGTCAAGGCGGCCGCTGATCGCGCGGCGACCGAGAGCGTCGCACACGGCGACGACGATGCGATCGCGCGGCTCGCGCTCGAGTGGAAGATCGGGCGGATCCAGGTGCGGCGCTTGATCGCGCGTGGCGAGCACTACGTCATGGTGCTCAACTTGGTGCTCGCCGGCTTCTCGTATCCGGAGGTCGCCGAGAAGCTCGGGCTGTCGCGGCGCGAAGTCGAGCTCACGGTGCGCTATCTCGAGGAGATGCTCGCGGCGCGCGGGTTCGCGGCCAACCCTCCAGCGTGATGGACTGCGATGACGTCATGCTCGTGCTGGCCGATGGCCGCACGCTCAACGGCATCGCAACGGGCGAGATGCAGGCTCATCTCGCGACCTGCGCGGGGTGCAACGAGCTCGCGCACAGCAAGACCGCGGAGCGTGACCAGCGCTGGATCGCGCGGTTGCCCGAAGATGCGTTCGACGATCCGGATCTGCTCGTGTTGCCGGTGATCGATCCGATCGTGTTCACCGCCGACAAAGAGATCGCCGCGGGCGGGATGGGGAAGATCACGCGAGCGCGTGATCGCCGGCTCGGTCGCGACATCGCGATCAAGGAGATGCTGGCGCCCGAGCTGCGCGCGCGGTTCGAGCGCGAAGCGATGATCACCGCGCGGCTCCAGCACCCGGCGATCGTCCCGATCTACGAGGCTGGCACGTGGCCGAACGGCAATGCGTTCTACACGATGCGCCTGGTCGAGGGCGGCACGCTCGCGAACGCGATCGAAGCAGCCGCGACGCTCGTCGAACGGTTGGCGTTGCTGCCACATGTCGTCGCGGTGACCGAGGCGCTCGCGTACGCGCACTCGCGCAGGATCATTCATCGCGATGTGAAGCCACAAAACATCCTCGTCGGCGAGTTCGGCGAGACCGTCTTGATCGATTGGGGGCTCGCGAAGGAGCTCGATCGCCGGGACGTGGTCGAGGCCGTGCACGTCAGCACCGCACCCGATCTCACGCTCGCGGGCACGGTGATCGGTACGCCGTGCTTCATGGCGCCCGAGCAGGCACGCGGTATGGAGATCGACGAGCGCGCCGACGTCTTCGCGCTCGGTGCGATCCTCTACAACGTGCTCGCCGGACAACCACCATACTGGGATCAGCCGCGCGAGACAGCAGAGCAGTTGATCGAGGCCGTGCTCGCGCGACCGCCGACGCCGATCGTCGCGCACGCGCCGGCAGCGCCTGCCGATCTACGCGCGATCGCGGAGCGTGCGATGGCGCGCGAGCCCGGGGCGCGGTTCGCGAGTGCAAAGGAGATGGCCGAGGAGCTCCGGCGCTTTGCTGCCGGGCAGCTGCTGGTCTCGCGCGAGTACACGTTTCGCGATCACCTCGCGCGCTGGGTCAAACGGCACAAGGCGCCCGTCGCGGTCGGTGCACTCTTCGCGGTCGCCCTCGCGGTGGTCGCGGTGGTCGCATTCCGCAATGTCACGCGCTCGCGCGATGCCGAGCGCTCGGCGCGCAGGGTCTCGGATAATGCGTCACACGAGATCGGGCGCTCGGTGGCCGCGCTCCTCGAGGAGCAAGGCCGCACGCTGTTCGTCACGGGGCAGCGCGAGCCCGCGCTTGCCTATCTCGCGGAGGCGTACAGCCGCGGTCGCGATACGCCGAGCCTGCGCTATCTCCTCGCGGCCACCACGCGCGATCTGGATCTCCTGACCGCGACCGTCGCGGCTCCCGGCGATGTCTCGCTCGGCGACCCGGCCTACGATCGGCTCGAGTTCCTCGCCGACCACACGCTACTCGCCGCCGCGCTGGGCAACGACAGCATCCGGCTCGATACGATCGCCGGCGGCAAGGTCGGTCACTCGGTGACCGTCGCCGGTAGATTCCTCTTCGAGGCGATCGCGCCCGACGGCCGGCACTTGATCGCTTTCGATGGCGATCACGCGTTCGGATTCGACGCGATCACGGGCACTCAGTTGTGGAAAGTCCCGGCGGATGTGTCGCGGATCGTGTTCGGTGGCTTGGAGCTCGTCGGCATGTACCAGGACGACGGGGCCGGGATGGTGCTGGATGTCGCCACGGGAGCGATGGTCGAGAGTCTGCCCGCCAGCGCCAAGGTCACCGCGATCGCCTTCGATCCCGATGCGAAGATCATCTTCTTGGGTGGCGCGACCGGCGGTTGTGATTTCTACGTCCACGATCCCGCCCCCAAGCCGACCTGGAATCACATCCACATCGAGAGCGGGTTCGAGCTCAAAGAGGCCGCGTTCCTGGGCCGAGGCGTCGAGGCGAAGCTCGCCTTGGCGACGAAGAAGAACGAGGTCTTGTTCTGGTCCCTCGATCAGCTCTTCCACGCGGTCGGTGGCCATCCGAGCTCGATCACCTCGCTCGTCGCCTCGCCGGATCACCGGAGGTTCGCGACCGCGGGCGTGAACGGCGACGTCAAGCTGTGGGACCTCAATGGCACGCTCGTCGGCGAGCTCGAGACCAAGCACCGGATCGACGAGCTCGTATTCTCGCACGACGCGACGATGCTGGTGGGGACGAGCAATGCCTCGGTGCTCGAGCTCTGGAACTTCGCGCTGGGTTCGATCGGTCGGCTGCGCGTGCGCGATCACGAGTTCGTCAAGGTCACCGCGATCGCGTTCGATCGAGACGATTCGCAGATCGCGACCATCGACGACGGCGGCCGGCACGTCCATCTCTGGAAGGTGCCGAAATCGAGCCTGGTCGCACACGCGCGGGGCGCAGCCCTCGCGGTCGCGGATCACGTCGCCGTGGTCGCCGAGTCGAACCAGCTCGTGGTGATCGACCTCGCGACTGGCAAGAAGACCAAGACGATCACGATGGCCACCGTGATGCGCCACCGCGGCCAGCTCGACGATCTCGATCGCTCGTTGCTCCAGGTCACCGCGGATGGCGCGCGCGCCCTGGTCGTCGGTAAGCAGGTCGCGACCGCGTATGATCTCGAGACCGGCCTCGAGATCCGCGAGCTTCCTGCGAGCAAGAACAACGAGCAGGACGCCGCGTTCGAGCTCACGCCAGATGGCTTGTACATCGTCGAGTACGGTGACGTGATGCTCCGGCTGTTCGAGGTCGACAGCGGCACGCTGGTGTTCGAGAAGAAGATGCCGGAGTATTTCGGCGCTCGCGGCGGCGTCTCGCCCGATGGTTCGCGGGTGGTGGTCGCTTCGCAGCCGCCCCTCGCGTTCGCGATTCCAAGCGGCGCACCGCTCGCGATGGCTCCGATCGTATTCGACAAGCCGAAGAACTCGCGCGACTCGGGCGAGAAGGGGGATGCGGATAGCTCGGCGAACGACGTGACGTTCTCGCGCGATGGCTCGCACATCTTGATGCTCGGTGTCAGCGCACCGGTGCTCGTCGCGACCGCGACCGGCACCACCGAGCGCACGCTGCACCTTTTACCGGTCGACAGCACGATCCAGACCGCGCACTTCGATGGCAGTGGCTGGCGGGTCGTCACGCAAGGGGCGAACCTCGCGGCGCTCTGGGATACGGCGACCGGCAACGTCGTGTTCACCGTCCCCGATGTCGCGGATCACGCGGTCGCGATCACGCGCGATGGCACTCGCATCGCGACGGGCACGAACGACGGAACCGTGCGAATCTGGGACGCGACCGGGCGCTTGCTCGACGAGCTCCGCGGTCACCACCGCGTGATCCGCGCGATGAGCTTCTCGGCGGACGGCACGCGGCTCGTGGTCCAGGCCGCGGACTTCGAGACCACGTTCTGGGATGTCCATCTCGAACAACGTAGCCCGGCGGACGTGAAGGTGTTGGCGACAGCGGCGACCGGGTTCGCGGTCGTGGACGGCTCGCTGACCCTTCGTAAGTCACCCTGACTGTCCGAACGATTTCTTGTAAGCCAGCGCGCCCAGCGCGGCGGCCGCGTGATCGCGAGCCCCGCTAGTGAGCCTCGGTGAGAGTGATCCCAGCGGCGACCTGTTTTCCTTTCACCAGGGCTGCCGCGGCCGTCGCGCCGGTCGCGAGCACCACGCCCAGACGCCGCCGCGCGGTCGCACTCGGCTTGCCGAAAAAACGAACATCGACGTCCTGCACGGCGTACGCCTCGGCCAGGCCGTTGATCATCGGCGAGACGAGCCTGTCCGTGGCGCGCAGCGCGACCGAAGCCCCGGCGGCGTAGCGCGTGATGTGCGGAATCGGCAAGCCGAGGATCGCGCGCGCGTGCAAGGCGAACTGGCTCCACACCTGCGTTGCCATCGTGACCATGCCGGTGTCGTGCGGACGCGGGCTGACCTCGCTGAAGATCACCCGATCGTCCTTGCACAGAAAGAGCTCGACGCCGAACAGCCCGCGGCCGCCGAGCCGATCGGTGATCCGCTTCGCGATCGATTGTGCCTGCTCGACCTGGCCCGCGGTCATCGGATGCGGCTGCCAGCTCTCGACGTAGTCGCCACCGACCTGGCGATGACCGACCGGATCGCAATAGCTCGTGCCGTTCGCCGAGCGAACCGTGAGCATCGTGATCTCGCTCTCGAACTCGATGAATTCCTCGACGATGATCCGGCCGGCACCGGTGCGGCCGCCGGTCTGCGAGTACGCCCAGCACTGTTCGAGATCCGCCGGCGTCCGCGCGACGGATTGGCCCTTGCCCGAGCTGCTCATGATCGGCTTGATCACGACTGGCCAGCCGAGCGTGGCGGCGGCGGCCTTGAGCTCTTCGAACGAATCCGCGAACTGGAACTTCGCGGTCGGCAGTTCGAGCTCCTCGGCCGCGACGCGGCGAATCGCTTCGCGATCCATCGTGAGGCGCGCCGCATCGGCGGTCGGGATCACGGTCCAGCCTTCGCGCTCGAGCAGGAGCAGCTCGGAGGTCGCGATCGCTTCGATCTCGGGCACGATCAGGTGCGGCTGCTCCGCCTCGACGATCGCGCGCAGCTTCGCGCGATCGAGCATGTCGAACACGTGGCTGCGATGCGCGACCTGCATCGCGGGCGCATCGGCATATCGGTCGCACGCGATGACCTCGACGCCGAACCGCTGGAGCTCGATCACTACTTCCTTGCCGAGCTCGCCGGAGCCGAGGAGGAGGACGCGGGTCGCATGAGGGCTCAAAGGAGTGCCGATCGAAAGCGCCATGACTCGCTCGTAACACATACTGGGTGCGTGCAGATCCGCGGCATAGCGATCCCCGATTTCATGTATGGCACCGCCTGGAAGGAGAGCCGGACTCGGGCGCTGACGGAGCTCGCGCTGCGCGAAGGCTTCCGCGCGATCGATACGGCAAACCAGCGCAAGCACTACTTCGAAGAAGCGGTCGGGCAGGGGCTGCGCTGCTCGGGAATCCCACTCGACAAGCTCTTCATCCAGACCAAGTACACGCAGCGTACGGGCCAGGACGAGCGATTGCCGTACGCAGAGGATGCACCGATCGGCACACAAGTCAGGCAATCGTTCGACAGCTCGCTCGAGCACCTCGGCAAGATCGATAGCTTCGTGCTCCATGGCCCGAGTCAGCGCGAAGGTCTCGGTGCAAACGATCACGAAGCGTGGCGCGCGATCGAGCAGCTACCGGTCGCGCTGATCGGTATCAGCAACGTTACCGCGCGCCAGATCGAAGACCTCGTGAGCTTCGCGACCGTGCGGCCGGCGTTCGTCCAGAACCGCTGCTATGCGAGCGCCGGTTGGGATCGCGAAGTTCGCGCCGTCTGTACGCACCACGGCATCATCTACCAGGGGTTCTCGATCCTCACGGCGAATCGTGACGTCGTTCAACACGATCGCGTGATCCGCGCGATGGCGAAGACGCGCAGCATCTCGACCGCACAGCTCGTGTTCGCATTCATGCACGCACGAGGCGTGTTACCTCTGACCGGCACGAGTGACGCCGAGCACATGCGCCTCGACCTCGCGAGCACCGCGATCGAGCTCACGACCGACGAGCTTGCCTTGCTCGAGAGTTGCGCCGGTTAGGCGCGATGAAGCGAATTGCCCTGCTGCTGGTGCTGGCTTGTAAGACGAACAATCCCGCGCCGCACCATCGAAGAGCTCGCGCACGGTGGCATGCGCTTCACCGACCCGCCGGCGCTCGACACGAACAAGGACGGCGACAACTCCGCTGACGAGCTCGACGCAGGCATGCAAGCGCGTCGCGCCGAGTTGCGCGCGCGCGGCTTGGGCGGGGACGTTCCGCTCGAGGGTCAGTAGCTCAATACTCGCAGCTCAACCCAGCCGAGGCGAACATGCTGTCGCGCATGGGCAGGAGAGTGAAGCCGGTGTAGGCGTAGTGCATCGCCGCGACTTGCAGGTTCAGGAGCATCCGCGACCCCCCGACAGTCTCGGGTTCGATCAAGACGACGGCAAGATCCACCTGACCGAGATGGCCGACCTGACGCCCGAGCTCTTTGTCGGACGTGTAGTACGCGTACATCGACGACGCCTCGACGTACTTGTCCGAAAAGAAATCAGCCGCGGACTGGAGATAGAAGCGGTAGCCGATCTCGAATCGCCACGATGGGCGCGCGACGCGCAGATCTGCACCGGCCGTGAGGCTCTGGACGCCCCAGCTGTCGTGCGAGATCCGTGCTTGCGGATG
>JAYVLQ010000155.1:0-12369 GCA_043759355.1 Kofleriaceae bacterium
CGCGCCTCGGGATCCGTCGTCGATTCGTGCGTGTCATTGCGGCGCTTCTCGCCGTGGAAGTTCACGGTCGGATTGCTCGGATCGATCGTTTTGGTTTGCTCGGCGAGCGCGTTGCGAGACGTGGAGCCAGCATCTCGTGAGCGAAGAGATCGAGGTCGCGGCGACGCGTGTTGCGACCCACCATCGCGCCCTTCATGAAGGCAAGCTCCAGATCACGGGCTCGGCGCCGAAGCTCACGATCACCTATGTGAATCAACCTGCCTCGTCGCCGGCGCGAGCGATCTCGCTCGCGAGCGATGCGAGCGATGCGAGCGATGCGAGCGATGCGAGCGATGCGAGCGATGCGAGCGATGCGGCGCGACTTCAACCGCACGTCGCAGTACCGACGCCCCCCGTGGGACGTTCGAAGTTCGAGAGCGTCGTCGCCGTGACGCAGGCAAAACAAGCGTTGAAGACGCTCGGCTTCACAAAGCCGAGGCTGCGCGCTATGTCGACCAGGCACTCGCGCAGGTCGATAGGCCTGACCTCGAGTTGCTGATCCGGACAGCGCTCGCTTGTTCGTGGCAGGAGTGACCTGGCCCCGCTGCACCACGCGACCCATGACGAGCTCGATCCCGCGCATCGCATCGGGGATCGTGCACGTGCTCGCGAACCTCGATGGTTCCGCCTTCGACATCGGCGCGACAAACCTCGCGATGACGAACACCGCGACCGGCACCATCGAGGCCACTCGGCGAACGGTCACACCTTCATCGCGAAGCATGCCCAGCTCGAGCTCGATGCCTCGAGGACCGCGGGCGCCGGGTTCCTATGATCCCCAACATGCGCGATTCTGTTTAGCCTCCCAGACTCGAGGCGATCGCGCGCGGCGTGAGCTTCTGCCAGTACGCGAGTAAGAGCGTGATCGTGCCGAGCGTCGCGGCCGTGATCGAGGCAAGGCGCATCGCATTCGAGGCGTCCGGTAGCGCGCGATCGACGGCGAAGCCGACGCCCAGACCGATCGCACAGCTCGCGATGATGCCCCACGTAGACCGGACGTATTCGCGCACGTCTAGCTTCACCGTGTGTGCCACGAGGTACGCGAGCACCGCGAACGCGATCGGATAGCCAATCGCCCACGCGACGGCGACCGACAGAAACCCGATGGAGGGGCCGAGTAACTTCGCGCCGAGCAGGAACGAGCCCGGTACGGCGAACGCGGCGACGATCATGTAGCGCAGCGTGAGATCGGGGCGTCCCATGCCATCGAGGAGCGGTGGGCCCAGAAAACCAAGCGAACGGAAGAAGCCCATCACGCACAGCAGGCGAATCGCATCGACGCAGAGCTCGACGTTGTGCGAGGTCCATTTTGGATCGCTACCGTGGCCGAGCCAGAACATGGTCAGGATTTCGGGTGCGATCAGGAAGATGAGGATCGTGTAGGGCAGCACCGCGAGCAGGTTGATCCGCGTGAACTTGATCAACTGCGCCGCGACCGCACGGCGATCCGCGCGCAGCTTCGCGAACGTGGGGAACGCGACATCGATCACGACGTTCGCGATCGTCTTGACCGGCTCCAGGATGAACATATCGGCGAGGGTGTAGATGCCGGCGGCTTCCGCGCCAAAGAACCGGAACACGATCGGCGCATCGAGGCTCGTGTAGACCTGATACAGCACGTTGCTCGCGGCGGTCCGCGCGCCGAACTTCACGTAGCTGATGACCTCGCGCGGCCGGAACACGAACATCGGCTTCCACGGATGCCGCAGCTGGATCGCGAGGCCGAACACGAACGCACGCGTGATCGCGGCGAGCGTGAAGCTCCAGTAGCTCGCACCGAGGGATGCGTAGAGCACGCGGCTGATGGACTCGGCGAGGTGCGCGGCGATGCGCGCCTTCGCGACATCCGCGAACCGGAGCTCCTTGCGCAGCAACGCGAACGGAATCGCGTACAGGTTCTGGATCAACAGCTTCGCGCCGTATGCGATCAGCAGCCACGCGAGCACGGGTGTGCTCTGGATCCACGCGTAGAGCGGTCCGAGCCCGAGCAACAACACGAACAACCCGCTCGAGATCAGCAGGTTGAACCAGAACACCGTCGAGACCCGCTCGGGCGTGTGATCGTCGTGCTGGATCAAGGCCGAGCTGACGCCGAGATCCGCGATGTAATCGAGCGCGGTGTAGAATGGGATGACCGCGCCGACGATGCCGAGGTCCTTGGTCGAGATCCAGTACACCGTGACGAGCAAGAACGAGACGAGGTCGGCGACCGCGATGATCGCCTGGGCTCCGCCGGCCCACGCAACTCCCTGTGCGACCCGCTTGCCGAGCTCGGGCTCGTCCGTCACTCCGTCGGGAATACCATGTTAGCGTGCCGCTCGCATGACCCAGCGGGAAGTCCAGGTCGCGCCGGAGCACTACGACTTCGAGCGCTACGACGACGCCGAGCGCTGGATGTCATACTGGCACCAGCTCCGCGCCGTGCTCTCGGTGCGCCCGAAAACCGTGCTCGAGATCGGGCCGGGCTCCGGGGTTTTTCGCAACTACCTGCGCGCCGCGGGCGTCGAGGTCAAGACGCTCGACATCGATACCACGCGCGGCGTCGACTACGTCGCCGACATCACGAAGCTCGATGCGGTGCTGCCCGCCGGTCTGACGTTCGATGCGATCTGCGCATTCCAGGTCCTCGAGCACCTCCCGTTCGCCGAATTCGAGACCTGCCTCGCGAACATCGCGCGCCGCGCGAACCCGCACGTCTTTATCTCCCTGCCTTATCGCGGCCTCCGCGTGCGCTGGGCGTTCTGGTGGGGCGACCACCACTTCACCGCGGGTCACAAGTTCATGCTGCCGTGGCGGCACAAACCCATCCCCGAGCATCACTGGGAGATGGGCTACCCGTACACCGCGCGCAAGATCACGAAGCTGATGAGCAACCACATGGATGTGGTCTCGCGCGGCTTCATCCGGGAGAACCCGTACCACTACATGTGGCAGTTGCGCCGGCGGGGCGCGCTCACAGCGGCGGAGTGAGCACGACGACCGGGTTGCCGGGTTCTTGTAGTCTTCGAACGCTTGGATCATCTACTTCGGGGTGATGTGCTCAACGCCCGGAGGCATCGAGACGGTGATCTCAAGCGCGACGTAGACGACTAGCAGCTCTGGGCCGCGGGTCTCAAGGGCGAGCGCGGTCGACCGTCGGTTTTCCCGCGCCGTCGATGCTGCCTTTTGCGGTCCACGTCGTGAGCTTGCCGTCGCAGTCCAGCTCGGCGACCGCGGTCGCCGTGAACGACTTGCCATCGGCCGCGCCGTCGTACGAGAAGCGAAAGCGGCTCGGCCCATCGATCGAGAAATCGAGGGTCTTCCACGGCTCGCCCGCCCACGCCGTCGGATCGGCGGGACAGGTATGATCCGCGGCTGTGCAGCAGTCGGTCGTGGGAGTCAGCGGTGCACTGCCCACCGGATAAGTTCCGACCTCGCCGACGTGCAGCTTCGCTTGCTTGCCGAGCTCGTTGAGCATCATCCTGCCTTCGGCCCCGACGGCAGGAGGCTTGTTGTCCTGGATGGGCGCGCCGGGCGCGGCACCCGATCCTGGAGCAGCGCTGCCCGTCGCTGGGCCCTTGTCGCCCTTACCGCACGCCGCGACGAACACCGCTACCAGGAGGTACTTGGTCATGCCGCGATCTTCTTGCGATACATGGTGAACTGCAACACGAGTAACGACACGTCGACCGGCGAAGCTCGAGGTGATCGGGACTACTTGATCTCGGTGTGCGGCGAGCCCGAGGCATCGAGCGTGCCCGTCGCGGTGAACGTCGTCACCGTGCCGTTGCAATCGAGGTCGCCAACCGCGGTCGTGGTGAACGTTTTTCGTCGGTGCTCTCGTAGCTGTAGCGAAAGCGGTGCGGCTCGTCGATCGTGAAGTCGAGCGTGGTAGTCCTCGAGCGCTTCGACGGTCGGCCAGCACGAGCTATCTTGTCATGCTGCGAGCTTACTGCGGTACACCGTGAACTGGAGGACGAGCAGGCTCACGTTGACCGCCGCGATCACCGCGCCGTGGCCGATCACCCAGTACGGGAACCCCGCGACGCACGCGAGCATCCAGATGAACACGAACGTGTCGCGCCGCCCGAACGAGCGCAGCCAGGTCGTGACAGCCTTCGGATCGTAGACATCGTCGGCGGAGACCTTGTCGCTCTCGAACCACCAGCGGAACGCGAACACGTCACCCGTGCCGGTGCTGCGATACACGCTCACATACGTGACGAGCGAGACGAGCACGCGCCCGACCGCGGAGAACAACCCGATCCACGCCCAGATCCCACCGAGCCCATGACCGACGGCGATCAAGAATACGTTGTCGACGATGTCGTCCGATAGGTTGTCGAGCCACTGCCCGAGCTTCGAGTACTGGAACCGCAGCCGTGCGAGCTCGCCATCGCACGAATCGAGGATCGAGTTGAATTCGAGCAGCACGCCCGCGATCGCGACCGTCAGGTACGTGCCGCGGCTCGCGAGCACCGAGGCGAGCAAGCCAATCACGATCGCGACGATCGTCACGTGATTCGGCGTGAGCGCCAGCGATTGCCGCGCGAGCACGCGCGTGATCCGCATCGAGAACCGCCAGTTGATCAGCGCATCGACCGGGCCCTCGAACGATTTGTTCATGCCGCGGATCAGGTTCCACTCGGCCGCGCTGCGCGATGCCTCGTCGGTGATCTCGATCCCCGCGATGACATCGGCGCGCTCGACCCGCGCTCCAGCCGGCACCGGAGAACCGGGCGGGACGAACTGGATCGGGATCGGCATCGGCCGCGACAGCTCGATCGGAGCGGTCGCGATCAGCGCGCGCGTGACGCCGTCCTTCGCGAGCTCGCGAAGGCGGCGCTCGAGCACCGTGAGGCCGCCCACGATCTGGGCGTGGCCGTCAGCAGCGCTCTGCAGATACGCGGCGGTCTCCACGGTCAGCGGAAACTACCACGCGGAGATCAGAAAAAGCCCGGGACTACAGCACTGGCGGTCACGGTACCCGGCGCATCTGGCGATGGGCGCTTGTGCGACGCGACGACGTGACTCGGGAACGTCATGCTGTTGTACATCGCCGAAATCGTGGCGTCACCATCTGGCACATTCGAGACGATGTACACGCCGTGGAGCTGTGGAAAGAACGAGCCAAGATCGATCTGCGTGCCGACGTTCGCGCCGTTCTGTTTGACCGTCAACGTCGCGCCTGCAATCGGCGTCAGCGTGCAGTCGGCGACGGTGAGGAACAACAGGCCGTTGTTCGTATCGTTTTGGTTGGAAATGTACATGCTCGCTGTCGCGATTGAGATCAGCGGAACCGGAACGTTCGCGAGGTTCGCGACTACTTCGTTCGGCGGATAGAGGTAGGTCGTGCGGTAGGTGGCTTTGGTGCCTTTGATGTAGCCATTGACTGGCACTCCGCCAGTAACGACGTTGCCAAATGCGTAGACGCCATTCGCGTCGCTGGCCGTCGTTGCCAGCGCCGTCGCGGAGCCATTTTTGTAAACCTCGAGGTTGACGGTCGCCAACGGACCAAGAGTGCCGTTCAGCGTCTGTGTCGTGCCAGAGATCGTGACGGGGTCGGTGGCCGCCGCCGGCGCCGTGTGCTGATAACAGCTGAGGTCGTACGCAGGCGGCGGAGCATCGAGGAAGACCTTTGCAGCGTCGATTGGCTTCGCATCGATCGCCACCGGGGGCGCGTCCGACGTCTTTGCCGCATCGCTACCGCAAGCCGCGAGCGCGACCGAACATAATCCCAGATTCAGCTTCCTCATGACCACGAGTCGTAACCCAACCGAACCGGACTTCCAACCGCCATCGGCGAAGCCGTGCGTTTGGGCACGCAACCGCCAGGCGAGCCGGCCGATAGGGTATTTTCGCGCCATGGTTGGTGCGAAGCTGGCGTTCGCGCGACGGGTGCTGGTCGTCGGGCGCACTCGAGACCGATCCGATCGATCGCACCGGTCATACGATCATGAATCCGACGGTCTTGATCGAAGTGCTCAGCCCTTCGACCGCGGACTACGATCGGGGCGAGAAGCTGCGCCACTACCGAGCGATTCCGTCACTCGAAGCGATGGTGTTGTTCGATCACGAATCGCAGCGCGCCGAGCTCTGGTAGCGTCGGCACCGGCTCGACGTTCACCGAGGCCACCGATCGGCTCACGATCGCTGCGATCGGTTGCGAGCTCGTGCTCGCGGCCGTGTATCGCGATCCGCTAGGTTCGGCGTAGCACGACGATGTGCTCGCGCTTCGGCGTGTCGCCGAACGCGCGGCGCTCGTGAATGCCAAAAAACGGGCGCTCCTGCGAGGCCCACGCTTCGAGGACGAGCTCGGAGGTCACGGCATCTCGGAGGTCGTCGAGGGCAAAGATCGCTCGATCCGCCGCGACGGAGTCGCCGATCACGAGCGCGGCGCGCCGGCCGGGGGCGAGGGTCGCCGCGATCTTGCCGACAAAGCCGTCGAGCGCCTTCTTCCAGTTGGCGCGCGCCGAGGTCGGGTCTTTCTCGAACGAACGGCGGGTGCCGAGCTCGCCGTCCTCGAACTCGCGATGGCGGAGCGCGAGGAAATCGAAGCGCAGGCGCTGGTGCTCGGCGTAGTCGTAGGTCCCGGCGTAGGGCGGCGAGGTGATGACGCCGGCGGCGGTGCCGTCCGGCACGATGGTCTCGAGCCGGCGGATATCGACCTCGTGGACCTCGGGCATCGGCGCGTGGACCTTCGCGAGATCGTTGAGACCGGCGTACAGGAGATCCACGCGCTGGACGAACAGGCGCGACGCGAAGCCGCGGCCGATGTTGCGCTGGGTCCAGGTCGCGTCGGTGTCGGAGGTCCGCGAGCTGACCTTGTAGAGGATGCTCGAGAGGCAACCGAGGAGGATGCCCGCGATCTCGGGGTCGTCTTGCCGGACGTCTTCGATCCGGGTCGCGAGGTCTTCGAGCTCGCGGCGGACGTGGGGCGCGAACCAGGCAGCGAGCCGGCGATCGCGGGCGTTCGGATCGAAGCCCTTGGGCTTGCGCAGCGGGGCCGGGTCCGAGGAGGCGCGGCGCGCGGCCTTGCCGGCCTGGAGCGCGTTGCCGGCGATCGAGTGGCCGGCTTCGCGGAGCTGGGTGCGCCGGCGCGGCGGCGCGGTCCAGGTCTTCGCGCGCGCGACGATCACGGCGAGCGGATTGAGGTCGCTGCCGACGACACGCAGGCCGTTCGCGCGGGCTTCGACGAGCGTGGTGCCAGAGCCGCAGAATGGATCGACGAGGCATTGCTCGCGGGTCGCACCGTCGGAGACGAGGTCGACGAGGACGCGCGCGGTCGCCGGGTGGAGCCGCGCCGGGTAGGTGTGAAACGGGTGCGTGAAGGTCTCGGCGGTCTCCTTATCGGTCTGCGCGGCGGTCAGCGCATCGACGAGGATCCGGGCGATATGCGAATCACCATCGCGATGGAGCTTGCCCGGCATCTTGGGCATCGAGAGCGAGCGGCGCTGGCGCGGCGGTGGCACACGGCCACCGTACATCAGTGCTATACGGCGGGCATGCCCATGCCAGTCGAGATTATCGGGCTCGGTAAACAAGAGATCCGATTCATCTGGGAAGAGGGTGGCGATCCGAAGGACGAGGACACGTGGCCGGTCCGGGCGCTGCGGATCAAGTGCGCGTGCGCGAACTGCCAGTCCGAAGCGACCGGCGAACGCTTGCTCGACCCCAAGAGCGTGCCCGAGGACATCAGCGTCAAGGACATGCACCTCGTCGGTAACTACGGGGTCGGCATCCAGTTCTCCGACGGCCATTCGACCGGTATCTTTCGGTTCAAAGAGCTCAAGAGGGCCCGGTAATGATCGACCAGCTGGATGCGCTCTGGCGCGGCCGGCACAGCGTGCGCGGGTTCGAGCCGGACCCGGTGCCGCGCGAGACGCTCACGAAGATCTTCGCGGCGGCGCAGGCCGCGCCGAGCTGGTGCAACATCCAGCCGTGGCGGGTCGCGATCACCGAACCGCCGATCACCCAGCGGCTCGCCGAGGCGACGGTCGCGGCCGCGAAGGGCGGGTTTCCGAGCCCCGCGATTCCATTCCCGCTCGACTATCCGCCGCCGTACAAGCAGCACCGCGTGAACTGTGGTGCCGCGCTCTATAAAGAGATGGGCATCGCGCGCGAGGACAAGCTGGGTCGCTACGACGCGTTCCTGCGCAACTACGCGTTCTTCGACGCTCCTCACATGGCGGTCGTCGCCTGTGACAAGCGTCTCGGTCCGTACGCATACGTCGACGTCGGCATCTGGCTCGGCTACGTGCTGACTGCCTGCGAGGTGCTCGGCGTCGCGACCTGCCCGATGGCGGCGATCGCGGCGTATCCCGAGCCACTCCGCAAGGAGCTACCGATCGCCGAGACCGACGTGATCTTGTTCGGGCTCGCGCTCGGCTACGCCGATCATGCGGTCCCGGCAAATCGCACCCGCACGGCGCGCGAATCCGTCGAGGCCAACGTCACGTTCTGCGCCTGACGCGTGATACGATGAGCGTCTCTGCGGGGAGCTTGGCTGATGAAAACACACGTCTTGTTCGCGATCTGTGTCGCCGTGGCGATGCTCGCGACGACTTCGGCATTCGGTCAGAGTGCTGATTCACTAAAGAAGGCTCAGGCCTCGTTCGATACCGCGCAGAGTGAATATCTCGCGGGCAAATTCGACGAGGCGGCGGCGGGGTTTCAGGAGGCGTACGCGGCTCGGCCGTTCCCGCAATTCCTCTACAACGTCGGCGCCAGCTTCCACATGAAGGGCAAGAGAGCCTCGGATGTGGCGGCGTACAGGAAGGCCGTCGAGTTCTACAAGCGGTACCTCGCCGAGGAGCCGCAGGCGCAAGACAAGGCGAATGTCGAGAAGGCGATCGGCGTCCTCGACGACGAGATCAAGCGCCTCGATGCAGGTGCGGGCTCAGGCTCGGGCAGCGGCGCCACGGCAGCCGCGCCGTCCCAAGAAGTCCAGAACCTCGGCGATGTGAAAGTCCGCGGCCTCGTCGTCATCGTGACCGAGCCGCAGAACGCGACGATTTACCTCGACGACAAGAAGAAGGGCCCGTTCGCGACGACACCGTGGAGCGGATCGATCGACGGCGAGCACAAGTTGATCATCGAGAAGCGCGGCTACAAGGTCGTCGAGTCGACGATCTCCGCGGATCCGACGAAGCTCGTGCAGTTCGTCTCGTCGATGGCGCAAGAGGACTACCTCGCGTGGGTCGAGATCGCCTCGAACATTCCGAAATCGGACGTGTTCATCGACGACAAGAGCATCGGCGCGGTCGGGTCGACGCCGTGGTCGCAGCAGATCAAGCCGGGCAAGCACACGTTCTGGATCTCGAAAGAGGGCTACGACGAGTACACCGAGACGATCGATATCGCGCCCGGTGAGACCAAAGCGGTGAAGGGCACGATCAAGGGCTCGCCGCTCGGCAAGATCGCGATCACCGGCTACGGCATCGAAGATTCGCAGATCGCGATCGACGGCACGCTCCTGTGCGAGCGCGGTCCGTGTCTGCGCAGCGTGCCGCAAGGCGATCACGTCATCCTCGTCACGCGCGAAGGCTGGAAGCCGTACGAGCGCCGCATCACGATCGAAGCGAAAGCGGAGACCCAGATCAAGGTGACGCTCGTACCGAAGCCGAGCCGCAGCGATGCGGTGGTAGCGTATGTCGTCGGTGCGATCTTCGGCGGCGCGGGCATCTACCTCGGCCTCCAAGCGAACCAGCTGCACGACGACCTGAACAAGGAAATCGCATCGGCGCATCCGCCAGCCTCGAATGACTCGCGTTTCCTCAAGGGCAAGATCTACGCGATCGCCGCGGATGCGTCGTTGGCGATCTCGGCGATCACGCTCGTGACCGCGGTCTACTACACGCTCCGCGACAAGGGTCCGCCGTCGACCGCCTTGATCGACGCGAAGTCGGTCACGCTCGTGCCGGAGATCAATACCAACTATGCCGGCCTCGGAATGGAGGTGCACTGGTGAAGAAACTATTTTTCCTTGCTGCGACGAGCCTGATCGGCGCGTGCAGCTGGTCGCAATTCGATGACCTCTCCGATACGACCACCGTGCGTGGCACCGAGAAGCCCGATGGCATCAAAGCCACCGAGTACGGGGTTTCGATCGCGGGTGCCACGCTCCCGGCAGAGACCAGCGGTGGCAAGATCGCGATCTTGTCCTCGGGCTCGGGCAATTACTCGACGCTCGCGCTCGATCCGGGCGGCATCGCACAGGATCTCGGCGCTAACGAGACGCTCGGCGCGCACACGATCGATTCGGTGACCGCGAAAGGCACCGTGTTGTTCGATGGTGTTGGCCAGGTCGTCCTCGTCGATAACTCCAACGTCGGGACGGTCGTCGCGGTGAGCGGCTCGCCGGATGCGCTCAGCCTCGATCAGCAGATTCCGACGCCCGCGACGCCGGACGCGACCGCGTTCGCGAACGGCCAGCTCGTCGTTGGCGTCACGTCGTCGGGTGCAACGGCGGCCAACATCTTCTCGGCGAAGGGCACCGCGGTCAGGAGCTGCCTGTTCACCGATGGGACGACGGCCGGTGCGCCCGCGGCCGTCGCGCCTGCGGCCGTCGCGATCGATAGCTCGATGTTGTGGGTCTACACGAAGGCAGGCGACTTGTTCGGATATCCGCTAACCGCGCTCGATACGTGCGTGGTCGGGACCCCGACCGGTCCGACGACGGCGAAGGTCAGCGGCCCGGCTGCCACGAACAACGGCCACCTCGCCATCATCACCGAGGGCACCTCGAAGTACGCGATCCTCACGGCGTACGACACCGCGGCGACGTCGATCGGTGCCATCCAGCTCGTGAACATCACGACGGCGGCGACACCAGTGCTCGCTGGCTCGGTCATCTCGGCGCCCGGCGTCCGAGCGGCGGCCTACGACACGTTCGATGGCTCGGGCGTCCTCGTGCTCGGATATCCGGGCCGCGCGAACGGCAGCACCTCGGGTGCCGGCGCGGTCGATCTGCATACGGTCACCGGCGGCGCGATCGCGGCGACGGCATCCGACACGTTGCAGATTCCGAACGGCGATTCGAATCATCTGTTCGGCCGAGCGGTCACCACGACTCGCTACAACGGCCAACCGATCGTTGTCGTTGCCGCCGACAACGTGGTGTACAGCTTCTACCAGACGTCGCTGTACGCAAAGCGGTGATCTTCCAATGCCCGGCGTGTCAGCGCTCGTTCACCGAGCCGGGCTTCTGTCCCTACGACGGTAAGCCGCTCTCCGATGTCAGCGTCGCGCAAAAGCCGACGGTGCTCTCGGCGATCATGTCGGCGCAGGCTCCGGATACGAGTCCGCCGCACGACACCGTCACGGATGGAACACCGACACAGAGCGGCGTTGGCGACACGACGAACAAGATCCGCGCGATGTCGGCGCAGCGCTCGCACACGAGCGTGGTCCAGACGATGCGGCGCGAGCCCGCGTCGAGCGAATACGATCGGCTCGTCGGCGAGACACTCGACGGGCGCTACCTGGTCCTGCGCAAGATCGGCGAGGGCGGCATGGGCGTGGTGTTCGCGGCGCGCCACGCGGTGATCGAGCGCCCGCTCGCGATCAAGGTGCTGAAGCGCGAGGTCATGCGCGACGCCGCGACGATCAAGCGCTTCGTCCAGGAGGCGAAGGCTGCCTCGCGCATCGGCCATCCGAACATCGTCGACGTCACCGATTTCGGCACCACGCCCGATGGCATGACGTACTCGGTGATGGAGTACGTCGACGGCGTCACGCTCTCGCGCGCGATCAAGGATCGCGCGCCGATGCCGGCCGAGCAAGCGATCCCGATCGCACAGCAGATCGGGCGCGCGCTCGGTGCTGCGCACGACAAGGGCATCGTCCATCGCGATCTCAAACCCGAGAACGTGTTCCTCGTCGATCGAGACGAGCGCATCGACTTTGTCAAGATCGTCGATTTCGGCATCGCGAAGGTCCAGCCGATCGAAGGCAAGGCCGAAGGTCCACGCCTCACGCGCGTCGGCTCGGTCTTCGGCACGCCGGAGTACATGGCGCCCGAGCAGGCGGCGGGCCGCAGCGATACCGATCGCCGCGTCGATATCTACGCGCTCGGTACGATCCTCTACGAGCTGACCGTCGGCACGACGCCGCACAAGAGCGACAGCACCGTGCGCACGATCGCGATGCAGATGCTCGATCCGATCGTGCCGCCGAGCCAGGTCCGGCCCGATCTTTCGATCCCGAAATCGCTCGAGCTCTCGATCATGAAGGCGCTCGCGAAGAAGCGTGAAGAGCGCTACCAGACGATGGCCGAGTTCGTCGCCGCGCTCGACGAGGTCACCCAGCACATCAAGAACTCGAGCTCGCTACCGAAGCTGCCGCCCGGCG